>CADBRU010000010.1 GCA_902797165.1 uncultured Elusimicrobium sp.
CAACCGGGGATCCATCAGTCATAAGGAAAAACAACCTTTATAACAACTGGATTGCCGGTCCACGCCGGCAATGACAAATTAAATAAAAGGAGAAAATATGTACAAAAACAAAAGAGCATTTACGCTTATTGAATTATTGGTAGTCGTACTTATTATCGGCATTTTATCTGCTATTGCCTTGCCGCAATATACCAAAGCGGTACAAAAAGCACGGTTGGCAGAAGTGGCTGTCCGTCTAAAATCTTTGGAACAAGCTGTTGATTTATATGTATTGGAAAATGGCTTTCCGAGTATTGGTGAAGTAGTGGATCTGTTTGATGTAAATCCGGATTTAACCGGCGGATTAACGAAGAAAACAGATGAGTGTGAAAGTGGGTCTTCAGCTTATGGTTCAAAATATGCTTGGTATAAAGTGTGGTGCACCGCCGGCGGTTGTTATTTTAAGATTTTTTATTCAAAAAGTGGCAATCCTATATGTAGCACTCCGGATAATGATTTGATGTGGATTGAGCGTGCTTATAATAAAACAAGCGGCTGGGCAACAGGGGTCTGTACTTATGGCTCTCAAGATACTAAAGATGGTCCGGGTCTTTGTAGTGTATTTACCGGATATCGTGCGGATCGCGACTAATCAAAAAATACCCCGGGTTTATTTCCTGGGGTATTTTTTGTAAAACACTTATCTAATTTTTTTGGCGGCCTTTTCAAAAGCATCGGCGGTTTTTTCACGTAGTTCACCGATTTTTTCTTGCGCTTGTTCCTTTAGTTCCACTGCTTTTTCGGAAACTTTTTCTTTCATTTCAAGCGCTTTTTCTTTGGCAGATTCGGCCTTGGCGGAAAATTTTTCGCGCAGTTCTTTGGTGCGATCTTCCAATTCGTCTTTTCCGTCCTCATAGGTTTCTTTGGCCCATTTTTTTACTTTTTTTCGGGTCGTTTCACCTTTGGCCGGGGCGTACATTACGCCGATTACCGCACCGATCAAAGCGCCCAGTATAAAAGTAGATAGAGAATTACATTTGTTGCACATAATTTTACCTCCCGGATATGTAATTATATATATTGTATAACAATTTTTAGGCTTTTCAATATACTATAATATAGCAGAGAAACCGATTTTTTACCAGTACCAATTTTATTTAGGAGATTTTTATGCCAAACCCCAGTTCCCCGCGCCAAAACGGCCAAGCCCAATCGCCCGCCGTGCGCCGTACTAATTTTGAAGAAGTTGCCAAAAGTTTAACCAAACAAGAAGCCTTGCTGGAGGCGGAGCGTTGTTTGCACTGCCCAACGCATCCGTGTCAAAATTCCTGTCCGGTGGGAGTACATATCCCTGATTTTATTGCGGCGGTAAAAGAGGATAATATCGGCAAGGCCGCCTCTGAAATTATGAAAACCAGTTTACTGCCCGCCATTTGCGGCCGCGTTTGCCCGCAAGAAAAACATTGTGAAGGGCATTGTGTACTGAAAGCCAAATTCGGCTCTGTAAATATCGGTGGACTGGAAAGATACACCGCCGATACCGCCCGCGCGCAAGGGGTACTCAAAGCACCGGTCCCGGCGGCAAATACCGGTAAAAAAGTGGTGTGCATCGGGTCAGGGCCGTCTTCTTTGGCATGTGCGGCCGAACTGCGCCGCGCCGGACATGATGTAACGGTACTGGAGGCGCTGCACGCCTATGGCGGAGTACTCCGCTACGGAATACCCTCCTTCCGTTTGCCGCGCGAAGTAATCAATAAAGAAGTGGAAACAGTGCAATCTATGGGCGTACATTTTAAAACCGATGTACTGGTGGGCGCTACCGTTAAACTGGCAGATTTACGTAAAGAATATGACGCAATATATATCGGTTCGGGGGCGGGGCTGCCGATGATGCTGGGTATCCCCGGGGAAAATGCGGTCGGCGTATACAGCGCCAATGAATTTTTAACCCGCATTAATTTAATGCAAGCCTATAAATTCCCGCAAACCGACACCCCGATTCAAGTGGGTAAACATGTAATTGTGCTGGGCGGCGGAAACAGTGCTATGGACGCGGCACGTTGCGCGATGCGTCTGCAACCGCAGAGCGTTACGATTGCCTACCGCAGAAGCCGCGAAGAAATGCCCGCCCGGGCCGCCGAGGTGGAACACGCACAAGAAGAAAGCGTGCAATTTGAATTTTTAGTGACTCCCAAAGAAGTAGTCAAAGATGAAAACAACCGCGTAACGGGACTTCGTTGCACGCGCAATGAACTAGGTGAGCCGGACGCCAAAGGCCGCCGCCGGCCGGTGGAAATACCGGGTTCGGAATTTGTCATGCCGGCTGATACCATTATTGTGGCTATCGGACAGCGCCCCAATCCGACCATTTCCAAAACCACACCGGATTTGAAAGTAACCGAGCGCGGTGTCATTGAACTAAACGACAAAGGGGAAACCTCCTTGCCCGGTGTATTTGCGGGAGGAGATATTATCCGCGGCGGGGCAACGGTGCTGCTGGCTATGAAAGACGGTATTGAAGCCGCACAAAAAATAAATGCCTATTTAGAGGGGAAATAGTATGCAAGAAAATGAAATTTTAGTCAAAGAACAATTAAATGACGTTGTAATGAAATTTGTGATTTACAAACCCTTAATAGCGCACGCGGCCAAGGCCGGACAGTTTGTTATTTTGCGCGGGCGCGAAGGCGGAGAGCGCGTGCCGGTTACGCTGGTAGATTGGGACGAAAAAAAGGGTACGATTACCGTTATTATCCAATCTATCGGCAAATCTACTTTTATGTTTAATTCGCTAAAACAGGGCGACAGTTTCTTAAACATTTTAGGTCCGCTCGGCACTGCGGTAGAAATGAAAAATTACGGTACGGTGGCGGTAATCGGCGGCGGGGTAGGTATTGCCGAAGTTTATCCAATTGCCAAAGCACTTAAAGCCGCGGGCAATAAAGTAATTTCTATCTTAGGCGCGCGCACCAAAAATTTATTGATTTTGGAAAACGAAATGCGTGCGGTTTCCGATCAGACCATTTGTTGTACCGACGACGGCTCTTACGGTCAAAAAGGTATGGTGACCGATGCTTTGCGTGCATGCGTACAAAGCGGAGAGAAAATTCAGGCCGGCTTTGTGATTGGGCCGATTCCCATGATGAAATTTACGTCTAAACTTATGGTGGAACTGGGTGTAGAGCCGTATGCCAGTTTGAACCCCATTATGTTAGACGGTACCGGGATGTGCGGATGTTGCCGCGTAACGGTGGAAGGCAAAGTGCGTTTTGCCTGTGTGGAAGGGCCGATGTTCCCGGCGCGTACCATTGATTTTGACGAACTGATCCGCCGCACGGGTGAATATAAAACCCTAGAAAAACAAGCCGTGGAAAAATTTGAAAAAGATCACGCTTGTAAACTGGGGCTACATTAATAAATTTTCTAACCTTAAAATGGGTTGACCCAGTGGTAAAAAGTCTGCTATGATGTATAGGTAGAAAAAATTAGTTGTATTACGGAGAAATACTACATGAAAAACTTGTTAAAAGTGACCTTAGTTCTCGCCTTGGCTGCCGGTTTAACCGCCTGCAAAAAGAACGTCAAGGACGATGCCAATGCCGATCTGTTGGCCAATGGTAACAATAATGTAACCGCCGCGGAAATGGTGTTAGAAGAAGAAACCACCATTACCGAAGATATTTCTGCCCAAGTGGGTTTAGGTGTGGTACATTTTGCGTTGGATAAATCTGCTTTAACCGCCGAAGCGCGCAAAGTAGTGGAAGCCAATGCCAAAGCCATTAAAGCCGTCGGTTCCAACTACACCGTAGTAGTAGAAGGTAACTGCGATGACAGAGGAACCATTGCTTATAATATTGCCTTAGGTGAAAAAAGAGCCAACGAAGTAAAGGCCTATTATGTTCGCTTAGGTATTCCGGCTGAAAAAATCAGCACCGTTTCTTATGGTAAAGAAAAACCGGTTTGCTATGAATCTACTCAAGCATGCTGGGCCAAGAACCGCCGCGCTGATACGATCTTAACTGCGTCAGCCAACTAATTATTTGAAAAGAGGCCCAAACCCATGAACAAGAAATTATATCTCTTATGTTTAGGCGGTTTGGGCCTTTTGTTGTCCGGTTGTATTGCCAGTGAAAGAGACATGGGTGCTTTGAAACTCCAACTCAAAGAACTCAACGAAACGCTTGCAATTATGCAAAATAACCAAGCGGAACTGGCCAGCAAAATGGATGAATTAAATCAAAATTTAGGCGTATCCAATGAAAATCTATCCCAATTAGATGCGCAAATTGTAGATTTATCTTCCAAGTTAGATGATATCAATGCCTTTGTGAAAGGCAATCAAACTCCCGAAGAAGAAACCGAACAAAAGCAAGCCTTACTTCCTTCCGAAATTTTTAATGAAGCAACCAGCCATTTAAATAAACAAGCCTATGATATGGCAGAGGCCGGTTTTAAACTGTATATTGAAAAATATCCGGAAGGGGAAAATATACAACAGGCTTATATTTCTTTAGGGGATGCTTATGCAGCGCAAGGCCAAAGCAAACAGGCGGCCATTGCGTATGCAACGGTACTTCAAAAATTTCCGAAAAGTAAATTAACTGCTACGGCGCGTCTTAAATATGCGCGCAGTATTATTCCTTTAGGCAAGACGGAAGAAGCCAAACGCTATCTTAATTCCGTCGTGTTAGACTTCGCTCGTTCTCCCGAAGCCCGGCTGGCCAAAGAAGAATTGGCTAAACTTAAATAATCATGCTTAAGAAATATTTTATTTTATGCTGCTTGCTGCTTGGCGGCAGTTTGCTTTTTGCTGCACCTAAAACCGATGTGTATATCGGTATTACGTCTTCCGGCGGTAAGAAATTACCCATTATTGCCATGCCGCAATTTATTGCCAAAGATGAAGCCTCTGAGCAAGCGGCCAAAACTATTCACCAAACTTTACGCGCCGATATTTTGGCTTCTCGTTATTTTGATGTTGCTACGGACGGGCCGGATTTCCGCCCGGAGGAACTTTCCAATACCTTAAAAAGTTGGCGCAAACACCATGCTCAATATTTAATCGGCGGCAGCGTCTCGTATGCAGAGCCGTATTATACGATTAATTTATATGTGTATGACGTTGTTACTCAAGCGCCGGTATATCCCAAATCTTTCCGCGGAAACGAATCAAGTCTGCGCCGCTTGGCACACATTGCGGCGGACCGTATTATTCAAACCCTGACCGGGCACCGCGGTATTGCCGATACCAAGATTGCATTTTCCAATAACTCTACCAAACATAAAGAAATTTACATGGTAGATTATGACGGGGAAAATTTAAAGAAATTAACGAACGATAAAAGCATTGCCCTCTTGCCGCGGTGGAGTAAAGACGGACGTATTTATTACACCACATACAGATATAAAAACCCGGATATTTTTGCCATTGATTTAAAGGCCGGCAAAATCGCACCAATTGTCATGCGCAAAGGGTTGGCTTTGATCGGCGGGGTGTCTCCGGACGGGCATGCTTTAGTCTTTACCAGTTCCACAGGTCCCAACCCCAGTGTATATATTTACAATTTGGAAACCGGAGAGCGCAAACAAATTACCAACAAACAATCGGTGGACGGTTCTCCGTCTTATTCTCCGGACGGAAAATATATTACATTTGTATCTAACCGCGCCGGAAATCCGCAAATTTACGTGATGGATTTAGAGACCGGACATACGCGTCCGCTCACCAAAACCTTTAACTGGTCAGATAGCCCGCAATGGTCTCCCACCGGGGAATGGATTGTATTTGCCGGACGCGAAAGCCCGTATCATCCGTTTGATATTTTCCTGGTAGATTTAACGGGTACGCAACTACGCCGTTTGACCACCGATGCGGGATCTAACGAAGACCCCACTTGGTCTCCGGACGGACGGTTTATTGCTTTTACCAGCACGCGAGACGGCGGCCGGCGCAAATTATATGTCATGGATGCAGACGGTAGCGCTCCGCATTTAATTGCCAATTTGCCGGGTGATACATTTACGCCGCATTGGTCATTCTGATTTAGTGTAATGTAAAAAGCCACAACGAAAGTTGTGGCTTTTTGTTGTTTGATTTAATTAAATCTTCGTAACCAGCATTTCCATTAATTTTTGCCGGCGGAATTTGCGCGCGGCTAAACGCAGTCCGTTTGCATTGACCGCTTCAGAGGCGGCGAGTGGATGACCGGCTTGCGCTTCGGCCCATTGTTGCGCCGTTTGTGTATCGGGTAAATTTTCCGGAAGTGGCAATTCCAGTTGCTTAAACACATCTGCCATTTTGGCGGTTGCGCTGACCACAAGGCCGTCTCCGAACGGACGGATGTAGGCGGGGAAAAAGTCATACTCGTCTTCAATTTCACCCACCATTTCTTCAAAAATATCCTCTAAGGTCAAAATACCGGTAATTTTATCATCATCGGTTACCAAACAAATATGTTGCTTGGCTTTCATCAGTTGCTCAAGCGCCGAAGAAATAATGGTGTCTTCATCGAGGCGCAAAATCGGACGCAGAATAGAGCGTGTGGTGGGAGATTTGCCTTGTGCAGCGGTTTTGGTGGCATTAAAAATATCTTTGAAATTTAAATATCCGATAATACTTTGTTTATCCTCGGGATTTTCATACACGGGAAAGCGTGTGTGCATATCCAAATGTGCTTTGATAAAGGTTTCGGCAATCGTATCATTGGCATAAAGCATATACACTTGATCAAGCGGCACTTGAATTTCTTTAATTTGCCGCACGCAAAACATAGCACTGGAAAGCACGATTTTTTCTTCCGCTTTGCCGAACAAGCGCGAGTTAGAGGCAATGGCCACGGAGGCGCGCAAATCGGCCATGGCGGCTTTTTGTGCCTCTTTCGGGTCTGTATTTTTACGCAATGTTTTGCGGGTACAAAAACCGACAATATCTTCCATGACACGCACAATCGGAAAAAGAAATTTATAGATAACCCGCATATAAGGGGATATGGATAATACGACCCATTCTTTATTTTTAAGAGCAAAACTCTTGGGGGTCAGTTCGGCAAATACAATGGTAAAAAAACTCAACGGAATAACTACCAAAACCATGGCCAATATATGGGCAAGATGCGGATGTAAATGTAAAGTGTTTTGTAATAAAGGGGTGAACCACTTATCCGCATCAGACCCGCCGATGGCCGCGGCCACCGAACCTACTAATGTAATGCCGATCTGAATGGTTGCCAAACTGCCTTCTATATGGTCTTTCATATAGAGGGCACTTTCGGATCCCTTCTTTTTTTCTTGGGCCAAAATGGAAAGTTTGGTGCGCGAAATAGAAGCAAGAGCCATTTCGTAGGCGGCTAACAATGCATTGCATGCTAGCATTAGCAGAATGATCAATAAAGTGATTAAGGTCATTACGGTCATTACTGTTAGTGTAGCAAATCAGACGGACGTGTTTCAAAAATCTCGTAATTTATAAAATTTTTTAAAAAAGACTTGACAAATTCAGTTTTTTTTTTTTTAAGAATGGTAACTATAAGAGATTGCTCTCTTTATGCGTCATTGCGGGTGTGGACCCGCAATCCAGCGTTGTTTATAAGGAAAAACCTTAATAACAAACTGGATCCCGGATCCATGTCCGGGATGACAAATTAAATAAATAGGAGGAAAGTATGAAAAAAGGATTCACGTTAGAGTAGTATGGGATACTTCGGGAGATAACAAGTATTATAAAATTTCTTTCTAAATAAAAAGAGCGGTCAAAATGACCGCTCTTTTTTGTGATAAAACTTCTTTTTATTTTTCTTCCAATGCTTTTAATGTGGGGAAGAAAATAATTTCGCGGATGGAATCTTGTCCGGTCAGCAGCATAATGGTACGGTCTATGCCGATGCCCATACCGCCGGTCGGCGGCATGCCGCTTTCTAATGCTTCAATATAATCACCGTCTAAAATATCGGCATTTTCAGCATCTTCTCCTTTGGCTTTGGCTTTGGCAACCGCTTGGTCTTTTAAACGTTGTAATTGGTCAGCGGGGTCATTAAGTTCTGTGTAAGCATTGCCAAGCTCACTGCCGCACACAAACGCTTCAAAGCGTTCTACCAGTTCCGGGTCACCGGGTTTAGTTTTACTAAACGGACTGACCGCAGTCGGATAATCAAGCGCAATCACCGGGCAGTTATAACCGGTTAACAGTTTGGTTTCAAAGAGTTCATCAAACAGTTTGCTGTCCGGGTCATCGGCCGAGAAGGAAATACCTTGCTCTTTGGCTAGCGCGGCCAGCGGTTCGCGTTTGAATTGGCGGCCGTCTAATACTTCATGGATATCACGACCGAATTTTTCTTTCCATGCCTCAGGAATATATAAGCGCTTAAACGGCGGGACTAAATTAATTTCTTGTCCGTGGAACATCACTTTTTCTACGCCGATGGCTTTGGCAGCATTGCCCAAAATTTCTTCAAACAAATCAGCCATGGTGTTCACGTCCCCGTAGGCCTGATAAAGTTCCATCATGGTAAATTCGGGGTTGTGGGTGGTGTCAATGCCTTCATTGCGAAACATATGCCCGATTTCATAAATACGGTCAAAGCCGCCCACGATTAAACGTTTGTGATACAGTTCCAGTGCAATACGCAAACGAAGCGGCATTTTAAGCGCATTGTGATAGGTTTGGAACGGACGTGCCACCGCACCGCCGGAATCCGGCGTCAAAATAGGGGTTTCTACTTCCAAATATCCTTTTTCGTCTAACGTTTTGCGGATAGAAGAAATAATTTTGGCGCGTTTAACAAAAATATCTTTGACTTCTTCGTTGGCAATCAAATCCAAATGGCGTTTGCGAAAGCGCACTTCGGTATCTTGCAAACCGTGGAATTTTTCCGGCATGGGCCGAATGGCTTTGGAAATTAAATCTAATTTGTGAACTTTAATGGTTTTTTCACCGGTTTGCGTCACAAACATATGACCTTGCACGGCTACAAAGTCCCCCACCGCTAAATGTTTTTTGAAAAAAGCGTACGGCTCTTCCCCCAAGTTGTCTTTGGCAATATAGAGTTGCACTTTGCCCGAAAAATCACGGATATGCGCAAAGGCGGCTTTGCCCATTTTGCGCAGTTGCACCATACGTCCGGCGGTGGCCACTTCGGTATTGTCGGCCAGTTCCTTGGTTTCTGCGCATGTGTGCGTTTTTTCTACGTGATTAGGGTACGGGTTTACTCCGGCAGCGCGTAACTCGTTTACTTCACTGTAGCGTTGCGCAATAATTTCATCTAGCGCATTATTATGTTTTTCGGCGGGTTTATTATTTTCCATAAATTCCTCAAAAACTACCATTTTATTGTAGGTAGCAGATTTTTCAAACTAAAATAAATTTCTTTCTAGGTGTTGGCGACTGAGTGTGTACTGTAAAAGGGCGGAGCCCGAGGTACCCGAAGGAGCCAAGAACAACGAAAGAAATCATTTTAGGCAGAAAAAAATTCCGGGACAAGGACTCGAACCTTGAATTAATGCTCCAGAGGCATCCGTGTTACCATTACACCATCCCGGAATTATACTGCGCCCATCAGGACTTGAACCTGAAACCCACCGATTATGAGTCGGTTGCTCTAACCAATTGAGCTATAGGCGCGATACTACCCTTATTATACAAAATTGATTTCCACTTCTGCAGTATCGGTAAAATTGCTACAATATACCCACGGGGCATGGCCCAATGGTAGGGCGTCCGCTTTGGGAGCGGAAGGTTCCGAGTTCAAGTCTCGGTGCCCCGATTTTCCCTATGAATACAATTGCCGATATTTTACCCAGTTTGACGTATCATCATCGTCCGGACCGCGATTATGAAATATCCGGAGACGGTGAGCGGCATATTGTACAGTCTCCCATTTTTGAGACGCCGTGTGCGTTTCAATCACTGGTTTTGTCCGTAGATTATCATCCGCGGGCGGGAGAATCTTTGTTGACCGAAATGCAGATTTGCCAAGGGGGCGTTTGGAGCCGGTTTTTCAAACTGGGCTTTTATACGGCGGGTAAAAAGTGTAGTTTTGCCGAACAAACGGATGAATTCGGTTCTGTGTATGTGGATATGTTGCAATCGGCGCGCGCGGCGCAACAGTATCGTTTTCGTTTAACTATTACCGGGCAAGCTGATATTCCAAGTGTGTATGTGTGTGTTTTTCCGTTTGAGCAAAAAACAGATCCGATACTTAATGTACTGCCTAACGGAAAGCGTTTTATCAAAGTCAAACCGATTTCGCAAATGAAATTGGATGTGCCGCCGGCTATGCAACGACGTTTGTGCAGCCCAACTTCACTTACCATGGCGCTTAATGCGTTGGGAGTGAAATCAAAGCCGCTAGACGTTGCCCAAGCGGTATATGACAGCCATGCGGAAATTTACGGCAATTGGAGTTTTAATACGGCATATGCCTGTGAGCGCGGGCTGGAGGCTTGCGTAACCCGTTTCAAACGACTTTCTCAATTGGAAAAATATATTACGCCGGATAGTTTGGTACTGGCTACCATCGGATACGGTGCGGGGGAATTGACAGATGCCGCTATCGAACAAACCACCGGACATTTGGTAGTAGTTTGCGGTTGGGAGAAAGAATGGATACGCGTGGCCGATCCCGCCGCTATGCATAAAGGGGATGTGCTGCGATTTTATAATGCACAAGAATTTGCCCGCGTGTGGCTGGAAAATAAAAACGGGGCGGCTTATTTAGTGAGGAAAAAATGAAGAAAATTATAGTACTTTTATTGGGTAGTTTTTTAATTATGTCAGGTTGCCAAAAAGAGCAAAAAAACGACACGCTGGTTGTGGCACATATGGGGGAAATGCAATCTTTAGATCCGGTGTTTTCCTACGACGGTGTGACGCAAGGCATGATGATTAATGTCTATGACACCTTACTTAAATTTGACGGCAGTTCCATGACCGAGTTTTTACCTTCCGTATCGGAAAAAGTACCCACCTCGGAAAACGGTTTGATTTCAAAAGACGGCAAAACCTACACGTTCCCGATTCGTCAAGGTATTTTATTTCATGACGGCACGGAACTAACGCCGGAAGATGTGCGTTATTCTTTGCTGCGGTTTATGTTGTCGGATATATCCGGCGGGCCGTCTTCTTTACTTTTAGAGCCGATTTTGGGCATTACCTCCACCCGTGATGAAAAAGGAAATATTACCCTTGATTTTAAGGAAGCGGAAAAAGCCATTCGCGTTGACGGGCAAAATGTGGTCATTACCTTAAAGCAACCGTTTGCTCCTTTCTTGGGCATTGTGGCGCGGTGGGGATACATTACGCCTAAAAATTGGGTAGTTGCCAACGGCGGTTGGGACGGTACGGAAGCCACTTGGAGAGAATTTAATAATTTTGATAAACAATCCTCTTACTTGTTTGACCATATAAACGGCAGCGGTCCGTTTAAACTGGTGCGGTGGGATATTTCGGGACGGCGTTTGCAACTGGCGGCGCATGAAGATTATTTTGACGGTGCACCGCAAATTAAAAATATTCACATGATGACAGTCACCGAACCAAGCACCATGCGCCTTTTGCTTGAAGGCGGGGAAGCAGATATTGCCGAAGTGCCGGCGCAACTGGCGGCCCAACTGAAAAACAAACCCGGCGTGGCAGTGTATGACAATTTGCCGCGTCTGCGCACCGATCCGGTAATTTTCTTTACGCGGCATATCAACACGCAAGGCAACCCGGATGTCGGCTCCGGCGCTTTGGACGGAAACGGCATTCCCTCTGACTTTTTTGCCGATATAGATGTGCGTAAAGGGTTTGAATATGCCTTTGATTATGATGCTTATTTAAATCAAGCCATGGAGGGCCGCGGCGAACGTGCTTATGGCCCGGCTCCGGCGGGACTTGTGCCGGATACCGCCAAAGGCAAACATTATGATTTTGATTTGAAAAAGGCCGAAGAACATTTCAAAAAAGCATATAACGGCAGTTTGTGGGAGAAAGGATTTGCCCTTACCATTACGTACAATACAGGCAGTACCGCACGTCAAATGGCAGCGGAAATACTTAAACGCAATGTGGAAAGTTTGAACCCGAAATTTAAAGTAGATGTGCGCGGAGTAATGTGGGCTTCTTTCTTAGAAAAAACCGCTGCGCGGCAAATGCCTATTTGGGTGCGCGGTTGGGTAGCCGATTATGCCGATGCGCACAATTTCTTCTTCTCGTTTATGCACAGTGACGGACGCTATGCCCTTGCACAAGGATATAGTAACCCGAAGGCCGATCAATTGGTTCGCGCGGCCGTCACTGATACCAATCCCAAAACACGCGCGCAGAAATATTTGCAACTGCAAAATTTAGCCTATGAGGATGCCATGCAGATTTATACCGTACATCCCACCGGTTTATGGGCTATGCGCGAAAGCGTAAAAGGTTTTACGGATAACCCGGTATATATGGGGTTGTATTTCTACCCGATGTATAAATGATGTAAGTCGTGAAGGTTTTATTGCCAATTTACCTAAGTAGATATGATACAATGAAAAACAAGTTAGTTTAAGGAGCCTATTTACATGTCGGAAGAAAAAGCACAAAATGCAGTTGCTAATACTGCGTCAAATCAAACTGCCCCCCAAGTAGCACAAGCCGTTTCCGCTGCGGCACAAGGGGTGGCGGCGGCACGGCAACGCACCTGCCTGTTGTGTCTGTTCCAATAAAAAACCCCGCTTTCGCGAGGTTTAAATTTGGACCCGACAAGGATCGAACTTGCGACCTCCTGCATGCCATGCAGGCGCTCTCCCAGCTGAGCTACGGGCCCGAAAATCGGGTAATTACTACACATATAGTATAGCAATTTTTAAGTTGCTTGAAAAGAAAATTTTTTTGGTTCCGATGTTTTTATGCTACAATTTTATCATACGGGTTTACGCGCGTGCGTTGCGTGCGTACGATATTTTCAAGGAGTCTTAAATGAAAAATTTATTAATTGTCGGCGGAGCCGGATATATAGGTTCGCATACCGTAAAACATTTATTAGAGAAAGGTTATAATTGCGTAGTAGCGGACAATTTGGTTTGCGGGCATAAAGAAGCGGTTTTGCCGCCAGCGAAATTTGAACTGGCAGACTTGAATGATCCCGCCTCCTTGGAGCGTGTTTTCTCTACTTATAAATTTGATGCGGTTTTGCATTTTGCGGCATTTGCCGCAGTGGGGGAAAGCGTACTTGACCCGCAAAAATACTATCAAAACAATGTAGCCGGTACTTTAAATCTACTGGCAGTTATGAAAAAACACGGTGTGAAAAAAATTGTTTTCTCAAGCACGTGTGCCACTTACGGCGAGCCGCAATATACCCCGATAGATGAAAAACATCCGCAAAATCCTATTAATCCCTACGGCCGTACCAAACTGATGATTGAGCAAGTTTTTTCCGATTATGCTAAAGCATATGGGCTGCAATATATTGCGCTTCGTTATTTCAATGCCGCGGGGGCGGCGGCCGACGGCTCTATTGGAGAATCGCATGATCCGGAATCGCATTTAATTCCGCTAATTTTAAAAGCCATTAAAGGTGAGCGCTCCTGTATTAAAATTTTTGGTACGGATTATCCAACGCCGGACGGTACCTGTCTGCGTGATTATATTCATGTGGAAGATTTGGCACAGGCGCACCGCTTGGCTTTGGAAAAATTGGACGAATACAGCGGATATATTAATTTGGGTACCGGTATAAAAACCTCGGTAAAAGAAATGATTACCGCGGCCGAAGAAGTGACCGGTAAAAAATGCCCGGTGGAAATTGCACCCCGCCGCGCCGGAGATCCGGCAGTATTGTATGCGGCCAACGGCAAGTCTAAGCAAATACTGGGGTGGGAGCCGAAGTATATCCATATCAAAGATATCATTGCTACGGCTTGGAAATGGGAAGAGCATAAGAAGTTTTAAAAGTTGAGTTAATACACACATGAAAAAATTATTTAAACCTCTGAAACAAAATTTACTGATAAAAAATTTTAACCGGATGTGGCCTTATGTCAAACCGTATTGGTTTCGGGCCGTATTAGGTGTTTGTTTGACGATTCCGGTAGGCGCTTTAGACGGTGCGGTAGCCATGTTTTTAAAGCCGTTTATGGATAAAGTAATGGTAGATAAACAACCGCATTTTTCAGCGCTGATTCCGTTTTTAATCGTAGGTTTTACTATTGTACAGGGTATTTTGATTTATGCGTCTAACTATTTTAACACATGGGTAGCGCAGAAAATTACCATCGGCGTAAAGCGTGATCTGTATAAAAAATTATTATCCATGGATACCAGTTATTTTGACCAAAATAACTCCGGTACCATTGTATTTCGTTACTCCTCCGATGCGGAACTGGCCTCTACGGGGCTAGTGGATAATACCAAACAATTTTTATCCAAAACATTTTCTTCTATTTCGCTAGTTTGTGTGCTTTTGTATAACTCGTGGCAACTGGCGTTTATTGCGGTGGCGGTCATGGGGCTGTTTATTTACCCGATGGCTTTGGTACGCAAAAAAATGAAAGAAATTTTGCAAAAAACCGTCGGCAATATTTCTTACATCATTACCATTTACAATGAAACCTTCGCCGGCAATAAAACCATTCGTTCTTTTACATTGGAAGATACGTTTGTTAAACGCTTTCACGAAGTAACCAACATGACATTTTCTTTGGCTATGAAAATGGTAAAAGGGACCAACTGGCTCAGCCCGCTAATGCATATTATTATGTCTATCGGGGTGGCGCTGGTGATCGGATGCGGTAGTTATTTAATCGTTAGTGGCAAAATTACCAGCGGTAACTTTGTGGCCTTCATCGCGGCGCTGATGATGTTGTATACCCCGCTTAAATCGGTGGGTAACAACTATATTGCTATTCAAAATTCTTTCTTAGCCATTGACCGTATTTTTGAGATTTTAGACTTGCAGCCCAGTATCGTAAATAAACCGGAAGCACAAGCAATTTCCGAAGTGCATAAAGATATTGTATTTGACCATGTGCATTTTGAATATGTGCCGGGACGCGAAGTGTTGCACGATATTAACTTAAGTATTCCTATCGGTCACACGGTGGCTTTGGTGGGTAACTCGGGCGGCGGTAAAACGACTATTTCCGCGCTGCTGCCGCGCCTATATGACATTACCAAAGGCAGTATTAAAATAGACGGAAAAGATATCCGCGATTTGAAACAAGACGATTTGCGCAAACTGATTGCCATGGTGTTTCAGGATAATTTCTTATTTTCCGGTACCATTCGCGAAAATATTTTACTGGGTAAGGCCGACGCCGATGAAGAAACCATGTGGCGCGCGCTTAAGAGTGCGTGTTTAGATGATTTTGTGCGCGAACTGCCCAATCAATTGGATACCGAAATCGGAGAGCGGGGTATCTTGCTTTCCGGCGGTCAAAAGCAACGCTTAGCCATTGCGCGTGCCTTTGTGAAAAATGCGCCGATTGTAATCTTAGACGAAGCCACCAGCGCTTTGGACAATAAGTCTGAGCGCGTTGTGCAAGAGGCACTTGATAACCTGATGAAAAACCGCACGGTTATTGTAATTGCCCACCGCTTGTCTACCATTCAAAATGCCGATAAGATTGTGGTGATTAACGACGGTAAAATTGCCGAAGAAGGTACACATGAGGAGTTGCTTAAGCAAAACGGCGCGTATGCTTCTTTATACAAAATGCAGTTTAAGAAATCTTAAAAGATGGGTCACAAAAAGAAAACTCCCGGCGCTAAACCGGGAGTTTTTTGATACCTAACTAATTATTCAAAACTCCATGCATTTTCACCCAGTGTATTTTCCAAATGTTCAAGTAAAGCGCGGTGTATCATAATTTCTTTATTGGTGCGGATATGATGTATTTTGGTGGGGTCCTCTTTAGAGGGGACTTCCAAATACACGGTGGTGGCTCCTTTGGCAGTGTCAAGGAGCATTTTTAATCTTTGCAGTTGCGATTGCGGATAATCTGCCTTTAAGTGAATCGTAAAAGTATGCGCAACATTGGCAATTAAATTGGTTACGTCTTCTACTTCTTTTAAATTCATTTCTACGCGTGCGCTCTCATCATCTACACGCACATCTCCGGAGAAAAATAAAATACCGTTGGGTATAATTTTATGTCCGACTTTGGCCCATGTTTTGGCAAATGCGTTAATCATAATAGAGCCGGTGCAATCTTCAATTACAAATTGCGCCCATTCTTCCTTTGATTTTTTGTTCTGCCGTTTTTTTATGCGCGTAATAATGCCGATAATGTTTAAGCGGCCGGACGCTTTGCCGTCCAAAATATCTGCAATAGGTGTGCAATTTAGCGCCTCAAAATGTGCTTGATAACGTGCAATCGGATGTCCGGAAAAATAAATGCCCATTACTTCTTTTTCATAAGCCAGCATTTCACGTTGCGTAAGCGGCGGTATCAAGGTGGAGGGGGGTGCTTTCTTTTTAACACTCATTACGGAGGAAAAATCATCTCCGAATAAATTAGCGGTACAGGCCTGTTTTTCCTTGGCAATTAAATGGGCGGTATCTACCGTTTCTTCCAGTTGCCCCAGCAAGATAGCGCGGGCTAATTTGGGGTCTTTGTCCGGAAATAAACAGTCCATAGCCCCGGCCTTAATTAAACTTTCCAGCGTCTTTTTGTTGGCTTGGAAAATATCAACGCGCGCGCAAATATCTTCCAGTGATGTAAAAGGTTTTTGTCTGGCGGCATTGACAATAGAAATACAACCTTCCGTGCCGGCATTTTTGACCGCTTCAAGCGCGTAGCGGATACATTCTTTGCCGTCCTTTTCCTCTACCGAAAATTCCGGTTGGCTTTTGTTAATGTCCGGCGGCAAAATTTCAAATCCCATCTTTTTGGCTTCTTCCAAATAAGTGGCAATTTTATTTTCTTTGTCGTCTGCGCCGATGGCATTATGCCCAATTTCGTTGGTAAGTGCGGCGCACATAAATTCAATAGGATAATTGGCTTTTAAATAAGCCGTTTGATAGGAAACCAACGCATATGCATAGGAGTGCGATTTATTAAAACCGTATCCGGCAAAGGCTTTCATTTGTTCATAAATGTGGGCGGCTGTTTTTTCCGGGATTTTGTTCTTTTTGGCGCCTTCTATAAATTGTTTGCCGAATTTTTCCATGGTCTCGAGTTTCTTTTTACCCATGGCTTTGCGCAAATTATCCGCGTCACTGGGGGAGAAACCGCCCAATGTTTTGGAAATCTGCATGATTTGCTCCTGGTAAACCATACAACCGTAGGTATCTTTGAGCACACCTTCCAAAAGCGGTGTTTCGTAAGTAATTTTTTCTTGTCCGTTTTTGCGCCGCACGAACATATCCATCATGCCGGATTCCATCGGCCCGGGGCGGTATAAGGCCACCAAGGCGGAAATATCACTAAATTGTGTGGGTTGTATTCTTTTAATCAAATCACGCATGCCGCCGCTTTCCAATTGAAAAATACCCAATGTTTGGCACGCACATAGCAAGTCATATGTTTTTTTATCGTCTAACGGAATTTCATTAATATCAAATTTGGGGTTATGTCTGGCACGAATTAATTTTTCGGCATTGTCGATAACTGTAAGGGTACGCAGCCCCAAAAAGTCCATTTTCAGTAGCCCCAGTTGAGAGCAAGGTTCCCCTTCAAATTGCGTTGTAATAGAGCCGTCTTTGGCACGTGCGAGCGGAATATAACTTCCTACCGGCTCACGGGTGATCAAGATGCCCGCGGCATGAATACCGGTATGCCGTTTAAGTCCCTCAATTTTAAGAGCCATGTCAAAGAGTTGTTTGGAAACTTCATTGTTAGCAATTTCCGTTTTTAATTCTTTGACATTATTAATGGCATCTTCCAAGGTAATTTTGGGGTCATTGGGAATCATTTTGGCCACGCGGTTTATGTCAGTTACGCTCATTCCCAGCACACGCCCTACATCACGCACGGCCAGTTTGGCTTTCATGGTACCAAAGGTAATGATTTGGGAAACTTTATCGGCTCCGTATTTGTTGCGCACGTAGTCAATAACGCGCTCCCGCCCGGTATCTGACATATCGATATCCAAATCAGGCATGCTGATACGTCCCGGATTTAAGAAACGCTCAAAAAGCAGTTTGCTCTTAATCGGGTCTATGCGGGTAATATCTAAACTGTAAGCCACCACGCTTCCCGCTCCGCTACCGCGGCCGGGGCCGATAGGAATATCATGTGCGCGCGCCCAGTTAATAAAGTCACTTACAATTAAGAAGTAACAATCAAATCCCATTTTGATAATAACATCAAATTCATACTCGAGTTGTTTGGTGTATTCGGGCGGCACATTGCCATGCATTTTCTTTTTGAGCCCTTCGCGGCACAAGGCTTTAAAATATTCCTGTGAATTGGGATACTCTTTTGGGATATCGAAATTCGGCAGAATAAAACCGTGATTTGGGAAAACGACATTGCACTTTTCGGCAACTTCTAGAGTAGTAGTTAATGCCTCCGGTGTATGAGAAAACAAAGCATACATTTCTTCGGGGGTTTTGAAATACAAATCGTGCGAGGTCATTTTAAAGCGCTGTGGGTCATTAAGGGTGGTGTTGGTACCGATACAAAGGTTAATATCGTGCGCTTTCCAATCTTCCTGTTTTTCGTAGTGACAATCGTTAGTTGCAACGGTTTTAAGTCCCAATTTTTTGGCTACTTCTTTTAAAATCGGCAACGCTTCCTGTTCTTCTTTAATGCCGTGGTCCATCAGTTCGATATAATAATTGCCCGGTCCCATAATATCGGCATATTCTTGGGCAACCGCACACACTTTTTCAAAGGGAGCGGTCAAGGCATAATGAGATACAAAGCCTTTTAAACACCCTGACAGAGCAATGAGCCCTTTGGAATATTTAGCCAGTAGTTCGCGATCAATGTGCGGCTTATAATAAAACCCGTTTATCCACGCTTCGGAGTTGAGTTTCATTAAATTTAGGTAGCCTTCATAATCTTTGGCAAGTAAAGTAATATGTCCGGTGTAAGATTTAACTTTATCGGTATATTTGTGTTCGACAATATATGCTTCACAACCTAAAATTGGTTTAATGCCTACCGCCTTGGCACAAGCATCAAAATCTAATACCCCAAATAGATTTCCGTGGTCGGTAATAGCCATTGCTTTGGTGCCGCTTTCGGCCAGTCCGCGCAGAAAGCGGGACGGTTTATGGTTCTCCGAAATGCGAAGCATACCATCTAGCAAGGAATATTCCGAATGGTTGTGTAAATGTACAAATTCTTTCATAGGTGTAGGCTAATTTTATAAGATAGTTATATGTCTAATTATAGTAAATTAAAAGAAACAAAACTGTCCGGTCAAAAAATTTATGAAGGGGTGGTCGGCTTTAATAAAGATATCGTCCGGCTGCCGAACGGAAAAACGTCTTCCCGTGTATACTTGGCGCACCGCGGAGCCAGTGCGATTGTGCCTATAGAGGGGAATAATATTTATTTGGTTAAGCAATACCGCTACCCGATCGGGCGCACCACGTGGGAACTGCCGGCCGGCAAATTTGAGCCGGGGCAAACACCGCTGGGGTGTGCCAAGGCCGAACTGGAGCAAGAAACCGGTTTGCGGGCCAAGCATTGGAAGAAATTGATTGCTTTTTATCCGAGCAGTGCCTTTTCTACCGAACTTTTACATATTTATTTGGCCACGGATTTTACAAAGGGAAAGCGGCACTTGGATGCCGATGAATTTGTAACGGTTAAAAAATTTCCCTTAAAAACGGTTTATGAAAAAATCCGCAAAGGAAAAATCAGAGACGCCAAAACCTTAATTGCGCTTCTTTTATACCGCAGTTTTATAGAAAAGAAATAAACAAAAAACCCCCGCTTTTGACGGGGGTTTTAAAATCAAAGACTTAAATACTGTCTTTTAAGGAAGACATGAAGGCTTGCCAATCGTCTTTGGCTTCCCCGCCTCCTTGGGCAAAATCAGGTCTGCCGCCGGCGCGGCCGTTAATATTACCGGCAATATGTTTGGCTACTTCAAGCGCGTTGGTATTAGGCAGTTGCCCGACCATTTTGACCACAAAGGAGCGTTTTCCATCGCGGTCTGTGCTGACCACAACGAGAGCCTTTTCATACTTTTGCCCGATTGTATCGGCAATGTTGCGTAGTTCGCGCGGTTGGGCACCTTCGGCATCCTGCAAGACCAAAGTAGCCCCGTTTTTCATGGTGAAACTCATTCGCGCTACACCACCTGCAGCCATGGCTTTTTCGCGGAAGGCCGCATAGCGTTTTTTAACTTCTCTAAGTTCATCTAAAATTTGATTTAAGCGGATGCCTACTTCCGGCACCGGTACCATTAAACGTGCGGCCATATTTTCTACGCCCGCGTTTACATTTTTCAAATAATCCAGTGCCGCTTTGCCGGCTACCCCTTCAATACGGCGTACCCCGGCAGATAAAGAACCTTCTTTAAGCGGGATAACGGTAATTACTTGAGAGGTATTGGTGACGTGAGTGCCGCCGCATAATTCCAAACTGTATTTATCTTGCGGTTTGTCAAAACTGCCACCCATCAGTACAAAACGTGCCGGGTCGGCATACGTTTCACCCAGCAAAGTAACCGCACCTAATTTGGCGGCATCTTTTAACGGACGTTCTTGGCAAAATACTGGCAGCGCCGCGTCAATGGCTTTCTGCACGATTTGCCATACTTGTTTCCATTCTTGCTCAGTAGGAGTTTTGGATAAAGTATAGTCAAAGCGGAAACGTTCCGGAGAAACAAAAGATCCGCTCTGATGCACTCCGGTGCCGAACACTTGGCGCAAAGCCGCATTAAGTACGTGAATAGCACTGTGATTAGCCGTGGCGCGGGTGCGCAAATCGGCATTGACTTGCAGTGTCACTTCTTCTCCCACGCGCAAAGTACCGTCTATTTTGTGAATAAATAATTTGCCGATCGGCTTTTGCACATCTAGCACGCGGGCCACTTCTTGCGAGCCTTGCAAAATGACACCGGTGTCCCCCAATTGACCGCCCGATTCTGCATAAAAGGAAGTCTTATCAAAAACGGCATAGCCTTCACCCGTTATTTTTTCTACTTCGCTAAGTTCATTGTTTAATAGGGTAAGCACTTTGGCTTTTTGGGTGAGCGTTTCATAACCCGTAAACTGCGTAGCGGGATAATCTTGCTCTAGTTGTTGCAAGTGTTTTACTTTTTCTTTGGAAAATTCATCGGCGTAACTGCGGCTTTTTTCAGCGGCTGTTTTCTTGACGCGCAGGTAACCTTCTTCGTCCACCGTAACTCCTTTGGCAGCGGCAATTTCGCGTGTGAGTTCTAAGGGGAAACCAAAGGTTTCGTGCAAGTAAAAAGCATCTTCCCCGGAAATAACTTTGCCGCCTTTGACAAGAAGCAGACTTAATTTTTCTTCTCCGGTTTGGAGCGTTTTTAAGAAGGTTTCTTCTTCTTGTTTAAGTACGTCTTGAATGTGTTGCAAATTTTTATCGATTTCCGGATATAGCCCGTCAAAAATTTGGCTTACTTTTTGGGCAAGCGTGTACAAGAAAGGCTCGGTGCTGCCCATCAGTTTGCCATAGCGCGCGGCGCGGCGGATCAAGCGGCGCAAAATGTAGCCGCGGCCTTCGTTAGACGGCAAAATACCTTCGGCAATAAGAAAAGAGGAACTACGCACGTGATCGGCAATAATGCGCAAAGCGGCAATTTCTTCTTTGGTTTTGCCTTGAATTTTCAAAATCTTTTTGGCTTCATCGGTCAGCGGGGTGAATAGGTCCGTTTCGAAGATATTTTGCTTTTTTTGCAAGACCATGCATAAACGTTCCAGCCCCATGCCGGTATCGATATTATTGTGCGGAAGCGGCTGCAAAGAACCGTCTTCTTGGCGGTTGTAACTTTCAAATACTACGTTCCAAATTTCCACAAAGCGTCCGCAATCGCAAGTAATATCGCAGTGCGGGTTTTTGCAACCTTTATCCCCGAAATCATAATAAATTTCGGTACACGGACCGCACGGACCGGTGGGCCCCATGGTCCAAAAATTATCGGCTTCTCCTAGTTCAAAAATACGTTCGGCCGGAACATATTTTTTCCAAGCGTTATAGGCTTCACTGTCACGCGGGGCAATGCCGCCTTTGTAAATACTGACATAGAGTTTGTCCGGTGAGATTTTGAGCACTTGGGTTAAATATTCCCACGCCCAAGAAATGGCTTCTTCTTTAAAATAGTCTCCAAATGAAAAGTTGCCCAGCATCTCAAAAAAGGTTAAGTGTCTTTCGGTAAAACCTACACTGTCAATATCTGTGGTGCGAACGCATTTTTGGCAAGAACAAGCATTTTTAAGGGTCTTGTCAATGCCCATAAAATTAGCCTTAAATTGCACCATGCCCGCCGACGTAAATAATAGCGTCGGGTCATTGTGCGGAATTAAAGAACTGGAAGGAATAACCGGCAGTCCTTTGGAACGAAAAAAGTTTAAATAACCGTTTCTGACTTCTGTACTTTTCATAATGGTCCTAATTGTAAAGATACCTATATTATATCAAATCACTATGGGGGTAATGCGGGTGCGCACATTTGTTATAATTTCTGTATGCATAAAATAATCGCGTATTTGTTGATGTTAATCGGCTTGGTGCTGATGTGTTTTGCGTTTACGGGTATGTATCAAACTTTCGTAAACAAAAAACCGGTTGCGCAGATCATTACCTCGCAATCTATGTCCGTCAATACCCAAAATATGAAAATGGAAATAGACAGCGGTATGATTTTGCAATCTTTAAATGTCGGTATGTTTGCCTTATTTATGATGTTTTTGGTGTATTTAGGCTCTCATATCATTGGAGTAGGCAGTAATCTACTCAAAACGGAACGTATTTGCGATACGCTAGCAAAGTTACAAGAGCAAGGTATTACTCCGAGCAAAGAAGAACTTAAAAAACTATGAGGGTCTTTTTTATCATCAATCCCATTAGCGGAAAAGAGCGGCGTTCTAAGGAAGAGTGGGAACAGGCTGCTAAAGTTAATTTTCCGGATGCGGCGGGTGCGTTTACCCAACGGGCCGGTCACGCTACCGAACTGGCAACGCAAGCACTGCAAGAGGGCTACGATCAAATTCTTGTAGCCGGGGGGGATGGTACGATTAACGAAGTGGCTCGCGCACTAGTGGGCACAAACGTAACTTTGGGTATTATTCCTAAAGGGTCCGGCAACGGTTTAGCGCGTGAGTTACGCATGCCGCTACGTTATGAAGCGGCACTGCTTGCTTTGCAACGAGCCGAGCCGGTGGCCTGTGATGTAGGAGAGGCCAACGGAGAATATTTTTTCAATGTGGCCGGCGTGGGTATTGAGGCTGAAATAGCCCGCCAATTTGCGCAGTATGGCAAAGACGGCTCACGCGGCAAATGGCCTTATTTCAAATTGGGACTTAAAACCGCTCTAACCTATAAGCCGCAAACTTTGGATGTGCAATACAACGGAAAGGAAGAAGTGCTTGAGCCGCTGACACTTGTTTTTGCCAACGGCACGCAATACGGCAGTAATTTCCGCATTGCGCCGCAAGCCAGTTTGACCGACGGAAAATTTGATATGGTAGAAGTTTTGAACGTGCCTAAATGGAAAATGGCCTTGGCGGCACCTACTTTTTTCAGCAAAACTTTCCGCCCTTTTGATGTAACGCGCACGCAACACACCACCGAGGCCGTCATTTCCGCCCCGGGTGAAATTGTGTATCATTTAGACGGTGAGCCGCGTGTTACGCAAAAAGAATTACGCATTAAGTTGCTACCTAAAAAATTAAATTTGTTAGTACCAAAAGTGATTTAATATGGCTACCCGTACTAGACGCAAAAATTCCACCCGCCTTTCCCAAAAACAAATTAAGTTTTGGGCCTCGGTTATTGTGGCGGTTATTGCGGCCATTATGCAGCAAACCGGTAAGCCGCTATCTGAAGATATGCCTTCGCAGGAGGCACTGCAAAATGTATCGGTGGTGTCGGTTTATGACGGAGATACCTTTAAGATTAATCTAAATTGTTCGTTAGCGGTTTACTGTGAAAAAGTACCTGTGCGCGTGCTTGGGGTAGATTGCCCGGAAATTAAAGGTAAAACTGAAAAGGAAAAGCAACTGGCGCAAAAGGCCAAAGCTTTTACTAAGAACTTCTTAGACAACGGTCCGATTTCTCTTACTAATTGTTCCCGAGATAAATATTTCCGCTTGTTATGTGAAGTGAAAAATAGCCAAGGTCAAAATTTGGCAGATGAACTGATCAAACATAACCTTGGCTACAAATATTACGGCGGTACAAAAGCCGATTGGGATTAGTGATTAACAACAGTAACAAGTCCCGCCTTCCGCTTCGGGTATTTGGAGTAATTTAGCGTAATCAAAAGACGCTTCCTTGCTGGTACAACCGTCATTTTGCACTACACTAAAACCATTATCGTTTAAGCATATGCAAACATCTTCATCTCTATAACCCGCAGTTACTGCCCGCCATTCATTACACATATCCCCGTATACAAAATGCTTTGTTGCATATCCATTACAATAACTATCAATATGAGAAGAAACTCCGGGTGGTTCAATAGCCAAATCGTCAAACTCACAATTATGTTTCCCTTTCTCCAGTTCGCATACTTGCTGTGCATCATACAAACTTTTCAAATTCGTCATGGCTTCGGCAAAGCGGGCCTTTGTAACTGCCTTTGTGTATTGCGGCAAGGCAATAGCCGACAATATGCCGATAATTAACACCACCACCAGTAGTTCTATTAACGTAAAACCTTTTTTCATATTTTTCTCCTTTAAGAAATACTCTGTAAGCCTATTCTAAAAAAATGGACCTATTTTATCAAGTCCTTTTTATAAAAAGTGTCATTCTATAGCCGATTTGCTATAATGAAAGGGTGTGTATTAGGGTTGACTTACTAAGTTGATTTTTTGCTAAACCAGGGGACTTTATGTTTCGTTTAAATAAATATATAAATCATTTTCTTACAGCAGTAGTAGCATTATTGGCTGCGGCAACCGCGCAAGCCGGTTTTGTAGGAGAAACAATCAATGTGCCCGCGGGCGCCTCCGTGGCTTTAACCGACAAAGCCTCTTACAGTGACAATAGTTATGCCGCCCCCGCCGGTAGCGGATATACAAATATCATATCCAACCAATTGTCTGTCTTTTACGATCCACGCATTACAGACGCCATTACCGGTACTTTAACCATGCAAAACAATGTGTTGTCTCTGCCGGCCAATCGGAGTTATGCTCAAACAGATGCAGGGCCTATAGCCGGTGCCAGATTTTACATGTCTAACAATTGGCCCAACCAAAACACAGATTTAAGTGCTTTGTCCGTTACGCTTTCCACCAATGTGCTTAATACAGATATTCATGCGGATATTTCCGGTGCGCAAGGTAATTTATTTGGTGCTTTGCTGGAAGTGGAAAATACCAACATCGGCACTATTTCAATCAGCAGCAACACCGTAAATGCCGCCATTGATACAAATGAGACAGGTACGCAGATTTTTGGGGCGGAAGTTATTTTGAATGCCACAAATGCCAATTCGGCTCTGGTCATGAGTCAAGATGTATTTATGAACACGGTCAATATTGACGACGGCATTGTGAGAAACGAAGTAATCGGCGGTGAAATTTTAGGAGTCATCAAAGATAACGGATCCGGCATGACTATTTCCGGCCATGTGGATAATAACTTAGTAAATATCAGCCGCGGAACTATTCAGACGCCTGTTGTGGGAGGTGTGTTGGCGGTAGATTCTAAGAATCATTCTCAAACGCTTACACTTACCGGAGATGTAAAAAATAATGAAATTAACGTGACGGACGGAGAATTTAATAATGCTATTTTGGCCGGTGGCAGTATTTCTTTAGAAGGATATAAAGCAAAAGATGATTCCGTGCTTACTTCAAGCGTACATGATAATAAAGTGACAATTACGGGCGGTACTTTTACAGATACTATTATTATGGGCGGTGTTACCACTGCCAATGATTGGAGTGGGGCTACCGTTACCGGAGATATTGCCAATAATACGGTATCTATTTCTGGAGATGTCACTTTTAACGGAGACAATATATTGTATGGCGGTTTTACCAACGGCACCAATGCCGTTACGGGTAATGAATTAATTTTAGGTTCCAAAGGCCTGTCTGTGTATGGCGTGGACGGTTTTGATAAATACACCTTTGATTTGACCGCTGCCAACAATGCAGATGTATACTTAACATCTAAAAACGGAAACGGTCATAACAATATTCTATATCAAAACTTTACGGATAATGCTGCAGTGAACGGAAATTGGGATATTTCCGGTGCCACCATTTCTTGGACCGCGGCCGGACGTCCTACCAATTTAAATTTGGGTAATTCCGTGACGCTGCTGAAATCCGGCAGTTCCAAATTTGGCTTTGACGGCACGATTGCCAACGATGGGGAAACTCAAAATATTGTAGACGGAACAGCCACCTATACCTATGTTTTACATCAACGCGAAAAAAGTATTGATTTGGTGCATACGGGCTTAGCCGTTACCGGCGATTGGGCGCAAGATGTAGTGATGAGCGGCGGCAACTACAGCGGAGATGATGTAACGATGACGGTGTCCGGCAAGTTATCTTCTTCCAATATTACCGTTATTTCCAATAGTGTAGCCGGTGCTTCTTTAACCGCGGGTACCTTAGATTTGAGCGGAAATAATACTTCACTTAATTTGCAATCGGCTAAGGACAAAGAATTACTGGCCACCTTTACCACGATTGACATCGGGGACGGTCACTCCTTAAATAAAACCGGGAACGGATTTTATACTTTTACCAATATGAATTTAACCGGCAATGCATACGTCAATTCATTAGATGTAATGGGCAATGCCGCTACCGTTACTTTAGGAAGCGGTGTAAATGCTACCGTGCCTGTTATTAACTTAGTAGACGGCGCCAATTTGACCATGAATACGTCCGGCGGCGGTGCTTATTCCTTTGATACCCTTAACAGTTACGGCACGGGTAATACCTTGACGGGTGATTTGAGTGCGGCTAATAAAAATCTGAACTTTTATCTGGCCGATACGACTGCCGCGGGTGTAACGGCTTTGTCCGTAACCGGAAATGCCGATGTAACAAACAGTACCATTAAAGTGGGCATTACCGGTTCCAGTTCCGCCTTAAAACTGGATGACACGGTAACCTTGCTCGATGCCGGTACGTTAACGGGTACTCCGGGCACTTTAACCGGCGTAGGTATGCAAGGGCTTATGGTGAAATATCAATTTGATGTGGCGGCTTCCGGCAATCAATTGGTGGCTACGGTTACCAACACGCAATTATCGGAGAATGCAAAAGCATTTTCCGAAGGGCGCGCCGCCTCTGCGGCGTTCTTGATCCAAGGGGCCGATTTTGCGGCGCAAGAAGGTATGTCGGCCGCGCAAACGACTGCAGAACATACCAGCGGATTAGCCACCTTTGCTGTGGTGGGCGGCGGAAAATCACGTTATGAAACAGGTTCTCACGTGGATATAACGGGATTTAATGCGGCGGTAGGTTTGTCTCATATTATAGAGGGTTGGTTTAACGCAGATTGGCTGCTCGGTTCTTTTGTGGAATATGGTAACGGCAGTTACGATTCTTATAATACTTTCTTTAGCGGAGACGTGAAAGGCAGCGGTAATGACCAATATATCGGTTTAGGTGTACTGGGAAAACGAATGACCTATCATGATAATTATTTTGAAATTTCTGCCCGCGCCGGACAGGCCAGCAGTGATTTTGAAGGATATGTATATAGTGACTCCGTAAAAGCCGACTATGATTATAAGGCCATGTACTACGGTGCGCATATGGGACTGGGTCACATTTGGCAATGGTCCAAAAACTCCACGTTTGATTTGTTCGGTAAATATTATTGGACACATGAAGACGGTAAATCGGTCATCTTATCGAGCGGAGACGGTATTAGTTTTGGGCATACCAACTCCAGCCGCGTACGTATCGGCGGTAAAATAAACCAAGAATGGAACGCCCGCTGGAGCGGTTACGTAGGTGCTTCTTTTGATTATGAAATGCACGGCAAAATGAAAGCCACTACCTACGGTATGGATATTGACGCACCGAACATCAGCGGCGGAACGGGTGTGGGTGAAGTCGGCCTTACCTATACCAAAGATGCCATTACGTTGGGAGTGGGCGGAACCGGTTATATCGGCAAACGCCGCGGCGGAAGCGGACACATTAAGTTTGGCTATTCTTTCTAAAATAAATAAACCCCGGGTTACCCCGGGGTTTTTATTTACTTTTCAAAAAATAAACCCTGCTTAGGCAGGGTTTAAATTTGGTAGGGATAGGATTCGAACCTATGTAGGGCGTAGCCCGACGGTTTTACAGACCGTTGCTTTTGACCACTCAGCCACCCTACCGGGTAATTCATAAAAACGCCGAAGCTTTCGTTTCGGTCCTACTTATTACTTAAACAACTAGGTAATAATATTATAACAAAAAAGCAGACAGCTGTCACAGCGCGGGGCAATGATTGGCCGCGGATATGGAAATGCCGTCGGGCAAGAAGGGATAAAAACTGCTACAATATCACTATGTCCAAAACTTCTTTAACGCCTTTAATGGCCCAATACTACGAAGTACGTGCCAAATATCCCGGGATTATTCTTTTTTTCCGGCTGGGGGATTTTTATGAAATGTTTGACGAACAGGCCAAAGAAGTCAGCGCGTTATTGGGGCTTACCTTAACCGCCCGCAACGGAACACCGATGTGCGGGATTCCGTACCATGCTGCCAATAACTATATTGTGCGGTTATTGGCGGCCGGTAAAAAAATTGGCATTTGCGAGCAGACCGGCACCGCTTGTGATAAAAATACGAAACTTTTTGAACGGCGCGTTACGCGTATTATTACGCCGGGCACGGTTATGGAAGATACCTTGCTGGATGCCAATCAGGCCAATTATTTGGTAAACGTAACCATTACACCCAAAGGGTGGGCGTTGGCGTGTGTGGAAGTGTCTACCGGGGAATTTTGGGCCAATCAAAATGACCAGGATGATTCGCTTACCAATTTAGCCGCTGCACTGGCAGCCATTAACCCGGCTGAAATTGTGGGGGATAAAAAATCGTTGGAAGTTTTGCGGCAAAAAGTAGTGCTTCCCGGAACATTAACCATTACCGAACAGGAACCGTTTGACGGTGATTATACGCTTCCGTCCGCCTGGCCGGCCGTAAGTGCCTGGGGGGATAAACGCCAAGCCTTGGCGTGTGCGTTGCAAATTGTTAAATATCTGAATGTAACCGAGCCAAGTTTTAATACCGTTTTAATTCCTGCTTACCGGGAGCTGAAAGATTGTTTGCAAATTGATGAAAACGCTGTTGCTTCGCTGGAACTGGTTAAAAGCCAGGAAGGCAGCCGCCGCGGAAGTTTGTGGGCATTACTTGATAAAACGCGCACCGCTATTGGGAGCCGCAAACTCAAAGAGTGGATTTTGCATCCGCTTATGGACGTGGGGGAGATTACCCAGCGCCAAAATTGCGTAGAAAACTTTACTAAACACCAAAGCGCCCTGGCGGATTTAAGCGCCCTTTTGGAAAACATTTCCGATGTGGAACGGATTATGACCCGTACGGCTACCGGCACGGCATCCCCGCGGGATTTATCGGGGTTGCGCCAGTCGCTTTTACATGTAAACGCGTTGGAGCAGTGGTTCCAACATCATGGCGACACCGCCCCGCATTTGCGCGAACAGTTCACGGCTCACGTGCAACCGCTTAAAGAGATGGCCCGTCTATTGTATGAAGCTATTGACGAAAATCCGCCCATCCGCCTTTCGGACGGGCATGTCATTCGGGCAGGGTACCATGCGGAGCTGGATGAACTCCGCTCGCTCAAACAAAACAGCAATGCACGGATGGAAGAACTGTGTGCCCACGCGCGGGAAAAAACGGGTATTCCCAATATGAAAGTGGGTTTCAATTCCGTTTTCGGGTATTATTTTGAAGTTTCCAAATCGCATATTGCCAAAGTGCCTTATACGTTTGTGCGCAAGCAAACGCTTGTCAACGCCGAGCGTTTTATTACCGAAGAATTAAAAGAATTGGAAGATAAAATTTTAAATGCCGAACAACGCATTTTACGCTTGGAAAGCAGTTTATTTGATGAAATCCGCAAAACCTTGGCGGGGCAAATTCATCATGTAAAAGCATTCGGGCAAATTATTTCCGAATTGGATGTATATAGGTCGCTGGCACTGTGTGCGCTGCAAAATAATTACGTCCGGCCCGTGGTGGATAACGGGACGGAAATCCATTATACTGCCGGGCGCCATCCGTTGGTGGAAGCCACCCTGGCGGCGGGTAGTTTTGTGCCCAATTCACTTGATTTAGGCACCGAGCAAACCCAAATTATGCTCATTACAGGCCCCAATATGGGGGGTAAAAGCGTTTATTTAAAACAAACCGCTATTTTGGTGATTATGGCCCAAATGGGCAGTTTCGTGCCGGCCCAGCAAGCGCATTTCGGATTGATTGATAGGATTATGACGCGTATCGGCGCGCACGATGCACTGAGCCGCGGCAATTCTACGTTTATGGTAGAAATGAATGAAACGGCGCATATTTTAGCAGCGATGACGCCGCGCAGTTTGATTTTGTTAGACGAAGTCGGGCGCGGGACCTCTACTTTTGACGGGATTTCCATCGCGTGGGCGATTGTGGAGTATTTATATAAACCGCGCGGCGGGGCCAAGGTATTATTTGCTACGCATTATTTTGAACTGACTGATTTGGAAAGTAAATACAGCCGCGTGCGTAATTATCACGTAGATGCCAAAGAATATAAAGATGTTTCCGGGGCAAGCAAGTTGGCGTTTCTGTACCAAATTTTACCCGGAGCGGCAGACCGTTCGTACGGGATACATGTGGCGGAAATTGCCGGGCTGCCTGCGGCGTGTACGGTGCGCGCCAAGAAAGTACTCAACGATTTGGAAGCCAAAAAAGGGGCTAAAATTTCCGCTAAGGAGCGGGATATAGTAAAAGATTTGTTTTCGTCGCCCATTGTAGAAGAAATTAAAATGACCGACCCGGATAAACTGACCCCGCTGGCAGCCCTGGAACTTATCGGGGAATGGAAGAAGCGTATCAATGAATAAAATACACGTACTGGATGAAAAGACAGCCGGGAAAATTGCGGCCGGAGAAGTCATTGAACGGCCGTCCGGCGTGTTGAAAGAATTATTGGAAAATGCCGTGGATGCCGGGGCTACTTCGTTGCGGGTGGATATTGAAGGCGCCGGGAAAGAGTTAATCCGTATCCACGATAACGGTTGCGGGATGAGTGAAGAAGATTTGGCCAACTGTGTGCTGCGCCATGCAACCAGTAAAATTACCTCTTTTGACGATTTGGAGCAATTGCAAACTTTCGGTTTTCGCGGCGAGGCGCTGTATTCCGTGGCGGCGGTTTCGCGTATGACGCTAACCAGCTGTACCGGGGAAGGCGGCGGGAACCGGTTGGAAATTCAGGCCGGCAAAGTAACGGCCAAAAGCCCGGCTCCGGCTGTCAAAGGGACCACGGTGGAAATCCGCGATTTATTTTATAATACGCCTGCGCGGCTTAAATTTTTAAAAAGTGATGCGTATGAACGGGCGTGTTTACTTAAAGTAGCGGAAGAAAGCGCGCTGGCCAATTTGTCCGTTGGGTTCCAGGTACACGTAAACGGACGCGAAATCTATAATTTGCCGGCCCGGCAAGAAGCGTTTGATGAGGCTGTCATTCAACGTGCCCAAGCTATTTTAGGCGACGAAGTAGCCGCCAGCCTGCGCGGCCAGTCGTTTGATGAAATGGGCTTGCGCTTATTTATAACCCCGCCTGATAAATTAGTAACCGTGCGGGATATGCAATATGTGTTTGTAAACGGCCGGCCGATAGATTCCAAAACCGTCCAGCAGGCTATTTATAAAGCATACCAACACGTCCGCTCCAAAGACCGCCACCCGGCCTTTATCGTTTATTTAACCCTTAAACCGAGTGAATTTGATGTTAACATCCATCCGCAAAAACGCGATATCCGTTTTATAAACGAAAATCACGTGTTTAATTTTATCATGCAGGCCGCGTCGCAAATGCTGGTTAGCCAAGCACGCCCGATAGAAGCTAACGAAGTGCTTCCTATCTCGTTGCCGCCGCAAGCGCAACCTGCGGCGGAGTCGCTGCTGCCTGTTAAATCTCCGGCTAAGGAAACTGTAACCAGGCATCATCCGTGGGAAGAAAAACAGACTTTTACACTGCGCGAGCCGAAAGGGGAAGACAGTTACATAGCCCAACCGCTCCCGGAAACTCCTGCCCCCCAAAAGGCTCCGTCCGGCCCGGAACAGACGGTGTATCCGGCCCCGGCCGCACAGGCCAAACGGCCGGACCAATCCGTGCCTGCTTGGTTTGAGGGCCCGTATCATTATTTGGGGCAGTTACAAAAGAGTTATTTACTGTTTGAAAATCCGGCGGGGCTTGTGCTTATTGACCAGCACGCCGCCCAGGAGCGTGTACTTTTTGAACATTATTTGGATGCTTTTGAAAAACGCAGCGTGAGCGTGCAAAAGTTGTTATTCCCGTTGCACGTGGATTTACCGCCATCTAATGTACAAACTTTGTTGTCGTGGAAAGACTGGCTCAAAACCGCCGGATTTGAACTGGAACCGTTTTCCGCGCGGACGGTGCTTGTACATACGCGCCCGCATATGATTCGTTTCCAAGAGGACGATTTGAAAGAATTTATCGTATCATTGGCGCAACTGGTGGGGGACCCTGCCAAATCTACCGAGAAATTAAAACGCAACATGATAGCCATGCTTGCTTGCAAAAAAGCCATCAAAGCGCATGACCAAATTTCCGCCGCCGAGGCCGAAGCACTGCTGGAAAATATGAAAAAGTGCCAAGACGGAATGCACTGCCCCCACGGCCGCCCGTGTGTAGCCCAGCTGAAAATGAAAGATATCGGTAAATTATTCGGGCGGTAACGCCACACATTCATCCTACGGACAAGCTACGCGCCGCGGGGCATATAGGTCAGGGGCTACCCTGACGTCTATAAGGCCTTTTTCCTTTTTTAACTATACAATACCTATTTGATATATTTTCTCGTTGCGTAAAAATTTTTCCTTGTTGGTTTTTTATTATATACGAACCGGAATAAGCGGGGGGCTGTTATTTCGGCCGACGGCACCTTTTGCTGTAATCAGGTAAGAAAACGGAAAAATACGTATGGGGAATAAAAGAGTCTGCTAATCCGTGGTAGGGTTGCAGCACTTTTTGGCGTTGGGGGTCCTGCCCGGCTGCTTGCGTTAAGGAGTGAAATTTGTCTTTGGTATAAAACGGTTTGGACAAATCCTCGTGGTATTTAAAGGGTTCACGTATGTATTGCGTACAATATTCTAAGGTTTCGTCCATTTCCAGGTTTTCCCACCAGTTGCTGGATGTATTGGCTTGCGCTTGGATTTCTGCATATTGGGCATAAGCTTGCTCATCTTCTTCTTTTTGCTCTTCTACGGTATAGAAATCAAATAATACGTAAGGTTCCCGGAGGCGTTCTGGCAACAAAACAGCCCCGGATATAGGCATACTCAAATGACCGGAGCCCGCATAGGTGATAATTATATCATAGAAAGGGCTTACGGCCTTAATGTATTGTTCCCATTGGGCGTTGCGTTGTTCCATTCCCCAGGGCGTGCGGGATAAAAAATCATTCAAATAACGAAGCTTTTGTTGTTGTAAGAAGTGTTTCGTGCCCACCAGCGTTTGGTGTTGTTGGGTGTGGGCGGTTAGTTCGCGCTTGAATTGTTCTTTTGCTTGGGCTACTTGTGCCGGAGGAAGCGGTTGCCCGTTGGCCGTATAAACGGGTTTTTCGTCTAATTGTTTCAATTTGTTTAAGCAGGCGTGGTAATCTTTCTCTGCTTGCCCGAGCTCTTTTTCATTTTGCGTTATTGCCTGTGCCAGAGTTGGATTGTATTGGGCAAGGATTTGCTGTGTTTGCGGGTGGTCCAGCCCTTCTACATGCGTATTGCCCAGTTTGATGCTGTAGGTTAGTTGCGTAATGGGCCAATTACTGCCGGTTGAACTAAATATAAAATCATCTAACCCTAAAACATCTATGTTCAGTTTATCGGTTATTTTCAGTAACGGGGCGTAATCCGGGGTTATGGTAAAGGGAAGCGTTTTTTCCCCGGGGAAGTGAATGGGGACCTCGTTCACTCGCTCGCGCACTCCAAATTCCAGTGCCAGCAGGATGCGTGCTTGCGGACGGGCTTGGCGGATTTGTTGGAGTAACCGGGTTATTTCCAGCGGGATGGTTTTGGTACCATGGGCAGAAGCATCGGCTACGTAAATATATTTAACCTGTTGGGTTTCCCGGGCATAATCCGGGGGTTTGTTTTCCCATGTTTTGTCTCCCAAAAACAGCGAGGTGTAAAGTTCGCAATCCGCATCAAATAAGCAATTGTGCAATTGCTCTATCCACGGGTCCTCTTCCGGGACCAGCAAAACGGCGTTTTCTGTTAGAAAATCTTCCCATTTGATGGGTGAAGCGTATTTAAACATAGGCACCCGCAGCGCAGCTTTAATGTCGTCTTGGCGTTTGGCGAGGACCGCTTGCTGGACGTGCCGGGCCGTTTTATTGCGCAAAGACTGGGCGCTTGCCGGGGATAGCAGGGTAAGAAACAGGAATAAAGATATAAGTGTTCTCATATTATAAGCGTATGGGTAAAAAAACCGTTTACCAGGGCCAAAAGACCTACTTCAAAATAGGCCCCTCCAAAACTCTTTCTTTTCCCCCTAAAAAAAGCTATCCTATAAGTATATTTTCTATGGGAGGACTTATGCCTGAACAACCCTTTTTGGAACGGATTTTAATTTCGGAAGAACAACTCGCCGCGCGCGTACACGAACTGGGGCGCCAAATTTCGGCCGATTACCGGGGGAAACAACCGTTGTTTGTGGGGATTCTGAGAGGGTGTATTTTGTTTTATGCGGACCTGATGAAAAATATCAGCGTGGATTGCACGATGGATTTTATGTGCTTGTCTTCTTATGCCGGTACGGGCAGCACCGGGCACGTGCGCACCATGCTGGACTTACGTGAAAGTATCAAAGGCCGCCATGTGGTCATTGTGGAAGATATCGTAGATACCGGCCTTACCTTGGATTATTTGATGCAACACCTCAAAGACCGCGGGGCTGCGAGCATTGAGATATGTTGCCTGTTGGATAAGCCGTCCAACCGCAAAGCGGAAGTCCACCCCAAATATGTCGGGTTTACCGTAGAAAACGAATTTGTCATCGGCTATGGGCTGGACTATAACGAACTTTACCGCAATCTACCTTATATCGGAGTTTTTAAGAAACAATGAAAAACAATACGAAACGTCCCAACAACCGTAAAATTATTTCCGTAGGGCAAATTGTAGGGTGGCTGGCTGTATTTGTCATCGCCGTTTTGCTGTTTAATAAGCCGGGAGAGAAGGAAGTTACGCTGGATTATTCGGACTTTAAACATAAAGTGGCCGCGGCGGAAGTGTCGGACTTGACGGTTGCGCCGGGGATGATTTCCGGGTTATACAAAAACGAGGAAGGAAAATTTGCGCCGTTTAAAACGGTCCGCATGGAGGACCCGGGGCTCGTGCAAGAATTAACGGCTGCTAAGGTGAAATTCAAAGCCGAACAGGACCGCAGCTGGATTGGCAATATCTTATTTAATGTATTGTGGATTGTGCTTTTGATAGGCTTGTGGTGGTTTATTTTCATCCGCCCGCAGCGAAGCGACGGCAAAAGCGCGCTTAACTTTGCGCGTTCCAAAGCCAAAATGCAGGACCCTTCCAAACAAGCGGTTACATTTAAAGATGTGGCCGGGTGCGATGAGGCCAAAGAAGAGCTGGAAGATGTAATTAAATTTTTGAAAAATCCGAAAAAATTCCAAAAACTGGGCGGCAAACTCCCCAAAGGGGTGCTTTTATACGGCGCGCCCGGTACGGGCAAAACGCTGCTCGCCAAGGCTGTGGCGGGCGAAGCGGGGGTGTCGTTTTTCTCGGCTTCGGCCTCTGAATTTGTGGAGATGTTTGTTGGCGTCGGGGCCGCGCGTGTGCGTGACTTGTTTGACCAAGCCAAAAAAAATTCCCCGGCTATTATCTTTATTGACGG
>CADBRU010000011.1 GCA_902797165.1 uncultured Elusimicrobium sp.
GGGGTAGAGAAGCCTGGTATCTCGCAAGGCCCATAACCTTGAGATCACTGGTTCAAATCCAGTCCCCGCAATAGATTTTATAACCGCCTTAAAACAAGGCGGTTTTTTACAGTTAAGTACGATTTATATATAAAGCGACAAGAGGAAAGGAAATGAAAGAAATAATATTTGTAGAAAACACTAAAAACTTCAATGCATTGCGCTTGGGGTTGCGTTTGGCACAGTATTTGCAAAGTGAGGGGCACGAGGTGGTGTTAGCCGGACGCAAAGGAAAACTGCCGTTACACGCCGGGGTGCGCGTGTGTGAATTTGCACCGACCGCCAAAACCAGCACATTGGCCACGGCTTTTAGCAAAGAAAAAGCCAACCGTGTGATTTCGTTTGTATGCTTGCAGGCTTGTGAAGCGGCCGCTACAGCCAATTTGCCGTATGTATATGTAGAGCCGGAAAATTATAAGGAAGAAAAAGCAGTCAAAAATAAAGCCACGATACTCAAAAATGCCAAAAAAGTAATCGTAATCGGCAATAGTGAAAAAGCGCTAGATAAAAAACGCTATGGCAAAAATGCAGTTCGCGTTAAAAATCCGGCAGTATGTGTGGAACATAATGCTTGGAATAAACCGGTTTGCTTTAAGAAAGATAATAATATTGTTGCCAGCGGTAAATTTGCCAAAAACGGCGGCGTGGATAAATTGTTATCCGTTTGGGCCAAATTAGCCCCGGCGCATACCAGTTGGCATCTGACCATTTGGGGGGAAGGCCCCAGCAAAGGTGCTTTGCGCAAATTTATTGCCAAGCATAATTTGCAAAACAGCACGGAAATCGTCGGTACGGATACGGAACTGAGTTCTTTACTACGTGCGGCCGATGTGTATGTACATCCCGCTTTGCAAGCCGATGATTTGGACACTGTCCTTGATGCTATGGCCAGCCGCTTGCCGGTGTTAGCCTCTGATATACCGGCCATGCAAAATTATATTACCCAAGGCTTAAATGGACAATTAACGCCCGCCGGCAAAGAAGATGCTTTCTGCGAAGCCTTAGACGGTTTACTCGTAGATTGGGGCAAACGGGTTGGTTTAGCCGTAGAAGCGGAAAAGATGAAAAATCGTTTCCCGTTTGAAATTTTTGCCTCTTTCTTAGAAGACTAAGAATGATTGATTTTGAAAGTGACCAAGCCCAAGTTGAACTGCAGGAATTGCAAACGTTTGCGCAATTGCACGGACGAGATTGCCGCGTAGTTCGTTGGGCTTTTGCATACCGCCGCTTACGTAATAAGATTTGGTGGCAAGGGCGGCGGTGGTTGCTTTCTAAGTTTCACAAAGGTCCCGCCAAAGATAATCGTTTGCATGTTTATTGGCATTTCTGCGGCGGAATCGGTGATTGTGCCGCCCATCGTGTGTGCGTGCAAGCGTGGCGTAAAAAATTGCCGAATGCAGTTTTCTATTATGACAGTCAAATAGCAGATGCCACCAAAATGCTTTTTGTGCAAGATGACAAAAATATCGTATTACCCGGTGGAAAAGACCCGCTTTGGTATAAATACGATTTATGTTTTGAGTTGTGTCTCTCCTTTTATACCGCACACGTAAATCAAAAACGCGTACAACAAATCGCACCGGAAATTATGCCCGTTGTGCAAGAAGGTCTGCGCCGCCAAGCCCGTTTGAAATTCTTTGTGGAAGATCACTATATGTGTGATGATATGCTGGGAAGATTTATTTATCATCATCGCGGACATCAACTAGAGGCGCTGCGCTATTTAAGCGCCGTAGATTTTGATGTATATGAAACGGGGCTGCTGCACTTATCTTTGCGGAATCCGAAAGTGCTTGATAAATTCGGCCTATCCGGTAAAAAATATATTACGATTCATAGCGGTATCGGCATTAATTTGCCCGGTGGATATCCGCTTAAGTGTTGGCCGGAAGGAAAGTGGAAAGAATTTGTCCGCTTATTCAAAGCCGTTTATCCGGATATTTTGGTAGTACAACTGGGCGGTCCGCGCAGTCCGAAATTTGATTTTGCAGATATTTGTTTGGTTGGGCAAACTCGATTGACAGACATTGCCGCTTTGATAGATAATGCACTGCTGCATGTAGACGGAGAAAGCGGATTTGTGCAACTAACGCGTTGGTTAACCACCAAGGCGGTTGTTATCTTTTCCAACACCTCACCTGATTTTTATGCAATGCCTAAAAATAAAGCACTGGTCAACACAGTATGCGAATATTGTATGTGGGTGGGCGGCCCGGCATGGCATACGGTATGCCCTTGCGGACACAAAACCTGCAAGAATTTAGATGCTATTACTCCTCAACAAGTCCTTGACGCGGTAAAAGAAGAATTACATTAAGTTTTTAACGATTTTAGAGATTTGCGTGGTATTTAGAAACAATTGCAAGTCTCTGCTTTTATAAGAGATCAGCAGTAAAATCGTCATAAATACAGATCCGCAACACAAAATACTTAAGAAATGTGTGTTCTCTGCAAAGAAGATGCGTAGTACAGCGGCCGGCACCAGTGCGGTAACATTAATAGCCAGCAAACGTATCAATTCCCAAAACGAACGGAAATAATTTACAAACGGAAAATATTTCTTAAATAGGAAATAATTTAAGATAAATCCGAAAATTAATCCGCCCAATTTTAAGTAAGGATAACAAAACGGTCCCCATTTAGGAAGACAAAAACAAGTCGCCGCGATAAATACCAAACCGGAGGTGAGTGCATAAGGCAGATTTTCTTTGACTTTAAGCCAAGCGGCCACGGTGTTATTTTGTAAGCCCGCCGGCACCAATAAAACTACCATAAAGATTAACGGCCGCAAAAAAGATACCGTATCGGCGGCATTAAGAGCATTGAAATGCCCGTGCTGAAAGAAAAGCCCCACAATATCGGCCGCAAAATAAGATGTAAAAACCGCCAGCGGCGTTAAGACAAATAAAAGCAAATGATGCATGGACAAATAGTTTTTGTTAAACACATTGATTTGTCCGCGGGCGGCATTTTCGGTCAGTTCGATTTTGGAAACATTTACGACCCGATTGGTTATAATTTCGGTGGGAGAATCTGTCAGTTGGTGGCAATAGTTCAGCGCGCTGACAATTCCCGCTCCCATGCCGGACAGTAAATACATAGGTAAAAGACCGTTTACAATGCCCAAAATCCCCGTTATTTGTCCGCCGAGTAAATTATTTTTTACGCGTGCATGCAGCGGGTAAGATTGCGGTACAAAATCCCAATTGGCGTGTTTAATGAGCAGATACACCAGAACAATCAGTTGCAAAATATTGGCGGCCAAAAAACCATACACCATGGCCAAAATGCCGATATATTTGCCGAAAAGCAGTAGCGCAATGAGCGGACAAATGGCATTAAGCGGACCTAATAGGGCTACGGCAAAAAATTTGTACATTTCCGCTACGGACGTCAAATAATATACCAGTAAATTGGTGGCAAAGAGGAAAAAAGCCGCCATGAGCATTTGTTGTTCTTGTTGCAGTAAAACCGGTTCAAACCGAGAAAACAAAGTAATGATATTTACCGGAAATAACAGGCCCAGTACTGTCAGTATTAATGCCATCAGCAAGTACACATAAAAGCCAAACGTGAGAAAGCGGCGGCTTGCCAAAGGATCTTTTTCGGCTAAAAACATGGCCTCGGGAATTAGCACGGTGGCATTGAGCCCTTGCAGAAAAACAATCCCAAAGCCAATCAGCATAATGAGGTAAAAATACACATCTGTGCGTGCTCCGGCTCCGAAGTAAGTGGCCAGTAAAATACCGTTGGCAAAGGAAATGAATTTCCACACTGCCGTGGCACTGACTGCCAAAGCCGCACCTTTTTGATAGGAAGTTGTTTTAAAAAGGGATAACATATTTGATATTATAGTATTTTAGGAGAGTAAATAAATGGCAACTCAATTTGAACCCGTTATCGGTCTTGAAATACACGTACAACTGGCAAGCAAAACCAAAATGTTCTGCACTTGCCCCAACGGAATGGATGAAAGTTCCGGTCCGAATACAGAAATTTGTCCGCGCTGCAGCGGCCAGCCGGGTACTTTGCCCGTAATGAACGAAGGCGCAGTGCGCTTAGGCGTACGCGCGGGGCTAGCATTGGGCTGCAAAACCAATGAAGTGTCCTCTTTTGAGCGCAAGCACTATTTTTATCCGGACTTGCCGAAGGGATATCAAATTACGCAAAATGCTCATCCGGTCAACGGGCGCGGGGAAATTGAAATTACTTTCGGCCCCAAAACCAATTTGCAAAAAAAGAAAATCGGCATTCATCACGCGCATTTGGAAGAAGATGCCGCCAAATCTTCGCACGAAGCACAATATTCTCTAGTAGATTTTAATCGCGCGGGTTGCCCGCTGCTTGAAATTGTATCCATGCCGGATATGCGCTCTGCCGACGAAGCGTACGCTTATTTGACCGAAATTAAGCGGCTGATGAAATGGGTGGACGCGTCTAACTGCGATATGGAAAAAGGCGAACTGCGTGTGGATGTGAACGTATCTTTGCGCCCGGTCGGACAGGAGAAATTCGGCACGCGTACGGAAATTAAAAATTTAAACTCCTTTAAGGCGGTGCGCGACGCTATTAATTATGAAATTGCGCGCCAAACCGAAGTATTAAATAAGGGTGAAAAAGTAGTTCAGCAAACCTTGCTTTGGGATAAAGAGCAAAATATAACTAAACCCATGCGCTCTAAAGAAGACGCACTTGATTACCGCTATTTCCCGGAGCCGGATTTGCCGCCTTTAATTTTACGCAAAGACCGCTTGGAAAAAATCAAAGCCGACATGCCGGAATTGCCGGCTGCCAAAGAAGCCAAATTTGTGGGGCTTGGTTTATCTGCCTATGATGCGGGCGTTTTGACCATTACCCGCGCGGTGGCGGAGTATTTTGAAGCGGTGCTAAAGGCGGGGGCTCCTGCCAAAGCAGCAGCGAACTGGATTACGACTGATTTGCTCGGTGCTTTGCACGCGGAAAATAAAGAGATAGAAGATAGCCCGATTGCCGCTGAAAATTTGGCGGAACTCATTGGACTGGTGGAAAGCGGCAAAATTTCCCGCACGCAAGCCAAAACCGTTTTTGAAAAGATGTATCAAACCGGTGAAAAAGCCGCCGCACTGGTGGAAAAATTAGGGCTTTCTCAAGTGAGTGATGAAGGGCAACTTTTTGCGTGGGCACAAGAAGCCATTAATGAAGCCCCCAAAGCGGTAGCGGACTTTAAGAAAGGCAACCGCGCCGCAGTGGGTGCGCTAGTGGGTGCGGTTATGCGCAAGAGCAAAGGCAAAGCCAACCCTAAGCGCATGAATGAAATTTTGGTGGAACTGTTAAGTAAATAAAATAAACCCCCGCTTTTCAGCGGGGGTTTAAAGTGTAGTTTAATCAGCCCATTCGCAAGGAGAGGCAGGCTCACTGGCGGATGGTAGATTGCTTGCTTTACATAATGATTGCGCTTCCGTATCACCACTTTTATACCCACAACGCAATTGTTTAGAAGCATAGTCCACGTAAAGACATAGAGCATGTTGATTTTTGGTACGTTTGTACCAAGCATACGGAAAGGGATGATCTCCGTCAGCCACGTAAATAAAGTTTTGTGTTTCCCGTTGAGAAGATGAATCGGTGGGGGTGCCGGGGATGTCTAAACTTGTTTCATTGAAATTTAGGTGGCAACCATAGGTACTGAGATCTTTTCCGGATTCCAAAGCAAGTATCTCACATGCGTTCCACATGGTGCGTACGATAGAATATCCTTCTGCCATGCGGGACTTATGTACCGCCTTTGTGTATTGCGGCAATGCTATTGCCGACAAGATACCGATAATTAAAACTACTACCAGTAGTTCAATTAATGTAAAACCTTTTTTCATATTTACAACCTCCTAAACATAGTTTGTATTGATAAACAAATTATAACTCTTTTACTAACAATTTTTACAAATGTTTAATACGGCCAGCATATTTGGCTACAAGCACCTTATTGTGCTCGTCCCCGCCGGGGGCATTGCCGCTTTTGTAAACGGGCGGCGGCACGCCTTGCGCGGCTAAAATTTGCGCGGCCTGAAATAAAATCTGATGTAAAATAGCCGCAAAAGAAACGGTGGAAATCGGCCCCAGTTCCAAATCACCCAGCGTCAAACACGTTTCATTTTTGTTGGCACAATTATCAATATATAAATCTGCTACATCTTTAAGTAACTTGCCGGAAGAGTGGCGGCTTTGGCTTTTGGCGTGCGCGGTGGCAGCCATAAAAGCAATGGTATAAACGCCTTTTTGCTTGGCGGTTAAAATAGCATCAATGCCCGCTGGATTGCGCCCGGAATTGGAAAACACCAAAAGTACATCTCCCGCGCGTAAATCGTGCGTGGCAAGCAGTTTGGGGGTGTATCCTTCCTGCCGCTCGAGCATAGTGCCGGCATGCGCCCCGTGCTGAAACATCAGTTCGGGGTCTAAAATGGCGTCCACCGCCACAAAACAACCGCTTCGGTCAAACGCTTCTACCGCCGCATTTCCGCTGTGTCCGCACCCAAAGGTATGAATAATACCGTCATTTTTTAGACACTCGGCAATTTTCTGCGCGGCTTTGTCCATGGCGGCCTGTTGCGTTTGCTCGAGGCGCTGAAGCAGTTTATAAATTTCTTCAAAGTATGCGTTTTTAAATGTAGTTTTCATATTTGTATTATAGCAAAATGCAAAAGCAGGACTATTTGCACGGTGCACATAAAAAAGATAAGATAGGCAGTAGGACGTATGTTGTGCTAAATTACTGAGGAGTTTCTATGTCAACCCCCAAAAAACACCAAGTCTTAACCGTTGTACAAACCATAGGCCGTTCTTTTTTCTTGCCGATTTCCATTTTGCCCGTTGCGGGGTTACTGTTGGGGATCGGTGCTTCTTTTTCTAACCCGGACACGATTGCCCAATACGGTTTGCAAGCGTGGATGGGCGAAGGGACACTGCTCAATCACGTGTTTATGCTCATGAGCACCGTAGGCAGTGCGGTATTTGATAACTTGCCTTTACTGTTTGCATTGGCAGTTGCACTCGGTATGGCTAAAGAGGAAAAAGCCGTGGCGGTTTTATCCTCCGGGCTTGCGTTTATTGTCATGCACAAAACGATTTCCGAACTGTTAACTTTTGCCGGACAAATTTTGCCTAACGGTGAACTGGCCGAAAATGTAGTCTCCGGTACGATTACCACGGTGTTGGGTATGCAGACACTGGAAATGGGGGTGTTTGGCGGTATTATTGTGGGGCTCATGGTGGCTATTTTGCACAACCGTTTCTACCGCATTGAACTGCCGGCAGTGTTTTCCTTTTTCGGCGGGGTGCGCTTTGTACCGATTATCAGCACCCTGTGCGCCATTGTATTAGGCGTGGTATGTTATTTTGCATGGCCGCCGGTGCAGAAACTGATTTTACTGAGCGGTCATTTGGTGGTTAAATCAGGTTATGTGGGAACCTTTATATTCGGTTTTATTGAACGTGCTTTGATTCCGTTTGGGTTGCACCATGTGTTTTATATGCCGTTCTGGCAGTCCGCTATCGGCGGGGTGATGAATATTGACGGTACGATGTATTACGGCGCGCAAAATATTTTCTTTGCGCAACTCGCATCTCCGAGTACCAAACATTTTGCTATCGAAACCGCGCGCTTTTTATCCGGTGAATATCCGATTATGCTGGGCGGTTTATTAGGTGCGGCGCTGGCTATGTATCATACCGCCAAGACCAGCAAACGCAAAATTGTAGGCGGCTTGTTATTCTCTGCCGCGCTGACTTGTTTTATCACCGGTATTACCGAGCCGATTGAATTTACATTCTTGTTTGTGGCCCCGCTTTTGTATGTGGCACATTGTTTCTTTGCGGGGATCGGTTTTGTGCTGATGCATTTGTTTAAAATTACCATTGGCACGACGTTCTCTTGCGGACTTATTGACTATATTTTGTACGGTGTAATGCCCGGTCAAGCCAAAACAAACTGGATGTATTTTATTCCGATAGCCATTGTGTTTTTTGCGGTGTACTATTACTTATTTAAATGGGCCATTTTGAAATGGGACTTGCAAACTCCGGGCCGCGAAGAAGACGAACAGGAAACCAAACTTTACACAAAAGCCGACGTAAAAGCCAAGCACGCTAAAGAGCAAGCCGAACAACAAGCCGCGGCGGAAAAAATGGCGGAAGGTTTTGAAGTTAATGAGCAAATGGAAACCATTATTGCGGGGCTGGGCGGACTGGATAATATGGAAAACCCGGAATGCTGCGCAACCCGCTTGCGCCTTAACGTGCAAGACAGCAGTAAAGTAGATAAGGCACTACTTAAAAAGGCGGGTGCGGTCGGTACGATTATTAACGGGCAAGCCATTCAAGTTATTTTCGGCCCCGTGGTAAGCACCATTAAACCCAAACTGCAAGCGTATATGGATAAAAAACGCGCCGCTCTAAAGAAATAAACTTAATTGCATAATAAAACCCCCGCCAAAAGCGGGGGTTTTATTATGAGTTTTTATCTATAATCAGTTAAATGAAAATTTTGTCCTTCCAGTCCTTTGCAGATTTTGTAACCTGTGTCCGTATATGCAGAACAATATTTATTCCCATTGGGCCCGGAGAATAAAGATTCAAATGTAATCTCATATTCTTTGGAAGATATATTATTACAAGTCGCATTAGGTATGCCGCGTTGGGCCCATGGAGATGTAATATCATCAAAACAATACCAAAATTTATTTGTACAGTAACAATATCCGTCCGCACTCCATGTTCCGCCGCTGAGTTCTATTACGTCTTTGGGGATATAATTATCGGTGTTGCTCCCATTTTGCAAGTAAAATAGATCTATTGCTTCTTTAGCATATTTTAAATTAACGAGTGCTTCGGCGGAACGGCTTTTTTCTACTGCTGCCGTGTATTGCGGCAATGCCACTGCAGACAAAATACCGATAATTAAAACTACGACGAGCAGTTCAATTAAAGTAAAACCTTTTTTCATATAAAAACCTCCCAAATAACTTTACTTAAAGACAGTGTACTAAATAAAGACTTAAAATAAAATCTCCGACAAAATTTATATCGGAGATTAAAATGGGGTGGATGACGAGATTTGAACCCGCGACCTCCGGTTCCACAGACCGGCGCTCTAACCAGCTGAGCTACATCCACCATAAATTGATACTATATTTTAGCAATTTTTCGGCGGGCTTAGCAAACGCGCTAGCGGTTTTTATTTCCTTTGTGCAAGATCTTTTCTTTGAAAAATCGCGCCAAACCACCGCGTGAAGTTTCACGGTAGGCCTGATTCATATCTTTGCCGGTTTGCATCATGGTAGCCAGTACGTCATCGTAGGAAATGCGGTTTTGTCCGTCGGACATCAGCGCGTATGTAGCGCAATCTAATGCGCGCGAGGCCGCCAGCGCATTACGCTCAATGCACGGAATTTGCACCAGCCCGTCCACCGGATCACACGTTAAACCCAAGTGATGTTCCAGTCCCATTTCGGCGGCATATTCAATGCGTTTATTGTCTCCGCCTTCCAGTTGACAGGCCGCGGCCGCCGCCATGGCGCAGGCCACGCCGACTTCACCTTGGCAACCCACTTCCGCGCCTGAAATAGAAGCATTTGCTTTGGCCATATTGCCAAATAAACTGGCGGTAGCCAAGGCGCGGATAATGGTGCTGTCTTCGAATTCGCAGACTTCTTGAATTAGGCGGCATACCGCCGGTACAACCCCGCACGAACCACAAGTGGGTGCAGTTACCACCACCCCGCCGGAAGCATTTTCTTCCGAACAGGCCAGCGCATATGAAAATAAATTATTAATGCGGCGCAAATAACGGGGGGAATTTTCCGCTTTGTATAAATACCGCCGCGCTTTGCGCTCTAAATTTAAGGACCCCGGCAAGACACCGCGTTTATCTAAGCCGCGTTTCATAGTCTCTTGCATTTTGGCCCATACCATGGCTAAATACTCCCAAATTTCCGGCCCTTCGAATTCTTCCACATACTCCCACAAAAGCATTTTCTTTTCGGAAGTGTATTGCAAAATTTCATCCATGGATTTGTGCGGATAAATATTGTTGATTTGCTGCCCAAAGTCCGCATCGGTGCGAATATCCCCGCCGCCGACACTGTAAAAAGTTTGCTCGGCTATTACATGATCGGCTTGGTCCAAGGCTTGCAAAGTAAGCGCGTTTGGGTGTTTGGATATAACTGTTTGATTATCAAAAATTACTTCCAGCGGCTTAGGATAAAAGGCTTCGTTTAAGGTGTAATCGGTCAGGTGGCCTTTGCCGGTGGCGGCCAAAGAGCCGTATAAAGTAACGCGAAAAGATGAGGCTTGCGGATATTGCTTGTTAAACGCGTCCGCGGCTTTGCGCGGACCCATGGTGTGGCTGCTGGAAGGGCCGCATCCAATTTTGTAAAGTTCTTTGAGCGATTCCATAGTCTTTTTATCCCCTTTAGGAAATGGTATCATAATTGTATGAATATTGCATCTGCTTTAGCAATTGCGCTTGGACTATGCATGGATAATTTTGCGGTAACGGTGGCATCGGGTTGCGGCCACCGCGGGGCCTTGCCGGTCGGCCGTCTTTTACTGGTGGGGACTTGTTTTATGCTGGCGCATATCATCATGCTTAGTTTGGGGTGGTTTGGCGGATGGGAACTGGGGCAGTGGATGAATCGTTGGGATCATTGGATTGCTTTTGCACTGCTTGTCTTTGTAGGTATTAAAATGATTAAAGAATCTTTGGAAAATGAACCCGCCGCAGATTTCAGCAAGGTCTTGCCGTGGCGTATATTATTGTTTCTATCTTTGGCTACCAGTTTGGATGCGTTGGGGGTAGGTGTGGCTTTATCTTTGGAGAATGCTCCGTTCTTGATTACGCTTGTATTTATGGCGGTATGTGTGTTTGTCACCAGTTATGCGGGATTTGTGCTAGGCCGCCTGTTGGGCAAGCGTTTTGGGAAGGTAATGGAAGTATTGGGCGGCCTTGTATTAGTGGGGTTGGGAACAAAAATTCTGCTCAGCGGTCTTGGAATTTGGTAATATAAAAGCATATAGGCAGTAAAGGAGAACGTATGGGAATTATTGCAATGATTATTATTTTTATTTGTTTATGCACGGATAATATGGTTACGGCCAACATGTCCGGCATGAATTTAGACCCGAAAACAAAAAGTGTATTTTCCATTAAAGCGGGTTTGTTTTTTGCCTTGCTAAATGGTTTGTTTTTTACGGTGGGCTATATTTTCTCTATCATCTTTTTCCGCGGTTACTTTGTTAAAGCGGCACATTGGGTGGCATTTGCTTTCCTGTTACTCTTAGGTATTAAATACATGATGGAAGCCATTGAAAAATCACCCAGTTTCCAAGAGAAAGATATTACAGATGGTGCCAAAATGTGGAAGATTGCCATTACTACCGGCTCTCAATTTTTCTTTGTGGGATATCCGTTGGAACTGATGGGTAAAAGTTGGTTCCCGCAAATTTTGTTCTTACTGATTATTACATTCTTGATGACTATTTTGGGCTTTCATATCGGCACCAAAACTTCCAAGAGTATTTTCAGTAAAAAATTGGAATTTGTGGGTGGATTGATTTTAATTATTTTGGCCATTCGCCTAATCATTTTGTAAGACTTGACACATGAAGCGCCGCACTTAGGTGCGGCGTTTTTTACATCTGGTTAAAAATTTCTAAAAAACTTAATAAAGTAATTTTTTAGAATAGTAGTTATAAGAGTCGTCATCCTCGGGGCTGCAAAGCAGCAACCGGGGATCCATAAATTATAAGGAAAAACAACTCTGGGTGAGAAAATATGTAAAGGCTTAGCAGCGCAAGGCAATGGTTTCTTTGCTTGTGAAGATTGTTAATTAGTTTATTAAATAAAAACCCCGCTCAAAGGAGCGGGGTTTTTTATAAGTAAATTACTTATTTTACTAAAGCCTTCCAAGCATCTAATTCCGCTTTGGCATTTTTCTCGGTGGTTTTTACCATCTCTTTGGTTTCTGCCTTTTTGGCCTTCAAGGCTTCTTTGGCTTCTTCGAGTCTGGATTGAGCGGCAGCCTTTTCTTCTTCATTGGCCGCATTTTTGACGGCGGCTTTGGCTTTGGCTACTTTAGCCTCGGCGGCTTCCACTTTGGCTTTGGCGTTGGCTTTAGCCACTTCTACTTTTTCTTTAGCCAATTCTTTTTTGGCTTTCAAAGCAGCCTTTTGATCTTCCGCCGCTTGTTTGGCTTCTTCTTTTTTAGCAACGGCTACTTCATGCAAGGCTTCTTTTTCGGCTTTGGCGGCTTCTTTTACTTCTTGTTTGGCAATGGCCAATTCTTCTTTGGCCGCTTCTTCATTGGCTTTATTAAAGGCTTTGACTTCTTCTTTTTGTGCTTTTAAAGCCTCTTTGGTACTTTTGCTGGCTTTGGCGCCTTTACCGGCTTTGGCTGCTACGTTTTCACGTGCGGCGGCTACTTTGGTTTGCACACATTCAATCAAACAAACCGCATCTCCGTCTTGACAGGCGCAAGATTCGGCGGCAAAACCGGCAGTAGCAACGGCCAGTACGCCTAAGGTTACAAATACTTTTTTCATGTTCCTTCCTCCCAAAAATCAATACATCTGCTTATATTTTACAAAATAGTCATAAATTTTTCACAAGAACCCGATGTGCTTTTTTGTAAAATATAATTATGGAAATCTCTCTGCTGACAAAAATATTATTGGGCATTTTGGTAATTAATTTGCTGGTATGGCCCTTGGTTTCTAAATGGGTGGAAAACCATTTGGAAATATTTTTGTTACTGGTGGGTGTGGTAGCCGTAACCATCACGGGGGGATGGAGCATAAATTTCATTTATCAAACCTTTAATGCTCCGGTTAATGTGGCCTTTATCGTGCTGGTGGTCAGCGTTATTTTTAACTATTATTCCCGTTATATTTTCCGCGTACTGTTTATTTTATTTCGTTATTTTGAGCCGCAATACAGTTTTGCGATTTTGGTTTTCTTACTCGGAATCACGAGCAGTATTTTCAGCGTTACGGTGGCTGCCTTGCTGCTGGCCGAAGTGCTGCAAGTGGTCAATTTAGAGCACAGTCAAACCGTCAAAGTAACGGTTTATGCATGTTACGCTATTGGGCTGGGGGCGTTTTTATTACCGCTGGCCGAACCGATGGGATTGATTATTTATAATCAATTGGCTTCTGGTCCGCACAAAGCCGATTTCTTTTTTATGTTGCGGCATTTCTTTTGGTGGATTGCGCCGGGCATCGGAGTACTGGCCTTGGCGGCCGGGTATGCGGTGCGCAATACCAATACACAAATTCAACTACATATCCGTGAAGATAAAGAAGATTACAAATCTATGCTGCGCCGCACATGGCATATTTATTTGTTCGTGGCGGCACTGCATTTAATCAGTACGGGGCTGCGTCCGTTTGCGCAAAGCACCGTAGCCCACTTAAGCGGAAAAATTTTGTTTTGGGCCAATTCAGCCTCGGTGATTATTGATAATGCTACCCTAGCCGCTATTGAAGTTACACCAACGGTAACTATGGCCAATCTGACGTTTATGGTGATGGGACTGGTGGCTTTTGGAAGTATGCTGGTGCAAGGCAATTTGCCCAATATCGTAGCGGCCGAAAAATTAGGCATTAAAAGCCGCGAATGGGCACGGGTAGCCGTGCCGGTGGGCATTGTATTGACCGTGGTATATTTTGTCGGACTGTGGATTAAACTGTAAATCGGTAAGGAGAAAAAATGACTTTACATAGAATGATGTTAATTGTAATTTTGATAGCGGGTTTCGGTTTGGGACTGGGACTGCCGGTGGTGCGCCGCCACTTAGATGAGCAACATGCCAAAGATGCTTTGCAAATCGGCCGCGAAGTGGCCAAAGCCGAACAAGAATTTTTTGCCCAGCAAGGATTTTATACGGCAGATTTCAGCGCTTTACTTCCCATGACGCCGTGTGAAACAAATATTAAAGACGGCAATAGTGTTTGGATGTGCAAAAATTATACTTTTAGTTTAGAAGATGCTCAACTGTTGCAAATTCACAGTGATAAATATCCGCAATGGTTTACGGTATCCTTGGAAACGGGTAGTGTAACTTGCCAGCATGAAGAAGGTTCTATAGTAGGAGAGAAACTTTGCACTGCCGCACACGTACCAAATTATATATAATGTAAGTAGGAAAAGTTCTTATTTCCTATCTGCCCTCATTGCAGACAGATGTGAAATGTTTTTGTAATTATTTTAAGGAGACTCCCATGACAGAAAAATTTGCCCCTACGGACAAAATATTGGAAGCGCATGGCTATGATGCGGCCAAGCTCATTCCTATCTTGCAGCAAGTGCAAGAAGTATATCGTTATTTACCGGAAGATGTGATGCGTCATATTGCCGACAAACTCAATATTTCTCCGGCTAAAGTATTCGGTGTGGCTACTTTCTTTGCCCATTTTGCCATTACCCCGAAAGGAAAACATGTTATTAAGGTGTGTAACGGTACGGCTTGCCACGTAAAAGGTTCGGCCAACTTAATCAGTGCCGTAAAAACCAAACTCAAATTAACCGGGAACAAAGAAACCACCGACGACGGTATGTTTACGTTGGAATGTGTATCTTGTTTGGGAGCGTGCGGACTGGCGCCTGTAATGGTAATTGACGAAACCGTACATGGACAATGCACTCCGGAACTAGTTTCTAAATATATCGACGAAGTAATTGCCGCGGAGGCCAAAAATGCCAAATAAAAAAATTGAAGAAATTAAGAAAGATTACAAGGAAGCCTATAAAAATATAACCGGCCGCGTCACCATTTGCGGTGGTACCGGTTGTATGGCCGGCGGCAGTATGAAAGTATATGATGCTTTCGAAGCCGAATTTAAAAAACGCAAAATCGGTTACTGTTTGAACATTACCAAAGGATGCCATGAAAATTATTTAAGCATCAGCGGATGCCGCGGTTTTTGTGCCGCCGGTCCTTTGGTGAGCGTAAATGATATTTTTTATACCCATGTAAAACCGGAAGACGTGGCCGAAATCGTAGAAAAAACGATCCTAAAAGGGGAAGTAGTAGACCGCTTGTTATATACAGATCCCGCCTCCAAAGCACATTATAAAACGACTGCTGAAATTCCATTCTATTCCAAACAAGAACGCATTTTGCTCGCAGACTGCGGTCGTATCAATCCGGAGGATATTAATGAATATATTGCTCACGGCGGTTATGCCCAAGCCAAACGCGCTTATTTGGAAATGACGGACGAACAAGTCTGCCAAGAAATGATTAAATCCGGTTTGCGCGGTCGTGGCGGCGGCGGTTTCCCGACCGGTAAAAAATGGGATTTTACCCGCATTGAAAAAGGTCCGAAAAAATATGTTATCTGCAATGCCGACGAAGGGGACCCGGGTGCTTTCATGGACCGCAGTGTAATGGAAGGAAACCCCAATGCCGTTATTGAAGGTATGATGATTGCCGCACGTGCCATCGGCGCCGATGAAGGATATGTCTATGTACGTATGGAATATCCGCTTGCCGTGGTCCGTATGCGCAAAGCCATTAAGCAAGCCGAAGAACTGGGCCTTTTAGGTGAAAATATTTTCGGCTCCGGCAAGAATTTCAAAATTAACGTCATGGAAGGTGCCGGTGCTTTCGTGTGCGGTGAAGAAACTGCCTTGATTGCTTCTGTAGAAGGAAAACGCGGTATGCCTAAAGTTAAACCGCCTTTCCCGAGCCAAAGCGGTCTATTCGGTAAACCGACCGTTATCAATAACGTAGAAACCTTGGCTACGGTGGCTAAAGTGCTCGAAATGGGTGCTGAAAAATTTGCCGCCATCGGTCCGAAAACCAGCCCGGGAACAAAAACCTTTGCCGTGACGGGTCGCGTGGCCAATACCGGGCTCGTGGAAGTGCCGATGGGTACCACTTTGCGTCAAGTAATTGACGATGTGGCCGGCGGCACAACCGAAAACGACGGCACGGTAAACAAAGCCGCTTTCAAAGCCGCCCAAATCGGTGGACCTTCCGGCGGTTGTTTAACCAAAGAACACTTAGATGTTCCGCTTGATTTTGACTCCTTAAAAACAGTAGGGGCTATGATCGGTTCAGGCGGTCTAGTGGTCATGAACCAAAATACCTGTATGGTAAATATTGCTCGTTTCTTCTTGGAATTTACCAAACGCGAATCTTGCGGTAAATGTGTTCCTTGCCGCGAAGGTACGGACCAAATGCTTGCCCTACTGACGGATATTACCGAAGGTCGCGGTACGATGAAAACCTTGGAAACCTTGGAAGAACTTGCCAAATCGGTACAAAAATCTTCCTTGTGTGCCTTGGGTAAAACCGCTCCGAACCCGGTACTTTCTACCTTAAAATATTTCCGCGACGAATATTTAGCACACATACAAAAGAAAGAATGCCCCGCGGGTGTTTGTAAGGCTTTATCCAAATACCGCATTGAAGCAGCCAAATGCAAAGGTTGCGGTATGTGCAAACGCGCTTGCCCGGTGCAAGCCATTTCGGGTGAAGTGGGCAAACCCCATCAAATCGACCCCAAAAAATGTATCAAATGCGGTGCCTGTGCACGCACTTGCAAATTCGGTGCGGTGACACGGTAGGAGACGACTATGGAAAAGAAAGAATTAGGATTTGTAACCATTGAAGGTAAAAAAGTAGCCATTGAAGGGGAACGCAATTTATTAGAACTAGTGCGCAAAGCCGGTTTTAATATGGTAACGTTCTGCTATCAACCGGAACTGGAAATTTTCGGTGCGTGCCGCTTGTGCTTGGCCGAAGTAGAAGGCATGGGCATTTTGGCCACCTGTACCGTAAAACCCAAAGACGGTATGGTTGTACATATCAACACCGATGAAGTGCGCAAACTGCGCCGCATGAATTTGGAACTCTTGCTGGCTTCCGGTAACCACGAATGTACTTTGTGCGGAAAATCAGGCAACTGCAAACTCCAAAAACTTGCCAAAGATATGGGTATTACCGATATCCGCTTCAAACGCAAAGTAACCACTTCTCATTTAGACAGCACGTCCGCCGCTTTAGTGCGCGATAGCAGCAAATGTATTTTGTGCGGCAACTGCGTACGCACTTGCAACGAAGTACAAGGTATCGGCGCGATTGATTTTGCATTTCGCGGCTACAAAGCCAAAATTACAACCGCCTTTAATAAAGACATGGGCGAAAGTAAAGAATGCGTATCCTGCGGTCAATGTGCCCGTGTTTGCCCGGTTGGTGCTTTGATGCCCAATCACCAAGAAATCGAACTGGTGCAAAAAGCCATCAATAATCCGGACAAAAAAGTAGCCGTACATATTGCTCCGGCGGTGCGCGTAGGTTTGGGTGAAATTTTCGGTATTAAACCGGGTATTCCCGTAGACGGCAAAATTGCCGCGGCCTTGCGTATGCTCGGCTTTGACTATGTGTACGATACTTCTTTTGCGGCTGACTTAACCATCGTGGAAGAAGCGAGCGAATTTATCCGCCGCTTTACCGAAAAAGATCACTTGCCGCAACTGACCAGCTGCTGCCCGGCTTGGGTCAATTACGTAGAAAAATTTGTGCCGGAATTTATTCCGAATTTATCTTCTGCTCGCTCTCCGATGCAGATGATGGGCCCCGTGCTCAAAGCGGACTTTGAACAAAAAGGCGGCAAACGCGAAGACTTAGTAGTCGTTGCCATTATGCCTTGCACCGCCAAGAAAATGGAAGCCAAATTGGATAAATTCTACGTCGATCAAAACCCGGATACGGACCATGTGGTCACGACTACCGGACTAGCCAACATGATTAAAGCCGCGGGTATTGATTTTGCCAACTTGCCCGACGAAGAATTTGATGCTCCGTTCGGTACCAAAACCGGCGGCGGTGTTATCTTCGGTGCTTCGGGCGGTGTAATGGAAGCGGCTTTGCGCTTTGCGGCGGCCGCACTTAACCCCAAAGCCAAAGACGGCGTGATTTTTGAATCGTTGCGCGAAACCAAAGAATTCCGCGAAGCCGAACTGAAAGTGGGTGACATTAAAGTTCGCGTAGCGGTAACGAGCGGACTGCGCAATGCACGCAAACTACTCGAAGATGTAAAAGCGGGCAAAGCACACTATGACTTTATTGAAGTCATGTCTTGCCCGGGTGGTTGTGTAGCCGGCGCCGGCCAACCGCAATATGAAGGTTGGAAAATCCGCAAAGAACGCGCCAAAGGTTTGTATGCAGAGGATGCTAAACTGGATTATAAATCTCAAGACAACAAAGACGTAATGGCCTTATACGGTAAGGTGCTTGATAAGATTGGTGGTCCGGTGGCGCATAAACTCTTGCACACGCACTACAAATCACAGAAAGAGCAGAATTAAAAATTGCAGTAATTTGATAAAAAAGGCGGAGAAAGTTTTTCTCCGCCTTTTTGTTTAAGATTTATTCAATATATTTACAGGTACCGCGGTTCCAAATGTCAGGGGCCGTACCACTTCCCAAACTTTCACATAGATATTTCTGCATTTTGGCGTTTGTACCAGTACCGCCTCCATAACAACAAATTAGTTTATTTGCTAAATCATTATCTGTATTATTAAACATCATAAAAAGATAGGGAAACATTTGTGCTTTGCTAGAAGAGCCCCAAAAATATATTCCTTTTCTTGTAGTAGTAAATGCGACATTGATAAACCAACAGCCTCCGTTATAACAAAAAGAACTGCGGGTGTGGGGGCCACCGATTGTGACTGCAGTATCATTAGGGACTAGATCTATATCTAGAGCCGCATAATCACTAGAGAATTCATTATTAGCTAAATAATAAATATTTTGGGCTTTTGCCAAAGTTCGCGTACGGATCAAAATATCTGTAAACTTAGCTTTTGTTACCGCCTTTTGATATTGTGGCAGGGCAATAGCAGACAAAATGCCGATAATTAAAACTACTACCAACAGTTCAATTAAAGTAAAACCTTTTTTCATAATAATCACCTCCTAAAATTACTGTCCCTAATAGTTTATACCTTTTTTAGTAAATTATCAAGTCTTTAAAAATTTTGAGTAAAGTGCAATAAAACGTAAAAAAATGTGTTTTTAATAGGTGGGTTTAGTACAATATAAGGGTAGAAAATCAGGCCCCCGCGCTAGGGGAAATTTAAAAGGAAGGAGAAGCGTATGAAGAAACTATTAGTCAGCCTGCTGATTGTGCCGTTTTTGTTTGCGTGTGCAACCAAAGTAAACCGCATTAACAGCGGCGAAGTAAAAGACGTCAGCGGCCGTTGGAATGATACTGATTCTCAACTCGTTGCCGAAGAAATGATTAACGATTGTCTAAACTCCGGCTGGTATGCCAAATCGGTGGCCAAACTGGGTAAAGAGCCCACCGTTATTGTCGGTACGGTAAAAAATGAAAGTATGGAACATATAAATACCGCTACTTTCATTGAAGAAATGCAACGTGCCTTAATTAATTCCGGCAAAGTAGATTTTGTAGCCAGCAGTAATGAACGCGGTGAAATCCGCCAAGAGCGCTTGGAACAAGATGAATTTGCCTCGGAAGAAACGCGTAAAGCCTTCGGACGCGAAGTCGGTGCAGATTATATGCTATCGGGCGTTTTGAATTCTATTGTAGATTCTCAAAGTGCCAAAGCCGTTGTATATTATCAAGTTAATTTGAAATTAATTAACATTGAAACCAACAAAATTGTTTGGAACGGCGAAAAGAAAATTAAAAAGTACGTAAAGCATAGCAAAACGACTTGGTAATTTCTATGAAACAGGCGCGCCTTTGTATATGGCTTGTGGCGGTCTTGTTGTGCTGCTCAGCATGCGGCGCGCCTTCTTTACGCTATAAAAAAGATGTTAATAGATTGATTGCTTCCGGAGATTTTGGGGCAGCACAAGAGCAGTTGGAGCATGCTAAAAATAAAGGATACAGTTCGCGGGACCGTTTATTGTATCAACTAGACAGCGGAGCGGTATTGCATGATGGGGGGCAATATCAGGAAAGTGATAAAAGATTGGCCGCTGCGCAAGATAGAATTGATGAATTGTTTACGCAAAGCGTGTCGGCCCATGTCGGACGGTACCTTATTAACGATATGACGGTGCCGTATCAGCCGGCAGTTTATGAAAGAGCCTTAACGTACTATTACCGGGCCATGAATTTTTTATCTTTAGGGGACGTGGAAGGAGCGGCAGTGGAGGCCAGTCGGGCCGTTTTCTTTTTAGACCATTTATCCGGCAGCGAGGCCAAAGAGTGGCAAAACGATACGTTTATACAGTATTTTATGAGCCTTGTATTTGAAACCGCCGGACGACTTGATGATGCACGTATTGCGCGTTACCGGGCGGGGCAAAATAATTCAACGGATGTGCAAGCCTTGCGTTTGGGGCCGATTCCGGATGGGTACGGAGAAGTGGTTGTGGTACATGCTAACGGTGTGGCACCCTTGAAAAAAAGTGCTACATTTCAAGTTGCTTGGCGGGATGTGCGGTTGTGGCTGCTGGAATCAACGGAAGGAAATAGAAATGTGGATCCTGCCGTACAAAACGCCATTTCGGCTGGGATACTGGGCAATGCTATCACGGTGGCTTATCCGGTACTGGAGAAACAGCCTTTTATGATTAAATCATCAGAGGTGCTAACGGATCAGGGGGGCACATATCCTACGCGGCTATTGGGTAATGTAGAAGAGGCTGCCCAAACGGATTTGGAAGATAAACAAGCCGCTACTTTGTTTCGCATGGCTTTACGGGCGGCAACAAAACGAGTGGCCGCGGTGCAAGCCAAACAAGCCGCTGGCAAAGCGTCTAACAATGAAAATGTGGAACAATTGACGGAAATGTTATTTAATCTATTAGGCGCCGTAACGGAAAAAGCAGATACGCGCCAATGGTTTACCTTACCGGCTCAATGGCGTTTAACGCGGTTTTATGTGCCGGCCGGGACGCAGGATATCACCCTGCGGTTTAAAGACGGATTTGGTAATATAATAGGAGCCTATGCGTTCCGAAATATACAAGTAAAAGCGGGAGAGCGGGTGTATTTGCATCACCGTACCGCTAAGTGAGGTAATTATGAAAAAGTGGTTAGTTTTAGTAAGCGTAGCCGGACTGTTAAGTGCTTGCTCCGGCATGAATAAAAATACGGTCAGTTACCAAATGAGTAAGTATGACCAGCAAGTTTATTATGTAGTCGCGGGAGAGGGGGCCGATAAAGAAGCCGCCGTTAAAGACGCACTTACCAATATGCGCAAAAACATCGTGGAAAATGTGCCCAATGTGTTGCAAGAAGTTCCCGCGCCTGTTAATGATGTCTTGGCAAATGCCAAAACCGGTAAAGTGTGGCGCGATAAGAGCGTAAAAAACCCGAAAAAATATTATGCTTTAGCCGTATTAAAACGCCAAACTGCCGAAAAGATTTTGCAAGCACCCGCCAATGAATTGGATGCGCAATTAGGTGCTTTTGCCACTCAATTGCAAGCCAATAATGATAAATTCTCCGGTATGCGCAATGCTTTTGCCATGCAACCGCTACTGGTTAAACGCAATGTACTACAAGATTTATATATTTTCCTCAGTGAAGATCATAACGGATATGAAGCAGCCCGTTTTGACGGATACAAGAAAATATATCAAGACCGTTTAGCGGCTATTAAAGTAATGACCGTGGTGCGCGGTGAAGAAAAGATTACTTTGCTTACCCGTATTACGGACGCCATTAACCAAATGGGACTGAGCGCCGCCGAACCGGAAGATGCGCAGGCTGTATTATCCGTAGAAGTAGATGCTAAAGTGGATGGTTACGGCTCGGAACGGGTGAAAGGTTTGCACTGGGCTGCCACCAGCGCAGCAGTAAGTATGCGCGATTTGCAAAACGGTACCACGTTTGCCCGCTTTAACGTCAACGACCGCGCCGGTACTAATCGTCAAGCCGATTCCGTACGCAAGAGTATGGAAGGTATAGGAGATAAAGCATCGGTAGAAATTGTGAATCGTTTGACCAATTATTTGAAAACGAAATAAGGAGAAAAAAATGAAAAAAGTATTTTTATTGTCTTTACTGGTAGCCTTGTGTATGCCGGCTTGCGCGCAGCAATCTGCCGAAGATGCTGCTACACAAGACAAACAAACTGTTCAAGATCCGGCTGAGCGCAATAAGATGTTATATTCACTCGGGTTTTTATTAGGAGATAATTTGAAGCATCAATTGGTCCTTGATAATGAAGATGATTATAAGGCCGTTTCTCAAGGAATGCGTGATAGTTTGCTCAATAAATCTTCCCAAACGGATTTGGAAAAATATAAACCGCAAATTATTGAAAAATATCAACAAGATGCCAAAATTATCAATGAACGGCACATGGCGGAGCAAAAAGAATTTTTGGAAAATTTTGCCAAAGAGAAAAATGTGAAGGTGCTTGAAAACGGGGCCATGATTAAATTGTCTAAAAAAGGTAAAGGCCGCACCCCCAGTGCCTCTAGCAAAGTAAAAGTGCACTACGAAGGGAAACTGATAGATGGTACCAAGTTCGACAGTTCGTATGACCGCAATGCGCCTTTTACCACGGTATTAACCAATGTGATTTCTTGTTGGACCAAAGGCGTACAACAAATGCGACCGGGTGCTAAGGCCACTTTGGTATGCCCGGCCGAAACCGCATACGGCAATCGTCCGGCCGGTATTATCCCGCCTAATTCTGCTTTAATATTTGAAGTGGAATTATTAGAAGTAGAAGACTGATATGTCTAAATTAGGGCGCATTTCATTAGTTATTATGATACTCGGGCTAGCATTTATTGCTAGCCTGCGCCTTTATCGTTCCTATGAAGAGCAGGTAAAAGCAGATCAAGAAAATATGGGTGCCGCCATGACATTTAATCAGGTGGCTGTGCATCATGAGCCTGCGGAAGTGGAAACGCCTGTTTATCAGCGCTTGCCTATAGATGATAGATTAATCAAAGATATTTTTCTGGAAGATCCGGCCTTGCCTGCAGAACAAGCCCAAGAACAGGCGCGTGCCACCATTAATTCTATTTTGGAAGATTATCGCGAAAATCCGCAATTGCGGGAGTTTTATAAAGAAGTGAAAGAAACTACCGGGCAAAAGATTGATTTGTCTGCTATGAGCCAAGGCAATATGGGGGAATTACTCAAGCAATATCCCCAATTACAGGAAATTATCAATCGTCATACGCAAGATCCGCAATTTGCCGCTACAATACAAGAGATTTTTTCAAATCCGGAGTTTGTACGCAGTGTGATTATTTTGCAACAGAGTGCCAATCAAACAAAGGAAACCGTGCCGAATGAGTAAAAAAATGCTATCCTGTATAAGAAGAATACTAGAGGAGGAGTTTTGTGTTAAAAATTTTAGCAAAAGCAGCCGTTTTGATTTTAATTGTACTGAGTGTCTATTTTATTGTACACCCACAAGCCTGTTCGAATATGCTTGCCGGTCGGCAAACACGACAGGGGGCCCCATCCAATGACAATGAATTAACTCATCCCATGTCAGAGCCTCAGCCCAGTATTACGGATAAGTCTCAACAGGGAATCTTGGATCGGGACGAATTGTTTAATAAACCGGCAGAGCAAGAGCCCACTCAACCGAGCACTACAACATCCGCCCAACCGGTACAACCTTCTTTCTCTCAAGAAGACATTGATTATGCCGTGGCAAGCCGCTATGTGGAATTGGAGCGGGAATATACCCGCACCAAACCGCTTACACAAGAGGCCTCTTCCGAATTATCCTATATGGTGATGGATGATTTCGGTATGTCTCCGGCAGAATGGCAAAGTTTTATGGCGCGCGCAACGGCCAGTGGACTCTTTGAGAAAGCCCGCCGTGATTTGCCTCCGGATACAAATATAAATACCTTTGCCAGACCCGAAGCATCACCTACCAAATAGCCTATATGTAAGAATATTTACCCCTGCTTTTCAGCAGGGGTTTTTTGTGTTTAAAAAACTTATCCTACTTTTATTATCTTGTCATATTGGAGAACCTAATTTTAAAAATTGTCCAAAAAAGACTTGACAAACACAGTTTTTTTTAGAATAGTAATTGAAGTAAGGTCCGTCATCCCTGGGGCTGCGTAGCAGCAACCGGGGATCCATAAGTTATAAAGAAAAACAACCTTTATAAAAAACTGGATCCCGGGTCCACGCCCGGGATGACAAATTAAATAAAAGGAGAAAATGTATGAAAAAAGGTTTTACACTTATTGAACTACTGGTGGTAGTTCTTATCATCGGCATCTTGTCTGCCATTGCTTTGCCGCAATATACCGCAGCCGTGGAAAAAAGTCGTGCCGGTGAAGCACTTGTTATTTTAAAGCATGCCCAACAAGCACGGATGATAGACTATTTGCAAAATCCGAATGCCCCCTCTACCCCAAAAGATATTATGGAACTAAGCGGCGGTACATGGAGAGCGGACGGAGGAGCGTATTGTACTAAGAATTTCCGCTATGCCTTTGATGATTGTACGGTAGCGGAAGCATATCGTTGTATTCCAAAAGCCGATTGCAGTGATTGCCAGAATGACACTGAATATGAAATAAATCTATTTAATCCATTTTATGGAGAAGATTGGGAATCTGAACACTATTGCGCTTATTCCACTGATTTAGGTCATAAGGTTTGTAACGGACTGGCCGGACAAGGTTTTAATATAATTGAGTATTAAACGTTGTTTGCTAGACTGATTTTAAAACCCCTCCCGAAAAGCGGGGTTTTTTATATTGAATTTTCCGTGTAAAAAAGATAACATAGTGGAGTAGGGAGTTTTCCCCGAGTTGTAGAAATCTTATATGAGGAGTCTGTATGGCGTCGTCTAAAAAACAAAAAGCCTTAACTGTTATTCAAACTATAGGCCGTTCGTTTTTCCTGCCGATTTCTATTTTGCCCGTAGCCGGGTTACTGCTAGGAATCGGTGCTTCTTTTTCTAATATGGCTACCGTCCAACAATATGGGCTGGAGTCTATTATGGGTGCGGGGACCTTGCTCAACCACACCTTTTTATTGATGAGTGCGGTAGGATCTGCCGTATTTGCCAATTTACCGTTATTATTTGCCTTGGCTGTTGCCTTAGGTATGGCAAAAGAAGAAAAAGCCGTAGCGGTATTATCCGCGGCTTTGTCTTTTATTGTCATGCACAAAACCATTTATGAATTATTGGTATTCTCCGGGCAAATTTTACCGGACGGTGCACTGGCCAGCAATGTAATTGCTGGAACTATTGGAAGCACACTGGGTATTCAAACACTGGAAATGGGTATTTTCGGCGGTATCTTGGTGGGCTTAATGGTGGCAATTTTGCACAACCGTTTTTACAAAATTGAACTTCCTGCGGTGTTCTCTTTCTTCGGCGGAGTCCGTTTTGTACCTATCATTTGTACGTTGGCTTCCATTGTCTTAGGTGTGGTATGCTACTTTGTGTGGCCGCACATCCAACAATTAATTTTAGCCAGCGGTCATTTAGTGGTTAAATCAGGTTATATCGGTACGTTTATCTTTGGATTTATGGAACGCGCCTTAATTCCGTTCGGCTTGCACCACGTATTCTATATGCCCTTCTGGCAATCTGCCATGGGTGGTGCTATGATGATTGACGGACATATGGTATATGGTGCGCAAAACATTTTCTTTGCGCAACTGGCCTCTCCGGACGTGGTCCACTTTGATATTTCCGCAGCCCGCTTTATGACCGGTAAATATGCCATCATGATGGGCGGTTTGATCGGTGCGTCTTTGGCTATGTACACCACCGCCAAAACGACCAAACGTAAAGTGGTGGGCGGTTTGTTATTCTCTGCTGCTTTGACTTCTTTCTTAACCGGTATTACGGAGCCGATTGAATTTACATTCTTGTTTGTGGCTCCGCTGCTCTATATTGTGCACTGTGCCTTTGCCGGTCTTTCCTTTGTGTTGGTGCACTTGTTCAATATTACCATCGGAACTACTTTCTCTTGCGGGTTGATTGACTATATTTTATACGGTGTCATGCAAGGTAATGACAAGACTAATTGGGTGCGTCTATTACCGATTTTTGTGATTTATTTCACCGTGTATTATTTCTTGTTCCGCTGGGTCATCTTGAAATGGGACTTGCAAACCCCGGGCCGCGAAGCCGATGACCAAGAAACCAAACTCTATACCAAAACCGATTACAAAGCCAAAAAGGAACAAGCCGCTGCCAAAGAAGAAAAAGCAGAAGCCGACGGTGGTTTTGTGGTAGATGAACAAATGGAAACCATCATTGAAGGTTTGGGCGGACTGGACAATATGGAAAATCCGGAATGTTGTGCTACACGCCTTCGCTTAAACGTACAAGACAGCAGCAAAGTAAATAAGAATATCTTGAAGAAAGCCGGTGCCGTGGGAACTATTATTAACGGCCAAGCCATTCAGGTAATCTTTGGGCCTGTGGTCAGTACGATTAAACCCAAATTACAAGCGTATATGGACAAAAAACGCGCGTCACTTGGGAAATAAGACTTCTTTACAATCAAAACCCCCGCTACTTAGCGGGGGTTTATTATGTATAAATTCTTATTTCGGAAGTCTTCCGGCCAGTATTTCCGCTATCGGGCGGGTATGTTTAATTTTGCTGAGTACGATTTTTACGGAAGCGGTAATAGGTACCGATAAGAAAGCCCCCGGTATGCCCCATACAAGCCCCCAAAAGATTAAAGAAGCAATTACGGTCACGGGATGCAAATCCATCCCTTCTCCCATCAGATGCGGTTCAATTAAACTGCCGATAATAAATTGCGCCGCAGTAAGTAGGGCAATTACCACCCAAAAATGAGGTTCAAATCCGTATTGTAAGAACAGGACAGGTGTGGGCAGTAAAACCGCGATAATAGAGCCGATACTGGGAATAAAATTAAGTAAGAAAGTAAACAGGGCAAATAAGAACGCCAATTTGACGCGGAAGAACGCTAAAATCAGCCATACCACTACCGCCGTTACCAAAGAGGTGCTGATTTTAACCGATAAATATTTGGATACATGGGCCAAAATTTCTTGCACGGTAGCATTGGATGATTGCGCCGGAATCAATTTTTTCTCTCCGATAAATAGGAAAATAATGAACAAAATAATTAGCGTGGTGTTGGAAATAACGGAGAAAAGTTGTTTCCCGAAATTTTGGAACCAATTCAGTAGCGGCAATTCGCGGATGTAATTAAGAATAGACGCCTGATCTAATTCGATGCCGTGTTGGGCCAGTTTATGCACCAAATCGGCCGTTGTGCTAAGCAAATTATCGCGGTACATTTCCGCTCCTTTGAGAAATCCGCCCACGGAGTTAATCGTAAAATACACTATGCCCGAAAAACACAAGACAAAACACAGCACGGAAACCGTCAACGCCAGCCAAGCCGGGAAAGAAAGTTTGCGATGCAACATGGCGGTCATTTGAGCCAAAATGATATAGAAGAATATGGAAATAACAAGCGGAATCATTAAGGCGCGCGTATAAATCAATACCGCCGTAATCACTCCCGCCGCGATAATGGACAGACAAATAGCACTCATTTTTTGATAATACCAACTGGTTTTATCTACCATATTAAACTCCTTTGGTTAGTCCCGCTCGTTTACTGAAAACGCGGGAGAGAAATAAAATTTTACCGGATAGATTATTCATATCCTCGCAACAAGAGGTTAATATCCAAACGGGCAATTTTTCCAAAGTATATTTCTTATAAAAAAAGTTAAAACTGTCAAAAGCACTGGTCAATTCATCACTGGCACGTGAAACGGTTTTTGCACGTAAAGCAAAACTTTTTGCCTGTAGTGAAGTCGGCACTTTGTCCGTTGAGCGTGCTTGTTCGCGCAGCGCCTGCCAATTATCTAATAGCAAATCCGTTTGTTGGCGTAAATTTTGACAAAATTCGGTAAATTCCGTCTTAAAATTTTTATCGCGGATGGTAATTTTTCGGTGGTCCTGACTCAAAATTCGTTCCATCCGCCGTTTGAAATCCAGTAAAGTACGCGCTGTGCGAACAGTGGATTGACTCACTTGTTCGGCTTGTTTATTGATTTTGTCAAAAAAGTCTGGCATAAATTAGGCCGCAATAGGGAAACTTAATGTAAAAATAGAGCCCAGTCCGCGGTCGGATACGACGCTAATAGTACCGCCGTGCAATTCCATAATTTTTTTGACGATGGTAAGCCCTAGTCCCCACCCGTCTACCTGACCGGTAAAATAATCGTCCACTTGGTGGAAACGTTCAAAGATTTTTTCCACATCTTGCGGGCGGATACCGGTTCCGTAATCACGTATAGAAATAGAAATACTATCGCCGTGATTGGCACATTGCACTTTGATGATTTTTTCGGTTTTGTTATTAAATTTGATAGCATTAGCCAGTAATTCTTGGGTCATGAAAGAAACCAGTTCTTGGTCGGCTTTTAACTCCAAGGTGGAGGAACAATCAATCTCAATAAAAGTACCGCTTTTGGAAATGGTGGAAGAGGACGGCATGGTAGCCATTTCCTCGTCATGTGTAACGGCATCATTGGCGCAAGTCTTAAGCAGTTCCTTTAAATTAATGGTTTTGTAGGCTAAATCTTTGTGTGTAAAACTGTTAATTTTATTAAAGAACAAAAGATTATCCACCAGCGCACACAATTTAGTCCCTTGTTTGTGTATTTCTTCCAAGGCTTTAGAAGTAAAAGGAGAAAAATTTTCTTTAGATGCTTGTGATAAGATAGCCTCCGAATATCCGTTAATGATAGATAGCGGTGTTTTGAGTTTATGAGAAATCAGCGAAAGCATCCGGTTGTCCGCTTCTTCTCCTTGTAAGGTTTTTAATACTTCATTTTTCTTGGCTTCTTGTTCCATATTTTCCCCTAAAAAGAAACATGCATATTCACAAAAAATAAATCGCGTTTATTTCTATCACTGCTATTGGTGCTTTGCAAATGGTTATAGGCCATATCCATATAGATATGCTCTCCGATTCTAAATGTATTGCCGATTAAAACGGAGTGTTGCGGATCTGCCGTATAAGATTCGGCATAATGATATCCGATATACAAAGAAGATTGATTGGACGCCCATAAACGGGCCAGTCTGGTGGAGAGTGCATATTTGCCCAAAGCACGGCTCACATCATAAGATTGCACAAAGGCCAAATCTTTTTGGTCCAAAATTCCGCTAAAGCCGTCTACATGGCTGATGCCGTCGGGATATTGATAAGCGGTAGCGGCCACTTGAAAGAGAAAAGAACTGTAAAAGTTTTGACGCACGCCTAAGGTGAAGGCGGCTTGATCGTAGTATTGGTTTTCCCATGCGGTGTTATCCAGCACGCTTGCTTTTTGACGGGCATAGGCAAATTCCAAATAACCTTGTGTGTACACTTCGTTGACATCATCTTTGAGCAAAGACATCGTTAAACGGGTGTGTACCCCGTACGCGGTTGCATTTTGCTCAACAGGCACATTGGTTTTGTTTTTGAAATAATAAAAAGGCGTGATATCCAGTTTGGCAATTTCCAAATCAAATTGGAAAGGGATATATAAAGAATAAACCGGATCTTTTTTGGCTCCTTGGGCAATGGGGAATTTGTCCTCTACGTATTTTACTTCCAGTCCGGCAGCCATATTCAAACCCAGCGGCACGGAGGCCCCGACCCGGGCTTGGTTGAAATCGGATGAATAAATATACGAGGCAGAAGAATCAAAAGACATCGCTGCCTGTGCGGTAAGTGCGCAAAAACCTATTAAAAGTAAAACAATTAATTTTCTCATACTTCATAATGTAGCAAATTTGGAAGTAGGAGCGGGGGAATTTTCTGCCAAACCGGGCCGAGATGTTTATACGGAAATATATTTTGCTAAAATATACAGTATGAAACGTGTACTAGGTCTGTTGGTATTATTTTTGACGGGAAATGTTTTTGCGGCACAAGTAGTGCGCGGTCCTTATTTGGAAGACCCTACGCAAACTACGGTGGTGGTGCGTTGGCAAACCGACGTCTCTACGCCGGCTTGGTTGGAGTATGGTCCGGCGCCGCGTTGTAATCAAATCATGAAAATCAGCCCGGAAGGAATAGACCATAAGGCCGTTTTATATGGCCTGGTGCCTAATCAAGATTTTTGTTACCGCTTGTACGTATATAATCAAGCGCGTAACGGCTTGCAAATTCCGGTGGAGGGTAATTTCCGCACCTTGTACACGCCGGAGCGCAAAGAAGTGCATTTTGTAGCGTCGGGCAATACCGGCGGAGCAAATCCGGGAGCAAAGGCCTTATTATCCGATCAAATGGCAGAAACAAAAGCGGATTTTTGGGTACATACCGGCAATCTGACCGCCAGCGGTCTTAATGAAGACGCCAATACGGAATTTTTTATTCCTTATGAAAACACATTAAGATCCACTCCTTTATTTGTGGCTATCGGTACCAGTGAATATGGGCCGGAGCGGGACAGCCGCGAGAGTAAATCTTTTGTCCGTACCAATTATTCGCGCTTTCACAATATGACATGGTCCAATGCTACCCCAAAATACTATTCGTTTGACACGGCCAATGCGCGCTTTATTTTCTTAGATGCCAATATCACGCAAGGGGCCGTTTGGGCGCCGGAAATCGATGAAAAATCTGCCCAATACAAATGGTTGCAAACTACCTTAGCCGGCGCGGCGGAAAAATGGAAAATTGTGGTGTTAAATACACCGCTTTATTCCACCGGTGAAAACGGATCTGTGCCGGAAGCGGCCGCTTTTTTGGTTCCTTTGTTTGAAAGGTATAGAGTGCATTTGGTGCTGCAAGGGGGAGAGGCAGATTATGAGCGTACTTTCCCGTTGCTGAAAGATCAAAATAGTCCCCGCGGAGTAACTTATGTCACTTTGGGGGGCGGCGGTGCCGCGCCTACGCGGCGCAAGGGTTCGGAAGCATGGACTGCGCGGTTTCTTTCCGCTTATCATTTCGCAGATATTAAAATTGTAGATCGTAAACTCAGCGTGAAAGTATTTAATGAAAAAGGCGAAATGAAAGACCACTTCGATTTGTATTTATAAGGTTGTAATAAGCCGTTCCGAAATAAAAAGGAGCAAATTATGCAAAAAGCATTTACATTAATTGAACTGCTTGTAGTGGTATTAATTATCGGCATATTGTCTGCCATTGCCTTGCCGCAATATCAAAAAGCAGTTATCAAAACGCGCTATAATACGCTAAAAACAATGACGCACAGTATTGTGAACGCAGAAGAAATCTATTATATGGCAAACAATGAATATACCCAAAATTTAGAAAGCTTAGATATTGATCCGGGTGGTACGCCGAATACAGAACAACAACGTGATTTTGATTGGGGGTATTGTGCCGTACAGACGACCAGTGATATTTGGTATGCCAGATGCGAAAACACTAAAATTAAGATGTTATATCAAGTATATTTCCAACGTTCCGCATCAGCGGCAGGTGTACGTGATTGTGTCTATTTAGGTACGGATGCTGGCGCTGTTCAAAATGCTGTCTGTAAATCGGAAACCGGAAAGACGCCGAGTTGTGGCAGCAGTGTGTGCGAAGTATATTACTAAAATTAATCTCTTATTTCCCGCGGCGGTCTAAGGCATAATAACTGCCGTCATGTTGTTTGGCTAAACATTTCAGTTCGGTGCCGATGGTGCTGACTTGTGCATAAGAAGTTAAAGGTCTGATAGAGTTGTGCACAATGCCAATACCGATAGAGAGTAAATTAAATTTTTCTTGTTGGCCTTTTCGGTTAGTAGACATCATAAAACCTTGGGTGCGGTCCGAGTCATTGTAGAAAGCGGGAGACAGTTGATTCATTTCATGAACAATTTGTTGGGCTATTTCTTCCGCGCTTTGTAAATTACATACAATAATAAAATCATCCCCGCCGATGTGTCCTACAAAAGAATTAACATCTGTTTGCGCGGCGGTAATGAGCATGCGCGCCGTGGCCAGTAACACACGGTCTCCGGCGGCAAAACCGTATTTATCATTGTAAGCCTTAAAATTATTCAAGTCACAATATAAAACCGCAAATTTGTGTTGGCGTTCGATTTCTTGTTCAATACGCGCTTGAATGGACGGGTTACCGGGTAAACGGGTAAGTGGGTTACAATCCATTTTTTGTTTATTGCGTTTTAACAATAGTTTTACACGTGCCACTACTTCTTCCGCATCGGCGGGTTTTGTTAAATAATCGTCAATATCTAAACCCAAGCCTTTGAGTTTGGTGTCTTTATCGGTAACGGCTGTGAAAATAATAATAGGTGTGTGCAAATACCCCGTATGTCGACGGACTTCCTCCACCACTTCAAAGCCCGTTTTATAAGGCATTTCATAATCTAAAATCAGCAAATCGGGATTTTCTTTGTAAATTTTTTCCAACGCATCGCGTCCGTCTTCGGCGGTAACGACCGCAAATCCGGCATCTGTTAAAATTTCGGATACCAAATCACGAATGGCGGGATTATCGTCGGCTAATAAAATTTTGGCTTGGGTGTTCATAGGTTCTATTAAATAAAATACACGGCACGGTGTGCAAGTGTTTTAAGGTTTATATACAAAAGTTAATAAAGCATCCTTGGTATGATCCCGTCGAAAGGAAAAGAAATTTTCCGGCTCGCAATAGGTGCAGTGTTTTGAAAATACAATATCCTGCGGGGCTATATTTTCTTGTGTAAGTTGCCGCAAAATTTCTTGATTTAAATCAACAAATTTTTTATTTCCGCGCACTTGAACGGCATTTGGAAATTGGTTTGCCACATCGTCTTGCACTTCAAAACAACAGCCTTGAATATGCGGCCCGACCCAAGCGGATAATTTGCCTTGCGCGCCGCAAGATCGCATTTGGCGAGCGGTTTTGGCCGGCAACTCAGCCGCCACCCCGCGCCATCCGCAATGAGAAAGTCCCATTACCTGTGCGCTTTCATCCCATATGATTAGAGGTACGCAATCTGCCGTTAAAATGGCGGCTCCGATTTGGGTACCGCTAATGATCCAACCGTCTGCCTCCAAAAGCGGTTGCTTAAGTAAAGTTTGTACCTGTGATAAGCCGGAAACGCAAACGAGGGTGTCGGAATGGATTTGTTTGAAACGGGCAATGTGACTTTCGGGAATATTTTGTTGCTCAAATAATTTTTGCGTATTTTGGGGTAAACGCATATTTCCCATCACACAAGGGGTAGTGGCGTGTAAAATGCCCAAAGCCGTTAAACGTGTGTCTGTAAATAAATTCATAAGGCTAGTTTTTTTAGGGAAACTTTGCTCAGTTCTCTTCCCAAAATATGTTTGGCTAAGCGTTTGAAACGGAGGGGATCATCACTGGCATAAATTTTCAAACGGCCATGACCGCGGGTGTTTAGTTGGTTTTGCTCAGTTAATTGCTTTTTGACCTCGGCGGCCAATACATCGGCAGAATCCACCAGACGCACTTGTTTGCCCAGTTGTCTGGCAATAAAATGTTTGATGACCGGATAGTGTGTGCAACCTAAAATGACCGTATCGCAACCGCTCTTGGCTATTTTTTTCAAATAATTGCCGATAATGAGTTGTCCGGCCGCTTTATGTACCCAGCCTTCTTCAATTAAAGGGGCTAAAATAGGACAAGCCTGTTGAATAATATGCAGTTTGGGTTGCAAACGCATCAGCGCACGGAGGTAGGCCTTGCTTTGCACGGTAGCCTCGGTAGCAATAACGGCTACTTTGCCGTTGCGGGTGGCTTTGGCCGCGGCGCGCGCACCGGGATTAATAACGCCGATAATGGGAACGGAAATCTGTTTTTGCAATTGCGGTAAGGCTAAAGCCGAAGCAGTATTGCAAGCAATAATAATGAGTTTAACGTGTTGTTGTTCTAAAAATTTGGCAATAGCCAAAGAATAGCGGGTAACCGCTTTTTTAGATTTTGCGCCATAGGGCATATTGACCGTATCTCCGAAGTAAATTAAATTTTCCTTCGGCAATACGCGGCAGATGGCTTTGAGAATCGTTAAGCCACCTAATCCGGAATCAAAAATACCGATTGCGCGTGTATTCATAATTTTATTATATAATTTTACAAGGAGCAGTAGAAGAAACCTATTGCGAATTACTCGGTTTGTGCTACAATATGAATATGCTGAGAAAAATTTTTCTGCTGACAGTATGTCTGCTGCTAAGCGGTCTAATATGGGCGGCCCCTTCTTCTTCCGGTGCCTCTCCGTTGATTGTAGGGGGAAATTTTTCCAACAGTTTAGATTCCCGCCAAAGCATGATTTTTGATGAACAAGCGCGCAATCAAGAAATTGCAGCACTGGAACAGCGCTTGAAAAATAAAGATTTTACGGGCACCATTCAGCGTATCAATGATTTAGTTTCCAAAAATTATGTAGATAAACGCTTTTACTTGCTACTGGCAATTGCATATGACGGTTTGGACCGCTCGCGCGACGTTATTTACTCTGCCGGGCAAGCCATTGCGGTAGCCCCTCAAGATCCGCGTGCGTATGTGCTTCGTGCACAGGCTTATTTGAAAGAAGGGGACTATGAGCGTTGCCGCCTAGATATTGATAAAGCCTTGTCTCTTAATCCCGATTCTCAAATGGCGCAAGATGTCAAAAAAGAACTGGAAGCCAAAACAAAATCGGGCAATCCGCGCCCTACCACGCCCATGGAAAAAGAAAGACCTACTCCTATGTGGTTAATTTTATATTTGCTTGTTGTGTTTTCCGCGATCGGCGTTTTTGTGTATTTGCGCTATGAAGATTACTTTCATCAAGGACGTAAAACCGCTTACAGCCGCAAAGAGGTGGATGTAAAAGAGCAATACGAATTTATCCGCCAAATCGGAGAAGGCGGTATGGGAAAAGTATACGAGGCTTATGACAAAGTATTAAAACGCAAAGTGGCCATTAAACGTGTGCGGCCGGAACTGGTACGCAGCGGTTATGTGCGGGAACAATTTTTAGCCGAAGCGCGGATGGTGGCGTTACTTCGCCATCCTTGCATTGTAGAAATTTACACCGTTATCGAGTCGGAAAGCAGTTTGTATTTAGTGTTTGAATATGTGGACGGACAAACCTTAGAAACACGTTTAGATATAGACGGAACGATTCCTTTTTCGGAGGCAAAGAAGATTTTTGATTATGTGTGCCGCGGTTTACATTATGCGCATTCGCAAGATATTATTCACTGTGATTTGAAACCCGGCAATATTATGATTAAGGAAGACGGAAGTGCCAAGGTAATGGACTTTGGGGTAGCCAAAAAATCAGTAGAAGGGCAAACGGGCGCGCGCACCGTGGCGGGTACTCCGGCTTATATGGCGCCGGAACAACAAAAAGGTTTTATGCGCAAGCAATCCGATGTTTATTCTTTGGCATTGTGTTTGTATGAAGCCTTGGTAGGCCAAGTGCCGTGGAGCGTAAAAGGATTTGATATTGCCAGCAAAAAGATTTATCCGCCGTCTAAACTGGTTACCAGTGTGCCGCCGGAAGTGGATGGTTTGTTGGAAGATGCACTGAAAGAAGATCCGAATGAACGTATCCAAAGCATTGAAGAATTTTGGAAACGCTTAGAGCGCATTGAACCGCTTGTCGAAGAAGAACTGGAGCGGACGCAGACACATTATTAAGATTTAACTTAGTTACAATAGGGCAACGCACTTGTGTTTGCCCTATTTTTTTAGAGTGAAAGTAAGTGGTATTTTCTATAATATAACTATGGATAAAGATTTCGGAGTAACCGTTGCCAAATCGGCCGGGTTATGCCCGGGTGTAAAAGGGGCTATTGAAAAGGTGCTTGAACTGGAAGCATCCGGCAAAAAACCCATTTACACGCTTGGTCCGCTGATTCATAATAAACAAGTAACCGATATGCTGGCACTCAAACATATTACCTCGGTAGATACCCCGGCGCAAGCCACGGATAAATCAGGGGTGCTGGTTATTCGTGCCCATGGCATTACTCCGGCTTTTCGTGCAGAAGTCATGCAGAGCGGTATGGAAGTGGTAGATGCCACTTGCCCGCTGGTTAAACACGCACATGATGTTATTTCAAAATATGCCAGTGAAGGATATGCAACCGTAATTGTCGGCGATAGCGGTCATGCGGAGGTACTGGGATTATTAGGCAGTACACAAGGAAAAGGCGTAGTAGTTTCCGGGCCGGAAGAAGCACAAAAATTGCCGCATTTTGATAAGGTAAATGTGGTGTCTCAAACCACGCAAAAAGAAAGCGTGTTTTTAGAAACGGCGGAAATTATCAAGGCCAAATCTGCCGTTTGCCAAGTTTCAAATACTATTTGCCATCCGACTAAACTGCGCCAAAGTGAAACAATGGAACGGGCCAAAAATGCAGATTTGGTGATTGTGGTAGGCGGAAAACATAGTGCCAATACTACCCGTTTGGCCGTATTGTGCCGGGAACTTGCCCCGCAAGTATTGCATATAGAAACAGAGGCGGAATTAACCGCCCAACAGGTGCTTGCACCAAAACAAATTTTTATTACAGCCGGCGCTTCCACGCCCAATTGGGTTATTAATCAAGTGGCGGCATGGGTGCGTCAAACGCGTCGGGATCATCATAATCTAAGTGAAAAATAAGAGGTTGAAAATGAATATAAAAAGAATCGGTATTTTAACGGCAGGGGGAGATTGTCCGGGACTTAATGCAGTGGTGCGGGCTGTGAGTAAAAACGCATTGAAGCATGGGATAGAGGTGCTGGGTTTCAAAAACGGATTTGACGGACTGGTACGCAATGAATTTATTAAAATTACCGAAGAAACCGTATCGGGTATTATTAACCGCGGCGGTACGATTTTAGGGTCAAGCAATATTGCTAACCCGTTCAAATACACCTTAGCCCCTTTCGGCTCACCGGAAAAACCGCGTGATATGTCTTCGGTTGCCATTCATAATTTTAAAGATAATCAATTAGACGCATTGATTACGGTGGGGGGAGACGGAACCTTGCACATGTCTCATCAGTTTATTGAAAAGGGACTACCGATCATAGGCGTTCCCAAAACCATTGATAATGATTTATGTGCTACGGACCAAACTTTTGGTTTTGATTCGGCCTTGTCTATCGTTACGGAAGCCATTGACCGTATTCATACCACCGCGCAAAGCCATCACCGTGTAATGATTATTGAAACGATGGGTCGTTATGCCGGGTGGATTGCTTTACGCTCTGCCATTGCAGGCGGCGGAGATATTGTGTTAATTCCGGAAATTGCTTACAGTGATGATGTAATCGTGGAGCAAATTTTAGCGCGCAAAGCCAAAGGCCGCACGTTTAGTATTATTGTGGCGGCGGAAGGTGCCAAAAATGAAGCGGGTGAACAAAGTGTAAGCCGCACGGTGGCGGGCAGTACGGATGCCATCCGTTTGGGAGGCATTGCCTATAAACTAAGTGATATGATTGAAGAGCGTACCGGTATTGAATCTCGCGCTTGCGTGCTCGGTCACACACAACGCGGCGGTACACCTACCGCATTTGACCGCTGGCTTTCCACTTTATACGGTACCAAAGCATTAGATTTGGTATTAGAAGGGAAATTTGGTTACATGGCGGCCTTGCGCGGCTTTGCCATGACGGAAGTAAAAATTGCCGATGCTATTTCCAAACTTAAAATGGTAGATCCCAACGGTGCCGAAGTGCAAGCCGCACTGAAAGCCGGTATGAGTTTCGGTTCGCGCCAAATCGGTTAGGAGTGTTTATATGAACGATAATTTAGATACTTTATACGGCATACATGCGGTCATGGAAGCGTTAAAAAGTAAAAAACGCCATGTATTGCAACTGTACGTGTCAGATAATAAAGCGGGGCACCGCGCCGTGGAAGAAATTATCCGCATGGCCAAGCGCAGTAATGTAAAAATCGACCGCATGGATTTGAAAATGATGGACCGCTTAACCAAGGGGGCTAATCACCAAGGGGTGCTTGCCAAAGTGCAACCCGTGCGTGTGATGAAACTTTCTAATGCTATCTACGAGGCGGAAGGTAAAAAGAAAGAATTGTGGCTGGCCGTAGATGAAATGACCGATCCGCAAAATTTAGGGGCCATTATCCGCAGTGCGGCGTGTTTAGGTTTTTCCACCATTATTTTGCCGCAACGCCGTACGGTGGGTTTAACTCCGGCGGTGTATAAGGTAGCCAGCGGTGCGGTGGAAAATGTAAATATTGTGGAAGTGGCTAATTTGTCTAATGCTTTGCTGGATTTGAAAGAAGAAGGTTTTTGGATTTACGGCGCAGATATGGACGGGCAATCTATTGCTAAAACCGATTATGCTTCTCCGGCGGTATTGGTGATCGGCTCGGAGGGGACCGGTATTCGCGAAAAAACCGCGGAACATTGCGATCAAATTATTTCTATTCCGCAGGTGCGCCAAGGCAATGTGGACAGCTTAAATGCCGCTGCGGCAGCCAGTATCATCATGTATGATATGATGAATAAGGTGCAACTGAAGAAATAAATAGTTGATAAATGGGCTTTTGTTTTTTAAAATAGTTGTTAGAGCGCTTTTGGTTACAATTGGTGAAAGGATACTATGAATAAAGCATTTACTCTAATTGAATTGTTAGTAGTGGTACTGATTATCGGGATTTTGACCTCGTTTGCATTGCCGTTATACAAAAATGCAATCGAAGAGTCCCGTGCGACTGAAGCCATGGTGCAGGGCAAAGCCGTAGTATCTGCCATACAAGAAGCCCAACTCCGCAACCCCAACAGCGCCGTGACTTGGGACCAGTTGTCCATTTCCAAACCGGATAATCATAACTACACAATTGATATGTATGGGGGACCGTTTGTTGTCTTTTTCAGAAATTACACAGGAAGCGGTACCCCTTCTGCCAAGATAAGTCTTATTAAAAAAATTAAAACCCAAAGAAATCAGGGACTAAAAGATGCAAAAGATTGTGTGGAGGGGAAAAAACCTTGCACACTTCTTAATGACGATACAATATATACCAAAACCGATCGCGACTATACATTGGTGGTAGGCCCAAATGGAATTAGTTGCTTCGAAACATCTGCCAAATATGCCAATTGGTGCCAAGAATTTAACGAAACACGTTAATTGGTAGTACATTTGTAAAACACCCCGGAAAATCCATTTGACTAACTCTCTATTTTGGGAAAATAATTTAGGAGGTTGTAACTATGAAAAAAGGTTTTACGCTGATTGAACTGCTGGTAGTAGTTTTAATTATCGGTATATTGTCTGCCATAGCACTACCGCAATATACTAAAGCCGTGGAAAAAAGCCGCATGGCACAAGCCTTAACCATTGCAGATACTCTAAAAAAAGGGATGGATGCTTATATTTTGGCTAACGGCGTTCCGCCTCAACATAATGAGGAAGTTTGGAAATATTTGGATGTGGATCCGGGAGGTACCCCGTGGCCGGATTCTCGTAATTTTGGTGCCGCATTTGAGACTAGCACAGAGCAAGTTAGCAGAATTAATAATTTTGCATATACCGCAAACACAGATGAACCTAATGCATATGTTTGGGTGGCTAAATTTAAAGAAGGTCCTAGTGATCAGGGACAAGCACATACAGTAGAATATACGATTAAGTATGTTTATAGCCCTACCAACGGATGGAAAAAATATTATTATCAGCAATCTGCCGCCAAAGCCAATCTTAAACCGGATTTTGCGGCATTGGGTTTCACTACCAATTAATAAAATTACAAAATATAAAAAGCCGCCTCAACGGGGCGGCTTTTTTGTGATATAAAGGTTATTTTCCGGTGAGTGTTTTCACTGCACAGTGGAAAACATTTCTCATGGCGGTCACGACGGGTTTTTCACCAAAATGCGGCTCCCATTTGAGGTTAAAAAGTTCGTCACTAATGGCAAAGGCCGCCGCACCTTTTACTTTGCGTTGCTCGCAAATGGCAAAGAAAGCAGATGCTTCCATTTCTACGGTCAAAATATTTTTCTTTTGATAGTGAATGACTTCTTCTTTGGTTTCGCGGAAAAGAGCATCGGTCGTCCATGTAAGGCCGGTGTGAAAATTTAGTTTTTGTTTGGCAAAAGTTTTGGCCAGTTTATCTTGCATGACTTTTGAAGGCAAGGAAATTTCGCGCGGGGTATAATGAGCAGAAATCCCTTCATCGGCCACCGCTCCTTCGCATACCACAATATCACCCGCCAAAACTTCGGGTTGCAAAGAACCCGCCAACCCAATAAGCAAAAGTTCCTTCACACCCAGCGCAATAATAATTTCCAAGGCCGAAGCCATAGCCGGTGCGCCAATGCCCGCGCCCGTTACATAGCAATATCCTTTCTGCTCATCTACATAAATGTCTGCTTCGCACCAATAATGTTTGAATTTCCCTTGGCTTAGTACGTATTTCATCATAGAGGACAATGGACAAACAATGGCTTTTTTAGGCAGGTTGATATTACAATGAATATGTTTTAAGTAGGCCTTTGCACCGGATAATTCATGGCAAGATGTTTTGCGTTTTTTGGAAAAAAGAATAGACATAGATTCTCCTTAATTAGTATTTTCTATACTATAGCAAATCTGCCGCCACACGCGCGCGAACGCGAAAATGCTTTACAAAGTACCCTTAAGGGTGTTATCATATAAAAAAGAGTTTTTGGGCGGATACAATTATGTTGACTAAGTATAATATTGTAGATAAAAAACTGAGCCAAACGGAAGACGAAAAAGCGCAGATTTATTTGTTTACTAACCCTACGTTAGAGGAACAACGCTTTTTAGTCAGTGATTTTCAAATTGACGAACACACTTTGGCCTCTGCGCTGGACCCCGATGAACTGCCGCGTCTTGAGTTTGAGCCGGAGCATATCGTCATGATTTATAAACGCCCGAAAAATTATTCAGGTAAAGATCAATTGGAATTTCGGGTGGCTTCTGTGGGTACCTTCTTATTTGAAGATAAACTGGTTATTGTGCTGGCCGAAGATATTCCGTTGTTTACCGGCAAACGCTTTCAAACCGTTACTTCTATTAAAAATGTGTTTTTGAAACTGGTGTACAATTCTATTTCGCATTATGTGGAACACTTGCGCATTATTCACTTGATTTCCGAAGAAATCGAAGATAAGATGACCGAATCAATGGACAATACGTATTTACTCAATTTAGTAAGTTTGGAAAAAAGTTTGGTGTATTATGCAGAAGCCATTTCCGCTAACGGATTTGTGTTTGACAAAATGCGTAACCTCTCGGCGCGGTTTGGATTTTCTGACAATGATGAAGAAATGTTAGACGATATCATTGTTGAAAATATGCAATGTAAAGCCCAAGCCGATATTCATGCCAACATTTTGGCGCAACTGCTGGGCGCGCGTGCCAACATTGTGAGCAATAACTTAAACCTTTTGATTAAAAAATTAAATATTATTACCATTTCTCTAATGGTGCCGACGTTAATTGCCAGTATTTACGGTATGAACGTGGCGCTTCCTATGTCGCAGCATCCCGACGCTTTTTGGATGCTGATGGGGCTTGGTTTTATATCGGTGTGGCTGGTTATGATATACTGGCGCCATAAAAAATGGTAGAAATTTTACTTCGTCTTTTTAATTGATACTTCGTTCTCGCTCCCTCGGGTACCTCGGGCTACCGCCCTTTTACAGTACACACTCGGTCGTTGCGGCCTCGTCTGAATTAAAAATACTCGTAAAATTATTTTGCGTTATTTTAACTTAATTTCCACTCCCTCGAAAAAACCGGGGGATTTTTTATCTAATTAATTTTTGAACTTGCCGGGAAATTTCAAATCCGTATAATAAATTTACGCGGCTTTTACCGCTACGTTAGTAAGGGGGGATAACTTATGGGAATGAAAGGAAGAGAAATAGTAGAAAAGGCAGGTATTGATGCGGATAAACTAATTGAAATGTTGAATAAGGCCTATTGTGATGAGTTGCTGGCATTCTATCAGTATTGGATAGGGGCAAAGTTGGCAGTAGGGATTCCGCGCGCGCAGTTAGAAGCTGAAATGGAAGAACATGCTAACGAAGAACTAGATCATGCTAACCGCTTGGCTAAGCGTATTATTGAGCTGGGCGGCACACCGGAAATTGATCCAGCCAATTGGAAAAAACGCAGCACTTGCGGATATTTACCACCCGATAATCCTACGGTAGAAGATTTGCTAGAGCAAAATATCCAATCGGAGCGTTGTGCAATTTGTGTCTATCAAAAAATCTTAGACTATGTGCGCGGTAAAGATATGATTACCGGACATATTATCCGGCATATTTTGGAAGAAGAAGTGGAGCACGAACAAGAACTGGAGGATATACGGGAAGACTTAATACATTTTCGTCACAGCCATCACCAAAATAGAAAGTCCTGAGACAGCAGGACTTATTCTCCTATCCCCGCCGCGAGTCCCGGCGGGGTTTAATATTTTATCTTGCATCTGTAACTTCAAAACCTTGGCCTTCTAGTCCTTTGCAAACTTTATAACCTAAATCAGTATAGGCTGCGCATTCTTGTATTTTGTCCCATGGCTTATCAGATTCTACATAAGGTTGACCTAAAGAGAGTACATATTGAAGTGTTCCATTTGTACAATTATTATGGGTATTATTTGGAGTGCAACGATTAGCCTGAATAGGATTGGTATTGTCCGATATATCATAGACAAATTTATCTGTTGCATATATGCTATTTCCTTCAGCCCAATTTCCGCCGGTTAATTCGAGTATGTCTTTAAAGGAAGTGCCGCCTATTCCTCCGGTTTGCAAGTGATCTACTATAATGATCTGCTGCATATATTTTAGGTTAACAAGTGCCTCACTGGCACGGCTTTTTTCTACTGCAACGGTATATTGCGGCAGAGCAATTGCGGACAATATACCGATAATTAAAACTACTACCAATAATTCAATGAGCGTAAAACCTTTTTTCATATTTACTACCTCCTAAACTATTCTACCCAAAAATAATAAGTTAAGTAAAGTATAGTTTTTTAAAATTTGCTGAGTTTTTTACAAAAAAATTAAACTGTTTGCGCAAAACATAATAGGTTTATATAATAAAAGAAACATTCTCTAAAGGAGGCCCTATGTGGTATGGAATTGCGTCCCTGCGTCCGTTTGAACAGTATGCATTGTTTGGCGTACTATTCATTGCGGTGTTGGGGCTTTTGTATGCGTGGTTTTTGCGCAGTCAAGTACTAAGTGAAGATTGCGGCACCCCGGCTATGCTTAATGTATGGTCGGCTATTAAGGACGGTGCCAATGCGTATCTTAAACGGCAACTGAAAACTATTTTGCCGCTTATCGGATTACTGACCGTTTGTTTATTCCTGTCCGTATATATTGTTCCGGTTTCGCATGACGCGGCAGAACGCTTTGCGGGCGTTTCCCCGGAAAATATTAAACTCATTGCCGCCTTTGGGCGTGCGGGAGCATTTATTTTAGGTGCGGTGTTTTCCTTGCTGGTGGGTCAACTCGGTATGCGCATTGCGGTAGATGCCAACGTGCGCGTAGCGGCGGCCTCCAAACGCAGTTTCGGGGATGCACTTAAAATTGCATATCGCGCCGGAACGGTAACGGGTATGCTCACGGACGGACTCGGTTTGTTCGGCGGAACGATTATCTTTATCATTTTTGGTATTGCCGCGCCGGATGCTTTATTAGGATTTGGTTTCGGCGGTACATTACTGGCGCTCTTTATGCGCGTAGGCGGTGGTATTTATACCAAAGCCGCTGACGTAGGCGCAGACCTTGTGGGTAAGGTAGAAGCCGGTATTCCGGAAGACGACCCGCGCAACCCGGCCGTGGTGGCTGATTTGGTGGGGGATAACGTAGGGGATTGTGCCGGTATGGCGGCCGATATTTTTGAGTCCTATGAGGTAACCATTGTATCTGGCTTAATTTTGGGTATTTCCCTTTGGCGTATTACGGGACACCATGAATGGATTGTTTATCCGCTTTTGGTGCGCGGTATTGGGGTGCTCTGCTCTATCATCGGTACCTATGCGGTAAAAGATTCCAACCGTACCGCCGGAAACGCCATGAAAGCCATTTTTAAGGGATATAGCATTTCCGCTATTATTTCCGTGGCTATCTTTGGCGCACTTGCTTATACCTATATGAAAGATGTGCCGGGCGGTTGGTGGCGTCCGTTTGCCGTAACGACGATTGGTATTTTACTGGCAATCGGTATTGACCGTTTGACCGAATACTTTACGGGAACGGAAAATCAACCCGTACAAGATGTTAAAAAAGCCACTACTACCGGCTCTGCCACGACGATTTTGTCCGGCTTGGCCGTTGGTATGGAATCGGCAGTATGGACCACGGTAGTCATTGCTGCGGCCATTTTTGCTTCCGTGTTTATCTTCGGCAGTATTGAAGGTTTAACCGGAGCGGAACGCTTTACCTTTGTATTGTACGGGGTGGCCATGACCGGTATTGGTATGCTCACCTTAACCGGTAACAACGTGGCCATGGACTCCTTCGGCCCGATTGCCGATAACGCTAACGGTATTGGTGAAATGGCATGGCACGGAGCGGAAGACACCGACACCAAAAAAGCCCGCCAAATTATGGCTGACTTGGACGGTGTGGGTAATACCACCAAAGCCATTACCAAAGGGGTGGCTATCGGATCAGCCGTTATTGCGGCGGTGTCTTTGTTTGCATCCTATATGGTGGATGTAAGCAATGTACAAGTCCTTTTAAATAATGCCTGGCAAGCCGCAGGTGAAAGCAAAGCGTTGGAACTTTTGTCCAATGTAGGCATTGTGGTTTCTAACCCGACGGTATTTGTGGGTATGCTTATCGGTGCTGCCTTGCCGTGGTTATTCTCTTCCTTTGCCATTAACGCCGTCAACCGCGCGGCCGGGCTAATTGTGTTGGAAGTACGCCGCCAATTTAAACTCGGTGTACTGGAAGGCAAAATGAAACCTGATTACAAAAACGCGGTCGGTATTTCCACCATTGCCGCGCAAAAGGAACTCATTGTACTGGCTACATTGGGTATAGTCTCTCCGGTGCTGGTAGGACTTGCCATGGGCGTAGAAGCGCTTGGCGGATTTTTGGCGGGTATTATTGTATCCGGGCAACTGCTGGCGGTGTTTATGTCCAATGCCGGCGGCGCTTGGGATAATGCCAAAAAGGTAGTAGAAGATGAACCCTCTGACATTGCCGCTAACACGGGTAAAGGGTCTGAGCGCCACAAAGCCAGCGTAGTGGGCGATACGGTAGGTGACCCCTTGAAGGATACCGCGGGCCCGGCGTTAAATCCGCTCATTAAAGTAGTTAATATGGTGGCGGTTATCGTCGCACCGATTATTGTGAACTATCACAATGATTATACCCCGCTTGGCAAACTGGGCTGGGTGTGTGTGATTGTCATGCTGGCAATTTTGTGTTGGGCAATTTTGAAAAGTAAAGCACCCGCCAAAGACTTCACACAAGAAAAATAAGTAGTTTAAAAATATAAAACCCCGAGCCAAACGGCTCGGGGTTTTTTGAAATCTGCGTGCAAGGTGTGTAAATTAATGTAGAATGAAAGTAGGACGTTTCGGAGGACACACATGAAAGCACTTTGCAAAACAAAACCCGCCAAAGGCGCAGAATTTATTGACGTAGAAAAACCTACTATTAAACGCGACGAATTACTCGTTAAAATTTACCGTACTTCCATTTGCGGAAGTGATATCCCCGTCTATAATTATACAGGCTGGGCGCCGCAACGCATTCCTATTCCGTTTATTTTCGGACATGAATTATGCGGCACGGTGGAAGAGATCGGAAGTGATGTAAAGGGATTTAAGAAAGGAGATTTTATTTCTATTGAATCACACGTATGGTGCGGACAATGCTATGAATGCCGCCACAATCACCGCGATGTTTGCGCGCATAATAAAACCATCGGGCTGGACCGCCCGGGCGGTTTTGCGCAGTACGCGGCCATTCCGGCGCGCTGCGGTTGGAAACACGCAGACGACAGTTTGAAAGACATCGGGTCCATTATGGAGCCTTTAGGTAATGCCGTATATGCCACTTTGAAAAATGATATCGTCGGAAGAACGGTTTTGGTCAACGGTATGGGTGCGCAAGGTTTGTTTGCCGCCAATGTGGCCAAAGCGGCAGGTGCTGCCAAAGTGATTGCCACCGAAACTTCCGCTTTTCGCAAGAAACTGGCCGAACAAATGGGGGCTGATGTAATTATTGACCCCAGTGAAGCCGGTGCCCTTGAAAAGATTATTAAGGCCTCCGGAGATGAAAAGGGAGTGGATGTGGTCATTGAAATGTCCGGCCACCCGGCGGGGATTGATTTAGCCTTGCATGCCATTAAACCGGCGGGGCATTTTGTGGCGTTTGGGCTGCCCGGCGGGCCGATTACCATTGATTATGCCAATTTAATTGTTTTCAAAGGCGTGCAAGTACAAGGTTTAACCGGACGGCAGGTATACGAAAGTTGGTACACGATGGACGCGCTACTTCGCAGCGGAAAAATTAATCCGCGCCCGGTGATTACACATGAATTTGAAATGAAAGATTTTGAAAAAGCGTTTGCGGCCATGACGGACCCGGAGCGCAAATGCGGCAAAGTCATTATGATTCCATAAGGAGAGATTATGAATAAAAAGTTTGATTTTTTAGACGAAGAAATTGCGCAACTCAAGGCAGAAAACCGCTTTATTAAACTGCATATTTTAGAAGCAGAGCAAGCCCCGGTGACGGTCATTGACGGTAAAAAAGTAGTCAATTTAACCTCTAACAATTACCTCAACATGACCACTCACCCAAAGGTCAAAAAGGCTGCTATAGAAGCCATTGAAAAATACGGTATCGGTACTGCGGCAGTGCGTACGATTATCGGCACGATGACCATGCACGAAGAATTGGAAAAACGCCTTGCCAAATTTAAAGGGGCTGAAGCGGCCATTTTGACGCAATCTGGTTTTACCGCTAATACTGCAACTTGCCAATGTTTAATGACCTCTCCGCAAGACGTACTGATTTCAGACGAACTAAACCACGCCTCTATTATTGACGGCGGACGTTTGGCAAAGGCGCAGAAAAAAGTGTACCGCCACAGTGATATGGCACACTTGAAAGAGATTTTGGAAACTGAAGAAGTTAAACGCGCGCGCCGCAAATTACTCGTCACGGACGGCGTGTTTAGTATGGATGGAGACATTTGTAATCTGCCCGATATTGTGGAACTGTGTGATAAACATGGAGTACTAACCATGATTGATGATGCTCACGCTTCCGGTGTGCTTGGAGAGCACGGACACGGCACAGTAGAGCATTTCCACATGCAAGGCAAAGTAGATATTCAAATCGGCACTTTGTCTAAAGCGTTTGCGGCCGTGGGCGGATATGTTTGTGGCCCGCAAAAATTGCGCGATTATATGGTATCTACCGCGCGGCCGTTCTTATTCTCCAGTTCACAACCGCCCTCTGTAATTGCTACCTGTTTAGCGGGACTTGATGTGATTGAAAATGAGCCGGAGCGTTTGAAAGCCTTGTGGGATAATACGCATTATTTCAAACAAGCGCTCAAAGATGCCGGTTTTGATACCGGCAATAGTGAAACTCCGGTGACTCCCGTAATGGTGGGGGATAGTGCCAAAGCCAAGGAACTGAGCAAACGTTTATTTGACGAGGGTGTATTTGCACTGGCTATTGTGTTCCCGACCGTTCCCAAAGGCAAGGAGCGCTTGCGCACTATTGTCACCGCGGGACATACACGTAAAGACCTTGAATTTGCCGCGGCGAAGTTTGCCAAAGTGGGCAAAGAAATGGGAATTATTAAATAAAATTTCTTTATAGAAATGAAAAGCGCAAGGTTTAATGCCTTGCGCTTTTTTGTATGTGTTTTACTAAAATTCGTACCAACCTTCAAAACCGCTTACGGCCTTATTAGTAAGGAATTTACAACGGCCTGTCTTATCCCAATCGAGACAAAGAAGTTTCCCGGCGGGATTATTGGAATCATCTGGTTGTGTTATCATAATTGAAAAATTTTTATCATCTGATTTCCATTTAGAATCGCAATATACATATCCTGTCAGTTCTTCATTTGGGAAACAGTACCATAAATCATTTTCACATTCCAAAGTGTTATAACAATACCAATCACTTGGCCAAGAAACGTCTAGTTCCCCATTGACTAATTGTTCATTATCTACTCCGGCATAGGTCCCATGTTCCAGTTTGTATAAAGCCAATGCGTCTGCCCAACGACGCATTAGCGGAAGTATGGTGGCCACGCGGGCTTTATCTACCGCCTTTTGATATTGCGGCAAGGCTATTGCAGACAATATACCGATAATTAAAACTACTACCAGTAGTTCAATTAATGTAAAACCTTTTTTCATATTTACAACCTCCTAAATTATTTTACCCAAAATAGCGGGTTAAATAAAGTGTAGTTTTTTTTTTTTAGGCTTGTCAAGTCTTTTTTGGGCCTGTTTTAATATAATCTCTTGGCGGCAAATAATATAGCGGATACCATACTGGACGGGTCCGCTTTATTTTGTCCGGCAATATCAAAAGCGGTGCCATGTGTGGGGGAAGTGCGCAAAAACTTCAGCCCGGCGGTAATGTGCACAATCGGCTCGCGCGCAGCCAGTTTTAACCCCAGCAATGCTTGGTCGTGATACATACATAAAATGCCGTCAAATTGCCCGTGAGCGTGTTTGCTCCACAAACTGTCCACCGGATAGGGCCCCTCGGCCTTTATGCCCGCTTTGCGCAAAGCCGCAATGGCGGGAGCAATTACTTTATTTTCTTCTATCCCAAATTTACCGTTATCACCGGCGTGCGGATTTAAGGCGCTTACGCCAATGCACGGGTTTTTAATACCTAATTTTTTTAAGGCTTGTGCAAAATCTTTCCCGGCACTGATAATGCGTTGTTTGCTTAAAATTTTAGGCAAATCTTTAACGGCAAAATGCTCACTGACTAGTCCGCAGCGTAAATTTCCGCTGACAAACATCATAAGTGCGGTGTTGCCGTAATACTTACGTAAAAATTCGGTATGCCCGGTAAAGGGTACGCCCGCCAAAGCCCAACTTTGCTTAGAAATCGGCGCGGTAACAAGGGCGCGGGCGCGGCCTTGCGCGGTCAGTTTACAGGCCAGTTGTAAGGCCTTAAAGGAAATTTCTCCGCCCCATGCACTGGGCGCGCGGCGCGTAGGTTGTTTGCGCGTAGATTCTATGGCAATTAAACCAGCTAACTTTTCACTCCAACCTACTTTACGCAAACTGTTTTTATCACCGATAATAAGAGGCGTACAAGCGGCTTGCACTCGTTTATTGCAAAGTGCTTTTACGGTTACCTCGGGCCCGATACCTAACGGATCTCCGGCAGTGATTAGCAAAATAGGTTTAGACTTTTTCATAAAATAAAAGGCGGCCGTGTGGGCCGCCTTTACGAGCATAAATAATTATTTCTTGCCGGCGGGTTTTTCCGTTGTTTTGGTTGCTTTTTCCGCTTCGGCTTTGGCTTCTTGAGCGGCTCTTTCCGCCGCGGCTTTTTCAATTTCTTTGTCAACTTCAAAAGTCTTGGTTACTTTGATGTCGGCTTTATCGGCCAGTCCGTTGACGTATTCCAACATAGAAATTTGTATTTTTTGTTGGGCCAAATATTGACCTAAATCTTGGGCAATATCTTGGAAACCGACTTCTTTTTCGGCACGTTTTTCTTTGATTTTAATAATGTGCCAACCGAGTTCGGTTTTGATCGGCGCGCTGGTTTTGCCGACGGCTAAACTAAAGGCCACTTTGTCTATTTCTTTAGGAGCAATGCCTTCAATTAAGATCATATCCCCGCCACTGGCTAAAGCGGCTTTATCTTCGGTATATTTTTGTACCGCGGCAGAAAAGTCCATCCCGCCGTCTAGTTCCTTTTTAATTTGTTTGATTAATTCTTCTTTTTTCTTGGCTTCCTCGGCGGGCATATCTTTGGTAACGGCCAAATAAATGTGCCCGACGCGCACTTGCGGAGCGGTTAATTGTTTGAGTTTGGCGGCAATGGCTTGCGCTTCTTGCAAGCGGGCCGGATTTTCTTTTTCTAATTTTTTGAGTGTTTTGGTTTTGTTTTTAAGTACCGCTTCCACATCGTCATATAAAGCCTTGGCATCTGCTTCTTCTACGGGTTTTACATTGGCTTGGATATAACTTTCGAGTAATTTCTTAACGGCCAATTCTTTTTTAAGTTTTTCTTTATAGGCCTTTAAGGTTAAATGTTGCTCTTTAAGGGCTTGATTAAAACGTTTTTCGGCGCCTTTGGGATCTTGTACGCCTTTTTCATTGGTGGCAAAGCGTGTTTTGATTTCGTTTAAGGCCGCATCCATTTCCGAATCTTTCACTTGAATTTTGGCTTCTTCCGCAGCCTGATATAATAATTCTTCGGAAATTAATTTTTTAATAATTTCTTTTCCGATTAAATCAGTGGCATACGGTTGTTCTAAAAATTGCGGAGCAACGGCTTTATATTGTTCTACGGCCGTTTGATAATAATTTTCATAATCGGATGCTAATATGGGACGTCCGTTGACGGTGGCAACGGAAGATTCCATCACTTTTGCCTGAGCGGTAAAAGCCAGACAGATCCCTATTAAGGGGAGTATGTATTTAGTCATTTTGTTCATAAATAACCACCTTGTGTTTGTTTTGCAATGTTTCTAACAATTCATCCGTTTTCTGATTTTCCAGAATGGTACGGATACGGGGTGCGGCTTCTTTTAAGGAAAGCCGGCGTTCTCCCGTTTTCATAATTATATGAAATCCTTGAGGGGTTTTGACAAACCCTTGTACGCTTCCCGTCGGGGAATTGGCCGCAATTACTTCCAGTTCGGAAATAAATTCACCCGGCATAAAAGAGAAAGTCTGCCCATGGCTATATTGCGGAGCAATGGAATGCTTTTTTTCTAGTTCTTTCCAGCGGTTCTTATTATACTTCAGTTCCCGCCAAACACTTTCGGCGGTTTGGGCATCTGCCAAAACGATTTGTTTAATCGTCATTTCGTAGGGATATTTTTTGAAATAGGCTTCAATTTCTTCATCGGTTACCTGCAAATGCTCATTGGCTTGGTTTTGTTCGTCCCACAGGTGCAATAAGAGTTGTTGGGCATAGATATTGTAAATCTCTTGCAGTTGCTGGCGTTTTTGTTCCAAATCATCTAAATAAAGTTCATTTTTGTCGAGCCCTTTTTCTTTAGCATCCAGTAAGGCTAGTTTTTCACGTACTAGGAGTTGCAAAAGGTTGCGTGCGCCGACCGGGGTTTGGACAAATTGGCGGTCTTGCGCGTCCAAGGTGTCCACCACGCGGTCGAATTGAGATTTAGTGATGATTTCCGTGCCTACTTGCGCCAAAACGGGATCGGATTGCGCTGCGGGAACCGACGTGCCGGCAGATGTTTGCAAGGATAGGTCCTCCGCCGGTGGTTGCGCGGGCTGATTGCAAGCGGTCAGAAAAGTCAAAATCAAACTGTAAAAAAGTCTCTTTTTCATCTCTTATACTATAGCATTTTAGATAACATAATACGCTCAAAAAAGTAAATTAGTTCCTCTGCCAGTTGCGTCGGTTCTTGCGAGGTTTGTGTTTTGATGCGTATGCCGTCTCCGTGATGAGTTTTGATAAATTGCAACCGCGGGCCGTATTGCGTCAGTAGTTGCGGTATAAATTGCGGAGGCATTTGAAATTCGCGCGCAAAAAGTAATTCTACGGCTTGCGTAGTGGCGTCTATGTGATAAATTTTTAATTTACCTGCCCGGCGGGAAAGTTGCAATACTTGATTTAAATTGGCCACTTCCGGCGGGATTGGGCCGGCCAAATCGGTCAGTTTGGCTAAGATTTGGGTGGCGCGCGACTGGTCTGCATTCATCAGTTCTTTGTAATATTTCAAGCGGTCGGCCTCATCGGGCAAATAATCCGGCGGAATATAGGCCGCCAAGGGTAAATTTACGGTAGCATGAATATCGCGCTCGACTTTTTCTCCCTTGAGTTTTTTAACTTCCGCGGCCACCAAATCACAATACAAACTAAGCCCTACTTCATTGGCGTGGCCGTGTTGTTTAACCCCCAATAATTCGCCGGCGCCGCGTATTTCCATATCGCGCAAGGCCAGTTTAAATCCGCTTCCCAAATCACTAAATTCCATCAGCGCCTCCAAGCGTTTTTTGGCTTCTTCGGTAGGGTCTTTTTCTTGCGGTGCTTTATAAGGCATGGCCAGTAGTTGTTTGTAGGAGTCCTCGGCTTGCGGGGTTTTTTTGAATAACCAATCCGGATGAAATAAATAGCAATAGGCCTTAATGTCTCCTCTCCCGATGCGTCCGCGCAATTGGTACAACTGAGCCAGCCCAAAATTTTGTGCGTTCTCTACAATTAATGTATTGGCATTGGTGATATCGATACCCGATTCGATAATAGTAGAGGCCAGCAAAATATCGTATTTGCCATTATTAAAATCCCATAAAGTTTGTTCCAGTTCACTTTCTTTCATTTGCCCGTGTGCGTAACAAATGCGTGCTTCCGGTACCAGTTGCTTTAAGAATAAGTAGCGGCTTTCCATGCTTTGTACACTGTTATACACGTAATATATTTGTCCGCCGCGGGCCAGTTCTTGGCGGATGGCGGCTCCGGCCAATTCATTATTCCAAGCGGTAACTACGGTTTTAATGGGGGTGCGCCCGCGCGGGGGAGTATCAATTAAAGAAATATCGCGCAGAGAGGCTAAAGATTGATTTAAGGTGCGCGGAATAGGAGTAGCACTTAACATTAAAGTATGCACGCCGACGCTTTTGGCTTTGATTTTTTCCTTTTGTTTGACACCGAAACGGTGTTCTTCATCAATAATCACAAGCCCTAAATTTTTAAACGAAATATCTTTGGATAAAAGGCGGTGTGTACCGATAATAATATCGCAAACTCCGTCCTTGATTTGTTGTACGATTTCTTTTTGCTCTTTAAGGGTTTGAAAGCGGCATAACATGTGAATATTGACCGGAAACCCCGCCATGCGTTTGGTAAAAGTTTTGTAATGTTGATCTGCCAAAATGGTGGTGGGTACCAGCATCATAACTTGTTTGCCGCTCATGACGGTATGCAAAGCCGCGCGCATGGCTACTTCGGTTTTGCCAAAGCCCACATCTCCCACCAGTACACGGTCCATGGATCGGTTGCGCGATAAATCCTGCAGAACATCCTCAATGGCTTGCTCTTGACCCGGAGTCAATACAAAAGGGAAAGAATCGGCAAATTCTTTTTCCATGCGCTCATCCCCAGGTAAGGCCTCGGTGCCGGCGGCTTGCCGTTTGGCTTCCAAAAGTAAAATTTCACGAGCGGTTTTTTGGGCATCTTCTTTGACACGTTGTTTGATATCTTTCCAAGCCGTCCCTCCCAAGGCCGATAGAGCCGGCGTTTTTCCGCCCGCACTGATGTATTTTTGCACGCGCTTAAATTCATACATAGGCACATATAATTTGCTGCCGCGGCGGTATTGGATAATTAAACAATCGGTTGGGTTTTCCTCTTTATTCATAATTTCAAGACCCAAATATTTACCGATGCCGTGAAATTGATGTACGACGTAATCCCCGGGGCGTAATTCGCGGAAACGTACTTTTTGTGCATTTTCCAAATTAAAATTTTTCAAAACGGCCGAAGCCTGATAATGCCGGTTTAGAATTTCTCCCGATGAAATATAGGCCAGTTTGTTTTCCACCTGATAAAATCCATGCGTTAAAGGAGAAATTTTCAAGGTAATTTGTTTCAAATGCGGATAGTCTTGCATTAAATCGGCCAAACGGTCTAGTTCTCCGCGATTTAAACAGGTAATAATAGGAGATAAACCTTGGGCTTGCAAAGAAGCCACTTCTTTATCTAACAAATTAAAATCGGCATGAAAAGAAATATTAGATTTGAAACGGCAATCTATACCTTCTTGGGTCGGCATACGGCTAAAAACTGCCGCGCCGGGATAAGCGGTTATATCCATCTCTGCCGGCGGGTTAGATAAAATAAGTTGCGCGTTGGTCACATAATCGGCCAAAGTGGACGGTGTATCTTCAAATTTCAGCGGCAAAATAGTTGCTTGATCTACATGGGACGTTGTATTTTGCGTATCTAAATCAAAACGACTGATTGTTTCGATGCGGTTGCCCGCAAAGTAAAGGCGCAACGGGGTGTTTTCTTGCGGGGTAAAAATATCCACCACACTGCCGCGCATAGCATAATGACCGGGTAGTTCTGTGTAGTCTTCGCGCGTATAACCCAACTGTTCCAAGCGCTCTTGCAGTTCACTGCGGCGCAAGGTATCGGAAGGGTGTATTTGTAACGTGTTTTTCTGATATTGCTTAGGAGAAGGAAGCGGACTGTTCCACGCGGCATATTGGGCGGCTATAACAAACGGTTTGCGTGCTTGTAATAAAAAGTGCAGCGCGGCTAATTGCCCAAGTGTATGTTCGGGAAAAGTAATAATAGGGGTATCTGCCGGAGCAAATTCCCGCACGGCATTTGCAAAATTATCGGGTTCTTCTGCCGTTAAATAAACGATGTTCTGTTGGTTGGATAAATATTTTCGGACCGCAAAACAGCCTTCCGCTCCTGAGTTTGGCAGACCGTAATAAAAGGAAAAACTACTTGTTACCTTCTTCATAATTTACGACAATACAACTCAACTGCTTTTGGCACCGCTCGACTAAAAACTGGTCGGTTCGGTGCCTTTTTTAAAGGCTTCTAAAAATTTGTTCGGGTCGGTCGGCGTGGCTAATTTGCCGGTATTGGGATTGATATAGGCAAAAGAAATTCCTTCCGGTACCGCAAAATCATCCGTGGGTTCGTCTTTTAAGATATGTTCCATAATATCGGTCCACCAACGGGTGGTAGTGCTACCGGTCCAGTGATATTTTTCTTGAGAGGTATCATCATCATATCCCATCCATGCCGCGGCGGCTGTATAGGGAGTCATGCCCACAAACCACATATCGCGGTGGCTTTGGGTAGTGCCCGTTTTGCCGGCAATCGGACGTTGGAGGCGGTTGGCCGCGGCGCCGCTGCCGCGTTGGACAACGCCTTTCATCATATTAATCAGCAAATAAGAATCTTGCGGAGAGAACGCCTCTCTTTCCTGTTGCGTATGTTCTTCTAAAATACGGCCGTTATTATCTTCCACTCTTTCTATATAGTAGTTATCGGTATGAATACCGCCGTTACCAAAAGTAGATAAGGCCGCCAAATGTTCGTCCATATTGATAACGCTTACCCCTAAGGCTAATGCCGGCACATTGGGTAAAGGTGCTGTCAGGCCGGCTTTGCGGGCCACGTCAATAACACTTTTGGGGGTAATGGCGTCGATTAAATTAACGGATACTAAATTTTTAGATTTTTCCAAGGCCTTACGCAAGGTGATCCACCCGTCATTTTTCCCGCCGTAATTTTGCGGAACCCATACATTAAAAGCCTTGCTGGCAATAAAGGATTGAGCGGCTAAGTCCAGTGAATATAAATCTGCATTTTCATCAAATGTATGCCAATTGCGTCCGTCGAAATAAAACATGGTGGGTAAATCTTTAACTAGCGTAGCCGGCGTGTAGCCTTTTTGTAAAGCCGCCATCCATACATAAGGTTTGAAGGAAGAGCCGGGTTGGCGGCGGGCTTGGGTGGCACGGTTAAATTTACTGTCGGAAAAACTGCGTCCGCCTACCATGACACGCACCGCACCTGTTTTAACATCACGCACCAAAAACGCACCCTGCAAACGCGGATAAGTTTCACGCGGAGTGGTCTCGGCATTTTCGTCTTCTTCGGTGTTGCGGGCATCTGCTTCGGTATCGTTGGGATCGATTTCAATGCCCATCCCTTTGGCAATTACGGTATCGAGTTCGAAGAGTTTTTCATTCATTAACTTTTCGGCTAAGGCCTGTTGATCAATATCTAATGTAGTATAGATATTTAAGCCGCCTTTCCAAAGAGTTTCCGTGCCGTATTTTTGCTCTAGCATACGGCGAATATGTTCAATAAAATATAGACCCGGTTTATCTCCGTCCGGCGCGGCTTCTTTTTCCGGCAGAGGTTCTGCTTTGGCTTTCTCCAAATCTTCTTTGGAAATATAGCCTTGGTCATACATTACTTGTAAGACTAAGTTGCGGCGTTCTCTGGCACGTTCCGGATTAACGAAAGGATTGTAATTGCCGGGGGAAGGAATTAGCCCGACCAGTAGGGCGGCCTCTCCGGTGGTTATTTCCGATAATTCTTTGTTAAAGTAGCGTTTGGCGGCGGCTTTTACACCGTAGGCACCGCTTCCCAAATAAATTTCGTTTAAGTAAAGTTGCAAAATTTCGGGCTTACTGAAACTGTATTCAATTTGTACGGCCAAAATAATTTCACGGATTTTGCGAATAATCTTTTTCTGCTGGGTTAAAAAAACCCCGCGGGAAAGTTGTTGCGTAAGGGTAGATCCGCCTTGTTTGGCACGTCCGGTAATAAGGTCATTAAACAAGGCACGTAAAATACCGCGCACGGAAAAGCCGGCATGGGTGAAAAAATCGCGGTCTTCCATGGCCACCACACCGTTTTGTAAATCTACCGGGATTTCCGTCAGAGGCACCATACTGCGTTTTTCAATAGAAAATTCATGTACGAGTTTACCGTTTCGGTCAAAAACTTTACTGGTGAGTGAAGGAGTGTATTCTTCCATTTCATAGACGGGAGGAATACCGGAAATAATATAACGCATAAAAATAGCCCCGCCCAAAATGCCTATTACGAGCATAATGAGCAGTGCAAAGAGAAAGAATTTAGAAAAGACAACTTTGCTTAAACCCTTCATATTCTAAATTATAGCAAACTTATTTCCGGGTTGTTTTCGGCCGGACTAATTAGTTTTTTAACTTGTGAATTGTTTTTAAAAAAGTATTATGGAAAAAGAAACAAAAAATAGTAAAATTTAATTATAATTAATTAAAGGTATCTATGAAAGAAACGAGCAAAAAGAAGACTTGTATCTATTCCGCTGCGGCAGACTGCGGGGAGATGTCCCGTTTTGTTTCTGACCCGCAAGCCCGGTCCTTTATTGGGGAAAACGGGGTAGAGGGGTATGATTTAATCTATATTGCAGATACCCGGCACAAACAAGTTTTTCTTTTCGGAACGCCTAAAGGCGCTCTCTCTTCGACGGACATAGACCCCACACAGCCGGTCCATGAACGGGCGCACCTAAAAGCGGCCTCGGGGGACGTGGTCAGTTATGAGTGGAGTACTGAAGATGGAAAAAGCAGTTGTTTTTTCCAATCTACGTTAATTCCTTTGCGTGATAAAGAGGGACAAATAGGTAGTATACTAGGGTTAGTTAAAAATATTACCCATTGGGCAGAATCTTATTCACATGCACAATTTTTGAAGGAAGTCGGCCGCCGTACTTTTCCGCAAGTGTTACTCATGGCGCGTGAGGAAGAGCGGCGCAATTTAGCCACGGCCTTACATGACGAAATAGGGTCTTCGGCGGTTATTTTAACGTCTCTGCTGAGTATGGTTGAGGAAAGTGTCAAAAGCCAAGACAAAGGCCAAGCACTAAAAGATATTGCCGCGCTGGATAAACAAATTAAAAACAGTATTGAGCGTATTAAAAATATCGTAGTCAGCATGCGCCCGCCCAATTTGGAAGCCGTGGGCCTTCAAGATGCCTTGCGTGATATGGTGGAAAATGCCGCGCATTACGGTAATTTAGCCCATTCTTTTCAGTGGGATAAACAAGACGATTTGCCGCTATCGGACGAAGTGAACATTGTTTTATACCGGGTGGTGCAAGAGAGTTTGAATAATATTCTCAAACATGCCGCTGCCAAACGGGTAGAAGTTACTTTGCGCAGTGATGAAAACAATATTTATTTATCGGTCCGGGATGATGGGAAAGGGTTTACACCCAAACGCCAACATTCTATTGAGCACATTGGGCTGCTCTCCATGAAAGACAGTGTGGCCTATTTAGGCGGAAAATTTACAATTACAAGTAAGCCGGGTCAAGGAACTTTAATTGAAGTTACTTGCCCGAAAATTGTTTATGGGGGGATAAACAAATGAGTATAAAAGTAGTATTGGCAGATGATCATGCTATTGTGCGCGACGGTGTATGCGCAGTGCTGGGCAGAAAAGGCAAAGATATGCAGGTAGTGGCCGAACTGTCCAACGGGAAAGAACTTTTAGATTGGTGTGCCAAAAACACCGCAGATGTCTATGTGGTAGATATTTCTATGCCGGTATTAAACGGAATTGAAACCACCGAGCGTTTGCTTAAAATACAACCGGAAGCCAAAGTGGTTATTTTGAGTATGTATGATGACCGTATTTCCGTAGAAAAAGCACTCAAAGCCGGTGCCAAGGGATTTATTGTAAAAGTTTCCACCGCCGATGAAATTGTAGATGCTATTCGCGAAGTTTCTAACGGACGCTTCTACTTATGCAGTAAAGTATCCAAATATATTGTGCAAGGTTTCTTGGGGCGCAGCGGCGGCCGCAAACGCGATATAACGGGCCTGACCCCGAAGGAAAAAGAAGTTTTGCAACTCATTGCGGAAGGATACAGCAGCAAACAAATTGCGAAAACTTTTAATTTATCTTTAAATACCATTCATGTACACCGCAATAATATTATGAAGAAGTTAAATATTCATAAACAAGCGGAATTGGTGCGTTACGCACTCAAAGAAGGTATTGCTCAATTATAAGGAAGAACTATGCGTATTATTGCTGGGACCGCGCGGGGTCGGCGGATATTTTCCGTATCTAAAAATTTGCCGGTAAAGCCTATTTCGGACCGTATTAAACAATCGGTGTTTGATATTTTGCGGCCGCGTTTGGCGGGAGCCATGTGGCTGGACTTGTTTGCCGGGACGGGGAATGTGTCACTGGAAGCACTTTCCCGTGGGGCTACGCGTGTAGTCAGCGTGGACCGTGAACCGGCGTGCATTAAAAACATCCACCGCAATTTAGCGCATTTGGGTTTTGAGGACCGCGCGCGCGTAATTAAAGCCGATGTTTTAAGACCGCTTGATTTTCTGTTATCTTACAGTGATAACGAGGGTTACGATATTATTTTTATGGGGCCGCCTTACCGCGATCAAAATAATAAAATGTTGGCCCTTTCAGAACCGGCTCTGAAAAATGTAGCAGATGCCAAACTGCTGGCACCCAAAGGTATTATCGTTTTGCAAACACATAAAACCGAAGCCTTTGCGGTACCGGAAACGTTGGAAATTTACCGACAAGAAAAATACGGGGATACCCTCGTTCATTTTTTACGTCATAAGGCGGCTTAAATGTATCACGACGTTCACGAACTCAATTTTTCCAAAATTAAAACTTATCTAGAATGTCCGCTTTTGTATAAGTACAAATATATAGACGGGCGCAAAGAAGGGTTGGTGGCGGCATCCTCTTTAGGCGTGTCCATTCACCGCACATTAGAAGAATACCACCGTGACAGTAATGATCCGTCCGAACTGCTGACTTATTACGATAATTGTTGGATGGGGGCTGGATATAAAAGCGCGGCCGAGCAAATGGAATATTACCTCAAAGGTCAAAAACAATTAGAAAAGTATGCCGAGCGGGAATATCAGCGCAAAACAACGGTGGACAGTACCGAGCGAGAATTTATTTTTACGGAAGGTAAATGGACTTTGCGCGGCAAAATAGACCGTACCGATAAATACCCCGATGGCAGTTGGGAAGTAATTGATTATAAAACCGGTGACGATATTGATTTAGAAGCACAGATTACGGACTCTTTGCAACTGGGTATTTATGCCATTGGTGCGCAGCGTGCGTGGAATATGAAAAAGGGCAAAGCCAGTTTTTATTTTACCGCGTTTGATAAAGTTGTCAGTGCGCCGTTTGAAGCGTTTGACGAGCCGAAAATTTTAGGCACTTTTATAGCAGTGGGGGAGAAAATAGAAGCCGAAAAATTTGAGCCGGACACTTCCCATTGTGCGGCGTGCGCTTTTAGAAACCGCTGTGCCAAATCTATTTGCCCCGACCCGGAACCCGACGGTCCGGACTTTAGCGGCAACAGCCCCGCGTAGAATTTCTATTAAAAAAGCGGAGTTTCAACTCCGCTTTTTTAGTTATTTGTTACCGCTCATCGTACGTTTCAAAACCTTGTCCTTCTAATCCTTTGCAAACTTTATATGCAACATCTGTTGTGGCAGCACAGGTCTTGGCGTTCCAATTTTCTCCATTATGCGGAGTTTCCAAATATATATCATACTCATATCCATTTTTACAGCCGCTACAATCCGCTTTAGGTGTGCAACGATAAGCGTCTAAACAAGTAATATCTTCGAAGTAATAGAAAAAATGATTAGTGCAATATGTCCCTCCAGTGTCACCCCACTTCCCGCCACTTAATTCCATAATATTTATAGCATCTGAGGCATTGCCAACGCCATTTTCCATAGCCTCCATAATACGTGCTTGTTGTGCATGTCTTAAATTTATCAGTGCTTCTGTAGCACGGCTTTTTTCCACCGCAGCGGTATATTGCGGCAGCGCAATGGCAGAGAGTATGCCGATAATTAAAACTACTACCAATAGTTCAATTAACGTAAAACCTTTTTTCATACTTTTTCTCCTTTTGTATTTTTGTTTTGTCGTCATCCCGCAATGTTTCTGTGCGGGATATAGTGTCGTTTATTTATACCCCGCACTACGACCCTGCGGGGTGACGGAACGATCAATCAGTAAAATTATAGTTTTTTTTTTTTTAGGCTTGTCAAGTCTTTTTTTAAGATTTTTTAAATTGAATATAAAAAAGCCCACTGCCCAGTATAGCCCCCAGCGTATCCATGAGCATATCTTTTTGAGCGTCCCAAATATCTCCTTGAGATCCCAAAAAAGCAAGCCCGGCTTGTCCGCCGTCTATTTCGGCATAGATCCATTCCACCAGTTCCCAAAAATTAGCCAATGCCATAATGAAGATAATACCGAACAAAGCCGCCCATTTTAGGGAGGGAATAATTTTTTTACGCCACAAAAATTCACTGACCACAAAAGAACTGACCCCGATTGTAAAATGGGCAATGCGGTCATAATTATTGCGTCCGGCGCCGAATAAATGCGTAAAATCATTTAAGGGCACGCGCTCAAATGTATAGCACGCCCCGATAATTTGTAATACGCACCACGCAAAAAGGATAAAATAAGCGGTTTTGGAAAATTGAAATTTTTTATAAGTCAGCCCGAACAATAAAAGGAGTGCCAAAACGCTTGAAAATTCGGTCCACCACACTTGCATATCATACGCACAGGCGTAGGACCAAATGGTTTCCGCCGCCAAAACGGCAAGTAAAGTAATTACAAATTTAGTGTTTTCTTTCATATTTTCCCTGATTTAAAAAAGCCCCACTCGCGTGGGGCTCTAAATTAGTACGGAGTCGACGGGATTCGAACCCGCGGTCTCTGCCTTGACAGGGCAGCGTGTTAGACCAGGCTACACCACGACTCCAACGACTTA
>CADBRU010000012.1 GCA_902797165.1 uncultured Elusimicrobium sp.
CTGGAAAACCGCATTTATAATGACAAAGATTTACTGGCCAAAGCCACGGGACTAAAAATTGCGGTAATGGGTTGCATTGTCAACGGTCCCGGTGAAGCACGCGATGCAGACTTTGGTATTGCGGGCGGAAAAGGTGAGGGACTTTACTTTGAACACGGACAAACCATGTTCAAACTCCCGCAAGAAAAATGGGTAGATTTTCTCATAGAAAAAATTAATACATGGAAGAAAAGTTAATATGAAACTCTCAAATTATTATATACCGACTTTAAAAGAAGCACCGAAAGATGCCGATAATTTATCTGCCAAACTAATGATTCGCGCCGGGCTTATTCGCAAACTGGGCAGCGGGCTCTATGAGTGGCTGCCGCTTGGGCTGCGGGTGCTCAAAAAAGTAGAAAATATCGTGCGCGAAGAGATGGACCGCGCCGGAGCATGCGAGGTGTGGCTGCCTGTTGTACAACCGGCCGAACTGTGGAGTGAAACGGGCCGCTGGCAGCATTTTGGTGATCAACTGTTAAAACTGACCGATCGCAAAAAAGCCGAATTTTGCGTGGCGCCTACCGCCGAAGAAGTGATTACCGATTTAGCACGCAAAGATATTTCTTCTTATAAACAATTACCCGTTTGCTTATATCAGTTCGGCACGAAATTTCGCGATGAAATACGCCCGCGCTTTGGCGTAATGCGCGCACGTGAATTTTACATGAAGGACGCTTACTCTTTTTGTGCTACCGAAGAACAAGCGGCCGATTGGTATGCACGCATGTATGAAGCGTATCAGCGCATTTTTACCCGTTGCGGATTTAAATTCAAAGCCGTAGAAGCAGATACCGGTGCCATCGGCGGTAATTTCTCTCACGAATTTATGGTGCTGGCCGATAACGGGGAAGATGTGATTGCCGATTGTCCGTCATGCGACTATGCCGCCAATACGGAAAAAGCCGCCATTAAGGCCCCTCAGTTTACGATTAATGAGGCCGATTTTAAACCTATGGAAAAACGCCCGACCCCCAAGGCCTACACCGTAGAAGATGTGGCTAAACTCTTGGGTGTTACGACCGATAAACTCATTAAACTTTTGGTCTTTACCGCAGACGGTGAACCCGTGGTAGCCCTCGTGCGCGGAGACCACGAACTAAACGAACCTAAATTGCGTGCACTCTTAAAATGCACCGAACTGGAAAAAGCCAGTGAAGAAATTTACACACAAGTAACCGGCTCACCCGTCGGGTTTGCAGGGCCGCAAGGCTTAAAAGCGCGCAACCCCAAAGTGAAAATTTTGGCTGACAATTATGTCAAAGGCGTGGTCAACGGTGTGGCGGGCGGAAACGAAATTGACGTACACGTCATTAACGTCAATCCGTCACGTGATATTGAAGTGGACGGCTATTATGATTTAAAAATTGCATCCGAGGGAGACTGCTGTGCCAAATGCGGCGCGAAATTTAATTTCACCCGCGGCATTGAAGTAGGCCATGTGTTCAAACTCGGCACCAAATATTCTACTGCCATGAAGGCCGAATTTTTAACCGAAAAGCAAACCTCCGAACCGTTTATTATGGGTTGCTACGGTATCGGTATTAGCCGCGTAGTAGCCGCCGCTATTGAGCAAAGTCACGATGACAATGGTATCATTTGGCCCGCGCCCATTGCTCCGTTTGATGTAGAACTGGTAGCCATTGATTATGACTCTAACCCCGATGTCAAAAAAGCCGCAGATGAAATGTCTGCCAAGTTGGAAGCGGCCGGACTCTCTGTGCTGATGGATGACCGTGACGAACGCCCGGGTGTTAAATTTAAAGATGCCGATTTAATCGGTATTCCGCACCGCGTAGTTATCAGCAGCCGCACGGTTAAAGACGGTCAATTTGAATACAAACCCCGCGCGGTCAAAGATGCGGTACGCAAAAACTTGTCCGAAATGGATCCTTTTGTAGCAGAACTGAAGAAATAAGTTTTATATCCACCAAAAACCCCCGCCAAATCCGCGGGGGTTTTTTATCAAGTGATTTACTAGGGCATAGAAAAGGCCTTCATTTTACATCCCGAATTATATTGTACGGTACGCACTTCCGACCCGCCGAAACTTTTACACATTTGCAAAGCCGATTTATTCGTTTCGCAAGCCAAACACTCCCTGCGACTCGGATAGGTAGAGTTCTCCAACCATTGTGCAAATCCGTATTGATATTTTTTGTCATAACCTGTAATTACATACAAATTATGTTCCCACACATCAATCGTAAATTTAGGACAATATAAATAATCAACACTTGTAGTACAACCCGGAAAACTCACATTAAAAGCATCCCCAAAATTACTCCATCCGTTAGGCGGATAAGAACCGTTGGCTAATTTATACATTTCAAATTCTCTTTTTACCGCAACTACATTTTGTTCTATTTCCACCATACGAGATTTCAATACGGCCGCTTGATATTGCGGCAATGCAATAGCAGATAAAATGCCGATAATCAAAACTACAACGAGTAGTTCAATTAATGTGAATCCTTTTTTCATACTTTCCTCCTTTTTATTTTACTGTAGCATATTACCATTACTATTGTAAAAAAAAAAAAAACTAACTTTGTCAAGCCCTGTTTGAAGATTTTTGATAATTTGTGTCTAAAAATCCCCAAGCAAAACTCGGGGATTTTTATATTAGTTAAAACAATAAGCGTAATATCCATTCGGCGAGTAACATCCGCCGTGAGTTGATTTGCCGGTCAAACTTTTACAAATACCAGCCATAAGTCCTTGATCATTATGTCCGTGATTCATCCAACTTCCGCACACTAGTTTCCCCGGCGTGTACACCCAGTGATTATTATCCTTTCCGCTTACATTGTCATAGATATAGTGTAATCTTCCGCAAGGCTTTGAGAGTTCTCCCCCACGCATTACAGAGACCATCCTATCGTTGATCGATAGTTTAAATCCGTTCGAAAGTGCGTATTCTGTTTTGGCATTGTTAAGCGTGCCCGAATAGGTAAAACCCAAATCATCAAAATTCGTGGCATACTCTCCGTTAGCCAAATAATACACTTCTTGCATATCCTTGACGGAGCGCAAGATAGGCAAGTAAACACTAAAGCGCGCCTTCCACACCGCCTTTTCATATTGCGGCAATGCAATCGCAGATAAAATGCCGATGATTAATACGACTACCAGTAGTTCAATGAGTGTAAAACCTTTTTTCATATCTTTCTCCTTCGTGATTTTTCATAAAACCTACTACAATTATATTCTAAAAAGAAAAACTACGTTTATCAAGCCCTGTTTGAAGATTTTTGATAATTTGTGTCTAAAAATCCCCGAGCAAAACTCGGGGATTTTTCATTACAGCAGATTATTCATTATAATCTTTTAACATCTTAGAGCGGCTCGGGTGGCGCAATTTGCGGATAGCCTTGGCCTCAATTTGGCGCACGCGCTCACGTGTTACATCAAACATCTTGCCCACTTCCTCTAAGGTGCGCGGATAACCGGAGTCCAACCCAAAGCGCAAGCGGATAATTTTAGATTCGCGCTCGGACAAGGTATTAAGCACCGCTTCCACTTCTTGTTTGCGCAGGAAATCTGCCGCCGACAAAGTCGGAGTAGGACCGCTCTTATCTTCGATAAAATCTTCCAAGTTAGAATCTTCATCTTCCCCGATCGGAGTAGAGAGTGAAATAGGATCTTGCATGATTTTCAGTACGCTTTTGATTTTTTCTACCGACAAGCGCATAGATTTTGCATAATCGTCCAAGGTCGGCTCCCGTCCGTGTTCTTGGCGGAATTTATTGGTTACTTTGGTCAGTTTGGAAACTAATTCTTTCATGTGCACCGGAATACGAATCGTATTGGCTTGATCGGCAATGGCACGGTTGATGCTCTGACGAATCCACCACGTAGCATAAGTAGAGAATTTAAAACCGCGTTTATATTCAAATTTTTCCACGGCCTTCATCAGTCCCAAACCGCCTTCCTGAATCAAATCGGAAAGTTCCAAATTGGAATTGACATGTTTTTTGGCAATAGATACCACTAGACGCAAGTTGGCCTTAATGAGTTTAAGTTTATCTTGTAAGATCATATCTTCAAAGAAAACAATACGGTCATTGAAAGATAAAAATTCGCGCTCGGTCATGGGCAGAGATTCTGCCATACGGGCATGGCGCGCGCGGATGTTTTCGATATTGGTCAGAGCGCGCTCCAATTCTTCATAAGAAAATTTGGTTTTCTTTTGGAATTCTTTGGCGGTAATTCTGCGATTTTTGTAGGCATTGACCAATCTTTTTACTTCCGGATAAGGCCCGAAATACTCGTCAAAACGGCGCATATCGTTGAGCGCTTCGTTAAGACGGTCTGCCAAGTTTTTGATTTTATTGGTCAAACGTTTAATTTTGTTTTGGTTTAAATTGAGTTTAATAATGCGCGTTACCACTTCTTTTTGTTTGGCTTCGAGTTGTTCAATGCAGTGGTTGCGCTTTTTCTCGGAGAGTTTATTATCGCGCAATTCTTTCATTAGTTTGGTAATTTCTTTTTCGCGTTTACCGATAAACTGCGCCGCTTCTTTGAGTTTTTTGCGCATGTTGTTAAGTTCGCGGGTGGTGCGTTTTCCGCGCGGCATGAGTTCCTTGGTCGTCATTTCATCTTGATCGACCAGTTCCTCCCAGTTGCAGATTTCACGCATGGTAATCGGAGATTCCAACACCATTTTGCGCAGTTCCCGTTCCCGCTCGCGGATGTTACGCGCCAAGGTGACTTCTTCGTCGCGGCTTAGCAAAGGGACCCGCCCCATTTCAGACAGATACATACGAATTGAGTTGGAAATATCCGGCATGCTGGCTGCCAAAGAAGAACTGGACCAATCTTCAGTATCGGTATCTTTTCCGTCGGCTTGGGACTTGAATTTTTTGTCCTCCACCACGGAAATACCCATATCTTCCAAGGTACCCATCAAATTATCTACTTCTTCTGCGCTGATGGCATTGGAGGACAAAGAACGGTTGATTTCATCTAAAGAAACCATGCCGCTTTCTTTTCCGCTTTCCACCAAATCCTTAAAATCTTTATTTTTAGCCATGTATATTTCCTCTTTTATTAATTTTTCAATTGATTTTGTAATTCTGTCATTTTTTTAAGCAGTTCGGCCGGGACCTGACCGGCTCCGGCGGTTTTAATTTGTTGGCGCACCTCACTTAATTGACGCTGAAGGGCTTCTTTTTGTACGGCCCGCTTACAAGTCTCTATGTCGCGCTCTGCTTCAAAATCGTTTGGTAGTTCCGTCATGGAAAGACGAATTACCAGTTGTGCTTGCGTGGGGACCAGTCCTTTGACTCGTTCCGCAAAACCCGACTCTTGGTTGTTTTGCGCGGCGGACTGACAAACCGCTTGTAATATTTTTCCCAAGGTAGGGCTTTGAAATTTATCTACCCATGTTTCACACCCCGCGGCATATTGCGGAAAACGCAGTAACCAAGATACCAGATTCTCTTCCGCCGCCGAAAAAGTTTCTTTCTCTAGGGGTGCGGCCGCCGGCTGGGTTGCGCGCGGCTGCAAACGTTGTTGCAACTGTTGAGCGGCACGCTGCTTGCCGGTTAGCCGTTGTAAAACCAAACTTTCGTCAATTTGCACTTGCTCGGCAATATACTTTACCCATTCGCGCCGAACAATCGGATCCGGTTGTTTAAGCAATGTTTCTGTGAGTTCATTGACGATCAATGTTTTGGCTTGCGCTTGCAAAGGTTTGGGATATAAACTCAGTTGCAAATGCGTATGAAAGGCAATTAAATCTTGCGCTTGATCCAAAACTTCTTCAAATTTTTCTTTGCCGTATTTGGCAATATATTCATCCGGATCCAGCCCGTCGGACAAAGAGGCCACTTTGACAAATAAACCCTGCTCAATTAAAATCAAAGCCCCCCGCAAAGCCGCCTTAATACCCGCGGTATCGGGGTCAAAAAGTACAATTACATTATCGGTGTAGCGTTTTAATAATTTGGCATGGTCAGGGGTTAAACTGGTCCCCAGCGGCGCCACCGTATATTCAAAACCCGCCTGATGACAGGCAATCACATCCATGTACCCTTCCAGTAGTACCGCGCGGTTGGCCTTGCGAATGGCCGGACCCGCAAAATTAAGACCATAGAGGGTGTGACTTTTACTAAATAAAATTGTTTCGGGGGTGTTTAAATATTTCGGCTCCCCTTTGCCCAGTACACGCCCGCCGAAAGCCACCGTTTCCCCGCGTTGATTTAGAATCGGGAAAATCAAACGGTTGCGGAAATAATCACGAATCCCGTATTTGGAGGTAGTGCAAATTCCCGCCTCTTTGAGTTGGGTTTGCGAATAATGCTCGGCATAGGCCGCCGTGTGCAAAGCGGAAAAACTATCCGGCGCCAAACCCAGTTCAAATTTAAGGGTGGTCTCTTTGGTCAGGCCGCGGCTTTTAATATAATTGCGGGTCTCCGTTCCGGCGGCCGACAATAAATTTTTCTGATAAAAACGCTTGGCAAAATCTAATGTTTTGCGCATATCAATACGTTTTTGTTCCGCCGGTGAAAATTGGGTCTGCGGTTTATATTCTATGCCTGCCAAATCGGCTAATTTCTTAACGGTTTCGTTGAAGGTGAGGTTTTCCATCTTCATTACAAAATCAAATAAATCTCCCCCTTCTTGGCAACCGAAACAATAGAAAAGGCCTTTCTCGGGGCTGACGGTAAACGACGGAGTACGCTCTTTATGAAACGGACAACAGGCTTTCCACGTGCGGCCGGCACGCTTCAAATGCGGCACATATTGGCGCACGATTTCTGCCATGTCGAGTCTTTGTCTGATTTGTTCAAGAATACTTTCTTGTATAGGCATAATTTCCGTCGTATTTTCGTACACGCGTATGCGCCCGCGCGCACACGTCAAGAAAGCAATAGCCCCCGGTACCCCGCGGGCTATTGCTCCTAAAACTGCTTGTATTAATACCGGCGGCGTTTGGTACGGCGCGCGCGGCGTTGTGCTTCTTGAGATTTAATTTTGCGTTTCACGCTGGGCGGCATGTAAGTCTCGCGGCGTTTGATTTCCTTGAGAATACCGTTCTTTTCGCATTCGCGTTTGAAACGTTTGATAGCCTCTTCTAAATGTTCAGCATCTCTGACTTTCACAAAAACCATTTACTTTTTCACCACCTTCTGTCTTACCAGCCAAAAATCAGCATATATATTGTATAAAATTTTGCGCCAAATGGCTACCACACAAACAAAAACCCCCGCTTTCGGCGGGGGTTTAAAATTTTACGCAAACTTATTTATCTTGTTTTTCTTGCTCGAACATATTGCGCAAAAATTCTTCGGCTAGCGGCTTGGCACCCAGCCCCACGGAAATGGCAAAAGCCAATCCCAAAGAAGCCAGTACTACAATAGCCACATAACTGATAATTACGCTGGCAATGCCCAAATTTTCCACTGCCACGAGCGCAAAGAAAAATACCACAAAGGTATATACCGCGCGCGATAATAAAACACCGCCTTTTAAATTATTGGCCTTGGCGGAATTTTCAATAATATTGCCCAAAAGTTTTCCGAATAGCAACCCCGCAAACAAAATAATTACAGACACAAACAACGTCGGGATAAACTCTAAAAAGCGGGTAAACAAATCGCGCAGCATGGTCAAATGAAGCACATCTGCCGCCAGTACCACCGAGTAAAAAGTAACCGCCCACGCCAGCACAAACGCAATGATATAAGTGGGAGATTTACCTAACCCAAACCGCACACATAATTCATTAATGCCGAGTTTGGAAGTTTTGTCATCAAAATTAATTTTTCCCAACCACTTTTTGGTATAGGAACCCACCAAGCGGGAAATATATAAACCAATTACCAAGATAAGCGTGGCAATTAGCAAAGCGCATAGAACGCGGCCGGTTTGTTGGGCCAGCGTAGTTACATGCGCGCTGATCTGCGAAGAAATACTTTCTAAGTTCATACACCCTCCTTTTTGTTTTATTGTACAAAATTTAAATTGCTACAATAGATATATGAGCAATATTCAGTACCTTAAAGGCGTCGGTCCGGCTAAAGCCAAACTGTTTGAGCGGTTGGAAATCCACACGGTGGCAGATTTGCTGCACACCTATCCGCGTACGTATCAAGACCGCCGGGAAAACGCCCCCAACAACGGCCTTAATCCCCCCACTTTAGTAGTTTTTAAAGGACGCGTATTGCGCGCACAAACCGTGCCGGCACGCTCGGTACTGATTTTCAAAGCCTTTTTGGCAGATGAGAAAAATAATCAAATCGAATGCACATGGTTTAAGCGGCGCACGTTTCGCAATTTCCGCTTTGACCCGTTTGCGGCTCTTAAAAAAGATTTCAAAATCAATGCCGAAATATGGGTCATCGGCCACAGAGAAAACCGCAACAATTTTTTGGATAATAAAATTACGGTGGAAGAATATTACCCCGTTTCCTCACCCGAAAGCGTATGGCATGCCGGGCGCATTACCCCCATTTACAGTTTAACCGAAGGGCTAACCAATAAACAGTTTAGGCAATTTATGCATGAGGCTCTCTCCGCGCCCGATTTTCAAAACGAGCCCGATATTTTGCCGCCCAGTTTAATTGAAAAACGGCATTTTATTTCCGGCAGACAGGCCTTGCACGCCGTACATTTTCCGTCGGGTTTATCCGAACTTGAAAATGCGCGGGCGCGGCTTGCGTATGAAGAATTTTTACTTTTAGCCACCGCATGGGGCATTAAACGCACGCAGACCAAAGCCATTGCCAAAGGCTACGGATATGAAATTAAAAAACATTTGCTTACCCCGTTTAGGCAAAATTTGGGATTTGATTTTACAAACAGTCAAAAGAAAGTAATCAATGAAATTTTTGCCGACTTACAATCACAACTCCCCATGAACCGCTTGCTACAGGGAGATGTGGGATCGGGTAAGACGATTGTGGCCCTGTCTGCTATACTGCTGGCGGCGGAAAACGGATATCAAAGTGCGCTTATGGCCCCCACGGAAATTTTGGCCGAGCAGCATTATTTAACCTTTCAAAAAATACTTAAAAAATTAAAAGTACCCGTAGCGGTGTTAACCTCCAGCACTAAAGCACCGGAGCGCAAGAAAACTTTGGCCGGGCTGGCTGACGGCAGCATTAGCATAGTGGTCGGCACGCATGCGCTGATACAAGATGACGTAAAATTTAAAAATCTAAAACTGGCGGTTATTGATGAGCAGCACCGCTTCGGCGTTAAACAGCGCGGCAAACTCAAAGAAAAAACCGCGCGGCTTGATTTACTGACCATGACGGCTACGCCGATTCCGCGCACCTTGGCACTGGCGTTTTACGGAGATTTGGCCGTATCTACTTTGACCGAACTTCCGCCGGGCAGACGGCCCATACAAACCCGCATTGCCGATGAATTTGAAGCAAATCATTTTGTCGCAGAGGAAGTAAAACAGGGCCGGCAAGCCTATATTGTTTATCCGCTTATTGAAGAGAGTGAAAGTATTTCCGCCAAAGCGGTTACCGAAGAATTTGAAAAACTGCAAAAAGTATTTCCTAATTTTAACTTGGCTATGTTGCATGGGCAAATGAGCCGCAGTGAAAAGGAACAAGTCATGGCAGATTTTGCCGCGCATAAAACCGATATTTTGGTAGCCACTCCCGTCATTGAAGTAGGGATTGACGTACCCAACGCTACCGTGATGGTGATTCAAAATGCAGAGCGCTTTGGGCTGGCCAGTTTGCACCAGTTGCGCGGACGCGTCGGGCGCGGAAAATTTGACAGTCAATGTGTACTTGTGGCCCCGCATCAAGGGTCTATTTCGCGCGAAAGACTGCGCATTATTTGTGATACAACCGACGGTTTCAAAATCGGTGAGCGGGATATGCAACTGCGCGGCCCGGGTGAAATTTTGGGTACGCGTCAGTCGGGTGAACTGGAATTTAAAGCGGGTGACTTATTTAAAGACCGCAATATTTTACAATGGGCCACAGAGGACCGTGATGAACTTTTAAGAGAAGATCCGCTACTAAAAAAACCCGAGCATGCGGCTTTTAAGGCACGCTTGCTCGAGTTATATCAAAACAACTGGCATTTAATTGATTTAAGTTAATAAAAAATGCCCATCCAAACAAAGATGGGCATTTTATATACTGCATTATTCTATAGATTATTCTTTCTCGTACACATTCTGACCCGGCCACGCTGCTTGCCATTCTGAGGAGGAATAAGATTTAGTAAAACCGTAATCTTGACATGTGTCCGTATTACCTCCCCAAGATTCACATACAAAATGAGGGGCCTCTCCTTCTGTGGCTGTTACACCAAACCCGATATATTTACTGCCATTTTTAAATCGCATTACGAAGATCATGCCATTATCCCTACACACTGGGGGGAAAGTTCCACGCAACGAACAAAAAGTTGACCCATCAAATGAATACCCGGGCCAATTTACTGTTGGAATTTCTATAGAGAGATCAGACAGATCGCTACTCCAATCTTTTTCTAATCTAAGTACCCTTTCCGCATCATATACGCCACGCAAAACAGGTATAATTTTGGCCACGTGTGATTTTTTGACCGCTTTTTGATATTGCGGCAAGGCAATCGCAGACAATATGCCGATAATCAGAACCACTACCAGTAGTTCAATCAGCGTAAAACCTTTTTTCATACTTTCTCCTTTTTGATTATTTCTCTTCTTCTAACCGCGGGAAAAGCGGTGCATATTTTTCAATCTTGCCCGCAGCCAAACGGCGCTGCATTTCGGCTGCTACCGTAGGCATAAACGGCTCTATCCAGCGTGCAATATAGCGCAGCCCGCAAATTAGTTCAAGCAAAATTTCTGCCGCGGCGGCTTTATCGGTTTTAGCCAATTCCCACGGTTTTTTGTCATTGACTACTTTGTTCAAATCACCGGCAAAACCGTAAATGCTTTCAAGCACTTTATCAAAGGCCAGTTCATTATAATATCCGTCAATGGCTTTTTCCACTTCTTGCGCTTGCTTGTCAATTTCCGATCCCGCCGCTGCTACTTCGGGCAAATCCCCCACGTTTTTAGCCGCCATATTTAAGGTACGAGAAAGCAGATTGCCGATATTGTTTGCCAAGTCGGAATTGTAGCGGTTTTTGAAACTGGTCATAGAGAAATCACCGTCTTGCCCAAAGGGTACTTCACGAAATAAAAACACGCGCACCGGATCTACGCCGTATTTCTGCGCCAGTTCCACCGGGTTGACGACATTGCCCAAAGATTTGGACATCTTTTCCCCTTCCACTGTCCACCAACCGTGTGCAAATACTTTTTTGGGAAGAGGCAGCCCCAGCGCCATCAGCATAGCCGGCCAAATGACCGAGTGAAAACGGAAAATTTCTTTGCCCACTAAATGCAAATCAGCCGGCCAAAAATCTTCAAATGATTTCGCACCGATTTTGGCCAAATGCGCTTCGTGCTCGGTTTTATCTTCGCACAAAACCGTACCGGCACCCGTAGCGGAAATATAGTTAATCAGTGCGTCAAACCATACATAAATGGTATGGGCCGGATCGGACGGTACTTGCACACCCCATTTAACCTTCGTGCGGGAAACGGACAAATCACGCAGCCCGCTTTTAACGAAACTTAAAATTTCATTGGCACGATATTTGGGGCTTAAAAAGTCCGGATGCTCGGCGTAAAATTTGAGTAAAGGCTGCTCATATTTGGAAAGTTTGAAAAAATAAGTCTCTTCGTGCACTTCGGTCAGCGGGCGCTTATGCACCGGGCATAAACCGCCTTCGAGCATTTCACTTTCATCATAATACTGCTCACAGGACAAGCAATATTTACCGGAGTAAGAACCTTTGTAAATATCCCCTTGTTTTAACAGTTTCTCAAAAACGGCTTGCACCACGTGTTCGTGTTTAGAATCGGTGGTGCGAATAAAATCGTCATAAGAAATGTTGAGTGCTTTCCACATTTCGCGGTATTGCGCGGAAATTTGGTCCGTCCATTCTTTGGGGGTTACCCCTTTGGCCGCAGCAGACTTTTCAATATTGGCGCCGTGCTCATCAGTCCCGGTTAAAAAGTGCACGTCAAAACCTTTTTGGCGTTTATAACGAGATAATACATCCAAAGCAACAGTCGTATACGCATGCCCGATATGCGGCACGGAATTAACGTAATAAATAGGTGTGGTTACAAAAAATTTCTTACTCATAATTTCTCCTTAAAAAATCTGTATGTTTTCATTAAGTCCCATTAGCGCGGTTTCTACCACTATAGCGGGGGAGACATTGCGCGTAACGGCTTGTTTATATTTTTCTAATTTCGTTAAAGTCTTTTGCAATTCGCGGCGTGCAGTAACGGCCGGCGTTTCTTTCCAAGTGCGGTGGACCGCTTGTAATACTACATCTAATATGGCTTGCGCACTTTGACGCGCCGCCACGGCTGTACGCGGCAGTTCCATAGCCACCGCGGCCGGCCACGCCGGTCCTTGCGGTACTTGTTGCAAAATTTCCAGCGCCTCTGCCGCGCGTAAGGCCCGCGTAACCGATCCCTCACTGTAACGCGCCGCCAAAGCGGTATCGTGTGTATCGGGTCTTACTTCGCGCACCAATTTTTCTACCGTCTCCGTCGGTAGCGGAGCAAACTGCACCGCTTGGCAACGCGATAAAATGGTTTTAAGCATAGCCGCTTTTTTATCCGTAAGTAATATCCAAACGGTTTTTTGCGGCGGCTCTTCAATCAATTTAAGTAACGCATTGGCTGCGGCACCTGTGCCGTATTGTAAAGTCTGCGCCTCATCAATAATAAAAACTTTCCAACCGCCCGTGGCACTTTTTTGCTGACTTAAAGTCATGATATAGCGGATGGTATCCACCGATATATTTTGTTGTTTGGCCAGTTCCTTTTCAAAGGTTTCCTCATAGTCCGGATCGGACGGTTCTATCTTCATTTCAAGCCGCGTTTGATAGACAAAATCTACAACAGCCACCTCACTATACATTCCTTTTTCAATGGCTATGCAACGCGCACATTTGCCGCAAGCCTCCCCTTTTTCGCGCGCTTTCGGGTCCAAACAGTTTAATACCTTGGCAAACTCCAGCGCAACTTTTTTCTTTCCCACTCCGGACGGTCCGCAAAAAAGCAAAGATTGCGGCACATTTCCCCGCAAACTTTTTTGCAAATACGCGACCGCTTCCGGTTGGTTTAAGATTTCTTGGAAGGACATAAATCCGTAATATGATGTTTTTCTAACAGTTCAACAACCCGGCGGTGAATGCTGTCCACATCATCATCCGCTTCCAGCAAATACGCATTTTCGGTTTTGGCGGCTAAATTTTTATAGCCTTGGCGCATACTGTCTCTAAATTCTTTGTCTTCGCGCTCCAAACGGTCCGAAAATAAATATTCTCCGCGAGAAGAAAAATATTTATCCGACATTAAAAAGACAAGCGTCAAATCAGGCGTTAAACCGGTAGTGGCAATGTGATTTAAGGTATCAATCATTTTCAAATCCAGCCCGCGCGCATACCCTTGGTAAGCACTGGTAGACATAGTGTAGCGCTCGCAAATTACCATCTTGCCTTCTTGCAAAGCGGGAATAATTTTTTCCTGTGTGTGTTGAGCGCGGCTGGCTTCGTACAATAATAGTTCCGCTACAGGCCGGACATCCAATTCCGGCTTGAGTAAAATTTCGCGGATTTGTTCGGCAATTTTCGTACCACCCGGTTCACGGGTCAGCACCACATCAAATCCTTTCTCCAGTAAATAATTGTAAAGTAATTTGGCTTGCGTGCTTTTACCGCAACGATCCGGCCCTTCTAAAACAATAAATTTTCCTCTCATATTATGCAATACCTTCCTGAGATGTAATAATTTCCAGTTTCGCTTTTTTGGGCATGTGCCACCCGGTGCGGATTTCACTAAGCAGCGCAGGCATTTTGCCTTGTGCCGTTAAAATTAAATCGATGGCTTCACGGTATGCGCCGTCCCCTCCGCTACGTTTGGTAACATAATGTGCGGCATTTTGCACTACTTGCACCGCATTAGGCACCGTAATAGCCAGCCCGGCTTTTTCCATAGCGGGTAAATCGGTTAAATCATCTCCGATATAGGCTACTTCGTCTATAGAAACATGCGCACGTTTTAAGATATCTTCTAGCGCCAAGGTTTTGGTTAAAAAGCCCTGATAGAAAAAATCCATGCCTAGGTTACGCGCGCGGGAAATGGTAGTTTCGTGGCGGCGGCCCGTAATGACCCCGCATTTAAGCCCTGCCAAGCGGCAAAGCATAATGGCAATACCGTCTTGCGCATTAAAAGATTTGATTTCGTCAATACTACCGTCCGGCTTGACAAAAAAGTGCAATTTGCCATCCGTCCAAATACCGTCCACATCATTTAAAATGACTTTGATTTTGCGCGCACGCACTAACAGTTCTTCATTCATATTTTTATTATACCAAATATGAAAGAAAACCCCGCGCTTAAACGCTAGATAGGGATATTAACAGAATATACTAGTGTCAACATCTTCTATACTTAAAAGTTGCCATATGTTATCTGCAGGTAAACTGGAACCGTGGCAATAGTCAGCACTTCCCCCCATTGTCCCATCTCTATATAAAACAATTGAAAATTCGGTATCACCCGAGTGATATATAGCAGAGGCAATCATACCACTATTAACGCCATTGACAGAATAAGGCATATAATCAAAATATTTAGTGGATACCACCATATCATAACTTGTGTATTTTGTTCCGGTTGAGGGAAGCTCAACGGATAATTCATCAAATGTATGACAGGTATCCTCGCTAGGGCCCCCATGTTCGAGTTCGCACAACTTAACGGCATCTCCAATAGCTTTTAAATTGATAAAAGCTTCGGAAAACCGCGCTTTCAATACTGCTTTTTGATACTGCGGTAAAGCAATAGCCGACAAAATACCGATGATTAAAACGACCACAAGCAGTTCAATTAAGGTAAATGCTTTTTGCATAAGATTCTCCTTCTTGTTTTAATGTCGCAAAAATATATTATACAAAAAAACTTTTGGCAATCCTTTTTCGAATTTTTTAATAATCAAACAAATCATCCGCAGAAAAGGAATCGATTTTATATAATATATTTAATCACAAGGGGTTTTAAGATGGCAAAAAGATTTACTGAAAATGCACAAAAAATTATTTTAATTGCACAAGAAGAAGCAAAACGTTTAAATCACGACTACGTCGGCACAGAACATTTACTTTTAGGACTCACGGCTCTAAACGGTACGGTTTCCAATAAGATTTTAACTTCCTTAGGCATTACTTTTCGCAAAGTGCGTTTGGAAATAGAAAAAATGGTAGGCATCGGCGATGCCATTATGCTACTGGGTGAAATTCCGTTCACCCCACGCGCCAAAAAAGTGTTGGAATATGCCGTAGAAGAATCGCAGCAACTAGGCAGTGACCATATCGGTACCGAACATATTTTGTTGGGTCTTGCCCGTGAAGAAGAAGGCATGGCCTCCACACTGGTGCAAAATTTAGGGTTTACATTACCCGCCATCCGGGAAGCCACTTTAAACTTTTTGGCAGGGTCTCAAGGAAAAGATTTGGAAGAATCTTCTGCCGAAGAAGAAAACCCCGCTCTGCCCGAAGAAACACAAACATTTAAAAAACGTACCGATCCCGAAAAAATGGAAACCCCCACTTTAGATGAATATACCCGCGATCTAACCGCGCTTGCGCAAAAAAATGCACTAGATCCGGTAATCGGACGGGAAAATGAAATTGAACGCTTGGTACAAATTTTAGCCCGCCGCACAAAAAACAACCCTGTACTGCTAGGTGAACCGGGGGTGGGTAAAACCGCCATTGTGGAAGGACTTGCCCAAAAAATGGCCCAAGGGGACATTTCTGTTTTGGAAAACAAACGTCTGCTTGCCTTAGATTTAGCCTCCGTAGTGGCCGGTACAAAATACCGCGGGGAATTTGAGCAACGTCTTAAAAACATCATTGATGAAGCCTCCCAAGCCAAAAACGTAATCATTTTTATTGATGAATTACACACCATTATCGGTGCGGGAGCGGCCGAAGGGTCTATGGACGCTTCCAATATGCTTAAACCCGCTTTGGCCCGCGGTGAAATTCAATGTATCGGCGCCACTACCTTTGACGAATACCGCAAATATATTGAGTCCGATTCCGCTTTTGAGCGGCGCTTCCAACCGGTTACGGTAGAACCGCCCGATGTGGCTGAAACTATTCACATTTTAATGGGCATCCGCTCGCAATATGAAAAGCACCACAATGTAACTTATACCGATGATGCCGTAGAAGCAGCAGCGGCCATTGCAGACCGTTATATTACCGACCGCGCTCAACCCGATAAAGCCATCGATTTATTCGACGAAGCCGGTGCAAGAGCGCGGCTTAAAAATGCCTCTTTGCCGCCGGAAATTCGTGAAAAACAACGCGAATACCAACAAGCAACGGAAGATAAAGATAAAGCCTTGCATGATAAACAATTTGAAGAGGCTTCGCGCTTAACAACTATAGAAGAGAATTTGAAAAAAGAAGTAGACGAATTAAAAGCCAAATGGCAAGAAGAACAAGCCAAACAAAAAATTGAAGTAACCCAAGAAGATATCGCACTGGTTGCCAGCAAATGGACGGGCATTCCCGTTACCCGCATGACCCAAAGTGAAACCGATAAAATCTTGCACATGGAAGAACATTTGCATCAGCGCATTATCGGACAGGAAGAAGCGGTTAAAGTGGTATCCCAAGCCATCCGCCGCAACCGCACCGGACTGGGTAACCCCAACCGGCCTATCGGCGGTTTCTTATTCTTGGGACCGACCGGCGTCGGTAAAACGGAACTGGCTAAAAGTTTAGCCTCCTTTCTATTCGGAGATGAAGATGCCATGGTGCGTATTGACATGTCCGAATATATGGAAAAATTTGCGGTTTCACGCTTAATCGGGGCGCCTCCGGGTTATGTAGGTTATGAAGAAGGCGGTCAATTGACCGAGCCCGTACGCCGCCGCCCGTACAGTGTGGTGGTGCTGGACGAACTTGAAAAAGCACACCCGGACATTTACAATATTTTATTGCAAGTATTAGACGAAGGGGCCTTGACCGATAACTTAGGCCACCGCGTAAGTTTCAAAAATTGTGTCATTATTATGACTTCCAACGTCGGTGCACGTGATATTACCAATAAAGGTTCTTCCTTGGGTTTTACCGCTACCACCACTGAAGAAAAACAACACGAAACCATGCGCGAACACGTTATGGAAGCGGTCAGAAAGACTTTCAACCCCGAATTTATCAACCGTATTGATGAAATCGTGGTTTTCCATGCGCTAAACCGTGATCACATCAAACAAATTTTAGACCTCATACTTGCCAAAGTGCAAGCCAAATTGGTCGACCGCCGCTTAACCCTTGAACTTACTGATGCTGCCAAAGAGTATCTGATGGACCAAGGGTTCGATGAAAAATACGGGGCACGACCTTTACTGCGCACAGTACAACGCTTACTGGAAGATCCGTTAGCGGAAAATATACTGGTCAATCAGTATGCCGCAGGTACAAAAATTTTGGTAGACTTAGACAAACAAAACAATAAACTAGGTTTTTCAGCGGCCGCAGTTGCGGCGGCTGCCTAACCATTTTGACTTGGAGGATTCATGGACGCAAATAAACAAAAAGCCCTCGATTTGGCCTTAGGACAAATTGAAAAAGCCTTCGGAAAGGAAGCCATTACCACGTTAGGTGCTGCCAATGTAAAAAAGGTAGATGCTATTCCGACCGGTGCCTTATCTTTAGATTTAGCCTTGGGAGTGGGTGGTATTCCCCGCGGCCGCGTAATTGAAATTTACGGACCGGAAGCCGGCGGTAAAACCACTTTATCACTGCATTGTGCCGCACAAGCACAAAAAAACGGCGGGGTGGTGGCTTTTATTGATGCCGAACACGCACTTGATCCGGTGTATGCTTCTTCTATCGGGGTCAATGTAGACGAACTGTTAATTTCCCAACCCGATAGCGGTGAACAAGCCCTTGAAATTGCCGAAAAATTAGTCCGCTCCGGTGCGATTGATTTGATTATTATTGACTCCGTAGCCGCGCTTGTTCCGCAAGCGGAAATTGAAGGTGAAATGGGTGATTCTCACGTCGGTCTGCAAGCGCGCTTAATGAGCCAAGCCTTACGCAAACTTACCAGCATTTTAAATAAAACCAAAACGAGTATTATTTTCATTAACCAATTACGCCAAAAAATCGGCATTATGTTCGGCAACCCCGAAACCACGCCGGGCGGTTTGGCTTTGAAATTCTACTCTTCGGTGCGTATTGATGTGCGCCGCATTGAAAACTTGAAAAAAGGCGACGAAATTATCGGCACTCGCGTACGTGCCAAAGTGACCAAAAACAAAGTTGCGCCCCCGTACCGCCAAGCCGAATTTACCATGCTGCACGGTGAAGGTATTTCCCGCGAAGCGTGTATTTTAGATAAAGGTGTAGAAGCCGGTATTTTGGAAAAGAGCGGCAGTTGGTTCTTGTACGGAGATGAAAAACTTGGTCAAGGTGCCGAAAATGCCCGCCAATATTTAAAAGACAATCCGCAACTGGCGGCCGAAATTGAAGACAAACTGTATGTCAAATATTTAGGTCACCACTACAACGGCAAAGCAGTTGAAGAAGAAAAAGCCGAAAAGAAAACTGCGAAGAAATAAAAGTTTCCGATACAAAAACTCCCTGCCAAAAGCAGGGAGTTTTTATAATATACCAATTTACTGTGCATTAAAAGAGGTACAAATGGAATTTGAAAGATCTGAATCATCTGACCAACATTCATCTTTTTCCCATTGTCCTGTACTTTTTTGTTTTAACCAAGATAAATAATACTGTTCAGAATTATCGATATTACCATTTGGATACCGATGAGCTACTACATAGCATACATCCGTACTGCAATAGGCATCATAACAAAAATATTTACTGCAACAACTATCACCATCATCTTGCGTGCAATCTAATACTCCTTCTACATCTATATCTAATAGATTAGCTGCGCCACCCGCTCCCACCAATTCTATACTTTTATAATCATTAGCTAATAGATAAGCATCCACCCCTGTGCGAATACTGGCTGCCATTTGCATAGCTTCTGCCGTACGGCTTTTTTCTACTGCCTTAGTATATTGAGGCAAGGCTATCGCAGACAAAATACCGATAATTAACACAACCACCAGCAGTTCAATCAATGTAAATGCTTTTGACATAATATTCTCCTTTTACTTTTGTAGTACTTAACACTATAACTGTTATTTTAAAAAACAACTCCCCATTTAGCAAGTCTTTTTTGAGATTTATAAATTAAAAATCTTATAATAAGAATATGCCCGGTACAAACAAAAGAACAAAACTACCCCCGCAACCGTTAGACCCATTAGCCGAAGATTTTCAAAATCATTTGGCTTTTGAGCGTCAACTTAGTTCCAATACTTTAACGGCTTATGTGGCTGACGTGTCTCACTATTTGGAATATTGCGCGGCTACCGAGCAAGACCCGCTTAAGGTCCCCCCGCAATTTATGGATAGTTTTGCCTATCAGTTGCGTCAAAACGAACAACTTTCCGTGTCCAGCGTGGCGCGCAAAATGCAAGCGGTTCGGGCGTTTTACAAATTTCTATTAATTGAAAACCGCATTACGGAAGACCCCACGCGGCTGATGAAGTCGGCTAGACTGCCACAGCGCATGCCCGAACAACTCTCCCGCCAAGAGATGGAAAAATTACTTTCGTACCAAGCCGAAAAATTTGATGAAGTGCGTACGCTGACGATTATTGAACTTTTGTATGCTGCGGGGCTGCGCGTAAGTGAACTGATTAATTTGCAACTGGAAAATGTAAATGTAAAAGACGGGTGGGTACTGGCCTTTGGCAAAGGTGGCAAACAACGCTTTGTTCCTTTGCACCCCACTTGTTGCGAGCGTATCAAACATTATTTAGCCGTGCGCGAAGCCCACTTTGCCAGTAATTCTCACGTCGGTTCGGAATTATTTTTGAATAGAAGCGGCCAAAAAATCAGCCGCATCAGCGTTTGGAAAGATTTAGCCGCTTTAGGTCGCAAGGTGGGTATCCGCCAGCCGCTGCACCCGCATTTATTCCGCCACACTTTTGCCAGTCACCTTTTGCAAGGCGGAGCCGACTTGCGCAGTTTGCAAGAAATGCTCGGTCACGCCAATTTGACTACTACCCAAATTTATACGCATTTAGACGTTTCCGACCTCAAAGCCAAGCACAAAAAATTCCATCCGCGCGGTTAAGTATTTCTTCCCTCTTTTTACCTCTAAAATGTTAAAATAAAATATATGAGTATTGATAATTTCCAAGAGATTGATAAAAAGCAACAAGACCGCTGGGAAAAAGAAAATCTTTTTGCCAGCCCACGCTTGCCGAAAGGCAAAAAATTCTATTGTTTAGATATGTTTCCGTACCCGTCGGGCGCGGGGTTACATGTCGGTCATCCGGAAGGGTATACCGCATCGGATATTTTAACCCGTTATAAACTTATGAACGGATATGATGTTTTGCACCCTATGGGCTGGGACGCGTTTGGTCTGCCGGCCGAAAACTATGCCATTACCACCGGCATTCATCCGGCTATTACCACACAAAAGAATATCGACAATTTCCGCCGCCAAATCAAATCTCTTGGGCTAGCCTACGATTGGAACCGTGAAATCTATACCACCGACCCCGATTACTATAAATGGACGCAATGGATTTTCTTGCAACTGTTCAAAAAGGGTCTTGCCTATGAATCTACCGTACCTATAAACTGGTGCCCCTCCTGCAAAACCGGACTTGCCAACGAAGAAGTATTTAACGGCAAATGCGAACGGTGCGGACACACCATTGAACGCCGTATGCTGCGGCAATGGATTTTGAAAATTACCGCCTATGCCGAGCGCTTACTGCAAGACTTAGACGGACTTGACTGGCCCGAAAGCACGCTAACCATGCAAAAAAATTGGATCGGCAAAAGCCAAGGGGCCGAGGTAACTTTTAAATTAGACGGCAGCAAAGAAACTTTAACCGTTTTTACCACGCGGCCCGATACGCTTTTCGGAGCGACGTATATGGTGGTTTCCCCCGAACATCCGGCCTTGAAAACCATTGTCACTCCCGAGCAAAAACAAGCCGTGGCAGATTATCAAGCCGCCGCCGCCAGCAAAAGTGATTTGGAGCGTGCCGATTTGAACAAGGATAAAACGGGTGTTTTTACGGGTGCGTATGCCATTAACCCAGTCAACGGACGCAAAATTCCGGTGTGGACTTCCGATTATGTACTAATGGGATACGGCACCGGCGCCATTATGGCCGTTCCGGCGCACGACGACCGTGACTATGCCTTTGCCAAAAAATTCGGACTGGAAATTATTGAAGTTATTAAAAGCGAGCAAGGCGTAAAAGAGGCCGCCTTTACCGGAGACGGTGAACTGGTCAATTCCGAATTTTTAAACGGACTTCACGTACAAGACAGCAAAGCAAAAATGATCGCATGGCTGACCGAGAAAGGCTGCGGCCGCGCCAAAACCTCCTACAAACTGCGCGATTGGGTATTTGCCCGCCAACGCTATTGGGGTGAGCCAATTCCTTTAGTGCATTGTGACAAATGCGGAGTCGTGGCTTTGCCGGAAGATCAACTTCCGCTGCGTTTGCCCGAAATGAAAAATTTTGAGCCGTCCGGCACCGGAGAATCTCCGCTGGCTAATGCCACCGAATGGCTGCACACCACCTGCCCTAAATGCGGAGGTCCGGCTTTGCGTGAAACAAACACCATGCCTCAATGGGCGGGCTCTTGCTGGTATTATTTGCGCTATATGGACCCGCACAATGACAAGGCTCTAGTAGACCCCGAAATTGAGAAAGCCTACGGGCCGGTAGATTGTTATATCGGCGGGGCAGAGCACGCGGTATTACACTTACTGTATGCGCGATTTTGGCACAAAGTGCTTTATGATTTGGGCGTAGTGCATACCAAAGAACCGTTCCAAAAACTGCGCCACCAAGGTATGATTTTGGCCTTCTCTTACCGAGATAAATTAGGTGCTTATCACGGGTATGACGAAATAGATTTTAAAGACGGAAAGGCCTATTTAAAATCTACCGGAGAAGAACTTTCCCCCATGGTGGAAAAGATGTCTAAATCTAAAAAGAATGTCATCAATCCCGACGATATTTTGAAAGATTACGGAGCCGATGCTTTCCGCATGTATGAAATGTTTATGGGCCCGTTTGAAGCCAGCAAACCGTGGGATATGAAAGGCATTGAAGGAATCAGCCGTTTCTTAAAACGCATTGCCGGTTGGAACGATACCGTAAAATTAACCACTGCCAGCAATCCCAAAGAAATCGAAATTCTTAAAAATAAAACCATTGCCAAAGTGACCGACGATATTGAAAATTTACGTTTCAATACCGCCATTTCCGCGCTGATGGTTTTGTTTAACGATATCAGCAAACTTGATGCGGTCAGCCAAGACACGTTTGAGACTTTCCTTAAACTCTTGCACCCGTTTGCCCCCCACTTGACCGAAGAAATTTGGCAAACTAGCGGACATACGGACTTTTTAGTCAAGCAAACATGGCCGACTGCGGATCAAGACTTAATTGCCCAAGAAATGATTGAAATTGCGGTGCAAGTAAACGGAAAAGTACGTGACCGTATTCGCACAGCGGCTACCGCTTCAAAAGAAGAAACCGAACAAACCGCGCGTGCCAGTGAGAAAATTCAAAAATATTTAAATGGCTGTGAAATTAAGAAAATCATCATTGTACCGGGACGCATTGTCAATTTCATTGCCATCCCCAAAAAATAGGAGTGTTATGAAAAAAATACTGTTTGCCTTAACTTGCGCCTTGTGTTTAGTTGCGTGCGGCAGTGAAGGTTCTTTCTACCGCCCGCAAGCACAAATTATGCCGCAACACATCCGCAAAGTAGCCATCCGTCCGATTCTAAACAAGACGGAAATCTTTGCCATGGAAGACAAATTATATTTGCAACTCTATGATGAATTTTTGAAAAACGGTACTTATCAAATCGTCAGTGAAGACAATGGCGCCGAAGGGGTCATTATGACCACCATTACCCGTTACTTAAACGTACCCATTCAATACGATAGCCAACTCATTCCGATGGTTTATAAAATGGATGTGTGGCTTGATATTGTGCTGATTGATAAAACCACCAATGAGCCTGTCTGGCGTGAACCGGCCTTTGTGGGTACGCAGACCTATTCCTCCTCCACGCTCCCCGGCGGCATGACCGAACAACAGGCGCGCGAAATGGTTTGGCAGAAACTCTCTAAAGATATTGTCAAACGCACGGTGGATGGTTTCGGCTCGGTGATGAGTGAAGACAAACGCAAAGTCATGCAAAACCCCGAATATACCACCATTACCCAATAATATGGCTAAATCGACCGCTGATAAAATTAGCAAATCTCTTGAAAAAGGAACGATCTCCCCGGTGTATTTACTAACCGGGGAAGATTTATTCCGCAAAAAAGAACTCATTGCCAAAATTACCGCAGCGGTACATCCGGACGATTTTAATATTTATTCTTCTTCGGCAGACAAAGCAGATATGGGGGAGGTGCTGGCGCTGGCCAATACCGCGCCGGTATTTTCGGACCGACGTGTAGTCATTTTAACCGGCATTGAAAAACTGCGCAAAAACCCCAAAGAAGCCTTACTGAAATATTTGGAAAACCCGTTAGACACGACCGTTTTTATTTTAACGCACAATGACACCAAAAAATTCAAAACGGAAAAAACTTTGGGTGCTTTGGCCGCCGAACACGGAGACACCGCCAACTTTGACGAACTCAAACGTGAAGAACTGGCCATGTGGGTCACCAACCGCTTCAAAGCGCAAAATCTTACCGCCGCCTACGATGCCATAGAAACCTTGTGCGAAACCGTCGGGGCGGACTTAAATGCCCTGTCACAAGAAATTGAAAAATTAGCGCTGTATGCGGCTGACCGCACGGACAAAAACATTACTAAAGAAGATGTATTGGCGGGCGTAGGTTTTGCTAAAGAAGAAAACCCGTTTGAACTCTCTAACGCTATCCAGTATCTCAATAAAAAGAAAGCCTTTTCTTTGGTAGAGAAATTACTTGCCAGCGGGGAAGAGCCCGTTTCGGTACTGAGCAAAATTTCTTACTCGGTGCTTAAAATGGCCCGCATCAAACGCATGACCGCCGGCGGCATGGCCAATGCCGATATTATGCACGCGGCGGGGCTGATGTTTTGGGAAAGTTCGCTTATTAATAACGCGCGCAATTTCCCCTCGCAAGAGATTTTTCTTAAAACCTTAGACCGCATTATTGAGGCAGATAAAGCCCTTAAAACTTCCACCGCCACCGACCCCAAAACGCTGATTAAAGGCGTTTTAATGACCTTTTTTGCCGGACGGTAAAATTCCGCAATTTTCTATTTTCCCCCGCAGCCCTAAAAGAATAGATCCAAAAAACACTTGACAAGCCTAAAAAAAAAAAAAACTACACTTTACTTAGCCCCCCATTTTGGGTAAAATTATTTAGGAGGTTGTAAATATGAAAAAAGGTTTTACTTTAATTGAACTACTGGTAGTAGTTTTAATTATCGGCATATTGTCCGCTATTGCATTGCCGCAATATACCAAAGCCGTAGAAAAATCACGTACCGGCGAAGCACTCCTCACGCTTAAACATGCCCAACAAGCACGTTACATAGAATATCTTCAAAATTCAAGTTTCGACAATGCAAGTGACGTGGCATCTGACATAATGGAATTAAATAGCGGTACTTGGGACTCAGATGGATTAACATTTTGCACGAAACATTTTATGTATGGTTTTGATGATCCAGCGTACTCGTATGCCTATAGGGTAACTCCCAATGCTGATTGTACTGACAACACTGATCTACTATACACACTAAAATTACCTACCCTGCCAGAACCGACAGAAACAACCTGTTTTGCTTACACGGACGTAGGTTATGCAATTTGTAAAAGTTTAACAGGGTTTAACGTAGACGATCAACGATAAGATCCTTAAAATCAAAAAGCCCCGCTTTAAAGCGGGGTTTTTTATAAATTTTTCTGATATAAGCGGTAGCGTTTAATCGGATAGCAGCCGGCCTCGGTCATGGCGCGAATAATGCCTTCGTTGTCCTCTAATATCCAAGACAGTTCGGCTTTATCCCATATTGCTACGCCATATTTAACGATGTGATTAATCAGCACCAAATCAAGCCCGCGTTTGCGGTAAGCCGGGTCAATACCCAGCATGATCAGCCGCGCATCGCGGATGTGTTTCCATGCCCATAAAGCACGCAAGGTGCGCCATGGATTGGCCAGCGTCCCGCGCAAAATTTTAAGCACGTGATTCATATTGGGAATAGCAATATAAAACCCGGCCGGCACGCCGTCTACTTCCACCACGCAAGTACCTTCCACGCGAATAATAGGTTTTAATTCTTTGACCATATCGGCAATTTCCGCTTCGGAAATAGGCGTATGCCCCCAGTTATTGGCCCATGCGTCATTATAAATTTTGCGGATAATTTGCGCCTCTTTGTCTAATTTTTTCAAATCAATACGGCGCAAAGTAATATCTTTACTGCGGCTTGCGCGTGCCACAATTTTTTCAAATACCGGGCTGAATTTATTTTCACGCGTGCGCTCAAAGGCCAACAAATCTTTTACCTTTTCAAAACCTTCCTGTTCAATCAGTTCGCCGTAATACGGTGCATTATAGGGCATCATGATAGCAGGCATACTGTCAAAACCTTTAATCAGCAGGCCGTACGGATGATTAGACGACGGGTTGGCCGGGCCCCGCACCGCAGAAACCCCTTGCTCGCGCAACCATTTCTCTCCGGCGGCAAAAAGTGCGTGAGAAACTTCCACATCATTTAGGCAATCAAAAAAGCCGAAAAAACCGATATTTTCGTGATGATATTCGTTGTAGGTATCATTGACCAGTGCGCAAAGCCGCCCCACCAATTGCCCTTCCTGATAGGCCAAAAATAATTTGCGCCGCGCATGGGTCCAAAAGGCATTATCCGTTTTGAGGAGTTTGACCGTATCGGCTTTGAGTTCTCCCACCCAATACGGATCATTCTTGTACAAATCAAACGGAAATTGCACAAATTCGTTTAATCGTTTTTCTGCGCTCACTACCACTACTGCCATAATACCCTCTGTAAAAAACCCCGCCTAATAAGCGGGGTCAAATTATTTAATAACGCCTACTGCGCGGCCCGCTTTGGCAAATGCATCAATGATTTGTTTAACGTGTTCATCGGTATGCGTAGCCATTAAGGTCAGGCGCATTAAGGCATGGCCCGGAGGAACGGCCGGACTCACCACCGGGTTAGAGAAAATACCCAGTTCATGCAAGGCGCGCCACATTTTAAAGCAATTTTCATTGCTGCCCACATGCACCGGAATAACCGGGGTCGTGCTGTGGCCCAAATCATAACCTAGTTCGCGTAAACCTTTTTTCAAATTATCGGTCATGCGGAACAAATTATCGCGGCGGGAAGTATCATTTTCAATTAAATCAAGCGCTTTATTAATAGACGCCACGGAAGCCGGCGGCAACGCGGCAGAGAAAATTTGGCTGCGCGCATTATGACGGATAAAGTGAATAATGTCGGCATCTCCTACCACAAACCCGCCGACGGTGGCAAAGGTTTTAGAGCAAGTGCCTACCACCAAATCCACTTCCCCGTTTTCCAGCCCAAAATGTTCACACGTACCGCGGCCGGTTTTACCCAAAATACCCGTTGCGTGCGCGTCATCTACAATGGTGCGTGCGCCATATTTTTTGGCAAGTTTTACAATTTCCGGTAGCGGACAGATGTCCCCTTCCATGCTAAATACACCGTCTACAATAATCAGTTTGCCCGATTCCGGCGGCAATTTGGCAAGTACACGTTCCAAATCGGCCATATCATTGTGTTTAAAGCGTACCATTTCGGCGCCGGACAAACGAACGCCGTCTAAAATACTGGCATGATCTAATTTATCCACAATGGCATAATCACCTTTTTTGAGCAAGCAGGAAACAACGCCTAAATTCATTTGGTAGCCGGCGGAAAAGATAAGGGCGGCTTCGCGGCGTTTAAAACGCGCCAAATGTTGTTCGAGTTTTTCCAAAAAAATCGTATTTCCGTTTAAGAAACGAGATCCCGCCGTACCGGTACCGTATTTGGCGGCGGCCTCGGAGGCGGCTTTTTTCATTTCGGGGTCACTGGCCAAACCCAAATAGTTGTTAGATCCCGCCATAATATATTTTTTCCCGTCTATGATCACTTCCGGTCCCTGTGCCGATTCTATCGGTTGGAAATAACCGTAGATGCCCATTTCCATGGCTAGTTTGGCATCTTTATAATTTTTGCATTTCTCAAAAATATCAGACATTTTCTTTTCCTTTCCTACTTTTGTACTTTTTTAATAATATTTGTGGTGGAACGTCCTTTTAACAACGCAAAGCGCACCACTTTTTTTGCAAATTCGCGACCCACAATTTCACTGGGTTTATAGTCCCCGCCCTTTACAAGCACATCGGGCCGAACCAATTTAATTAAATTGTACGGTGTATCTTCCGCAAAAACACACACCGCCGATACCGACTCCAACGCCGCCAATACTAATGCGCGGTCCGCCTCTTTATTAACGGGGCGGGTGGGCCCTTTTAACCGTTTAACAGACGCATCACTGTTCACGCCTACCACCAGCACATCGCCTTTAGAGCGGCAAAACTCTAAAATGCTCACGTGCCCGGCATGCAAAATATCAAAGCAACCGTTGGTAAATACAATTTTCTTGCCGGCTTTGCGCTCTTTGGCAAGCCACAAACCTAAAGCACGGCGGCTGAAAATTTTATTTTTGGCTTTCATGTTGCTTTTTCTCCGCCGACAACATACGTTCAATCAGCCCCGTATCTGCCTTTCCGGTCACAAAATCAGCATTATTTAAAATCTTTTGATGAAAGGGAATAGTCGTTTTTACTCCGCCCACTACAAATTCACCCAAAGCGCGGCGGCTGCGGGCAAGTAATGCCTCGCGATTGTCCGCGGTTACAATTAATTTGGCAATTAAACTGTCGTAATAGGTGGGAATCGTATAACCGATATACATATGACTATCTAAACGAATCCCCAGTCCCCCCGACGGTATCCACTCTTCCACTGTGCCCGGACAAGGAATAAAATTGCGTTCACTGTCTTCGGCATTAATGCGATGCTCAATAGCATGGCAACGCACCGCGCCGGCTTGCGCTTGGGTAATATGCAAAGGTTGCCCCTCTGCAATTTCAATTTGCATACGGACCAAATCTTGCCCGCATACTGCTTCGGTCACCGGGTGTTCCACCTGAAGGCGCGTATTTACTTCCATAAAATAAAATTCTTTGTTGGGAGCCATTAAAAATTCCACCGTTCCCACACCGCGGTACTTGGCAGCTTTGACTAATTTAATGGCGGCTTGTTGTAATTTTTTACGAACGGTCGGAGTTACAAACGGAGACGGAGATTCTTCCAATAATTTCTGATGGCGGCGCTGCATGGAGCAATCACGCTCCGCAAAAGCCACCGCATTGCCGTAATTGTCCGCTGCCACTTGCACTTCGATATGACGCGGATTTAACACAAGTTTTTCAAAATAAACACGCTCATCGCCAAAGTTGGCCTTGGCTTCGGCTTGCGCGGTTTTGAGCATACGGTCCAAATCTTTTTCTTGCATGCAAGCGCGCATGCCTTTTCCGCCGCCGCCCAGCGTGGCTTTAATCATAATCGGAAAACCGATTTTGCGCGCCACTTCGCGGTAATTTTTGCCAACGATACCGTTTGATCCCGGCGTAATGGCTACGCCGCCTTTGATGGCTATTTCGCGCGCTTTACTCTTAACACCCAGTAAACGAATGGCCGCGGCCGTAGGTCCTATAAATGTCATACCGGCTTTTGTAACGGCTTCGGCAAAGTCCGCATTTTCAGACAAAAAACCATAACCCGGATGCACGGCATCGGCCCCGGTCATTTTGGCTGCGGTTACAAGAGCATCAATGTTTAAATAACTATCTGCCGAACGTGCCGCACCGATACAAACGGCCTCATCAGCCATACGCACGTGCAAACTGCTGCGGTCCGCCTCGGAATAAACCGCCACGGAAGCAATTCCCATTTCTTTAAGGGTACGAATCACGCGCAAAGCAATTTCGCCGCGGTTGGCAATTAATACTTTTTTGAAAGGAGTAATTTTGACGTTTGCCATATTAAGGTTCAATAAAAAATAGAGGTTGTCCGTATTCCACCGGTTTACCTTCTTCGGCGGAAATCACACGCAAAGTACCCGCTACGGGCGCGGTGATATTATGCTTTTTAGCACTGCTCTCCACCCAACCCAAAGATTGGCCGGCTTTGACGGTTTGTCCTTCTTTTAAGATTAAATTTTTGCCTTTGGCAGCGGCATGGTAAAAGCCCAACGCGGGGGCAGTTACCGCCGTTAAATGACAAGTAAATCGGACCGGATCTGGCAAGGCCTCACGGGTTTTTATTTCAATACAGTTATGGTCTTGCTGGTAACAAAATTCTGCTAAATCGGTAGTTTTGAGCCACTTAGTAATGTCCGTAATCAGTTTGGTATCCATATTCCCTCACTGTAAAAATATATATTTATTTTACCATTTTTAGAGGGTATAGACATAGTAAAATCCCCGAAAATAAATTTCGGGGATCGTAAATTTTGATTAGTTTGCTAAGCCCAGTGACTTGCAAATAGAAGTGCCTAACGTAGTAAGTCCTACACAGGTAATTTGTCCTGTAATATATTCTTTATCTATTGAATATTCAAAACTACCATCGTCACTCCAATCCGCATCAGCATATGAAGCCGGACAAGTTCCTCTACAACGAAAAACTTCCGCTACACCCGCATCTTCCAAAGCATATAAAAAATTTTTAGTCACATATACTGTTTCCGAACCTTCTCCGTTCCATACCCCTCCCGACAAGGCAATAGCCCATTTACTAGGATCATTAAAACAGCCATCGTACTCTTCGGGATCTGTTAATGCACATATTTTTACATTGTTTACAATAGTATTAAGATTAACTAAGGCTTCCGAGGCGCGACTTTTTTCTACGGCTTTGGTATATTGCGGGAGCGCAATTGCCGACAAAATACCGATAATAAGTACGACTACCAGCAGTTCAATTAAGGTAAATGCTTTTGTCATATACTCTCCTTTTGATTTTATACTATCAATATACCATAAAAGAAACTAATTCTCAAACACTCTTTGGACCTATTTTTATAAATTTTAACATAAGAAAAATCCTTTGGCTTGCACCAAAGGATTTTCCACGTAATTTATAAACTTAAAACTAACAAGTTTTGCCGCTATTGCCGGCATTGGGACAAGGCTGCCAAGTGCCTCCTTCTTGTTTAGGAGTACCCGCCGGACAATATTCTCCCTCACAATACGCATCATCTTTGAAGGTGTTTTGCGTGCAAGCCCCTTTGACATTGGCTTGGCAAACAGAGCCGGATTCAAATGTGCTTTTATCGCAGGCCGTTTTTCCGTTACCATAGCAAATGGAATTATTTTTGTAGGTAGAAGCGCCGCCGCAACCGCCGGACTGATTTCCGTAACAAGTAGAATGGTCATAGATACTTGCGCCGCAAGCATACCCGCCCTTTGATGTATTATAGCAACTGGAATCTTTATATTCGCTATTTCCGCAAGCAGTACCCGCCCGGTTGCTGGCCGTGCTATTTCCGTAACAAGTGGAATCATCGGTAAAAGTACTACCGTCTCCGCAACTGTTATTTCCGCCGTACGCGTAACAACTGGAAGCAGAAAAATCACTGTGGGAGCAAGAGCCCTGCGTGTTAGAATTACAGGTTGAATTGGTAAAAGAACTGTTTTTGCATCCCGCTCCCTTACCGGTCTGCGTATCACAGGTAGAGCCGTTGGAAAAAGTGGAATCATTACATCCGCTGCCGCTGCCATCTACCGTACAAGTAGAATGATCGTCGGCTACCACACTGTTACAACCTCCTGTTCCGCCACTGGCGCAACTATCCCCATGGTTTAGGGCCACATTGGAAGAACCCTGATAGTCCGTTGCTATCCATCCTGCCGTCGGTGAGCCGGATAGGATAAAAGAAGTATATCCTTCACCCATCAGACTGGCTTGCTCTAATTTTTCCCCGATCATCCCTTCTTCGCACAACCACATGGCATCTTTATCGTCGGTTTTGGCTTCACAATGAATATTGCCGGGGAAATTAGGGCTACGCTGCAAAAACGTGACATAATAGGCATTGGGCACTTTTTCATGGCTGGCCATCACATACGCATAGTCCGGTTTATCGGAAAAACTAATCGTGATCTCTTCCGATTCCTTCTGATTGGATTGCAGAGGCAAACCGTCCCGTTTGCTGGAATAACGACCATTACGCCAATAAAAATTTTCTTGCGCATCGCTGATTCTGCGTACTAACGGTTGCAAAGTAGTAAATCTAGACATCATCACAGCGTGATAAAGTTTAGGCCACGCAAAAATGGCGGCTAGCGTAATAATCAACAAAACCACAAACATTTCCATAAAGGTAAAACCGGAATGTTTTTTGGTATATTTACATAACATTTTGTATTTTCTCCCTGAGTGTTTACTCTACAAAAGACTCAGAATATTCTACAAATTTTTTCTATTCCTTTTCTATATCTAATTAATTTTCACGCTTGCTATATATTTCCCTTTCACTTATACTAATACAACCTAATCAAAAGGAGGATTATATGCAAACAATGAAACTTCTCTTGTGGATCATGATTTGGCAAATCCCTATGCTAATGGGGTCACAAATCGTGCGTGATAATATGGCGTGGTATCATGGCCTCAATCATCCGTTTTTTGCGCCGCCGGATTGGTTATTCGGTATGGTATGGGTGATATTATACCTACTGCTTGCCGTAGCGGGATTTTGTATTACTCGCAAAGGATTAGACGACACCAACCGCAAGGCCACTTGGCTAATGCTGGTGCAACTGATATTAAATGCGATGTGGACCCCTTTATTTTTTGGCATGCATCATTTAATGGGGTCGATGGTACTGGTGCTTTTAATGATTGCCATGACTGTTTGGCTCATGCGTGCGGCTAAACCTATTTCTCGCACGGCGGTGTGGCTGCTGACAGCGTATTTGGCATGGCTGTGTTTTGCATGGCTTTTAAATAGCGGCATGTGGCTGATGAATTAAAAATCTCACATGCAAAACCCCGCCTGTTAAAGGCGGGGTTTTATTTATAAATCGCAATTACAACTCTGTATGCATTACCTTAAGCGCGGCCTTTTCCTTCGGCACCGGCAAACATTCCTGTACGCGGTAATGTTGCCCATCCACGCTATCGGAAATAGCCTGAATATCTGCGTCTGTTAATACTTCTTTATCGTAGGTGGTTCTAAATTCGTACGGAAGCCCGCTTTGACGAATCAAATCCATACTTTGTTGTAAAATTTTCGGTTCAAACTCTACGCCGGTAATCAGTGAATATTTATCCAAAGGAGCCTTTAGATCCATAGCAATATAATCAACCAGTTTACGGTCGATGGCTTCTTTTAATACATCCGGCTTGGAACCGTTTGTATCGAGTTTAATGAAATATCCGAGGGCTTTGATATCGGCAAGAAACCGGAGTAAATCCGGCTGCAGGGTAGGTTCCCCGCCCGTCACAACTATACCTTCCAAAGAGCCTTGACGATGACGTAAGAAAGCCATCAACTCTTCTTCCGGCATGGAAGATTGTAATAAATGGGGGTAGACCAGTTCAGGGTTATGACAATACCGGCACCTGAAATTACAGCCTTGCGTAAAAACAACCGCTGCCACACGTCCCGGATAGTCAATGAGCGTGAACTTAATCAACCCCCCGATTTTCATACAAATCCCGACAAATTAAAAAAAATTATTTATCGCAACCGCAAGAGCAACCCACGTTCATGGTTTTTCTCATGCTAAATTCTTCTTTTTTGCCTTTGTTCCAGTTTTGGACCGGGCGGAGATAACCCACTACGCGGGAATACACTTCACATTTGGAACCGTGTACATCTTTCATTTCTGTTTTGAGTTCCGAAATTTTGTTTTCTACGATTTTTCTTTCTTCTGCGGTCATGGCTTATTTCTCCTTAATGTTTGTTTGATTATTGTCAAATCCGTTTTCCGGTGTTTTTTATTGTAGCATTTTAGACACCAAAGCGGACAACTTTTTAAGGTTATTTTACTAACCCTAAAAAGGTATATTTAAAAGTTATTTACTGTACAACTGTTCTTCCAACAAACGCACTTGGCGTTCTAATTCCTGCATTCGTGCGGATTTACATTTGGGACATTCAAAATGTTCTCCCTCAATATATCCGCATTTGGGGCAAACGCTAAACGTCGGCGTGATAGAGAAGTACGGCAAAGTATAGCGTTCACACACCGTTTTGATGAATTTCTTCATCGCTTCCAAATCTTTAATGCGCTCTCCGGTGAAAATATGTTGCACCGTACCGCCGGTATACTTGCTTTGAATGCTACTTTGCAAATCTAACATTTCAAAGACATCATCGGTATAATTGACCGGCAATTGAGAGGAGTTGGTATAGAAAGGAGGATGTCCTTGTTTATACATCGGCTCATCGGCACAAATAATTTCCGGATAGTGCTCTTTGTCCAGTTTGGCCAAGCGGTACGAAGTACCTTCGGCCGGGGTGGCTTCCAAGTTATAGTTATTGCCTGTTTCTTCTTGGAATTTCACTAAATTTTCACGCATAAAGGTCAGCACTTTTTCGGCAAAAGCTTTTCCTTTTTCCGTACCGATATCTTCGCCAATTAAGTTGATGGCCGCCTCATTAAGACCCACCAAACCGATCGTCGAGAAATGGTTCGTCCAATATTTGCCGAAGCGTTGTTTGACGCTGCGCAAATAGAAACTCATGTACGGATATAAATTAGCCGCCGTAAAACGTTCAATAACTTTACGTTTGATTTCCAAACTTTCTTTGGCGGTCAACATGCGATCTAACAAGTTAGCAAAAAATTCATCTTCGTTTTTAGACAAATATCCCAAACGCGGTAAGTTAATGGTTACCACACCGATAGAACCCGTCAACGGAGCAGAACCGAATAAACCGCCGCCGCGTTTGCGCAGTTCGCGGTTATCGATACGCAAACGGCAGCACATGGAGCGTGCATCTTCCGGATTCATATCCGAGTTAATGAAGTTAGCAAAATACGGGATACCGTATTTGGCGGTCATTTCCCACAGCGGGGTTAATTTTTCATTATTCCAATCAAAATCTTTGGTAATATTGTAGGTCGGAATCGGGAAGGTAAACACGCGGCCTTTGGCATCACCTGCCAGCATTACTTCGCAGAAAGCGCGGTTGAACAAGTCCATTTCGTTTTGAAATTCTTTATAGGTCTTGTCCATCAGTTTCCCGCCGATAATAACCGGTTGATCCTTATAATAGGAAGGAACATTCAAATCTAACGTTAAGTTGGTAAACGGAGTTTGGAAACCCACGCGGGTCGGCACGTTTACGTTAAACAAAAATTCTTGCAAGGCTTGTTTAACTTCTTCATAGGTCAGTTTATCGTAGTAGATAAACGGAGCCATTAATGTATCAAAGTTAGAAAACGCTTGTGCACCGGCACTTTCCCCTTGCAGGGTATAGAAAAAGTTTACTACCTGACCCAAAGCGGTGCGGAAATGTTTGGCCGGTTTACTTTCGGCTTTGCCGACTACTCCGGTAAAACCGCTCAAGAGTAAATCTTGCAAGTCCCAACCCACACAATAGGCACCCAAGAGTCCCAAATCGTGCAAGTGGATGTCACCCTCTAGGTGCATGCGTTTTACTTTTTCCGGATAGATTTTGTTGAGCCAATAAATTTTGCTTACTTCGGAAGAAATGTAGTTGTTGAGCCCTTGCAGCGAGTAGCCCATATTACTGTTTTCATTAACTTGCCAGTCTAATTGTTGCAAATATTGGTCCACCAAATCGACGTTAAATTTAGAAGAAATCTCACGGATACGCGCATGTTGATCACGATACAAAATATAACTTTTGGCGGTTTTGTGATAATTGGAAGTCAATAAAACATCTTCCACAATATCTTGTACATTTTCTACGTTCGGAGTAGTATCTCCGTATAATTGTTGAATGATATTAATGACGCGGATGGTCAATTTTTTAGCGGTCTCGGCATCAAATTCACCGGTTACTTCCGCGGCCTTCAAAATAGCATTGGTAATTTTTTTAGAGTCAAAATGTTGGATACTACCGTCACGTTTGACGATATGAGTAATTACTTCTGTGTTTTCCATGATGTTTCTTCCTTAAGTAGTTTCCGCGCGGGTAAAACCATGCGGGTAAGATAAATTTTACATAAAAATTTTTAGGTTGCAAAGACTTTTCGAAAAACCCTTATTTTTTAATCAAAAATTGCCTCTTTTTTTCTTCCTTTTTTAGGCCCGTTTTTGCGTTTTTTGTGCTTTCTCTTCGGAAAAATTCTTATTTAATTTTCCGTTCCTTAAAATAAGGTAAATTTTTACTTGACCACGCCCTCTTAAACTGATTAAATAAAAGGAAAGGAGGAGTTATGGATTTCTATCAAATTATCAGTTTAGTAGCCGTTTGCGCCTTTGTGGTGCTGGTAGTTTATGCGGTTTTAACCTTGGTGCAAATCAAAAAAACCGCCGAATCGGTGGAATATTTGGCTTTGACTACCGCCGAAAAAGTGGATAAGACCAGCAGCACTTTTGAACTGCTTAACAATGTAGCCTCGGTGCTAGATAACGGCTTTTATAAAGCCATTGCGCTCGGCGTAGATTTGGCCCGCCGCATACACAAAAAGAAAGACAAAGAAGATTAGTTTTTGAGTTTCACTAAAAATCCCCGCTAAATGCGGGGATTTTTATATCTACTAATTCACACCCACTGCTGCGCATTCCGTCTTTACAGATGACGTCATTTGACTTGTCCCATACTTACCTTTCCACCATAAACAAATTTCTTTTTTATGAGTATTATCTTGTATAGAACTCAATGTCCATTTCTGCCCCGATTTAGTATAGTACGTATTTATACCGCCAAACCAACTGGTTTGGGTCGCGCAAGTACCACCTGATTCATGGTAATTGCTCCAAAAATGTACATAACAAGTGGTCGGACCACAATAAGCTTTCCAATATCCTTCTTTTGTACAAGTGTTATCAGCCACTCCTCCGGGACCCGGCACCCCTTGTAAATCAATGGCAGTCTCAACTCTCTTGGATGTATTCCCTGTCAAATAACTATCTGTACTTGGAAAACCACCATTTTCTAATAAATATAGATCAACCATTTTATACAAGGTATTTAGGGATACATCTAATTGAGACATTTTAGACCGATACACTGCTCGATTATACGAAGGTAATGCAATGGCAGACAATATGCCAATAATTAAGACTACCACCAACAGTTCAATGAGCGTAAACGCTTTGTTCATACTATTCTCCTTTTGACTTTATAAAGTTCCTTTTGAATTAATCTGACTGCAAAGTTGCTTTTCAAAATCTTTGGCGCCTTCGTAGGCAGTACACTTAATTTTATCCGGTTCGGCCTGGCTTATATATAGGTAATATCCGTTAGTAGTGCCGCGCCAAACCCCGTTATCGGCACGCTGAGCCAGTGCCAGCCATGCAAACCCTGACCCAGTGGGAGAATAAATAAAATTTTTTGTACCCAAGCGGGTATTAGATAAAATTTCCGTATTTACTTCCCCGGGAATTTCAATGTCCAATTTGTCTATATCGTCGGCTTCCGCATACACGCCGTTAGTCATGTGATAAATTTGGTTTGCATTGGCAATCGCACGCAGATTGATGACCGCTTCTGCCATACGGGCTTTTTCCACCGCTTTAGTGTATTGCGGCAAAGCAATAGCAGATAAGATACCTATAATCAGTACAACTACAAGCAACTCTATCAGCGTAAATGCTTTGTTCATGCTATTCTCCTTTTTATTTTACACTAAAAACGGAATTGGCCTTTTTCATAGATTAACATTTTTTTGCCGTTTTTGAGTGTGGCATGTACGGTTTTGTCTTCGGTGTTAATCAAATCCCAATGTAAGGCCGATTCATTGTAGCCCAATTTTTCTTTGAGTTTTTTATCAAGTTTGCGGATGTCTCCGGTAAATGTATCAGCATAACTGGACCCAATGGCTACGTGGCAGTTACCGTATTTACCGCCGAAGTTTTCATCAAATAAAATATCGGCCATAAATTTATCGATTTTAGAAAACCGACGGTCCGTAAGTGAAAATTCACCGATTTGCGCCGCGCCGCGGTCCATGGCTAACATCTTGCGCAAAAATTCCTGTCCTTGCTCTGCGGTGGCTTTCACTGCGCGCCCGTTTTTAAACTCAAGCCGCATTCCTTTGACGTAATTGCCGCTGCGGTACGAAGATAAATCGGCAAAATACACCCCGCGGGTTCCGCGCCAATCAGGTGAAGTGAAAATTTCGAAAGACGGGATGTTGCACCCTCGGCCCGACACAAATTTCCGCTGCTCTCCCAACAAAACTTCAAAATCCATATGTTTGGATTCTACGTGGAAACGGTCTATATTCAGTCCGCTGAGCCACTTGCCTATTTCGCCGATTTCCTTCATGACTTCTTGCCATTTTTTAACGGAATTTTTTTCATTTAAGAAACAAGCTTTGGCTACTTGCGCGGCATATTGTTTGAGCGTAAGGCCGGCCTTATCTGCCAGTTCTTGCGTCGGATAATTGGCCAAAGTCCAAGAGAATTTTCCTTCCTGTTCGGTTTTATCCAGCAAATCTTTAATCGGGCGGCGAGCCACCGCGGCTTTGCCGATACGGGCCGGATTCACATTTTTAAGTGCCATTAAATCTTCCGGTGCACGCAATGCAATCAGTCCGTTCAAACTGCCCTGAAAATCAATTTCCCCCGCCGGGATATAACTTAGTTGTTTATCATCTGCTTTGGTATATAAAGCGTGTTGGAAACCTTCCGGTGCCATAAAACGCACCACCGGAATATATTTTTTGTCCAGCAGTCGTTCATACACGGCCTGTACTAAAGGCAAAGCGCCGATTTCCGCGCGGAGCAATACTTTATCGTATTTTTTAAATTTTCCGTGATGCCGGGCGTATTCCATGGCCCAAACCATCACGTCTGCATAATTGTCTAATTGTTTTTTTGTAAAAATCATACGTTTCTCCTTACCTTATATAATGTTATAATACAAAATATAGCGTTAAGGATAAAATTTATGAAAAAATTATTACTCACATTCGTGTTAATTTTAAGCAGTACTTTTATGTGGGCCGGTATTGCACCCAAGCCGGAGATGGACTTTACTTTAATTTACGCAACGGAAAACAAACCCACCGTCTTGCCCAATACCAGCGAACAAATCCAATGCGAAGACAACCAATGTCTGCAAGCAGATCCGCTCGGGCAATACGGCATCCAAAAATTATATTGCAGAGCCAACGGTTGCTTTTCCATTGCTTATGAATATCAACCGTTTCAAAAATTAATATTAAATTTTTCAGACGGCGTTACCCGTGAAAGTAATGTTTTCCCCACTCCGGCCAAACTGCGCAACAGTTTTACCGTACTGGTACGTGATAAAGATTTAGTAGTAGAACTTTCCGCCAAGCCGCAAAATTTCAATGCGCTCTTACGCGCAGATGCTTGGATGTCACTGGTGATTATTTTGCTACTGGAATTAGCAGCCGCTTGGGCATATTTGAAATATACCAAAAAGAGTCCGCGTGTGCTATATTCCGTCTTGCTGGTTAATTTAATTAGTATGCCGCTTTCGTGGCAAGTATTAGGTACGCTTGTAACGGAATCTTGGTTTATTTGGTTATTTTGTTTCTTATTTGAGGCTTTATTTATTTGGATACTCAATTGCAAACGCATCAAAGCGCGCGATGCATTTGAATTATCCTTTGCCATCAATGTAACCAGTTACACAATAGGGATGATTTTATCGTTCTTAATTGCCCCGTATTTATTCTAAATTTCAGAAAAGTTTGTTAAAAAAGCCGCCCCTTTGGGCGGCTTTTTGTTACATATAATTTTCACCCGCAATATATTTTGAAAACCAAATTGCTATAATAAAATATGTAAAGTATGCGCGGCAGAGAAATCCCCCGGCCGCGCGAAAAGGAGAAAAAAGTGAAAAAATACACTGCAGAATTGTTAGGTACGTTTGTACTTACGCTCTTTGGCTGCGGCTCAGCCGCTATTGCCGGAGCCGCCCTAGGCACTTTAGGCATTGCCTTTGCTTTCGGCTTATCTATTGTAGCCATGGCCTATGCTATCGGCGATATTTCCGGTTGCCACATTAACCCCGCCGTTTCTTTAGGCGTGTGGATGAGCGGCAAAATGTCCGGCAAAGATTTTACCGGTTATGTAATTGCCCAATTTATCGGCGCGACCTTAGCCGCGTTGGTACTTATGACCATTATTGATGCTACTACGCTAGGCGGCATAACCGCTACCGGACTGGGCGCCAACGGTTACGGCGCGGCCTCTGCCGTAGGATTAAGTGCCTGCGGTGCTTTGGGTGTGGAAATCATTTTAACCGCCGTATTTGTGCTTACTATCTTAGGCGTAACCGACGGAACTAAAACCTCCGTTATTGCCGGTTTAGTCATCGGTTTAACGCTTACTTTTGTGCACATTATGGGTATCCCTTTAACCGGCACTTCCGTCAATCCGGCGCGCAGTTTCGGCCCGGCCTTGATTTTAGGCGGAAAGGCCTGGTGCCAATTATGGGTATTTATCGTAGGCCCTGCCATAGGGGCTGCCATAGCGGCTTTATTATTTAAATATTTTAAATCTGCTAAATAAAAAGCAACATAAAAAGAGCCGCTTTTAAGCGGCTCTTTTTTATATCACTATCGAAATATTAAATCACTTTATTTTCTTGCAACATTTCTTTTACGTTTTTAAATACATCATCTACCGTAATAAGCCGCATACATTTAAAGTGACCTTTCGGACATTTCTTACCGCCATGCAATGCACACGGGCGACATTCAAGCCCTTTTACTTCCATTACGCGGTGTCCTTGCCCGTACGGGAAGAAGCCCAATTCCTTGGTGGTCGGTCCGAAAATAGCCAACGTAGGCACATTAAACGCAGTAGCAATGTGCATCGGACCGGAATCATTGGTAACGAACAATTTGAAATGTTTCATTAAGGCCATCAAGTCAGCCAAACTGGTTTTATTACACAAGTTAGCCGCATGGCCCTGTGAAAGTTGGCAGAGTTTTTCACCCATTTCCGCATCCTTTTGTCCGCCGCCAATAATCACCGCTTGTAAATTCAGTTCTACTTGAATGCGACTGACCAGTTCCACATAATTTTCAAACGGCCAGCATTTGGTCGGCCATGCCGAACCCGGATGAATACCAATTAAGGTTTTGCCTTCCAAGTTAAAATCTTTCATAAGCCGTGCCACATTTTCTTCAGCGCTGGGTGCGTATTGCATATTAAGTTTTTCGGCTTTGAAATTCTCTTTTACAATACCGTGTAGCAAAGACAAATTGCGTTCTGCATCGTGAATCATCCAGTTAAACGGTACCGTTTTGGTGTACAAGAAACGCCCTTCACTAGACGTAAAACCGATACGTATAGGCACTCCGCTAAGCCACGCAATCAAGGCACTTCTAAACCCGCGGTGCGGCACGAGTAGTAAATCAATACCGCTCTTTTCAATGGCCTTGGCAGTTTTCCAAACGCCTAAAATTTGGTTAAGACCTTTTTTCTCATTTAAGATAATTTCGTCCACTTCTTTCATGGGACGGAAAATATCTTCCGTTTGCGGACGGGTAATAACTACAATTTTGGCTTCCGGAAAGAGTTTGGCAGTTTTCTGCACCAGCGGAGTTGTCAACACGCTGTCTCCGATAAAGGACGTTTGAAAAATACCGATTTTGCGTATCTTTTTACCTTCCAGTTCCATGTTTTTGTAGGCCCAGTCTCCCAGTTGCGGATCTTTATATTTAATAGGCACATCCCAACCGGATAGGACATCCAAATATTTTTCCAAGGTATGTTTTTCCAGTACCGGAGAATTTTTGCGGAAGAACACAAATAACCGCCGGGCTACGGCGTTTTTGTTATAGCGCAGTTTATTGGGGATGTGGCTAAACAAACCGATCAGCATCGTCTTTAAGGTAGAGTGCAAATCAAGCAAGTGGGTAAAGTGTCCCGCGCGCACTTGGCGGATATTGGCAATCAACCCTTTTTTGGCCACCATAATTTCATCAATATCCGGGTGACCGGCTAATACTTGCGCAAAGCGCGGTTTAACCAGTAAGGTAATATGGCTTTTGGGCCATTTGGCTTTCAAATTCTTATATACTGCCGAAGATAAAACTATATCTCCCAAAGAGGATAAACGTATTACCAGAATTTTAGGTTGTTGTTCGTTCATAATTTTTCACCGCATCTATAATTTTTTGCGTTGCTCCTTTAAAATCTAAAGCCGTCTGTTTTGCTTTGGCGGCCATGTTCTCCAACGCGGCCGGATCTTGCACAAGCCGCAGTACTGTTTCTTGCAAATCGGTTTCGTTTACCAACACCCCGCCTCCGCTGGTCAGCAAGGCATGGGCGGTATCGGGCGTATTATAAAAATACCGGCCGAATAAAACGGTTTTTTCCAAAATAGCGGGCTCTAATAAATTATGCGCCCCGCGCGCTACAATACTACCCCCTACAAAGGTTAGTGTAGCACAAGCGTATAGCGATTGTAAAATGCCCATCGTATCCACACAAAAAACGGCACAATTATCCGGGTAGGTTTTATCACTTAAAAAAGCATAGGCTAAGGGTTGTTTTTGTAACGCGGCCACAATTTCCGCTTTGCGCTCTAAATGACGCGGTGCAAACATTACTTTAATACCTTGTTTGGCCCAAACCGGCAAGGCCTTCAAAATAACTTCCTCTTCCAAAGGATGGGTACTGCCGCAAATTAAAATCGGACTGTTTTGCCAACCTAGTTTTTGTACAATAGCCTGAGCCTCGGCCAGTTTGGTAGGCTGTTCTTTTAGCGTATCATATTTGATATTTCCACAAACCATAATACGCTCCGGCGCTAACCCCAAACTGCCGTAACGCTCCGCACTCTCTTCATCTTGCAAAGCCGCCAAAGCCACCTTGCCAAACAAATCCGCAAACAGAGGGCGGATACACTTATAGGCACGGGCGCTTTTCTGAGAAATACGCGCATTGATGAGAAAAACCGGAATAGCCGCTTTTTCCGCGGCGGCTATCAGATTGGGCCAAATTTCACGCTCTATGATAAACAAACGGTAAGGTTTTGCATTGCGGACAAACCGACGGGCAAACGGATAAAAATCAAGCGGGACCAGCATGGCTTTGGTGATATCGGGATTTTTTTGGGCTTCGGCTTTTCCTGCAGCGGTACTGGTGGTAAGCAAAACTTCTTTTTGATACAACTTTTTAAATTCTTTAATCAGCCCGGAAACAGATTTCACTTCTCCCACACTGGCACAATGTATCCACAAAGCCCCTTGCGGGATATCTTGCGCCTTTTGCAAGGCAAAGCGTTCTTTGAGTTCTTGTTTGAGGGTTTTTAAGACACGCCGCCGCGGTGAGAAAACAAAACCCAGCAGCACACCCAAGGCCGCAAACGGAAACACTAAATTGGTCAGCAATAGTAAAAACTTGCTCATATATGTATTATATAACTTTACAGACCGGGTTTTCCCGGTTGATTACACTTCCCGCGCTAAGGTATAAGCCATTACCTTTTTGGCACCTGCTTCTTTGAGCGCTTGAGCGCACCCTTCTAAGGTAGCACCCGTAGTAGCCACATCGTCAATCAACAAAACTACTTTCCCCTTTACGGCAGATGCGTTTACACAAGTAAAAGCACCGCTCATATTGGCAAGCCGGCCTTCCCGCCCGAACTCCGTTTGGCTGGGAGTATTACGGCTGCGGATTAGACACGTTGTGTCTAAAGCCATAGCCCTTGTTTTTGCCAGTTCCCGCGCTAGTAATTCCGATTGATTGTATCCGCGGTGGCTTTGTTTCTTTTTATGTAAAGGGACAGGAATCAACAGTTCCGCCTCGGACAGTTCAGTATATTTCTCAAAAGATTGATCCATATATTGTGCTAAATAGGCAGCCAAATAAGGTTGATCTGCGTATTTGAAATGATGCACCAATTCCCGCACTTGCGGGCCAAACACCAAAGCCGAGCGGATGATTTTACATTTAAATTGTTTGGCTTTACTGCCGCGGCATTGATAGCAATGCGCCCCACCGTCCGGCAAGGGTTTGCCGCAGCGTTGACAATACAAAGGGCCTACCTGCTGCAATGCATTCTGACAAGAGGGACACAGCCATCCTTGCTCTTTCCACGATAAATCCCGTTTGCATCCGTAGCATGTATTTGGGAAAAATACAGACAAAAGTGCTTTTCCCATGCCGCAGCCTGCATTAGAATTGAACGGTAAGGTTGGCCGCCACGTTATAGGAAAAATAGTCTTCGGTTTCCACATAGGCATGATCCAGCCAAGTGGCTCCTCCTGCTAAATTAAGACGTAAATTCTGCGATATTTCATAATCTATAGACGAAGTTAAATCAATAGATTTGTAATTGTCTTTGACTTCCACCGGAGAAGTCCTATCTTTGTATGAAACAACGGTGTTCCAAATGACACGATTGGTGGCATTATACATGCGGTTTACAAAAGGCAGTTTAATACCGCGCGGCAAATTAAAATCTAAACGCACCGTCAAACTCGGCACTATTTCTTTGCTGCTTTGGCTTAATTTCCCGTTTACAATCCGTTTCTCATATTTACTGTAAAGCATTTTGGGAGTAAAACGCCAATTGCCTACGTAGAAAGAGGTCTGGGCAGATAAATCTTGTCCGGCCGTATCTTCCGTGGTTTGATGCGCCCGCAAATCATCTTGGGTGGAAGTCTTCTTGTCATAAATGAAAACCGTATCAAATTTGTTAAACAGTAAGAAACGCAAATCACCGCCGTATTTATATTGCATAAGTTTGGAACTGTCCTGCGTTGTGTTTTCAATAATACTGTAGCGCAATTTCAAATTGCTGGAAGAAAGCCATCTGCCTGCGTAAAATGCCTTTTCCAGTTCCGATATAGACAATACCAAATCGGGTAATGTAATACTGCGGGCCGTGGATTCCGTGCCGGTTTGATTGTTTTGTTGGACACTGTGCGTAAAGTTATTGATAAAAGAAATCGTTTTGAGCGGTGTCATCACCCCGTCAAAATCATATTCCGCTAGCGGATTCCAACGTTGCGAAGAGGTAATCGTATCGCGCAACACTAAATTTTGGCGGTTGGAATGGTCTCCGGTTCCTTTAAGAGAAGAACGTATCCACAATTTATCTTTCGAATTAAAAGCCTCATCTACATAATACCAAGAGTCGGCATCTTGCAGACGGTAACTGGAAGAAATAACAAAGTTTTTAAGCAGTTTACTGCGCGGTGCAATTTCGTGTCCCGATAAAGTGAGCGAAACACCTCCGTCGGCACTGCGGTTTAAACTCTTAAGTTGCCCGATATCATAACTCTTGACCACTACGCCGTTTTGCTTAAAATCTTTGACGGTTAAATTATTACTTTCCGTCGTAGAAATATTATAACTGACGGAGGGCGCCAGCCATTTTGTAATGCGCCATGTACTGTTAAAACCCGCACTTTGATTCATGCCCTTGGGATAGCGGTTGTATTGATCCGACGCAACCAAATGTTTCGTGCGTTCCTCTTTGCTTTGGGTCAAACTGTAACTGGGCGTGATATTGAAATTTTTGTGCGGTTCATAACTTACCTTTACGTTCATCCGCTGCGTTTCTTCTTCGGTATTGTAATTATTATCCGAAGCCAAATGTTGCGCGCGCGAATAGTCAATCTGCGTATTGGTATAGGAATAACCCGCATTTAAGTTCTTGACGCTGCCGGCATTGGTATGGGTAACGGTGACCGCGTAAGTCTGCGCCTTATCTTGCCGTTGCATCAAATCATATTCCACTTGATTTAAGGTGTATTGCAAACCAACTTGCGGCAGTTTCTCTTTGATAAAATCACCGCGTAAAACGGCTTGCTCCCGTTTGACACGACCTTTATCCAACGAGCCGACGGTATTGTAACTGGACGTATCGGTAATATTGGGGGTTACTACCGTACTGCGGTTAAAGGTGGCCTCCATGGGGAAATTTTTAACGCGAATCACCTTTAAGAAATATTCTTCATCGGTTGTTTCTTGCTTTTTGGCAACGGTCAGCGGTGTTTCGAAATCACTGTCCATGTAGCGGTACTTAGCGCCGGCACTTCCCCAGCCGTTTAGTTTCATGACCGTATCTACCTTGTATGCTTCCCCCTCCGTGGTTACCGATTCTGCTAGGTGAATAACATTTAACCATACCGACCCGCTGGCAAGCGGCCCCGTGTAAGCGGCGGTATCGGTCGGATCGGAAATAGCGGGATTCGTGGTAACCTCTACACCTGCCATAATCATACTGATCTTTTTGAAATTCATCAGGCCGCCCACACTGCGCTTGTGCAGTATGCGTACCCCGTAACTGCTGTCGGACGCGTTTTCAAAAGTATCTGCAATACCGTCTCCGTCGGCATCTACCATGCGCATCGAAATCAAACGCCAACTGCCGCTACTGCCGCCATAGCCTAGCGGTACGATAATTTTTTCATAATTGTCATCTGTACCGACTTTCATGAAAAATTCTCCGTTATCCGTCGCGGAACTATGTAATAGGAAGCGGAATTCTTTATGCTGCGTAAAGTCCATTGTGCTAAAGTTGCGATTGGCAAACAAAGTATCTGTTTCGGCAGATGACACATTTTTGTAAGTTAAATCTAAGGCTTGATCCATTACATTAGCCGTATGATTTTGCTCTTTATACTTGGCAACGGAACTATACAAATAATTAAATACACGCAAACCGTCTCCGCTATCGGGCGCGAAAATAGGTTTGTAATTGGCATTTTCCACATTATTAATACCGGAGACGGAGAATTGGTTGGCATCAATACCTTCTTGCGGGTTCCAAGAAGTACCGGACAAAGACACATTGGCAATTTTAATAGTACCTTTCTTTTTGCCGTTGTATTTTAAGGTAATACGCAAGTGACGCACCGCGCGCCATTTGCTTTTGTCAGTAATATTCAAAGGAGTGGTAAAGGTTTTCCACCCGTCGTAGGAAGCACTACTGTCCGCCGGCCAGTTGGTGTCCACAATGGCATGATGATTGGCTACCAAAAGAGCCTGTGTGGCCGGGTCGGCATTGGTGGGTGTGTAACCGAAGTTTCCCCCCACATTTGGCTCAGCCGCATCATATTTTCCGTTTAAGTTTAAATCTTGCGTATCAATACGGCCGTTGGGTTGGCTTTCTGGGTTGTAAAGGTTATTTACAAAGGGATTAAAACGTTGATAAGTACCGTCCGGGTTAGTAAACCACCACCCCACGTCTTCATTGGGAGCCAAGGTATTTAGACAATTTACATCTTCGGTTTTGGGAGCGGCTGTACCGGGGCTGCAAGCGGTATTCATACCATAGCCGCTCGGCACCAACCCGCTCGGAGGCGTAGCAGTGTTTTGCGCATCGGAATATTCACTGATATTGGAAAATGCGATATTTACTTGCGGAGCGGAACTGCCGTTTCCTTCTCCTAACATGGTTAAACTAAATGAAGTCTTATCAGATAAATCTACTCCGCTGGTACTTAACGGATATACCAAAGAAATTTCGTTGCTGTGGCCCCCTTCTATTGCTTTAGTGAAGTCATAATTAATGACTAATACTTGTTGCTTCTCGTTATAAGTACCGGTGGCATTGGGGTTAATTTCCAAGGACGGTAATTCTTGGGTATCCCATTGCAGCGAATCTAAAAAGGCAGGTTCATCATTGGGGTTGGCGGCAATGGTCCAATCATAAAATACCATACTGCCGCCCGTCTGAATATTGGTATCAATCATACTGTCGATCATGGCGTAACCAAATGAATTTTCCTTCTTGATACTCTTGGCCATTTCCGCGCCGACATCTACCGCTAAATCTTGTGTTACCTTCACATCTTTAGCATTGATATCCGCTCCGTAAACAAGCAAATCTTTATTGTAATTGCCCACTTGCGGAACGTTTTGCGGTTTATCTCCGCCTTCTTTGAGTAAAGTGGTGCCCAAACGCACTTTATCAAACATTTTGTAATCTAAACGTCCACCTAAAATAGCATTGTTGGAATTGGATCCGTCCGACGTATCATACGTAATATCAATGACGGAATTTTCATTAATCATATCCCCTTTGTAAAAAGTGATATAACCCGATACATAGTCTATGTAATAATCATTATTGCGTTGCAGCAGGCGTCCGTTTAATTTAACAACTTCAGACTCTACCACAATACCCGCTTCCACAAAATAAGTTTTTATCGCAGATACATATTCTACTTGGAAGGTACGGTTTTTGGAAGATACCGGCGTTATATTGTACAAGCCCGGGTCATCATTCATGCGTTGCTGCAGTTCAAAAACACCTTTGTCAAAATCCATATCGATAGTACTGGGATAAACTTGTTTGGGAGCCGCCGCCGATCCGACCTCCTGTCCGTTAGCATCCAGCAAACGCAAGAGGAAATTGCCTTTTCCGTTATCGCGGGTAATCTGCTGAGCACCCACATTGTAAAAGGTTTTCATTTCCATACGGCAACCCAACTGACCGGTCAAGGCCGCGGCCGCCGGACAAACGGCCCCGCCCAGTCCGCCATCATTGGCGGTTTTGATTAAATACGGCTCATTTTGATTGGGGTTTAACCAAGTGCCCATATTATTTTGATAGTTTACGGCAATGGTAGTGGCGGCAGTTTGGGCCTTGGTAAATTGGATAATACCGCGGCTATAATCAATCGTATAATCTACCCCGCGGGTCAATAATTTAAATTTACCGGAATAACTGACAGTTGGATCTCCCCAATCTTTTGCCGTGAGGGACACCGGCACATAATCATTGGCGGTGGTATTGGTATCTATATAAATTTCTTCCGAACCGGGCGCGATACTGCCCATTTGCGTTTGCCATTGTGTATTTCCGCCGGCCGGTGTATTGGAACCGAAGGTCAAATCATAATAACTGCGGCGGATATAGTCTTTATCTTTAAGGGTGACAATTTCAAATACGCTGCTGCCGATAAATTGCTTTTGTTTATTGGACCCCTTGGTTTGACTGCCGATGATATGTAAATCTACATTTTTATGTTGCAAATGCATTTTGGCACCGAATAATTTTTTCTCATAAGAAATAAATTCGGTTTGCGGTAAAGATAAATTAATATCTCCAAATTCCGCCAGTTGTACCAGTTCACCGGGTTTGCCGCGGTAGGCCACCGAAATCGTTTTTTCGTCTTCGCGTTTATCGTCATAGTCAATATCTACAAAGATACGGTCTAAAATCTTACCTTGCATTTTCAGTTGCATTTCCTGCAGCATTTCAAAATTATGGACATTGCGGCTTTGTACATCATTGGTGGCATCTTTCTTATAGCGTTTGGAGTTCATTCTAAAGCCAACCACATAACGCCCCGTCAAGGCCACATTGGTCCCATACAAAGGTAAGGCAAGCGTAGGATTGAGTAATGTCAAGTCCGGTATTGGCTCCGGCTCTTTATCCAGAGAATAATCTCCTTCCACCGCAGTTACGGCCTGACGCCAAAAGTCATTGGTGTATTTAAGCAGTTGGGCATCATCCGGAGCATCTTCTACTTGCAGTTCTTTTTCGGCACGGGCGCGATTTTCTTCTTCAAAAATATCATACTGGTTTGTGTCCACGAGCCTATACGGCAACGTTTCGGCCTGTAAATACGGGCCGAAAAGCAGTTGCATCGTTAATAAAAGGCACAAAAGCCACCGTGCGGTTTTCATACTTAGAAATAAAACCTCATAATCTCATTTTATAATATTTATTTTCAATACGCGCGCAAATGCGCGCGCACGAACGAATTTTTAGACCGATTCCTTCTCATAATTTGTTAGAATAGAAATGATATGAAGATTACGCGTCCGTCCATTTTTACCGTTTATATTGCCAAAAGTCTGCTGACCTTTTTTGCAGGGGTACTCGGCATTTTGACTTTTGTCATTTTCATGAAACAGTTTATTTCCATTATGAATATGGCGCTGACATACGGAACCAGTTGGGTATGGATTTTATCTTCTCTGATCAATGCTTTACCCAATGTACTCACCCTTTCTGCACCGATGTCTTTTCAAATAGCGGTACTGCTTACTTTAACCAATATGAGCGAACAAGGCGAACTGATTGCGCTGCGCGCGGCAGGGTTTTCGTTTAAAGAAATTGTGCGTCCTATGCTCTTTTGCGCAATTATTTTAAGCGTGATTTTAGTTATCTTTTCCAACTGGGTTACTCCGCGCAGTTACAAAAAAGTGTTAGACCGCCGCGCCGAAGCCCGTCAAAAAATTACCAAAGTCAATTTAGAGCCGAAAACATTTTTAAATTTGGGAGATTGGGATTTGTATTTGGACAGTTTAGACAGTGTCAGTAAAATTGCCAAACAAATTCATTTAATCAAAAAGAAAGATACCGACGCTTTAAGCACCAAGGTCAATGCCAACTCCGGCAAAATTATTTTGACGGACAGTTCAATCGGTCTGCAACTGACCGACGGACAAATGCAACGCATCGATGCCAAAGACCCCAGTTCCATTATTGCGGCTAATTTTGACAAATATACCATGAGCATTTCACTTATTCGCGACGAATCGCGCCGCTTAAAGGTAGGAGAACTCACCACCACCAAAATGTGGCGCGTCATCCGCCAAGGGCGTTTAACCCCACAGGAAAAAGCCGAATACCGCACCGAAATCAGCGTGCGTAATGTGATGGCGCTATCTCCGATTATCCTACTGCTGGTAAGTTGTCCGCTCGGGTTTTCGTTGGGCAAACGCTCCAACAAAGGCAAAGGAATGCTCTTTAGTGTGATTATCATTTTCATTTTCTACTTACTGATGACACTGGGTCTGAGTTTGGGTAAGAAATACGCACTCTTATCCTATGTGGGACCGTGGCTACCTATGTTTGTGGGCATCGGGGCCGCAATTTATTTGTGGAAGAAGAGGTTGAATATTTAATGGGTTATTTAGCACGTTATATTTCCAAAAAGTTTTGGGGACCGTTTTTCTTTGCCCTCGGCGTTTTTGCGGCCTTGGTGGTGTTGGGTGATACCTTTGAAAAACTTAAAAACTTAAACAACGGCTACGCTACGCTCGGCGCTATTTTGACCTACTCTTTATTATCCTTTCCAAACTGGCTGACTACCATTATGCCGGTAGCCTGTTTGCTGGCTGCCATATCGGTTATTTCGGAAATGGTAGCCAATGGGGAATGGACCGCCTGTGTGGCGGGAGGCTTTGCTCCGCGCCAACTCTTTAAGCCGGTGATTGTGTGTATTATTATCGTGGCCGCTGCGACCATGCTGATACAGGAATTTATTGTGCCGCCGCTTAATGTCAAAGCCGCTGATTTATATTACACGCACATCAAACGCGGAATTATTTTTAATTTAAATGCGGAATCAGACGTTACCATCAAACTATCTTCCGATCAAATGCTTTATGCCAAATGGGTAGATTTATCGCAAGGTTTAATGACGGATGTTTCCGTAGATACTTATAACGCAGAGGGAGATATTGTATCGCAAGTGGTAGCCAAACAAATGGTTTGGGACAAAGAGCAAAACGCATGGTTTTTTAAAGACGGGCTGACCCGCACTTTTGCCGATAAAACAATTGCGCAAGATGAAAATTTTGAAATTGCGCCTTCCCCCGTTACTTTATCCCCCAAAGAAATGTCTGTCAGTAAAACCGACAGTAATATGATGAGTTTGCGTGAGTTGAGCCGCCGCATTTCTTTCTTTAAGCGCACGGGACTTTCTTCTTATGTAGCGGAAACGGAGCGCCAAGGCAAATTGGCCACGCCGTTTGTTACGCTGATTATGTGTCTGCTCGGCATGCCCTTTGCCATCAGCATGCGCCGCAAAAGCAAAATTTTAAATATTATTGCTTCTATGGTAATTGCTTTTACGTTTTGGTGGCTGATTAATATGATTACATCTCTCGGGCAAAACGGCTATATCAATCCGTTTCTCGCGGGTTGGGGGCCGGTGTTAATTTTCGGCACGCTTGTCTTCTTTGAATTTAAGTGGCTTAAATTGTAGGACTAAAAGTCCCATTCCTCATCGAATGTCCAACCTTGTGCTTCTAAACCTTTACATACTGCTAAACTTGCCGAGGTACACTCGCCTCCGCAACCACAGATACGATTCCATCGTCCGACGGCTTCTTGCCTAGAAAATAAAATATAGTATGGATTTGTTGAATTCCTATATGCATATATGATGTATCCTGAACCCGCAGAACCATCCTTATCATCATTATAAGAAAAATATTTCGTTTCGCAACCGGATTCTCCGCCTTGGCAAGGGATATCTATATCTAATGATAAAGGAGGATTCATGGCACCTGCAGCAGGTAAAAAGTAACCAGTTTTATATCCATTTTCCATTACAAATCTATCTGTTGCTTTTTCCAAAGTAGAGATTATACTCACCGCTTCTGTGGCACGGGCTTTTTCTACCGCTTTAGTGTATTGCGGTAAGGCAATGGCCGATAATATACCGATAATCAAAACTACCACCAGTAGTTCAATTAACGTGAATCCTTTTTTCATAATTTTTTATTCTCCTTTACACACCAAAATATTTGCGGCCCGCCTCAATAATCGCGTGCAAATGCGCTTCCCCGCGGAAAGTTTCGGCATAGAATTTCAAAATATTTTCCGTTCCGCTCGGACGAACGAGGAACCAGGAATCTTCCAAATATACTTTAATGCCGTCGGTATCGCGCACTTTGGTTACTTTTTCTCCGGCTACTTCGGTTAAGTCTTTTAAATCTTCTTTCTTAAAAGATTTCACACGGTTTTTGGACGCTTCATCGGTCGGCACGTCCACACGAGTGTAAGAGGGGTTGCCGTATTTGGCGGTTAATTTCTCATACAAAGCACCGATGTCTCCTTGTTTGGATGCAATTTCCAAAAGCAAACACACTGCCAAAATGCCGTCTTTTTCCGGTGTCCAACCGCTTAAACTCATACCGGCGCTTTCTTCCCCGGCCAAAATATAGCGCCCGCTGACAATACCGTTTACAAAGTATTTAAAACCTACGTTCACTTCGTCAATTCCGAAACCCGCCGCTTGAGCAATACGGTCCAGCAGCATTGTTGTCCCTAACGTGCGACCGATTTGCATACCCGGTTTAGGGCTGCGGTTTTTAATCAAATAATCCGCCGCCACACACAAAGCATGGTTCGGAGAAATCAGTCCCCCTTGTTTGGTGGCACAGCCGAAACGGTCCGCGTCCGGATCGCTGGCTCCGGCAAAATCATATTCTCCGCTTTTAACTATATCAATGAGCGGTTTCATAGGATAAACTGACGAGGGGTCCATACGTATTTTACCGTCGTGGTCAATGGGAATAAAATAGAAAGTAGGGTCTTGTATTTCATTGACAATTTTGACGTTTTCCAGTTGATAGTGTTTCACAATGGCGCGGTAAAAAGACAAACTGGCCCCACCCAGCGGATGAATAGCCGCTTTGAGCCCCGCTTTTTTAATGGCTGCAAAATCTACCATTTTGCCTAGAGCCTGCACATAGGGAGTAATTACATCGGTTGTTTTGACTAGTCCTTTGGCGCGCGCCTGTTCCAGCGGCAAGCGTTTAATACCGGCCGGATTTTTCAAATATTCATTGGCATATTTTTCAATGCGGCTTGTTAATTCACCGCCCGCAGGGCCGCCGTGAGAGGGGTTATATTTCAGCCCCATATCTTGCGGCGGGTTATGGCTGGCTGTACCGTTCAAACATGCACTGGCGCGGCCGCTGATAATTTCAAAAGAAAATACCGGAGTCGGCAGTGGCATATCGGGCAAGATAACCGTAAGTCCGTTCCCGGCCAATACTTCGGCACATAACTCTGCCGTAGTTTTAGACATCAGCCGCGTATCTCCGCCGCACAAAATCGGCCCGCTGATTTTATCTTCCAAGTGAATTTGCGCTACCGCTTGTGCAATAGCCAAAGCATGCAAGGCACAAAAGCCGCGACCCAGTTGCCCGCGATGACCCGATGTTCCGAATTTTACAGGGGCAATATCTTCCCCCGGATGCAAAAATGCTTCGCGTAATTTATTTATATCAATACGTTCTTTTGTTAAAGTGCCTGCTAACGGACTTACCATAATTCACCTCAAGGATCAAAATTTAAGTGCGCTCTTGCGCAAATCGTTCTCTTTTTCTATCATATAATATGCAGTAAAATTTAGCAACTAAAGGAATAAAAATGAAAAAACTATTATTGGGTATTTTGACTGTTTTATTATTTGCATTGCCCGCCAGTGCCGACATGAACGATGATTTCCGCGATCATTTTAACGTCAACGGACTGGCCGCTTACAACCGTGATTTGGCCACTTTGCTCGGCCAAGCCGACTTTCACACCGGCAAAGGGGTTACTTTTCCGGGTTTTGATATCACCGCCACTTTGACCAGTGTAAAAACTTCAGACGACAGTTTTACTTCACAAAGTTATTTCTACGCGCCGTTTATTACCGCGGAAACGGAACTGCCCATTTTTAATTTAGGCGTTGCGCTACGCGGTACTGCTTATGACGGATTTAGTTCTATCGGCGGCGGTATTAAATGGCATGAATCAGTGGCTATTATCAATTTAGCCGCGGGCATTTATTATGACCATTACAATGCCGATTATTATAACGGAAACCACTATTCCGCCTCGGCTTCGGCCTCTACCAATTTATTAATATTCACCCCTTATATCGGTATCGGATATGATTCCAGTGATATTACGGTAAAAGATATGGGGGCCAATTCCGGCAAGAAATCTTCCGACGATATTGTACGCTATAGCGCCGGGGTCAACATCCACCCTATTCCGTTTCTTTATTTATATGGAGCATATACCTATTCCAAATATAACCACGGATTTCAAGGTGGCTTTGGGTTGAGTTTCTAATCATGGACTATAAAAAAGAGTTATCCGCTTTTTTTAAGGAAAATTGTTTACTTGACGAACCGATGGATCGTCACACAACCTATCGCGCCGGCGGTCCTGCCGAAGTGTACGTTTACCCTAAAACCCGAGAGGAGTGGAGTTTTGTGCTTAAACTGGCGCGGACGGAAAATATACCGCTTCGCATTATCGGGTTCGGCTCCAATATTTTAGTAGGCGGCAAGGGCCTTAGCGGCATTACTTGTTCCACCAAACGCATGAATTTAGCCGCGGTAAAAGGAAACCGCTTGGTGGCCGAAGCCGGCGTAGCACTCGACAAAGTATGCGAAATGTCCGTAGAAGCGGGACTTGGCGGCATGGAAAAATTATCCGGCATTCCGGGCAGCATAGGCGGGGCTGTATATATGAACGCGGGCGCGTTCGGACAGGAAACCTTTGACTGTTTGGAATATGTGGAAGCCATTGATTTTGAAGGACGCCCGGCGGTACTGCTCAAAAAAGATTTGCCGCACGCCTACCGCCATGTACAAGGCATTGAAAATTACATTATATTGGGTGCCGGTTTTCTGCTGGAGAAAAAAGATTTTGCCGAACTGACCGAAGCACGCCATTTGGTGCAACACAAACGCATTGAAAAACAACCGCTTGATTTGCCCTCTGCCGGCAGTGTATTTAAACGTCCGGCGGGAGATTATGCTTCGCGCTTAATTGACGAAGCGGGGCTGCGCGGGCTAAGCATCGGCGGGGCAAAAGTATCGGAAAAGCACGCCGGATTTATTGTTAATTTTAACCACGCTACGCCGGAAGATATTAAAAATTTGATCGAAGAAGTACGCCGTCAAGTGAAAGAAAAATACGGCATTGAACTTGAACTGGAGCAAATTTTGTGGGGCGAGTTTGGGGCCTGATTCTTCGACAGTAACAAGAAAAAATTGACGCGCACCTACTAAGTTGCTACAATATATGTAGAGAGAATTTAAGTCGTTGGAGTCGTGGTGTAGCCTGGTCTAACACGCTGCCCTGTCAAGGCAGAGACCGCGGGTTCGAATCCCGTCGACTC
>CADBRU010000013.1 GCA_902797165.1 uncultured Elusimicrobium sp.
AGTGGGCAGGGGGGGACTCGAACCCCCACGGCCTTGCGGCCATCAGATTTTAAGTCTGACGCGTCTACCAATTCCGCCACCAGCCCTGCTACTTGATATATTGTAACAAAAAATAAATGGCTTGTACAAATTTTTTAACGACCATCTAACTTCAGTGAATTGTAAAATTTACGGCAAAATTGTGTCTTAACTCCGATTTCTTTGAGCGTATTTTGTAAATCTCTATCGTCGGTGACGGCAATAACGCGAGAGCTTTGTTGATGTAAATACTGCGCTTCTTGCAAAATATAATCATCGGCCGAGTCTTCTTCCGCAAACACGATATGCACCCCGCCGCGGTATAAAGGCCCTACCGAGCGGTACGTACCGTCAAGCACTACGCGATATTCGTGCATGGCATATTTCTCATCAGAAGAAACTTCTTCCAAAAAATCTAAAAAATCGGCCAATACCTCTTCTTCCGTTTGCCCGAATTGCCATAAAAAACTGCGGACTAAATTCAGTCCGTCTATTAAATAAAGAGTGGGTTTTGTGGTAAGATACATGTGCTAAATCTCCGCGGTACTTGTACTAAGACGCCAAAAATTGTATAAGAAATGATACAATATAATACCTTTATTTGGTAAGGTGTAAAGAAGGTCTTTGACAATTTCCGTATATTACGGGGGTGTAATAGATTCGACGGGTATCTGTTACTGCCCGGGGGCAGGTACTGGTTGGCCAGGCCAGTTAAAATAGGGCTAAAAAAATAACTAACGACAATCAAGTCGCTTGGGCTAACGCTTAGTCCACTGCCGCTTAGGTGCTTTTCACACATCTAAGCAAGGCAGTCATCATGTGAAATGCAGTACACAAGGCGCGTTTCGTCCGCGTGTAAATAAGACCATACGAAACAACTTACTTCGTTGCTGCCGCACGCTTACGGAGTAAGTATCAAGTGCGGCTAAACCTGTAGGACCTAAGCGGTTAGGATGTTCGGACGGGGGTGCGAATCCCCCCACCTCCACTTTTTGACTGCGAAAATACGGCTATTTCGTTGTTGCAGACTCGGTCGGATACCTCGGGCTGCCGCCCTACACAGTATACGCTCCCTCGTCCGCGCCCAGAAATACCCTGTATTTTCTTGTCAAAATATAAGCAGCATAAAAGGTTATTTCGTTGTTGCGGACTGTACAATACTTATACGGAAATTTACGATTTTATTTTATTAGGAGGGCTGTATGGCCACGGATATTCATTTTGGAACAGACGGTTGGAGAGGAGTCATAGCGTGGGATTTTACGTACGAAAACGTACACCGATTAGCGCAAGCATTGGCCGATTATGTCAATGAAAACGCTCCTTCCGAAGAAGAGGGAAAAACTTCTAAAGTTTTTGTAGGATATGATCACCGTTTTATGTCAGATTTGTTTGCGGCAGATGTGGCCGCCATTTTGCGCTCCAATAAAATCAATGTAACCTTATCGGATCGTCCGGTGCCTACTCCCATGGTCAGCGCTTTAACTTTGCGTAAATTTTGGTTGGGAATTATCGTTACGGCCAGCCATAACCCGGCCGAATATAACGGTATAAAGGTTAAACTCGGCGGTTGCTCCATGCCGGTGCGCGAAACCCAAGAAATTGAAAGGCGTATTGACGGAAATCCGGTATTACTTTTGTACGGACAAAATGCGGAGAAGAAAGATTTAACGGCTTTGTATAAAAAATATTTGTCCTCTTTAGTTAATCTGCGCAAAATCGCAACGCTAAAAGGTACTATTGCCGTAGATTATATGTACGGCGCGGCTACGGGATGGATGAAGGAATTGTTGCGTTCGGCTAAAATTGTGGCTTTGCATGATACACATGACCCGACGTTTAACGGGCTGCGTCCGGATCCGTCTGCCAAAAATTTAGGAGAACTTAAAAAGACTATTTTGGCCAAAAAAGCCATTGTCGGTTTTGGGTTTGACGGAGACGGGGATCGTTTCGGCGTACTGGATGAAAAGGGAAACTATATTACTCCTTGTTTGGCGGCGGCGGTTTTATTAAACTACCTGATTAAATATAAACATCTAAAAGGAAAAGTAGTTTTGACCGCGTCTATGGGATATTTGCCCAAACGCATTGCCCGTGCACATAATATGCCGGTAGAAGAAGTGTGTGTAGGTTTTAAGCACGTGGCCGAAGTAATGGCACTGGAGGAAGTGGCCTTTGGCGTAGAAGAAGCCGGCGGCTATGCGTGGAAGGGGGGAGCGTCGGACCGGGACGGTTTGGCCGTAGCGCTTACTTGGCTTGAAATGATGGCCGTAACCAAAAAGAAACCCTCCGAACTGTGCGAACAAGTATTAAAGGAATACGGCGCGGGAGTATATGCACGGCAAGATTTGCCCGCGGCCAAGCCTGTCGACAAAGAACAATTTGTGGAAAAATTACGCAAGAAATTACCTAAAAAAATTGCTAATCTAAAAGTAGCGGAGATTTCCACATTAGATGGACTCAAGGTGTACTTTGAGCATGATGAGTGGTTGCTGATGCGTCCGAGCGGTACAGAGTCGTTAGTGCGTGTGTATGCGGAAGCCGCCACCAAAAAGGACACACAGGCTTTGTTAGATTTTGGTAGTAAGTTGGTATCTTCTTATTTAAAATAGGGTATGCATATGAAAAAAATCGGTTTAGTAGATGATTCTATTGTATTACGTTCTGCCATTCGCAGTGTGCTTGAATCTTTTGATTACACGGTTCCCATAGAAGCGGGTAGTTCGACAGATTTATTTGCCCAACTGGAAAAAAACGGGGTACCTGATTTATTACTGTTAGATGTATTTTTCCCTACGGAAAACGGACTGGATATTTTATCACGACTGCGCAAACAATATCCGGATATTAAAGTGCTTATGGTAACGGGTATGCGTCAAGACACGATTGCCGAAGAAGCCAAACGTTTAGGCGCAACAAATATTTTATATAAACCGTTTGATACCGAGGAATTACTGGCCGCGATAAAACAAGCATAGTTTTTTAGATATTAAAACCCCGCTCGTGTGAGCGGGGTTTTTTGTGTTTGTAAAACTTATTTGACGCGGCCGGCAGAACCGAATACGTTTTGGTTCTTTTCGGCATACATTTTGGTCAACTCTTCGCGAGCCGGACCTAAGTATTTGCGCGGGTCAAATTCGCTCGGTTTTTCGGCAAAGATCTTGCGAATCGTAGCGGTCATCACCAAGCGGCCGTCGGAGTCAACATTGATTTTGCACACAGCCATTTTGGCGGCTTTGCGCAGTTGTTCTTCCGGCACACCGGCGGCATCTTCAATTTTACCGCCGTATTGGTTGATTTGTTTGACAGCCCATTGCGGTACGGAAGAAGAACCGTGTAGTACAATGGGGAAACCGGGCAAGCGTTTGGAAACTTCTTCCAAGATGTCAAAACGAAGTTCAGGTAATTTCTCACCGGGTTTAACTTTAAATTTGTAAGCACCGTGAGAAGTACCGATAGAAATGGCCAAGGAATCTACGCCCGTGCGTTTTACGAAATCTTCCACTTGGGCCGGATCGGTATAGGTGTGGTGTTCGGCGGAAACTTCATCTTCAATACCGGCCAAAACGCCAAGTTCGCCTTCTACAGTTACATCATGTTGATGGGCATAATCTACCACTTTTTTGGTTAAAGCCACATTTTCTTCATACGGTAAGTGGGAACCGTCAATCATCACAGAGGAAAAACCATTGTCAATGCAGTCTTTGCACAGTTCAAAAGAATCACCGTGGTCTAAGTGCAAGCAAAGCGGTACGGGTTTGCCGATACCGGGCATCATTTCCACGGCACCGCGGGCCATCCAACGCAGTAAAGTGGCGTTAGCATATTTGCGCGCGCCGCTGGATACTTGCAAAATTACCGGAGATCCGGTTTGCACACAAGCGGTTACGATGGCTTGTAATTGTTCCATGTTATTGAAGTTATAAGCCGGGATGGCATAGCCGCCTTCCATGGCTTCTTTGAACATTTGGCGGGTATTTACCAGGCCAAGTTCTTTGTACGAAACGGTCATGAGAAATCCTCCTCAAAAAATTTACTGATCAGTAATATTTTACTACTTTTTAGCAGTGTGTAGTTAGTTTTCTTTTGATCTACAGAACGGAAATAAACTTGCCAAAAAATGTTTTTCGGAGTATAATGTATATACATTTTCGCGCGTATGGCAGAAATATGCGCCCCAAAATATCCGTAAAAGAGGATTTATGAGCGACCGAATCGTACCCAATAAACGCGGTGTATATACCGAAGTAAATCAAACTGTTTTGCAGAAGTATGTTTTGTCCGAAAACGACCACAAACAATTGGAAAAATTAGATGTTTTATATCGTGCTTTGTGCGCGGTATTGTATAACTTTGTGCCTACTTCCGGGCATCCGGGGGGGAGTATTTCTTCGGGGCGTATGGTGCAAACGCTTTTATATGAAACGATGGACTACGAACTGGCGGTCCCACAACGCAATGACGCCGATATTATCTCCTACGGTGCCGGACATAAAGCATTGGGGCTTTATGCGGCATGGGCTTTGCGTAACGAATGTGTGCGTATTGCCAAACCGCAACTGCTTGCCAAAGCGGAAAAAGACCAATTGCGCTTAGAGGATTTGTTGGGTTTTCGACACAATAAAATGCAAGGCACGCCGCTTTTTACCAAGTTTCACAGTAAACCCCTAGGAGGCCACCCGGAGCCGATTGTCCCCTTCGTAAAAACCTCTACCGGAGCCAGCGGGGTAGGAGATGCCTCCGCTATTGGTATGGGTCTTGCCGCTATGGATGCGTATGGGGAAAATGCCCCGCGCGTGCACATTGTGGAAGGGGAAGGCGGTTTGACGGCCGGGCGCGTATCGGAATCGTTGGCTTGTGCCGCTACCGCGCAACTTAAAAATGTAATTTTTCATATTGATTGGAACGAGGCATCCATTGAGAGTAACCGCGTAACCGCTGACGGTCAAAATCCCGGCGATTACACCCAATGGACTCCTGTGGAACTTTTCCGCATCCACGATTTTAACGTAATTTTTGTACCGAACGGACACGATTTTGCGCAAGTGTATGCCGCACAAAAAGCCGCATTATCCGTACAAAATCATCAGCCTACCGCTATTGTATACCGCACGGTAAAAGGTTGGAAATACGGTATTGAGGGAAAAGCATCTCACGGCTCGGGACATAAATTTTGCTCGCCCGAATTTTACGGGGCACTTACGGAAGCGGAGCAAGTTTTCGGCGTAAAATTCCCGCGTTTTGAAGGAGACAAAACACCCGAAAATATAGAGGCTAATTATTGGGCGGTATTGGATACATTCCGCCAAGCACTTACGAAGGAAAAAGAAGTGGCGGCTTTTGCGGCCGACTCTTTGGCAAAGCGTACGGCTGAACTGAACCAATTAAAACGCAGTGTCCGCGCAGAACTGGGTGATGTGCAAAAAATTTATACGGATTTTACACCGGAAAATATCCCGGCGCAATTCACTTTTACCCCGGGGGAAAAATATACCACCCGCGGTGTACTGGGTGATGTGCTTGCGTATATTAACAAGCAAACCGGCGGTACGATTTTGGCGGGTTCGGCCGATTTATACGGCTCTACCAACGCCGGCAAAATTGCCAAAGATTTCCCGACGGGCTTTTACAATGCCGTAACAAATCCGCTCAGCCGCCAAATTGCCGTGGGCGGTATTTGCGAAGACGGTATGTCTGCGGTATGCAGCGGTATTTCCAGTTTTGGTAAACATATCGGTGTGGCATCTTCCTATGCGGCATTTTTGGCTTTTGCGCATGTGGCTATGCGTTTGCATGCTATCGGTTACCAAGCCGCCCATGAAGTAGGCGCAAAGCCCAATACACTGATTATGTTTAACGGGCATGCGGGCATCCCTACCGGGGAAGACGGCCCTACACACGCCGATCCGCAAGCATTGCAACTGGTGCAAGATAATTTCCCAAAAGGTGCCAGCATTTCACTTACTCCGCTTGAAGTAGATGAAATTTGGCCGCTTGTCACGCGTGCATTACAATTGCGTCCGGCGGTATTAAACCCGTTTGTAATTCGTCCGTCCGAAAAAATGATGGATCGCAAAGCATTGGGTTTGGCCCCGGCAGAAGAAGTGGTAAAAGGGATTTATTATTTGCATAAACCGCAAGGCATCCCGGACGGAGTAATTGTGCTGCAAGGGGCCGGGGTGGGACGTATTTTTGCAACGGAAGTTTTACCGCAAATCAAACAAGAAAAACTCAATGTAGCGGTAGTTTATGTAACAAGTCGGGAACTGTTTGAGCAGTTGCCCGCTAAGGAACAAGAGCAATTATTCCCGGTGGCTTGGAAACGTATGGCCATGGGAATTACAGATTTTACATTGCCGACGTTAGATGCTTGGCTATATAGTGATGCCGGCCGCGCCTGCACGCTTTATCCGCACAAAAATGGCGGGTTTGTGGGCAGCGGAAGTGCTGCTAAAGTATATGAAGAAGCAGGTCTGGATGCATCCGGCCAATTACGCGCAGTTAAGGCCTATATGGCTTTGCGCAAAAAATCTGACTGGCAGTAATTAAGGAGAATAAAATGGCAGAAGAAAAACCTTATCTAACCGGAAGAACATATATTTTTAAATTGCCCAAAGGAAAAGATTTGATGGAATCCTTGGCGGCATTTTGCCATGACAATCAAGTCAAATGCGGTATTGTCAATGTAATCGGCGCGGTGGAAAACGCCACGATCAGCGTATTTGACCAAGCCAAAAAGAAATATGGCAAAAAAGTCATCAGCGAAGCATTAGATATTGTAAACTTAACCGGAAATATCAGTATTCAAGATAATCGTCCGTGTGTACACGCGCATGTGATGTTTGCCGATAAAGAATATCAGGTGTTTGGCGGGCATTTATTGCCGGGTACGAAAATCTTTGTGGGGGAAGCCTATATTCAAGAATTAGTAGGTGAACCCAAAGTGCGCCGCATGGATAAAGTAACCAAAGTTTCTTTGTGGAACTAGGTTTGTTCTTTTCTAACAAAACCCCGCAAAAAGCGGGGTTTTTTGTGTGTAAATTTGCAATTATTTATTCATGAATCGGGTGCGGCGTGCAAGTATGTCCGTTGGCAATCACATTTCTTCCTCTCTGCTCTTCGACGGGGGCAATGGCCTGGTCATATGCTTTTTTGGTTTGAAAAGGAATCACTTGAAAATAAGTACTATCCGCAAAACGATCGACCCATTCCTCTAAACTCATCAACGTAGTGCCACCCAAAAAATTATCCAATACAATGGGTTTGTATTGTTGTTTTTCAGGAGTAGCCAGCAGTATTAAAGTGGCGGTATGATATTGCCACTGGGAACTTTGCGTGCCGTTTGCAAGTTTGAAGCGGACTGTTGAAGAATTGGGTTTTAAAAGGCCCGATTGTTTATCGCGCGCGGTAATTTTGTAAATGCGGCTTTGCGCCAGGGTGTTAGATCGCGCTTGTGCTTGGAATAATTCTTTGGCAATTACATAACTGCTGTATTCGCATTCATCTTTTACCCAACGATACGTATAGGTAGGATGATTGCGCACCCGCGGATTATCAATATTTAATTCCGGTTTCTGCTCGAATACCACTACTCTATTCTGCGCGTATTGATTAGCAACTTGCCAAAGAGGGAGTAGCAGACGTTTGTCTTCATCACTAATCTCTGTTTTCCAATTAAAAACAGTGGGCTTAGCATAAGACGGATAGCCGTCTTGAAAAAAGAAAGTATTGGCCAGGCGCAGATAATCTTGTTCGACCCGCTGGGGATTAAACAAAACCGCCGGCATATTTTTCTCTCGGAGAAATTGATTTAAATAATTGTAAATTTGATTGGAATCTTGCTCATTGTAAAACCATGTTTTGGCATCAGAGGGTAACAGCGGTTTTTTTAATTGATACAGCGGATCTAATGCCCCTATGTGAATTAAAGACAAAGGAATATCGGAAGGAAGATCTCCTTTTTTGTTATATAAATACATATTAAATAAGTATTGAGCAAAGGCATAGAGTTGTTGATCTTGTTTGTCGCGCGCGCTACTTGTTTTGTTTTGTAAAGGAGGGACAAATTTAGTCGTGGGTTTGGCATGCAAATTGGCCTCGGTCAATATTTTTTCTAAGAGTTGACCGTGCGTTGCGGGTAACAAACAAACCATCATAAATAAGACGACTAATATTTTCTTCATATAATTAGTATAAGAAATAAAGATGTTACTAACAAGGGTCTTTAGACCTAGAGAGGCGTAGGTCTATTGGGAAATAAAAAACCCCGCTCGGTGCGGGGTTTAAAAATTATTTACTGCCCGTACTGCCAAACCCGCCCGATCCGCGCGAAGTTTCGGATAGTTCTTGCGCTTCTTCAATTTCGGGATATAAAGTGGGAATAACTACAAATTGCGCTACCTTTTGTCCTTGTTCAAATACAAATTCGGTATCATTTAAATTGTACATGCAAACAATCAATTCTCCGCGGTACGGAGCATCTACCAGTCCTGCCATGGCTTTAATGCCTTTACTTTCAACCGAACTTTTACCCCAAATAATGCCGGAAGTGTTCTCCGGTAATTCCACCGCCACACCGGTATGTACATGCGTAATGGCATGCGGCGGTAGCACGGTGCGTTCTACGGCAAATAAATCGGCGCCGGAATCAGTCGGATGGGCGCGGCGGGGAAGTAAAGCCTGCGGGGTTAATTTTTTTACTTTCATAATGAGTCCTTTATTTAAGTTTGGAAATTTGTTTCAATGCATTTGACGCATAAGGCCGCGCCGCTGCTTCATCGGATTTTGCCATGGCGCTTAACATTGGAATAAGCCCCTTTAACAGTTGACTATCAAAGGTTTTATCCGTCGTATAGCGGTTGGCTTGCGGACTGGCCAACACACCGGCCATGTAAGCCGCCGTGCGTGCGGAATTGATGCGCAGATTTATGTTTTTATCAAGCAAATTTTGTTTAATCGGATTAATGGCATTTCCCGTTACAAAACCAAGCGCTAAAGCATATGTGTTTGCTTGCGGAGCGGTATATTTTGTTTTAAGTCCTTTGAGTAAATCGGTTAATGTGTATTGTTGGTTTTTGGCAAGGGCGGTGGCCAAGGTTGAAATCACTTCCGTATTTGTTTCTTTTTTGGCTCTTGAGAGTAATTGCTTGGCGGCCTTTTTATCTTGCAAATCACCTAACCACGCCGCTGCTGCAGCGCGTATATTGGCGTCTTCGTTTGCAGAGGCTGATTTTAAATAAGAGAGTATTTGCTTTTCATTGTTGCATAGCAAATTCATCGCCCGCTGAGCAAACGCCGGGTCATAAATATACAGTTGAATGATGTCTTGCACATAACTATTTGTATCGGGGTTTAAAATGGTGTATGCGGTAGCGGCATAGGCGCGCAAGGCCGGGTCTGCACTTTGGGTGGCTTCCTGTAATAACTCGGAAAGTTCGGTATGTTGCGTGCCCATGGCGATTAAAATTACGGCGGCAAATACCTTTTTCAATTCGTCACTGTTTCTCATCAGGACATTAAGTAATTTGGCCTCCTGTCCGCGGGCGGGGGGAATACGTACCAAACTGGCTCCGGCGGAAAAAACCAAATCGGGCTGTTTGGCTGTTAAAAACAGTTGTAATACTTGTTGATTCTCGGCCGCATTACGTTGTGGGGCTTGCAGCAAAGGCAACGCGCTTTGCAAAGTTTGTGTGGGTTTGGCAAAAAGCACACAAGCGTTGAGTAAAATAATTAAGCAAATCCATTTTTTCATACTTGTATTATAACAATTTAAAAACCCGCGTGCGGACGCGGGTCGATTGAAAAGAGAATATTTATTTGGAAGAAAGCGCGGCCGCCATGCGTTGCATAGAAACCCGCTCTTTGTTTGTTTTATCAATGTAGAGCCGTAGGGAATCTTGCTCGCGCATTACTACTACTTTTTGATTTCCCAAAAATAACAAAAAACGTAAATTGTTTGTTTTGTTCGTCATAATATACCCATATTTATTGCTTCTGTTTTACTTATAGTATCAAGTTTATCCAAGATCAAACAAGAGTCTTTGGACCTATTTTCGGTCTAGGTCCAAATAGTATTTATCGGGTTTTTATCGTCTGAAAAGAGACATTGGAAAGTAAGATTATTTTTTGTTACAATAAATACATGAAAAAAATTGTTACCTTTTTAGTATGTTTGTTGCCTTTGTTTGCCTATTGCGGTGAACCTTTGATGTTAATCAAACCGTCACGGGAAATTTTTGTAAATTTTCCATCTGCTGTTTTGCCGGATAAAGCCGTCAGTGTGTTTTTGCCCGAGCCTTCTATTCCTTTGCATCAAAAATATCCGGTTGTTTATATGCTGGGCGTCGTGCCGACCGATTTTGCACAAGCGCAAAATGTTTTGGCAAAGACGGGCCAAAAAGCCATTATTGTGGGGATTAATGTAACGGAAGAAGATTTGGCCGCAACGGATAAAATAAGTAGATTTTTCAGCCAGGAATTAGTGCCGTATATTGACAGTAATTATTTGACAAAAGATCAACCGGCAGACCGCGTGCTTGCGGTGAAAGGCGCAGCCGGGGAAAAAGCAGCGGGTGTTTTGGTTACACAAAAAAAATTAATGAACCGCGTGGTTGTTTTGCACGGAGGGGAAAATGCTCCGGCTTGGAAATCACTTCCCGCGCAAAGTCGTATTTTAGTGGCCGGAAATCAGGCGGAAGTGGCGGCTTGGAGTCAGTATTTACAAGAGAATCAAAAACAAGTATACGGCCCTGGTTTTGTAACTCGTTTAACGACGGAAAATTCACTGTTTGATGTACTAGATTTAGACTATTTATTTGCACCGGCGGAAGAATTGGAACTGGTTAAATTAACCGGCACAATTACGCCTTCTTTTGTTTCTATATCGATGAAGGAAAAGGCCGAATTAAAAATATCTGCGCTATTGGTAAACGGTACGCGCTTTGATTTTGTTCCGGTTGCGTTAAAAATGGCCCCTCCCTTTTTAGAGTGGAATAGCGCAAGCGGGGTATTAATTCCGCTGCCCGGGGCTACCGCAGGAAAGGTAAAAATAAGCACGATTGTGGATAACACCCCGTTTACAGGGGTCTTAAAACTAAAAAAATAAGAAAAAAGAACTGTTTTTTGCTTGATTTTTAACACAAAAACTGTAATTTGTCAACAGTTTTTGTAAAAAAAGATAATGGAAAGATAAAAAAGAATATTTTTTATTTTACCGTCGAAAATCGGGCGGAGTAAAATAAAATTTATCTATACAAAAATAAAGTTATCCACAGGTTTTTATGAGTTATCCACAGGGTTAGATGTGGAAAAGCCCTGTAAAAAAAAATCAAGCCGGTTTTTTAGGCCCAAATGTATAGTAAATGGGTAGTTATCCACAGGTTATCCACACTTTGTGGAAAAATATTTGATTAGATTTTTATGCGAAGTGGCTGTTGTTTTAGTATAATTTTGGAAAGTCCACAAATAAGGAGTCTGTTATGAAATTGTTAAAGTTCGGATGGTTAGCGGTGGCTTTATTGTGTTTGGCCGCCTGTGCAAGTAATCAATCTAATGAGGATGCAAATATTCCGCGCACCCCGCAGCGAGATCCTATTATCGATCAAGAAGCCAAGAAAAATGCCAAACTCTTTAAACAAACGGAACAAGAAATGGCAGAAAGTCTGCAAGTGCCGGATATTACTTATCAATTCGACTCTATCCGTCCGCCGGACTATTCTTATGAACTACTGGATAAGTTGGCTAATATTTTAAAATCACATCCCAGTATGAAACTTGTTATCGAAGGAAATACGGATATTGTGGGAGACCGCGATTATAACTATTGGTTAGGGGCATCCCGTGCGGCTGCCATGAAGTCTTATTTGGTAAGCCGGGGGGTACTGGCCGATCGTATCCGTATCCACTCGTATGGTTTTGACCGTCCGCTTACATTAGATACCAGTGAAGAGGGACGTTGGACAAACCGCCGTGTGCACTTTGTGCTTACAAAGCGCAATTGGGAATCGGTGTACTGATCAGCATATTAAATCAGTCTTAATACCTTAAGTGACTTGCTTAGGGTATTTTTATTGAATTTATCTTGTTAATTTTCTTGACTTGCTAACACATATTTTATACAGTTAAGTAAATGTGTACAAAACAAGAGGATGATTTATGAAAAAACTTATTTTAATGTTATTATTACTGTCTCCCGTTTGTATTTGGGCGGATAATATGAGCATGGTTACGTACTTTCCGGTACCGTACGTGACTTACCAAAATTTGAATGTGCAACAAGATAGCAATAAAGGCGGTATGGCCAATTTGGGTATATTTGGGCAACAATTCAATTTGGCTGTTGACCGAAATATAGAAGTGAAGGGCAATGTGGATTTAGGCAATTCAAATATTCGGTTAGGACAGGATATGACGATTGCCGTGCAAAAGTTTTATGCGGGTACGCAAAGCGGATATACCTCAAAGCCGACGTATATGAGTTTTCCGCATAATGTATCGGTTGCAGGTGTTAATTTGTGTTCCTCTTGTACGTTGACGATAAAGGCAGACCAGTTAAGTACTGTATTAAAGAAACTGAATATGGAAACGACTGCAAAGAACAAAAAGATCGAATTTCCGGCGAGCAGTTGTGATGACAAATACATGCATTGGACCGATTTGGAGATGGACGGATCAAGAGGACTATTTTTAACCTGTGGTAACGGAGTGGAACCGGATTGTACACAAAATCCCAATCAGGCAAAATGTTGTATTGCCCCGGGTGTATCGTGGAACGGAAGTTCCTGTGTAAAAAGTTGTACCGGTTATCAGAATGCGGTGTACCATCCGTATTACAGTGGGCGTTATTATCCCAATACATCTATGAATTATCCCAGTGACATAGGAGGCGGTACTTGTGATCATCCGTACCAACTGATTCGTGAAATACAGAGCGCTTCCGGAGTTAGTAGAGAATGTAGAGATGCGGGGGATGATTTAGACCATATTTACAGCGGAAGTGATTATCAAGACTATTTGGGAACTTGTGATGAAGAAGCCGAATTTGTAAACGGTGGCGGCGCGGGGGATTCGGGTTTTACGTGTGTATATGTCAATAACATCGGAGGATATTCTCACCCTTGTTTTGCCGGTGTTATGGAATGTAACAGAAACCGAGTTTGGAGTTGCAAAATCAAGAGATTTACCAGCACCAACGGTAATTCTTATGTAGATCCGTGTGGCCTAAGCGGCGCCTGTAACTAAAATCTGTAAAAAACAATTGACTCCCGTCTGCATGACGGGAGTTTTTTTTGATACAATATCCATATGACAAAAAAAGACGGAATATTAGTGGTTTGCACGAACCGAAAAGCCTACCATGATTACTTTGTTTTGGAAACATTCGAAGCGGGGATTTCACTGCTGGGGGCTGAGGTAAAATCAATTCGTCAAAAGGAAGTCAGTTTAGACGGGGCCTTTGTTCGTGCCGAAAATGGCCGCGCGGTGCTGCACAATATGTATGTCAAACCTTACAAATTTAATTCCCTTTCAGAGCCGGATCCCACGCGGCAGAGGGATTTGCTTTTGAACAAACGAGAAATTCGTAAATTGCACGCGGCCGAACAAATCAAAGGCCAAACTTTAGTACCGCTTGAAATTTATTTCAAAAACGGATGGGCCAAAGTTAAATTAGCACTGGCCAAAGGAAAGCACCTATACGATAAACGTGAAACATTGAAAAAGAAAGACTTAAACCGGGAAATGGAAAAAGGTTTCAAAAATTCCATTCGGTTCTAAATTCCTTGTCAAAAGACACACAATTTTCTACAATATATTTCTGATGGGCGGGTGGCGGAATGGCAGACGCGCACGGCTCAGGACCGTGTGGACGAAAGTCCTTAAGGGTTCAACTCCCTTTCCGCCCA
>CADBRU010000014.1 GCA_902797165.1 uncultured Elusimicrobium sp.
AAGGTTTTTCCTTATAAACAACGCTGGATTGCGGGTCCACGCCCGCAATGACGCATAAAGAGAGCAATCTCTTATAGTTACTATTCTTAAAAAAAAAAAAACTGCATTTGTCAAGTCTTTTTTAGAAAAATATTAAAAATAGATATTATTTAACTTACGGTAACGATTTTGCATTTGTCTTTAACAATATGCAAATACTGCAGTTTGCGGTGCATGCCCACATCAATTTGAATAATATTTTTCTCGTCATCTACCGTAATTTCTTCCACTTGTGTATGCCCGACTACTTGGCAAATTTCACTGTGGGTATAAGAGGCCAGCAAATCGTCTAAATCTTCCCAAAAAATACCGCCGAATTTATCGGGTCCTTTACGGTGCACGCTGATATTAAAAATGGGGTGGCGGAAAAATTCATGTTTAATGCCGTCTCGGAAAACGCGGTTAATCAAGTCGGCCACATTTTGCGGGGTCAGGGGATCTACTTGCAACTTGAAGATTTTCATTAATTTGTGAGTCACCCCGGCGTGTGTAAATAAAAATTTATTATACGCATAGGCCGCGCACAAATCATAATCTAACACTTGGGCTTTTAGTTTGTCGCGCACCATTTTGGCTTCCCCTTTACTTAAGCCCGAAATTAAAAAATTACTCATGAGTATTTCTAATTCGTGATTGCCTACCAACCGCACCACTTCCCCGTGGGCTAACTTGGCTTGTATTTGTAAATCATCCAGTAGCGTATCTACTTGCAAAGGTTTGGGCCCGCGGTCCAACACATCTCCGATTTGGAGTAATGTCTTTTTACCGCCTACCCAATGCAAACCGCTGTCCACCAGCCCGCTATGACGTAAAATTTGCACAAACCCGTCATAATGGCCATGTATATCTCCGACAACGATCAACTCTTTGTTTGTTTTAGAAGTATCCATAAATAATATAATAACAGTATAGCAAAATTATCGGAATATGCACGCATGCAAATACCGTCTCATGTACTAAAAAAATTGGAACAATTAACAGGGCCCGGCCAAGTACAGACCGAGCCGCTGGTGCTTGCTCTAAACGGATATGATTGTTCGGGCAGCACACACCGCCCCGACGCGGTTGTGCATATTACCTCGGTTACGCAATTAGAACCCATTATCGGGCTGCTCAGCCGCGAAAAAATCCCTTTTGTAGTCCGTGCGGCGGCCACCAATCACGCCGGCAGTTGCGCCGCGGTAAAAGGCGGCGTAGTGTTAAACCTTAATGCATTAAATCAACTTTACACCATTGACACCCAACAAGGTTTTGCCGACGCAGACCCCTGTCTAGTGACCGGTGTTTTGCAAGGCCGACTTAAACCGCTCGGCTTTTTCTATGCGCCCGACCCGGCCAGTGAACAAGTTTGCACTTTGGGCGGTAATTTAGCCCAAAATGCCAGTGGCGCGCGGTGTATCAAATATGGCAACACTTCCGATAATACGCTGCAAATCGAATTTATTACTCCCGACGGATACACCCATATCTTAAAGCACGACGACCCCGGGCCGGATCTGCTTGGGCTTGTGGCCGGAAGTGAAGGAACTTTGGGCATCATTAAACGCATGCGCGTACGTATTTTGCCCGCACCCAAACAAATACAAACATTTTTAGTATCCTTCCCTTCTTTGGAAGATGCCGTGCAAACCGTTACCGATTTAATTGCAAGCGGCCTAACTCCGCGGTGCATAGAAGCCATGGACAAAGTGACCGTGCAAGCCATAGAATCTTTTACACCGTCGGGATATCCGCAAGCGGAGGCTTTGCTTATTATTGAACTCGACGGCAATGCCAAGCAAATCAAACAAGACACGCTGACTCTGCAAAAAATTTGCACGCAAAATCATTGCCAACTTTTTACGCAAGCACTTAGTGAGGAGGAGCGTCAAAGCATTTGGCACGGGCGGCAAGCGGCCTATTCTGCCATGGCGGCTTTGGCCCCCAATGTGGCTGTGGCCGACGGAACTGTCCCCCGCAGTGAACTGCCGCGCGCACTGCAACAGGTGCGGCAAATTATTGATAAATATGGCATACAAGCCAGTTTATTATTTCATGCCGGAGACGGGAATTTCCATCCGCAACTGATTTTTGATGCTTCGCAACCCACTCAAACTAAACGCATTCAACAAACTTTGCAAGAAATTTTAAAAACATGTGTGGACTGCGGCGGTACTATATCGGGTGAACACGGAATCGGCGTGCAAAAACGCGCGCTGATGGCTTATCAATACTCACGGCAAACTTTGCGCCTTTTTGCAAAAATCAAAAAAGCATTTGACCCTTATAATTTGGCTAATCCCGATAAAATTATTCCGATCGGATTTGAAGACAAAGCCGCTTTGTACGAAGAAAAAGACCCCGCCGTTTGTGCGCTGGCCGTGCAAATCAAACAACGCTTTGACAAACAACAACCTACGCGCATTACCGCGCAAGCCCTAGCGCAAGAGCCTTATTTATCCACGCATACTTTGGATAAAATTTTGGATATTGATAAGACTAATTACACGGCCACTGTACAAGCCGGAGTTTATGTAAACGATTTAATCAAAGCCTTGCAAGCACAACAAGTTTATGCCAAATTGCCCGAAAAATTTAACGGGACTTTGGGTGCGTTAGTGGCCACCAAAGCCGCAGTTGATTTTACTTCTCAATTAACCGGTATTGCGGCTATTTTGCCTAATGCTGATATTGTGCAATACGGCGGGAAACTAACTAAAAATGCCGCCGGCTATAATTTATGCCGCTTATTTGTCGGTTCGTGGGGAGCACTTGGTTTAATTACGCAAGTAACTTTCAAAATTTATCCCGTAAAACAAAATGTTTCGCTTAAAGAAAATACGCCTTTCAAACCAACGGCTTTATTTACCGCGCTTAAACAAACTATTGATCCGCAACATCTCTTTTTGTCTGCGGTTTTTGAAAAGGAGGGCTTATGAAAGCATCTTCTTTGCAACTCATCGCACAAGAAAAAGTGACCGGGCCCAAAGGTATTTACACCTTGCAGGCCAGCGTGCTGCAATGCACCCGTTGTAATGCGTGCGTACAATCTTGTCCGGCTTATTTATGTAAACCGCAAGAATTATTTTCCCCGCGCGGGCGCGTGCAGACACTGCGCCTACTGACCGAAAATAAATTTACTTTTGCTCAATGTGAGCCCCATTTGAAAGAACTTTCTGCGTCGTGCATGTACTGCGCACAATGCAGTGCCGCTTGCGCCGGGCAACTGCCTATTGCTCTTTATATGCGTGCGGTAGAGAGGACATTAAACTTAAAACGTTTGCCCGCATCTTTGCGCATGTGCCTAGGTATTTATCATACTTATCCCGCTTGTTTTGACAAACTAATGCGCTTTTTATTAATACTGCGCCGCTTCAAAATTTTAACCTTACTGACTCCTGTTTTACCCAAGTGGCTAAGGCATGCTAATAAAATACTTCCCGCGCAAAGTATTCCGCTGCGGCGTATATTAAAACAAAACGGGTTTAACGCTGCCCCCGAAAAACCCAATTTACTTTATTTACCTTCCTTGTATGCGCAATACGCAGACGCGCAAACCGGTTGGCAAACTTTACAACTGGTCAGCGCAAAAAAACCGTATGTACTATTTGGAATTTCAAGTGGACTTAGTGAATATTTGTACGGCCCTTTATCTAAGGCGCAACAAGCCGCCAAGCGTTTACTGGTGCAATGGGAAAAATCAGCCGCCGGCCGTGCTTTGCCGTTGCTGACCGATAGTATTGAAATCTATGCTTTTCTAAAAAACTATCCACTTTTATTTGCCGCTTTGCCCGGATGGCAACAACGTGCACAAAAATTTGCAGACCAAGTGATTTACATTTCCGACTTACCGGTTAAAAAACGAGACGAATTATCCGGCAAAACAGTAGCACCGGAGACTTCTTGTGCTTTGTTCCCGGTTAAAAATATTGCGGCTGCGGTACAAAAAATATTATTGACAGACCGCCGCTCTAATTTGCTAGAGTTTGAGTATAGCCGTTTCCCTCTTCCGACAGCGGGCCTAGCATTTGCCAAGCATCCGCAGACAGAAGAGTCGGTACGTCGGCATGTACAGGATCTTACGCGACAACAAATCGCGGAGGTTTATTGTTTATCCGGGTGGGCAGCCTTAGAACTGCAGACCGCGGCAAGGTCGTTGTATCCGTCACTTAAGGCACAGCACCTCATCTATGGGATTAAAGGGTATGGACGAAGTCAAAAAAGAGAACGCACAACTCTCGGCAGACGAAAAACTAAATCTGCTGATTGAATTTGGTAAACGAATTTCCAGTGAATTGCGTTTGGATAAATTGTTGGATATTATTGCCCAACAAATTACCCGTATCCTTAATGTCGGCCGTTGCACCATTTTCCTTAAAGACGGACAGCGCAAAGAGTTGTGGTCCAAAATTGCACAAGGCAAAGGCCTTGAACATACCGAAATCCGCCTGCCCTTAAACGGACATAGCATTGTTTCGCTGGTGGCGCGTACCGGGCAGTCTATCAATATCACCAATGCCTATGAGGATGAACGCTTTTCCATGGCAGTAGACATGGTGACCGATTTTCATACCAAAACCTTACTGGCCGTACCGCTCAAAAATAATTCCGGCAAAGTATTGGGTGTGTTTTTAGTTGCAAACCGTTCCGATGAAAAACCTTTTGACAAAAAAGACGAAGGTATTTTGCTGCTACTGGCCACCTTGGCGGCCAGTTCTATTGAAGTTGCAAAATTATATCAAGATGTACATGTGGCCCAACTGGAAACGATTTACCGTTTGGCCGTTACCGCCGAATATCGCGATCAACAAGATACCCGCGCTCATTTAAAAAATATCAGCATTATTTCTTATTTGCTGGCCTTGTCTTTGGGCCTTACCAAAAAGCAAGCCGAACTGATTAAAAATGCCAGTCCGCTGCACGATATCGGCAAAGTGGCATTGGCCGATACTATTTTGCTTAAACCCGGCAAACTGACGCCTGAAGAATTTGAAATTATGAAATCACACACCGTTTACGGCGGGAAAATTTTGGAAGGGGCACACTCAAAAGTTTTACAAGTAGCCCACAAAATGAGTTTGTATCACCACGAAAAATGGAACGGAAACGGCTATCCGTACGGACTGAAAGGAGAAATGATTCCGCTGGAGGCGCGCATTATTGCGGTGGCCGATGTATTTGATGCTTTATGTGTTTCGCGCGTGTACAAAAGAGCGTGGAAAACCGACGAAGCCTACAACTATATTCTGACGGAAAAAGGTGAATCTTTTGATCCCAGCGTAGTGGTTGCATTTAAACGTATTTATCCTTCCATACGCAAATTATATGCGCAAACCGCCGCGGACGCAGAACTTATGCAACCCGTGGAAGAAACCCCGGAAATTGTCGAACCTATCAAGACCGTGCGTAAGATACGCACGGCCCCCAAACCGCCGTTTTCAAATTAATACCGCTTCAAAAAATACTAAAATATAAGTGTCCTTTTGGCTTTCAACCTTAAGTACAAAATTTATTTCGTGAGGAAATGATGGACAAAAAGACTGTGCTAGTCGGCCTGAGCGGGGGTGTGGACTCCACTGCGGCCGCAATACTGCTTAAAGAGCAAGGGTACCGAGTCATCGGTGCTACGATGCTTATTTGGGATGATTCTCTGCCTATTCCCAAAGGCGGGCATAATAAAAATGCCTGTCTGTCTCCCGAGAAAAAAGAAGATTTACAAGAAATCCGCGCGCTTGCGGACAAACTCGGCATTGAATATTTAACCGTAGATTGCCGCGACGCTTACCGCCAAGCGGTACTGGATAATTTCCGCTCCGAATATGCTTGCGGACGCACACCTAATCCGTGCATTTGGTGCAATAGCCGCATTAAATTTGGCGTGCTTCCCACCGCGGCGCGCGCACAGGGAATTAAATTTGATAAATTTGCCACCGGGCATTATGCACGGGTGGAAGAAGACAGCGCAAGCGGAGACTTTTTGCTCAAAACCGCCAAAGATTTATCACGCGATCAAAGTTATTTCTTGCACCGCTTAACGCAAGCGCAACTTAAAGAAATTCTATTTCCTTTAGGGGAAATGACTAAACCGCAAATCCGCGAAATTGCCCGCAAGGCCGGACTGGCGGTGGCGGACAAACAGGACAGTCAAGACTTCTATTGCGGTGATTATAATGATCTGTTAAATTTTCCCAATCACCCCGGTGATTTAGTTTTGCAAGACGGCACTGTAATAGGCAAACACACCGGCATTTGGGGCTACACCATCGGCAAACGCAAGGGGCTTGGGTTGAGTGGTTTTAAAGAGCCGATGTATGTGGTTGGGCTGGATGCGGTTAAAAATCAAGTCATTATCGGACCGAAAGCCGCTTTGTATAGTGACGCTTTGCGGGCGGACCATTTAACTTGGACGCGCGGCCATGCCCCGGCACAAGAATTTGAAGCACATATCAAAATACGCAATTTACATCATGCCGCGCCCGCAGTGGTTACGTTAAGTCAAGATGGAAAAGAATTAACCGCCAAATTCAAAGAACCGCAACTCTCCATTACGGCCGGGCAAAGTGCGGTTCTATATGATGGGGATATTGTACTTGGCGGCGGGATTATTGTATAATATATGTACTTGAAGTAAGCACCTTACTTCTGCCGCGCGCAAGCGGGGTAGAAGTTTGTGCGCTATAAAATGGAAAATAACATGTACGCAATCATTGAAACTGGTGGAAAACAGTACTGGGTAAAACCCGGTCAAGATCTGCAGGTGGAAAAGCTGGACGCGGAAGTGGGAGCCACAGTGGAACTTAAAGTTCTTTGGGCCGCTAACGAAGAAGGTACCTCAGCAGATACCAAGGCGTCTCAAAACGCCAAGGTCACCGCTCAAGTGGTCAAACATTTGAGA
>CADBRU010000015.1 GCA_902797165.1 uncultured Elusimicrobium sp.
AAGGTTTTTCCTTATAAACAACGCTGGATTGCGGGTCCACGCCCGCAATGACGCATAAAGAGAGCAATCTCTTATAGTTACTATTCTAAAAAAAAAAAAAACTGCGTTTGTCAAGTCTTTTTTATAAAATTTGCATTGATAGTTTTGTTTTGGCATAATAATAAAAGTAGGTTTTAATACAAGTTAATTAGAAATTGTTTTTGGGTCCGTTGCGGAAACGGAGCAATTGCCTTGTGCAATAGTTATCACCCCGAAAACGATTGTTGCTATTTCACTGTGTAAAGCATTACACAGTAGGCAGCATCGTTATATCGGATGCGTGATAACTTCCGGTATAGATGACTGCCTTTTTTTGTGCTTTAGAAGTAATCCCCCCGCTGGTGTGCCATGCATATCAGCAAAACCCCCGGTACTCATCCCGGGGGTTTTTGGTGGCTGATTAAAACTGATTTATTTGCCGGAAGAGGACGCGCCCTGCATTAATTTAGGATTTGGATTGAGCACATGCGGCATATAGGCCTGATCAGAAGCCGTTCCGCCGTACAGTAAGGCTTTCTGCGGCGTATTTCCCCGCGTGGGATTAAGAGGCTGAGCAGGCAATTGGGTTTGCTGCTTTTGGGCCTCTAGTGAGGCGCGGGTTTGCTTGCGTTTTTCGATAAATTCGTCTTTTTGTTGTTGGGTGTAGAACGTTTGGGTTAATTTTCCGTTTTCAAATAAAAACCAATTCTTTTGGCCGTGCGGCGTATTTATATCGGTATAAGAAAGTTCGTACAATATTTCTTCGTTTTCCAAAATATCTGCATGCGCGGGCGTTGCTTTTTCTCCGTAAAAATTTTCAAAAGCGGTTTGAGTTAGACCGATATTAAGTTGATATTTTTTATTCACAGCCAGCACATCGGCCGCCGTGGCCGCGGCAGTGATAAAGGTTTGTGGGGTTTCGGCTTTAAATAAAAATTTGCGGAAATCATTTCCGTCGGTATATTCCACCAAAGCATATTCGGCTTTCGGGCCGGAAACAATACGGTCTTTATCCGATACAATGGGCATGGTGTATAAAAGTTCTTCTCGGGTTTTACTTTTCCACTGTTTGGTCAGTTGCGGGGCGGAGTAGTCCCACAGTAAATGCGGGCGCGGGGCGCTTTGGGCGGTGTCCCCGGTCATCTCAATAATAATTTCGTCCTCTGTATTTTGCGCAAACAAACCCGCAAAAGAGCAGAATAGAAAAATAATTAAGACTCCGTATTTCATAGAAGTAGTGTAGCATTTTCTTATTGATTTTTGTGCCGATAGAAGGCACATATAAATCCCGTCCCGAAAGGTCTTTATCCGGGCTCTCCTCCTTGATGGAGTGGATGAGCCCCTGAGAAAGACCCCTCAGGGTGGACTTGTTCTAGGACTTATTTTTATCAAAATCATTAAAAAGGATTTGATAAAGATGGTTTTTCTTTTTAGAATAATAGTAGGTTGTACTGAAATTGCAAAAGGAGAAAATTATGAAAAGAGGCTTTACTTTGATTGAACTACTTGTGGTTGTGTTAATCATCGGCATTTTATCTGCCATTGCCTTGCCGCAATATCAAAAAGCGGTACACAAAGCGCGCATGGCCGAAGTGGCAGTTCGTGTGAAACCTTTGGAACAGGCTATAGATCTTTATATATTGGAAAACGGTTTCCCTGCATCCGGAACGGTGGATTTACTTGAGTTAAATTCGGATTTAGTCAACGGATTTCAAGCGGTGAATTATAATTCCACTTGTCCTAGTGGATCTCATCTATATGTTTATAAACATACAGGTTATTGCGCAAGTTGTGGACCGTCTGCGTGTACCTTTAATGCCTATTATTCTAAAAGCGGGACTACGCAGCAGTGGTATGGGGCCAACCCTGATATATCTACCGTATCGCGTACTTATACAAAGGCGAACGGATGGGGCAGAGGTAAATGTTACTATAATTCTGAAGATGAAAATTATGGTAAAGCCATTTGTAGCGTACTTGTGGGATATGATACGGAATTAGATTAATACGAAAGTTATTACTTACATAAACAAACCCCCGCTGATTTTGTAGCGGGGGTTTTTACTACGGAAACTCTTACAGTAGTTTAGAGGCCATGTCCGCCAGACGGCTGCGTTCGGTCTTGGTAAATGTAATATGACCGTAAGACGGTTGACCTTTTAAGCGGTCCACAATATAAGTCAGCCCGTTAGATTCCACATCTAAGTACGGCGTATCGATTTGATACGGGTCCCCCGTTACGATAATTTTGGTGCCTTCTCCCGCGCGGGTCAAAATGGTTTTCATTTCGTGCGGAGTTAAGTTTTGTGCGTCGTCCACAATCATATATTGGCCCGGCAGTGAGCGGCCGCGCATATGGGTAACGGAAGCAATTTCAATTTTGCCGCTATCAAGTAAATAATGCGCTTTTTCTTCGCCTTCTTCCGGGTTTTTGCGATCGGCTAGGAACGCCAAGTTGTCATAAATAGCGCCCATCCACGCATCTAATTTTTCTTCCTTAGTGCCGGGGAGGAAACCCAAATCTTTACCCACCGGGACAATAGAGCGGCATACCACCATGCGGCGGTACGCGTTTTCATCCATGGTGCGTTGAAGCCCGGTTGCTAAGGTAACTAAGGTTTTACCCGTTCCGGCCGTACCGACGAGCGTCACGATGTCTAAACTATCATCTAATAATAGTTCCATGGCAAAGCGTTGCTCTTTGTTAAGCGGCTTAATGCCCCACGCCACAGGTTCTTGAGAGGAGAGCGGTTTTAACACGTTCGGTTCGTGATTAGACACACGGCCGATGGCAGATTGTTTGCCGCCGCCTTGCGCTTTTAAGATCAAAAATTGATTTGGGAAATAAGTGTCTTTGGAGAGTACCAATTTTTTATCACGATAAAAGGTATCGATTTTTTCCGCCGGCACTTCCAGTTCCGCCACGCCGGTATAGAGTTCGTCTAAATTGACTTTGTCGGTGATGTAATCTTGCGCGGCAAGTCCAAGTGCCTCGGCTTTTAGGCGCATATTAATATCTTTGGTTACCACAATGACCGGACTCTGATTCTTTTTGTAAGAGCCTTCTTTTTTAGCCATGGTGTAGGCAATATTTAAAATGGAATTGTCTGATTTATCGATAGAAAAAACTTGCGGTAAAATGTTGGGTTTGTCCAGTTCGATTTTAAGTTTGCCGCCTTTAGGTAATTTCACCCCTTCGTTTAAGCGGCCTTGTTCGCGCAGAGCATCTAAAGAGCGTGACATCATGCGCGCGCTTTTGCCGCGGCTGTCTCCTTCACTTTTGAAGCGGTCCAGTTCTTCAATTACTACCATCGGGATAACAATATCATTATCCTCAAATGCATAAATGGAATTTACATCATGCAAGAGTACATTGGTGTCTAAAATAAATGTTTTTTTCATAGTTCTCCTCAAGTTGCCGCGGCGGGCAGATACTTATAGTATAAAGTTTACGCGCGAATTACGCAAGTGTTTTTTGACGATTTATGCAGAAATGGCCCGGGAATATATACAATATACATATGAAATATCTTTGCATCCACGGACACTTTTATCAACCGCCGCGCGAAAATGCGTGGTTGGAAGCCATCGAACAACAAGACAGTGCCTCTCCGGCGCATGATTGGAATGAGCGCATTGCGGCCGAATGTTACGGACCAAACGCACTCGCGCGCGTGCTAAACGATAAAGGGGAACTTATTAAACTAGTCAATAATTATGCGCACATCAGTTTTAATTTCGGGCCGACTCTGCTCTCTTGGATGCAAGAAAATACCCCGCAGATTTACCAATCTATTTTAGATTCCGATAAACAAAGCCAACAAAATTTCGGCGGACACGGTTCTGCCATTGCACAAGTATATAACCATATTATTATGCCGCTGGCCAATGCGCGCGATAAAGAAACTCAAGTGCGTTGGGGACTTTATGATTTTCAAATGCGTTTTGGGCGCACGCCGGAGGCTATGTGGTTGGCGGAGACCGCGTGCAATACAGAAACCTTAGAAGTATTGGCCGCGCACGGGATGAAATATGTTATTTTAGCGCCCGGTCAATGTGCGCGCATACGCAAAATCGGTGCCAAAGAATGGGTGGATGTGTCGGGTGCCAAGGTGGACCCGAAACGTGCCTATTTGTGTAACTTGCCGTCGGGCAAGAAAATTGCTTTATTTTTCTATGACGGCCCTGTATCGCAAGGAATTGCTTTTTCAGATACCCTTAAAAGCGGGGCTACATTTGCGCAGCGCTTGCTCAGTACCTATACCGCAGATTACGAAAATCAATTTATGCATATTGCCACGGACGGGGAAACCTACGGGCATCACCAAAAATTTGCCGATATGGCTTTGGCCTCTTGTTTAGAAAAAATCGAGCAAGAACCGGATGTGCAATTGACGGTGTACGGAGAATATTTAGAAAAGTTTCCGCCGCAATACGAAGCGCAAATTATTGAAAATACTTCGTGGAGTTGCTTTCACGGAGTGGAGCGTTGGCGCAGTAATTGCGGATGTAATTCGGGGCGGGCCGGATGGAATCAGAAATGGCGCGGTCCGTTGCGTGCGGCTTTGGATTTTGTGCGTGATGAACTTGTTACGACTTTTGAAACAAAAGGCCGCGAATATTTTAAAGATCCGTGGGCCGCGCGTAATGATTATATCGAACTGATTTTAGACCGCAGTTTAGACGCGCAGCATAAATTTTTCTTACGTCATGCCACCGAAACCGCATGGAGAGATCGCAGTACTGCGCTCATGTTACTTGAAATGCAGCGGCATTGCTTGTTGATGTACACCAGTTGTGGTTGGTTCTTTGATGAAATCAGCGGTATTGAAACCGTGCAAATTTTGCAATATGCCGCGCGCGCGTTGGAATTAAACCGCCAAGTAGGCGGCAAAGATGCAGAGCCCGCTTTTGTGCGTATGCTTTCCGGTGCGCCAAGCAATATAAAAGAATTAAAAGACGGTGCAGAAGTATATAAACGCTATGTAAAACCGTCGGCAGTTTCACTGGAAAAAATGGTGGTGCAAATTGCGCTGCAACGTGCATTTTCAAGCGGCAAAAATGCGGTAAATTATTGCACGGAAGTCACGCATTACACCGATACGCGCTGTGAAAGTGAACAAGCTGGTGTGCATATTGGGCAAATGCACTTAAAGAATATTGTTACTTTAGAAGAGGCAGATTTTGTTTTTGCCATCGGCTATACGCGCCATACCTTTCAATTTACATGCGGTGCTGCGCGCGTAAGTGAAATAAATACAGATAAAGTTTTTGCACAGTTAAAGGAACTGGCCTCGTCCGGTCAAACGGAGCAGTTGCATAAAAAAATTACTGCTGCGTTTAAGCAAATTTATCCGTTTGGCAGTTTATTTACGGATGTGCGCCGAAAGGTGTTTGGCAATTTGCTAAAGCATATGGAAGAAGAAACCGCGGCTGATTTTAGTCGTATTTTTGAGCGGCAATATCCGGCGGTGCGCGGCTTAAGATATATCGGTGCACCGTTACCGGCGGCTTTTACCGCGGTGGCAGATTTTGTGCTGACGGATGATTTATGCAAAGAATTAGAGCGGCCGGAAGTGGATATTAATGCTTTAGAAGAACTTATGGAAGATGTGCGTTCACTAGGGCTACATATAGACCCGTGCAAAATTTCACCGGTTATTCAAAAAAGACTGCTTAATTACGCCACCGCTTTTGAGCAAGACCCGCAAAAATTAACGGTGGCGGTACAGTTGGTGGAATTTATTAATTACATGGAAATTTTCGGTTTTTCACCCGATTATACCCAAGCGCAACTACTGGTGTTTGAGGGGTTGCAAAAGTTACCGGCCGAAAAACGCGGCAAAAGTATTTTAAAAGCGCTCAGCCGCAAACTTAAAATTGCAATGTAAATAAAAACTCCACTCGAAAGAGCGGGGTTTTTGCATTTCATAATTCCAAATTATTTCGTTTTGGTGAGTTGCTTGTTTTCAAGCGTGTAGACCGCATCGGCAAAATCGGCCGCGTGCACGTCGTGCGTGACCATAAGAACGGTCAGCCCTTCTTTGGCCAGTGCCGCAAAATCTTTAAATACCTGCTCTTTGCGCGCGGCATCTAAATTGCCGGTCGGCTCATCGGCCAGTAATAAATCGGGTTTATTGCACAAAGCGCGCGCAATGGCGGCACGTTGTTTTTCTCCGCCGCTCAAATCGGCCGGCATTTTGTGGCTCATACTGCCTACGCCCAATTGATCAAGTAATTTTTGCGCACGTTTCTTTTCGTCTTTTCCGCGCATAAGCCCGGGCATGGCCACGTTTTCAAGTAGGGAAAATTCCGGCAGTAATCCGTCAAATTGAAATACAAAACCCATTTTATTTAAGCGCAGTTGCGAGCGTTTGCGCTCACTTTTAATTTTGGTAATATCTTTGCCTTCAAATAAAATTTGTCCGTCGGTCGGCGTATCTAAAAGGCCGATTAAATTAAGTAGTGTGCTTTTGCCGCTGCCGCTGGGGCCCAACAAGACCACAAAGCGGCCGCGCTCCACCGTAAGTTGTGCACGGTCAAGCACACACAAGTTTTCATCGCCTTGTCCGTAAATTTTGGTTAAATCTTTAATTTCCAGTATTGTATCAGCCATAACGTATCGCATCGGTGGGGTTTACACGGGATGCTTTCACTGCGGGATAGAGCCCCGCCAAAAAGCATACAATGTAACTGCCGCCCACTACGGCCAGTACATCAAGCCACTCCATGTGTACCGGTACTTTGGTTAAATAGTAAATATCACCCGGCAGTTCCACAATATCAAACGTGGCAATAATCCAGCATAATAAGAAAGCCAACCCTAACCCTAGTACAATACCCACGGTGGCGGTCATCATGGCTTCCCACATAAAAATACCGCGTATCATTTTGGGGCTGGCCCCCAAAGCGCGCATAATGCCGATATCGCGCAGTTTTTCCGTACCGAGCAAAATCAAATTGGACGCAATATTTAAGGACGCCACCGCAATAATTAAGAAAAGAATAATAAACATAACGGTCTTTTCCAGTTTCAGCGCGGCATATAAAGTGCTGTTCATCTGGGCAAAAGTGCGCACCGCATAACCGTGGCCTACTTGTTGTTGAATTTTGGCGGCGGCTTGGTCGGCTTGGTTCATATTGTGCAGTTTGACCGCAATACCCGTTACGCCTTGTTTAAGGCCCAAAAAGTCACTTGCGTCTGAGAGTGGCGCATAGACAATTGTATTGTCAAATTCATAATATCCGGTACGTAGTAGGCCGCTGATGCGGAATTTTTTCATTTTAGGGAACATCCCCGCACCGGTGGAAATAGACTGCGGAGAAATAAGCACCACATCATCTCCGATATCCACTCCCAAATTTTCCGCCAGTTCGGTACCTAGCACCAAAGAAGCGGGGGTATCTTCATCCGGGTTTTCAAAGGTAAAATCACCTTCCACCAAAGAGGTGTTTAAATTATTAATTTTGGCTTCTTGCACCGGGTCTAGTCCGCGGATAATTACGCCGATGCTTTGTCCGTCATGAGAAATAATGGCTTGCCCGTAAATATTGGGCGCAGCACCGACCACCTCCGGTAGGGCTTCCACTTGCGCGATTTTTTGCGGGTAAGATTCGGCAGACATATATCCGAATACCAAAATATGGCTTTGCGCACCAATGATTTTTTCTTTGATGTCATTTTGAAAACCGTTCATGACGGCTAGGGTAGTAATCAGGGCCGCTACGCCCACGCTCACGCCAGCCACGCCGATCAGCGTGGTAATTAAGGCAAAAAGCCCTTTGCGTTTGAGCATGTAGCGCATGGCTACAAATCGTTGGAAAGACATATGTATATTGTACCAATTTAGTATGGCTTTCTGAAAAATATAAAAATTATGCAAAAAAGACTTGAGAAATGTTATTTTCTTTTTTAGAATAGTAATTGTAATGCTTAAAATTAAAAGGAGGTTGTTATGAAAAAAGGTTTTACATTGATCGAACTGCTGGTAGTAGTTCTTATTATCGGTATCTTATCTGCTATTGCCTTGCCGCAATATACTAAAGCCGTGGAAAAAGCAAGAGCGACAGAAGCTCTATCTAATATAGCTACTATGAAAAAGCAAATGGAGTTATACATATTGGAAAATGGTTTTCCGACCGGAACAAATTGGGTGCAATATAAAGATTTAGCTTCTGTAGAATTATCTGGTGGCTATTGGGACGATGATGACTATTACCATACAAAGAATTTTGAGTATACGGGATATATCTATCCGGAAGGTGCAATTATAGAAGTTTATAGAAAGAATTATGAGTATGGTTTTTGGGCAGGCACGAAAGGAAATTCTCATTTGAATAATGATAGCCCGGTGGGTGGTTGGTATCATGCTTGCGCCACCTTATTATCTGATAAAGGGCGTGAAATTTGCAAGCAATATCAGTCATTAGGATATAAATACGCAGATGCAGAAATTTAAGTTACGCAATATAAAAACTCCCCGTCAAATGAAGGGGAGTTTTCTGTACGATTAGTTTTATTTCAAAAAACTTTTTCCACTTAGTAGCGGTAGTAGCCCCAAATATTCGGCGGCGGTTTGGCCGAGGTCTGCGTAACTGTCCCGCCCGCCGATAAATTCCGGCGCTACTTTTTTGCCAAACATAATCACAGGAACGTGCTCGCGCGTGTGATCGGTCCCTTTATAAGTTGGGTCGCAACCGTGGTCTGCCGTGATAAATACAATATCATCTTCTTTCAAAATGGCTTGCAGTTCGGGCAGGCGGGAATCAAAATATTCAAGTCCTTCTTTGTATCCTTTTACGTCGCGGCGGTGACCCCATGTCATGTCAAAATCTACAAAGTTGGTAAACACAATACTGTTGCCCGGAGCATTTTTGACTTCTTGCAAAGTAACGTCCCACAATTCTTGCAGGCCCGAGGCTTTGACTGCGCGCGTAATGCCTTGGTGGGCAAAAATATCGGCGATTTTTCCGACGGAAATTACATTTCCGCCCGCATTTTTCATTACATCAAGCAAAGTTTCTTGCGGGGGTGTAACGGAATAATCGTGGCGGTTTTTGGTGCGCTTAAATTCACCTTTTTTATTGCCCTCAAAGGGTCTGGCAATTACGCGGGCAATATTATAAGGTTTGACATGTTTAAACGCAATTTCACAAACCTCATACAAACGCTCTAAACCAAAATGCCCTTCGTGCGCGGCAATTTGGAAAACACTGTCTGCCGATGTGTAGCAAATGGGTTTTCCGGTATTTAAATGTTCTTCTCCAAATTCCTCAATAATGGCCGTACCCGACGCGGCTTTGTTGCCCAAAATGCCGGGCAAATGAGCTTCTTGGCAAATTTTCTCAATTAATTCCGGCGGGAAAGAGGGATATTTGGGTGGGAAATAACCCCAATCAAACGTAACCGGCACGCCGGCCATTTCCCAATGGCCCGAAGAGGTGTCTTTGCCTTTGCTGACTTCACGCATAAAACCGTATTTGGAAGGTAAATTAATCAGTGCTTGCGGTTGCTCCCCGGCGGGAATTTCCAGTCCGGTAGAGGCTTGAGCGGCTTTGAAAAGACCCAAAGCGGCCAAATTAGGCAGTTTAATTCCGCCCGATGCCGCCGCAATATGACCCAATGTATCTGCTCCACTGTCACCGAAGTTCGCGGCATCTTCCGCACCGCCGACTCCGAAGGAATCCATCATTAAAATAATTACGCGTTTATTATTCTCCATAGACACCTCGGTACTGTCTTTTACTTACTGTAGCATTTTTCAGAGCATTTGCCAAATCTAAAAAATGAATTATACCGTACGCGCAAAAATATATTAAAATGATAGAAGGAAATTACAGGGGGAATTATGAACAAAGCCTATGACACCATGAGAGCCTTTTGGCTGGATGTAAAAAATTTACAACACAAACAAGATGTGCCGCAATTAGGCGCGCAAAAGGTATGTGTCGCCGGAGTAGAAATGGCGGCAGTGGATGCCAAAGGAGTGCTTAAACACATTTTAATTGCGGCTTCTTCTTTGGGCAATGCCAGCATTTATTTTGAAAATAACAGCCCCAGCGGTATCGGCGGTTTTACGGGAGGATCTAGTAGCGGTGCGATTTATGAGAAAGCACAACAACTGCTTAAACAAGCCGCTCAGTCCGCCGAGCAATTAACCCCCGCGGCTACTTTGCCCGTGCAAGACAACCCCAAACAGGTTACTTTATTTACGATATCAATAGACGGGCAGATTCGCATGGCAAATGTGCCGGAAGCGGAAGTACGCCAAGCGGGATATCCGTTATATGCATTTTTTGCTTATACGCAACAATTATTAGGAGCGTTTCGTGCGCAGCAGGAAGCGGCGCAATCTAAACCGCCTGCTCCGCCGAAAGAAACACCCAAAGCATGACATATAAAACCAAAGGATTTAAGCGTGCGTTTTCCTTGATCTTGGCAGTGACTATATTAGTGGCTGCCGGATCGGTTTTGTACCGCCAACAAATTACACAATGGCTGGAACAAGACGCGCGTAATTTTTTGGTAACGGAAGGTGCGGAAACTACCACGGACATTTCCCATGTTTTCGGTATTCAACTGCAAATTTTAACGGCTATTGCCGTGTCACTGGAAAATCAAGATTTAAGTAATAAATCCGGGCTTTTGGCTTATTTGCATCAGCAAAACCAACGCAATTCATTTCAATTAACCGGCTTTCAATTTCCAAACGGGCAAACTCTTTTATCAGACGGTAAAACAACGCGTAATTTGCTTTCCGCCACTGACGTGGAAAGTGCCTATGAGCATAGCCACTTCATTTCTGCGCCGCGGGCCGGACTTGCGGAAGAAGAACAAGTAATTATCCTGGGTGTTCCGGTGCTCAAAAACCGTAAGCAACTGGGAATTGTCTTTGCAGTAGAGCCGATAAAAACATATGAAGAAGTGTTGGGGGACAGTTCTTTAGGTGAAAAGGGTCTTGCGCTTGTGATTAATAAACAAGGCGACGTACTGATAGCCTATCCGCGCCCGATTGCAAGTAATATTTTTGATATTGCGGAAAGTTCCTTATTTGATGCGGGTAAATCTGCCGGTCAAATCCGTCACGATATGAATGAAAATGTGAGCGGGGTGAGCGGTTATACTTACAACAAAATACATCGGTTTTCTTCTTATTTCCCGTTAGGATATAATGACTGGTACGTGATGTCTATCTTGCCTACCGAATCGGTGGTGGCCAAAGCGGAACATTTGGTCAAAATGTCTTTGTTCCTTTGTTTGTCCGTGATTATCGCACTGGTTATTTTGCTACTGTTTATTTTGTATCTGCAACACCAAAGCGCCAAGGCATTGTTCCATACGGCTTTTGTGGATCCGTTGACGGGAAAAGATAATTTAAATGCTTTCCAACTTAAATTTTTAGCTGCCGTACAAAAATTTAAACAAGAGCAGCGTGCCTGTGCCATGGTGTTAATTAACATCAACAGTTTCAAAGCGGTAAATAATATTTACGGCTTTGAACAGGGTGATAAAGTATTGCAACAGGTGGGCAAAGAATTACAAACGGGCATTACGGAAAACGAACTGTTCTGCCGCGGTGGGGGGGATGTGTTTTTCTTCCTGATGGAGTGCCCCAGCCGCGAAGAATTGGGCCGGCGTATTGATGCACTGACGGTGCGTGCCGGGCAATTATGCCACGTGGGGAAAGAATATTTGCCTTTGTCTTTTACGTGCGGGATTTATGTGATTGATGAAGACGTGCCTTTCTATATGATGATGGATAGGGCCAATTTGGCGTGGGCTTCGGCTAAGGCGCAAGCGGGAAGCAAAGTATATGCTTTCTATGACCGGGAATATTTGCGCAGAATTGTAACGGAAAAACGTATAGAAAGCAGCATGGAACAAGCCTTAAAGGACAAAGAATTTAAGGTATATTTGCAGCCTAAATATGATTTCAAAACCGGCCGCCTTGTCAGTGCGGAAGCCTTGGTGCGCTGGCAACATCCGGAACAAGGGGTCATCCCGCCAGATTGGTTTATCCCGGTGTTTGAGAAAAACGGATTTGTACTCAAACTGGATATGTATATTTTAGAAGAAGTGGCCGGTTTACTCCAACGCCGCCGCGAAGCCAATTTGCCGGTGGTGCCTATCGGGGTAAATTTCTCACGCTTGCATTTGGATGATCCCGATTTTATTGATATGTTGCTGCAAGTAATGGAGAAACATAATCTTCCGCATAACCTAGTAGAAGTAGAATTGACGGAGAGTATGGTTATGGACGATGTCATGCGTATGACCCGTGTGCTGGATGAACTACACATAGCGGGTTTTTCCGTAGCGATGGACGATTTTGGCGCGGGGTATTCTTCCTTAAATGTATTGAAATATTTGGATTTTGACTGTGTGAAACTTGATAAAGAATTTTTGGCCAAAGGGGAAGGAAACCCACGTATGCGCCAAATTATTTCCGGCTTGGTTAAAATGATTAAAGAAGTAGGTAGCCACATTGTGGCGGAAGGGGTAGAAACCAAAGAACAAGCCGAATTTTTACGCTCTATCGGGTGCGATACGGCGCAAGGGTATTTATATTCCCGCCCGCTGCCGATGGATGATTTTGAGCAGAAATTAGACGAAGATGCCCGCATTGCTGCTGAAGAAGAACCCCCGTTTACTTTCTGAAAATTCAAGAAATAGGAGATTAGCATGAACAAAGCCTTCACGCTGATTGAATTACTGGTAGTGGTATTAATTATCGGCATTTTATCTGCCATTGCGCTGCCGCAATACCAAAAAGCAGTAAGAAAAAGTCGTGCAGCAGAGGCTAAATTATTAATGGGGCAAGTTTTTCGTCATTGGCAGTTATGTCGTTTAGAATTTAGCGAAGAAGATTGTTTGGATTGTTCAGAAAGTAATATTCCGAATTTTTTAGAAAAAACTGGCTTTGGGATGAGTAATATGGGGGAAAGATCCAATTACGATTGTGGCTTTGAAACAAAAGATTGGGAATTTGGTTATTGGGAAAATTCCGGATCTTTTTATGCAAAATCCGTTTCCGTCGATGACTTTTATTTAGGTGTTGATTTGCACCACAATACAACAGATCCTGAAGTTTGGTGTGATGACAATGATAACGGTGCTGGGGCTTGTAAAGATTGGGGTTTCTGAGTAGTGTTTGCCTACCTACTCCGCATTTTGGTATAATAATAATGCGGGGTAGAGAAGCCTGGTATCTCGCAAGGCCCATAACCTTGAGATCACTGGTTCAAATCCAGTCCCCGCAATAGATTTTATAAC
>CADBRU010000016.1 GCA_902797165.1 uncultured Elusimicrobium sp.
ACACGGCAGTTAAGCTTATCAGGGTCGATGGTATTGGCACCCAATTCGGTGCTGAGAGAGTAGATCGATGTCGGTCTCATTAAAGCCCTTTTCCATTTTAACTAAAGAAGCCGCCATGAAATGTGGCGGCTTTTTGCATACTAAAAACAAACTAATCAATATTATCAGAATATGTCCATCCTTGAGCTTCAGCCATTTTGCAAGCTATGCGGCCCAATGGTTTTTGTTTTGTGAAGCAGGTTTTAGTATTTTCTGCATCATTTAATTCAAAGGTTTGTTCATCTGTAAATCTTGCGGCATCAGAAACTAATATGCCGCATTTATTAGAGTAGCATTGCATCAAGTACCAGAAGTGTTTTGTTGTGTAGGTTGATCCTTGAGTATCCCATGTGCCTCCGGACAACTCGATAGGACAACCCATATCTCTGAAATTTACACCGTTGCCAGTTGGCAGACCGTTAGTCATTTTATATATGTTGGCACAATCGGTCATCGTTTTAACATTTATCAACACTTCTGCAAAGCGGCTTTTAAATACCGCCTTTTGATATTGAGGCAGTGCAATAGCGGATAAAATACCGATAATCAAAACTACCACCAGTAGTTCGATTAATGTAAAACCTTTTTTCATATTATAACCTTCGTTAAATTAAACTAAATAAAAGCCGTCCGAATAGAGGACGGCTTTTAGGATACTGCTCTAAAAAACGTCCAACTGGCAAAGCGCACTGCGATAAGTAGCCAACGGTGCTCTAAACTCTTCGTCCGGTTGTAACTGCTTTTCATAAGTAATAAAGCCCTTGGGGGTAAATCTCTTTAGGACTAATGCAACGGTTTTGTTATTTACCGTTTGTGTATAACCCACTACCACATCATTTTGAGAGCAAGAGTCTATAAAACAACTTAGCCCTTGGTGCGTGGAACAATCGGTAAGATATTTATCGGCACGTTTATCGTTATCCGCTATAACATCATTGCCTCTCATGGCCTGAACTTGTAATGAACTTATGCTGTTTTCTTCCATAGTTTGATAGTTTCTTTGCTCAAACATACCACCATAATTTTTGGCAACTTGTGGCTCCCCTTTGAGCACATATACCTCTCCGGCAAAGTCAATGCGTCTTGGCGCTGCGGCAAAAGCCAAAGCGGTTATTAAAACAAATAGGCTGACTGTTAAAATGTTCTTTTTCATACAATACCTCCATATAGATAGATTATAGTATTTTTTCGGTTTGTCAAGGCCAATAAATCGGCCGCCTTATTTATTTTGGGGCCTCATTTATCCCGTATTAGGTATTATAACAACTTTCCGACATAAGTATAAAATTCCCAAAAAAGACTTAAGAAATGCTATTTTCTTTTGTAGAATAGTAGTTGCACTATGTTTTACAAAAATCAGAGAGGAACAAACTATGAAAAAAGGTTTTACGCTTATTGAACTACTGGTGGTCGTATTAATTATCGGTATTTTATCGGCTATTGCACTGCCGCAATATACCAAAGCGGTGGAAAAATCCCGCGCGGCAGAGGCTAAACTAATGTTAAAAACCATGGCAGATGCGCAAACAGTGTGTGTTTTGGAACAGGGCAATTTGGCAAATTGCGCGGGATCTGGTTTTTTTGAAAACTCTACCTTTCAACCGCCTACGCAACTTATGGAAGATGACTGTTTAGATACATCCCCTTGTTTCCAAACAAAAGATTGGGAATATTGGTCGGAAGACGGTTTATATGCAAGCCGGATTAAAAATGGAGAAATGGTTGGACTTTTGCGAGTAGGTGGAGCATTGTATCCAGACGACGGTTTGAGTTGTGGTAATTATGATGATTCTTATGATTATTGTGCCCAGATCGGGATGTAAAACCCACTTGCCACTTTTGGCCGGATTTTGTTATAATATAAATAGAAGTTGCGGATAAGACACTGCAAAATGATTTGCAAGTTGGCAACTTTTATTGATAAAATATCAATAGATGTAGAATTTTAAATGTCAACCATGATTCCTCCGTCGGAGAACGATGAGAGAGGAATCTATGGCTGTCGTTTTCTCGCCTAAAAATTTATTTTCAGACGGGAAATCAGACGGTAAAAAAGACACTTAAAAACAGGCAAGAAAATGAACCTGACGAAAGAACAAAAAAAGCAAAAGTCTCAAGACTTATCTGCTGAAATCACTAAGAGCGGCACCCTATTCTTCACTGCCTATCAAGGCTTGAAGTTTGTGGATATGGCTGACCTAAGAGTAAAACTTGCTCCTACCGGTGCGAAATTCCGCGTAGAACGCAACACTATCTTAGAGCATGCTATTGCCCAAGCCAAAATTGAAGGAGCGGACGGAAAACTCTTTCAAGGACCGACCGCTGTGGCCATCGGTGGCGATGTTGCTGCCGTAGCCAAAGTGCTCGTAGATTTCCAGAAAGGCCAAGAGGCTTTGAAGCTTAGAGCCTGCTATAGCGACGGTGTCTGGTACGACGAAAAACAAGTGAAACAATTGGCTACCATCGGTACCAAAGAAGAAAACTTGTCCAAGTTGGCCGGTACGTTGTACAACGCGGTTGCGCAATCTGCGCAAGTGCTCCAAGCTCCGATACGGGATTTTGCCTACGTTATTAAGGCTTTGGAAGATAAGCAAAAATAACGCGTCAGTGTTCAGTTGGCTTTACGCCAACTGAATGCGGTAAAATCTAAACCCGCCAAGTGCGGTAGTAGTCCGAAAGGATAAAGGTACGGGTATAAACTCGGTTTATACAGAAGGCCGCTACTCTAGAAAAAAAAGGAAAAATAAAATGGCTAAAATGACCAAAGATGAATTAGTAAATGCAATCGCCGAACTCACCGTTTTGGAACTATCCGAACTCGTGAAAGCGATTGAAGAAAAATTCGGTGTAAAGGCTGCTGCTCCCGCTGTGGCCGTTGCTGCTGCTCCTGCTGCTGCCGGTGCTGCCGCTGCCGAAGAAAAAGATGAATTCAATGTTATGCTGACTGCTGTTGATGCTGCCAAGAAAATCAGCGTCATCAAAGTAGTGCGCGAAATCACTGGCTTGGGCTTGAAAGAAGCCAAAGACCTCGTGGAAGGCGCTCCTAAAGCAGTAAAAGAAAACGTTGCCAAAGCCGAAGCCGAAGAACTCAAAAAGAAATTGACCGAAGCCGGCGGCACCGTCGAACTCAAATAGTCAGCAGTACCTTTTCCCTGGTCCCGAAAGGGACCGGGGATTTGTTCTTTTTTCGCTTCGTAAGAAGCCAAACCGGTGAATTTATTTTTAGCAAGATGCGTGCCTAAAAATAAATTTATTCGGTTCATAACAAGGATTAAAAGAAATGATACCACAGAAAAATTTTGGCAAGATTTCTTCCAAACTACCGCTTCCCGATTTGCTGGATATGCAAAAACAATCCTTTGTGGATTTTTTGCAAGAAGGAGTTGCTCCTTCCAAACGGGAACTCAAAGGCTTACAAGCCGCATTTGAAGATGTGTTTCCGGTGGAAGCACCCGATGGCAGTATGCGTCTGGACTTTTTAAGATATGAAATAGGCGCCCCGCGTTATGCCACTCCGACTGAAGCAACCGTGCGTGACAGCACTTATTCCGCTCCGCTCAAAGCATTTTTACGTTTGTATGTAAAAGGCAAAAACGGCCAAATGAAAGAAGCCTCCGAACAAGACGTTACGTTAGGAGAACTTCCGTTAATGACCGATGCCGGATGTTTTGTGTTTAACGGAGCCGAACGTGTAATCGTCAGTCAGATGCACCGCTCTCCCGGTATTATTTTTGAAGAAGACGAAGAAAAGAAACAATCTACTCTGGGTAAGAAATTATATGTAGCACGCATTATTCCTTACCGCGGTGCTTGGATCGAATTTTCTTTCGACTTGATGAACGCCTTGTGGGTACGTATTGACCGCAAGAAAAAAGTATTGGCTTCTACTTTCCTGCGCGCTTGCGGACTGGAAACCAATGCCCAAATTATTCAAACCTTCTACAACTGCGAAGACGTAGCCATCAAACCGTCCGAAATTGATAATGTAATCGGTCGCTACGCAGCAGATGATATTTATGATCCGACCACCGGTGAAGTATTGTGGAACTTAGATGAAAAAGCCACGATCCCGGTAGACGATAAGTTATTTAGAACTTTAGTAGAAAAGAAAGTCAAAACCATTAAGGTCATCTCCGGTAAACCCCGTCAAGAAGACCCCGGTATTTTGGCTACTTTGGAACACCGCAAAGATTCCATCCGCACCAATGCCGAAGCGCAAGCGGAAATCTACAAGAAAATGCGCGGCCAAGACTTCGTAGTAAAAGAACAAGCCGAACATTTCTTAGATAACTTAGTATTTGATAACTTACGCCGCTACGATTTGAGTTTCGTAGGACGTTATAAAATCAACAAGAAATTTGCTAACATGTTCAACCTGATTAGCAAATTGAAATTCAAAAAATTTACTACTCCGTCTGACCGCCGCCGCACCTTGGCGCCGGAAGACGTGATTGTAACGGTCAAATATTTACTGGCCTTAAACGCCGGAGAAGATGCCCAAAAGATGTACGGGGACGACTTCTCCTTTAAAGTAGATGATATTGACCACTTGGGTAACCGCCGCGTGCGCGGTATCGGGGAACTTTTGGAAAACCAAATTCGTATCGGTTTATCTCAAATGGCCAAAACCGCCCGCGACCGTATGAACCGCGAACTCACTTCTTTGACCCCGCGTGCTTTAATCAATGCACAACCGGTACAAGCCATCATTCGCAAGTTCTTCGGTACTTCTCAATTATCCCAATTCATGGACCAAATTAACCCGCTTGGTGAACTGACGCACAAACGTCGTTTATCCGCTTTGGGTCCCGGCGGTTTGAACCGTAAACGTGCCGGCTTTGAAGTGCGCGACGTACACTATACGCACTACGGCCGTGTTTGTCCGATTGAAACTCCGGAAGGTCCGAACATCGGTTTGATTACCTCTTTGGCTTGCTATTCCAAAGTAAACAAATACGGATTAATCGAAACTCCGTATCGTAAAGTAGAAAACGGTAAAGTGACGGACAAAGTATAATCTTTGACCGCCGATGCCGAAGACGATAAACTGGTAGCCCAAGCCAATACCAAATTGGATAAAAACGGTAAGATTTTAGATGAAGCGGTGGCTTGCCGTGTACGCGCAGACTATCCGCTCGTAGCCCCTAAAAACGTAGATTATATGGACGTTTCTCCGCTGCAAGTAATCAGCGTTTCCGCGGCTTTGATTCCGTTCTTAGAGCACGACGACGCTAACCGTGCCTTGATGGGTTGTAACATGCAACGCCAGGGTGTGCCGCTTTTAGTAACCGAAGCCCCGTTTGTGGGTACCGGTATTGAACATGAAGTGGCGCGTGACTCCGGTACAGCCGTCGTAGCCAAACGCAGCGGTAAAGTACAATTTGCCGACGGTTCCCGCATTATTGTAGAAGGTAATGACGGGAATATGGATGTCTACGAACTTTTGAAATATAAACGTTCCAACGCCGATACTTGTATCAACCAACATCCGATTGTGTTTGCCGGTGATAAAGTAACCAAAGGTCAAGTAATTGCGGACGGTCCGTCCATGAACAACGGTTGCTTGTCTTTGGGACGCAATATGTTAGTCGGATTTATGTGCTGGGAAGGGTATAACTACGAAGACGCTATCTTGGTATCCAGCCGCTTGGTGCGCGATGATGTATTTACCTCTATTCACTTGCATGAATTTAGCGTAGATGCCCGCAACACCAAACTCGGCGCAGAAGAAATTACCCGCGATATTCCCAACATCGGTGCAGACGCCTTGTCTCACTTGGATAATGACGGTATTGTTTTACCGGCTACCGTAGTGGAACCGGGTGATATTTTAGTAGGTAAAGTAACTCCGAAAGGAGAACAGCAACTTACTCCGGAAGAAAGATTATTAAAAGTAATCTTCGGTAAGAAAGCAGATGATGTAGTCGATGCTTCCTTGCGTGTTCCGCCGGGAACCAGCGGTAAAGTAATCGGCACCCGCGTATTTGTACGCAAAGAAAAATTAACGAAAGCCGAAGAAAAAGCCCGCTTGAAAGTATTAGAAACGGAAAAAGAAGAAACATTGACATTGCTGGCTGAAGAACGCAAACGTGCTTTAGACAATGCCAAAGCTGCTATCAAAAATGCAGACGCACTCAAAAAAGAAACTGCTCGCTTGAATTCCTTGTATAAATTAATGGAAAAGAAAGCCGTAGAACACTTTGAGCGCGAAATTGAATTTTGCAAACAAGGTGACGAGTTGGCTGTAACCGTGAACAAATCGGTCAAAGTATATATTGCCTCTAAACGCAAATTGCATGTAGGTGATAAGATGTCCGGTCGTCACGGTAACAAAGGGGTTGTAGCCCGTATCTTGCCGGAAGAAGATATGCCTTACTTGCCGGACGGCACACCGCTTGACGTTGTATTGTCTCCGCTGGGTATTCCTTCCCGTATGAACGTAGGACAGTTGTTAGAAACCATGCTCGGTTGGGCTGCCAAACACTTGCATTACAATGCCGCTACCCCGGTCTTTGACGGACCGACGGAAGCCGAAGTAGTGCAGCAAGTCAAACTCGCCAAAGAAAAAATCTTAGACGAAAAAGGTTTGAAAGGTAAAGCGCGCGAAGAATACGCCAAGAAGTATTTGCCGGATGATTACTGCCGTATTACCTTATACGACGGTCGCACCGGACTTCCGTTTGAAGAAAAAGTGACCATCGGTTACATGTATATGTTAAAACTGATTCACTTGGTGGAAGATAAAGTACACGCTCGTTCTACCGGTCCGTACAGTTTAATCACCCGCCAACCTTTAGGCGGTAAGGCTCAATTCGGTGGTCAGCGCTTCGGTGAAATGGAAGTGTGGGCCATTGAAGGGTACGGCGCTACTTATACCTTGCAAGAATTCTTGACCGTTAAGTCAGACGACTTTGCGGGACGTACCAAAATGTATGAATCTATCGTGAAAGGGGATTCCCCGGCTCAACCCGGTGTGCCCGAATCTTTCAAGGTACTCATTAAAGAATTGCAAGCACTTGGCTTAAGTGTCGATCTTTTGAAGAAAACCAAAGAAGGTCAAGCCAAATTATCCGCTGCCGAAAAGGCTGAAGCGGAAGAAAAATCCGCTAAATAGCGTTCGGAGAAATGGAAATTATGCAAACGACGACTAAAAAAATCAAAAAACTCGGAGAATTAAATTTCTTTGATTTTGATGCGATTAAATTAGGAATTGCCAGCCCAGAACAAATCATGAGTTGGTCTTACGGGGAAGTCAAAAAACCCGAAACCATTAACTACCGTACGCTTAAACCGGAGCGAGATGGTTTATTCTGCGAACGCATTTTCGGTCCTACCAAAGATTATGAATGCGCCTGCGGTAAATATCGTTGGATTAAGTTCAAAGGTATTACCTGCGACCGCTGCGGTGTGGAAATTACCGAAGCCAAAGTGCGCCGCGAACGTATGGGGCATATTGAACTGGCTGTTCCGGTGGCACACGTTTGGTTCTTGCGCAAAAATCCGAGCCGTATCGGTATTTTACTGGATATGCGCACGACGGATTTGGAACGCGTAGTCTATTATGCTTCTTACGTAGTTATTGAAGACTGCATTGACAGCGTAACCGGTCGTACGGATTTTAAGAAAGGTACACTTTTAACCGACGAACAAGTGCGTGAAGCCCGCAAAAAACACGGTACCCGTTTGCAAGTAGGTATCGGTGCACCGGCTATTCGTTCCTTACTTGAAGGCATTGATTTTGATAAAGAAATTCCGGCTTTGCACGAACAACTTAAAAATACGCAAAGCGAATCGGAACGCACCAAACTCATCCGCCGCGTCAAAACGATGGAAGAGTTCAAAGAAAGCGGTAACCGCCCCGAATGGATGATCTTAAACGTACTGCCGGTTATTCCGCCGGATTTACGTCCGCTCGTTCCGCTCGATGGTGGCCGCTTTGCTGCCTCTGACTTAAACGATTTATATCGTCGTATTATTAACCGCAATAACCGCTTAAAACACATTGAATCTTTACGCGCTCCTGAGGTAATGATTTACAATGAAAAACGTTTATTGCAAGAAGCCGTTGACGCTTTGATCGAAAACGGTGCCCGCGGTAAAGTATTTATCGGTCCGGGTGGAAGACCGCTCAAGTCCTTGTCTGACAGCATTAAAGGTAAACACGGTCGTTTCCGTCAAAACTTGCTGGGTAAACGTGTAGACTATTCCGGTCGTTCCGTTATTGTGGTGGGTCCGAGTTTGAAGATTCATCAATGCGGACTTCCGAAATTAATGGCGTTAGAATTGTTCAAACCGTTTATTATCGGCGAACTGATGAAAAAAGAAGGTGTAACCTTAAAATCAGCCAAGAAAATGTTGGAACGTGTCCGTCCGGAAATTTGGGATATTTTGGAAAAAGTAACCAAAAATCACCCGGTCTTGTTAAACCGCGCTCCGACGTTGCACCGCTTGGGTATTCAAGCCTTTGAGCCGGTGTTGATCGAAGGTAAAGCCATTCAATTACATCCGTTAACTTGTGCCGCTTTCAACGCTGACTTCGACGGTGACCAGATGGCTGTGCACGTGCCGCTCTCTTTGGAAGCGCAAATGGAAGCCCGCACCTTGATGCTTGCTTCTAACAACATTTTGTCTCCCGCTTCCGGCAGACCGATTGCCTCTCCGTCTCACGATATGGTGCTGGGTGTAAACTTCATTACCAAAACCAAAGACGGTGATATCGGAGAAGGTTCTATCTTCGGTAGCAAAGAAGAAGCCTTAGTGGCTTTGGAATACGGAAAACTTTCCTTGCATGCCAAAATCAAAGTGCGCGGCATTAACGCTTTGGCAGAAGAAGGTTTAAGTCCCAAAGATGCCCAAAATGCTGCCAAATGGAAAGATTATACTTCCGTGGGACGCATTATTTTCAACAATATCTTGCCGGAAGGTTGGCCGTTTGTTAATAAGGCCATCGGCAAGAAAGAATTGGCTGCTTTAGTCGATGATTGTTACAAGAGCAAAAAGTATGGCCGCTATGAAGCCGTACAACTCTTAGACAAGATTATGAAACTCGGCTATGGGTATGCCACTAAATCCGGGTTGTCTATTTCTGTAGCGGATATGACTATTCCGTCTATCAAACAGAAATATATTGAAGACGCCAAAAAACAAGTCAAACAAATTCAAGCACAAGCCGAAGCCGGTATCATTACCGAAGGTGAACGTTACAATAAAGTTATCGATATTTGGACCCGTGTAACCGATGACGTAGGTGCGGAACTCTTCAAAGAAATGAAAAAATTTGAAGACAGTGCCTACGATCCGAAACTGGGCCAACGCTTTAACTCCGTTTACTTAATGGCCGATTCCGGTGCTCGCGGTAGCCGCCAACAGGTACGGCAGCTGGCCGGTATGCGCGGTTTGATGGCTAAACCGCAGAAAAAACTGACCGGCGGTCAGGGCGAAATTATTGAAAGTCCTATTACCGCTAACTTCCGCGAAGGTTTGTCAGTGCTTGAATACTTTATTTCCACACACGGTGGACGTAAAGGTTTGTCTGATACCGCTTTGAAAACAGCCGACGCCGGTTACTTAACCCGCCGCTTGGTAGACGTTGCTCATAACGTTGTTATCACCGAAGAAGATTGCCATACCCACAACGGTATTGTAGTCAAATCTTTGATGAGCGGTGAAGAAATGGTAGAACCCATTGAAGAACGTATTTTGGGTCGTACCGCTTTAGAAAACGTAGTGGTTAAGGTGAAAAAAGCCGACGGCAGTGAAGAAGATAAAACCATCATTAAAGAAGGGGACGTCATTACGCTTGAACAAAGCAAATTGGTCAAGAAATACGGGGTCGAATCGGTTCGCATTCGTTCCGTGCTGACCTGTGAAGCCCCGTACGGTGTTTGTGCCAAGTGTTATGGTTTGTCTTTAGCCACTTCCACCATGAGTAATCCGGGTGATGCGGTAGGTATTATTGCCGCCCAATCAATCGGTGAACCGGGTACGCAGTTGACGTTACGTACCTTCCACATCGGTGGTACGGCTTCCCGTGTATTGTCCCGCTCTCAAGCAGTAGCGGAAATTTCCGGTAAAGTAACTTTCAAAGATATGAAAGTAATTACCAATGTGTACGATAACAAGATTTGTTTGTCGCGCAACGGTTCTATCTTTGTAGAAGCCGGAAATGGTACAATAAAAGAATATAAGATCCAATACGGCGCCACCATTTATACAAGTGATAAAGCCACAGTAAGCAAAGGTGATCTGTTGGCAGAATGGGACCCGCACTCTATCCCCGTCTTGGCGGAAGCCAAAGGCGTGGTGAAACTTTCTGACGTTACGGAAGGTATTACGCTGCAAGAAGAGCGCAATAAAGTGACGGGTGTTATCGAACGCAAAATTATTGCCAGCCGTATGGGTAAGAAAAACCCGCGCATTACCATTGAAAGCAAAAACGGTAAAACCAGTTTGCCGTTACCTATCGATACAATTTTGATGGTAGAAAACGGTGAAGAAGTACAAGCCGGAGACGTCTTGGCCAAGATCGGCCGCGAAGCCGGCGGTACGAAAGATATTACGGGCGGTTTGCCCCGTATTGCGGAGTTGTTTGAAGCGCGCCGTCCCAAAAACCCGGCCATTATTTCCGAGTTTGAAGGGATTGTGAGTTTGGAAACTTCGCCCAAAGGTTTAATTGAAGTAGTAGTACGCAATGCGGAAACCAATCAAGAGAAATCTTACAGTATTCCGCAAGGAAAACACTTGGTAGTCTACGAAGGCGACCATGTGGGCGTCGGTGAAGCGCTGACCGACGGCGCCATTGACCCGCACGATGTATTGCGTGTCAAAGGTGAAAAAGAAGCGCAAGAGTTCCTGTTAAACGCCATCCAGGAAGTGTACAGACTGCAGGGCGTAACCATCAACGACAGACATATTGAGGTGATTGTCCGTCAGATGTTAGGGAACGTAAAAATTCTGGATGCGGGAGATACCCACTTCCTGAAAGGAGAAATCATCAGCCGGGCCAGTTGGTTGCGTGAAAATGCAAAAATGAAAGCAGCCGGCAAACGATTGGCCGAAGCGGAGATTATCCTTTTAGGTATCAGTAAGGCGTCTTTGGCATCTGAATCATTTATCTCAGCGGCCAGCTTCCAAGAAACCACCAAGGTCTTGACAGACGCCGCTATTACAGGCCAAGTAGATAACTTACAAGGCTTAAAAGAAAACGTAATCGTAGGGCACTTAATCCCTGCCGGTACCGGTATTTCCGCCCGTCAGATTGCCCGCGAATTTGAACAAAAACGCAAAGAAAAGAAAGAAACAGGAGAGAAAAAGTAATGCCTACAGTAAATCAATTAGTAAAATACGGGCGTGCGAAAGAAAGTAACCGCACAAAATCCCCGGCTTTGCAGGCTTGCCCGCAACGCCGCGGTGTGTGTACCCGTGTTTATACCACCACCCCGAAAAAGCCGAACTCTGCTTTGAGAAAGGTGGCCCGTGTAAAATTAACATCTAAAGTGGAAGTCACTGCTTATATTCCCGGTGTGGGACACAACTTGCAAGAACACTCCATCGTGCTCGTGCGTGGCGGTCGTGTGAAAGACTTGCCGGGTGTGCGTTACCACATTATTCGCGGCGCATTGGATGCGTCTGGTGTAGAAAACAGAAAACAAGGTCGTTCACTCTATGGTGTGAAAAGACCCAAAGCCGGTAAATAAGGAGAATATAAGTTATGCCTAGAAAAGGTTTAAGACCCCGTGACAGAAGACCGCAACCCGCGCCGGATTTCAAACATAATTCCGTGCTCGTGGCTCGGTTCGTAAACAAATTAAATTTCGAAGGTAAAAAAGCAACTGCCGAACGCATTTTAAATGATGCGTTAAACATCATTGCTGAAAAAACCAAAGAAGACGGAGTGGCTGTTTTCAATAAATGTATTGAAAATGTGCGCCCCTTGGTAGAAGTAAAAGCCCGCCGCGTAGGTGGTGCTACCTATCAAGTGCCGACCGAAGTCAAACCGCTTCGCAGTACATCTTTGGCGATGCGCTGGTTAATCGGTGCTGCCCAAAGCCGCAAAGGCCGCCCGATGGCAGAAAAACTGGCCGAAGAAATTATCTTGGGCTCTAAAAAAGAAGGTACGGCTTTCAAGAAACGTGAAGACGTACACAAAATGGCCGAAGCCAACCGCGCTTTTGCCCATTTCAAATGGTAAGCAGGATAATTTATGGCTGAGTTCAAAACCTATCCTTTAAACAAGATTCGTAACATTGGTATTATTGCCCACATTGACGCGGGTAAGACCACCACATCTGAACGCATTTTATACTACACGGGTAAAGTGCACAAAATCGGTGAAACGCACGACGGTGCGTCTGTCACTGACTGGATGGAACAGGAACGCGAAAGAGGTATTACCATTACTTCTGCCGCTATTTACTGTGTGTGGAAAGATTGCCAATTAAACATTATCGATACTCCGGGACACGTGGACTTCACTGCCGAAGTGGAACGTTCTTTGCGTGTGTTGGACGGTGCTATCTGCTGTTTCGACGGTGTGCAGGGCGTAGAACCGCAATCCGAAACGGTGTGGCGTCAGTCTGATAAATACCACGTACCGCGTATTGCTTACATTAACAAAATGGACCGCACCGGAGCCGATTTTTTCCGCTCCGCCAACTCCATTAAAGAAAAATTGGGTGGTAATGCCTGTCCGATCCAAATCCCCATCGGTGCCGAAGATAAATTCGTTGGTGTGGTAGATTTGGTTAAGATGAAAGGTATTATTTGGGACGGCGACCATAACGGTGCTACCTTTAACTATGTAGATATCCCGGCTGATCTGAAAGAAACCGCTGAAAAATATCGCAATGAAATGATTGAAAAACTCGCCGATTTCGACGAATCTATCATGGAGCGCTATTTGAACGGTGAAACCAATTTCTCCGAAGATGAAATCAATAAGGCCATCCGCGCCGGCACATTAACGGGTAAATTCTTCCCGGTGGTGTGTGGTTCTTCTTATAAAAACAAAGGCGTGCAGCCCCTCTTGGACTGCGTCAACCTCTATCTTCCCTCTCCTGAAGATATCCCGCCTGTAAAAGGAACCAATCCGGACAACGGTGAAGAAACCACCCGCAAAGCTTCTAACAAAGAACCTTTCTGCGGACTCATCTTCAAAGTCCAAACCGATCCTTTCGTCGGTAAACTTAGCTATTTCCGCATTTATTCCGGTGTGCTCAGAGCGGGTGATACTATTTTGTTCCCTGCCAAACGCGCTACCGAACGTGTAGGCCGTATGATGCGCATGATGGCTGATAAACGCGAAGAAGTAAAAGAACTCGGTGCCGGTGAAATTGCCGCTACCGTAGCCATTAAAAATTCGCAAGTAGGTCAAACCATCTGCTCTCCGGATGCTCCGATTATTTTGGAAAGCATCACCTTCCCGGAACCGGTTATCTCCGTAGCCGTAGAGCCGAAGTCCAAAGAAGATGAAGAAAAGATGGGTATCGCTTTAGGACGTTTGGCCGAAGAAGACCAAACCTTCCGCGTCCGCACCGATGAAGAAACGGGTCAAACCGTTATTTCCGGTATGGGTGAATTGCACCTCGACATCATCGTTGACCGTATGAAACGTGAGTTTAACGTACAGGCCAACGTAGGTGCTCCGCAAGTGGCCTATCGCGAAACGATTACCAAAACTGTTCAACAGGAAACCAAGTTCGTACGTCAGTCCGGTGGACGTGGTCAATACGGTCACGTATTCCTTAGACTCGAACCGCAGGAAAAAGGCAAAGGGTTTGAATTTGTCAACGAAATCACCCAAGGCCGCATTCCCAAAGAATATATCCCGGCTATTGAAAAAGGTTGCCGCGAAGC
>CADBRU010000017.1 GCA_902797165.1 uncultured Elusimicrobium sp.
ACCGTTGACAATGCAACCCATTACCGCAATTTTTAGTCCCGTGGCTTTGGCCAGTAAATCTTTGTCATTATAAATGCGGTTTTCCAGTTCGTGCACCGTGCCCGTGACGTCCACTTGGGTGCGTCCGCACGTCGGACAGGAAATTAAATTCGGCCCATAGGTGCGTAGCCCGAGCGCTTTTAAAATTTCGTAGGCCGTGCGTACTTGCATGCGCGGATCTTCCGTGAGTGAAACGCGGATAGTCGCGCCGATACCCTTTTGTAAAAGTGTACCCAGTGCCACCGCACTTTTGACCGTGCCGCTTAAAAAACTGCCCGCTTCGGTCAGCCCGATATGCAGCGGAATATCACTTTGTTTAGCAAAAAGTTCGTTTGCCAAAACAGTGCGGCGGAAATTATCGGATTTTAATGAAACGACTACATCTTTGAAATTGAGTTGCTCTAAAATATTGGCTTGCTCTAAGGCTTCACCCACCATTACTTCGGCCCATTTTTCATCGGTCAGTTCCATGCGGCCCTGCACGCTTTTTAGATATTTTACTGAGCCGGCATTGACCCCGATGCGAATAGCCACCCCGTTATCTTTACATGCGCGGACCACTTCTTTGGTGTTTTCAATCGCGCCGATATTACCCGGGTTAATGCGTACTTTATCTACGCCCTGTTTGACGGCTTCCAAGGCCAGTTTATAATCAAAATGAATGTCTGCTACAAGGGGGGAGTGAATTTGTTTCTTAATTGCCCCTAAAGTCTGCGCCGCTTGCATGTCCGGCACGGCTACGCGGTTAATTTCGCAACCCGCATTTTCAAGCGCAATAATTTGCGCCGCGGTGGCAGCTGCGTCGCGCGTATCGGTGTTGCACATACTTTGCACACGCACCGGGTTGCCTGTGCCTAACGTGTAAGGACCTACTTTAACTTGTCTGGTTTTGTACATTATTTGCCTTCTTGCGCAGTTACTTGTTCTGTTTGTGCCGCCGGTTTGGGTGCAAAGAAAATACGCTTCACATCCGAGTACGACGCATACAACACAAGTAAAATTAAAATATAAAATCCGACATTAGCCGCATGGGTTAAGGCTTTCATAGAGGGGAGTTTGCCGGTCAGCCCTTCCCACAAAAACACGACCGCATAGCCGCCGTCCAATATAGGGATCGGAAATAAATTAAACATCCCTACCGCCAAGGAAAGCATGGCAATTAAAAAGATAAAATTCTCAAGTCCCGTATGTACCGATTTATGAATAATGTTTACAATTCCGATAGGGCCGGCCAAATCAGGTGCTTTCTTATGGGTAAAACTATCCCACAAAGATTGCAGAGAAAATTTTGTCCAATAATAACATTGGTACACACCCCAACCGATAGAACTGAAAAATCCTACCTTTTCCATTTGGCTGGCGGCACTGATACCGAGCACCGTAGGATGTTGCGGGTCAAATTCACTGTCCTTAACGGTAAATTGCAAAGTTTCTCCGCCGCGCAGTACGGTTAATTGCAAATCCCCTTGGCGCGCGTGAATAGCATCGGTTAATTCTTTCCAATTATGAATCGGGGCTTGGTTAATGGCGGTAATTTGGTCTTGTTCCAAAAGTCCGACGGTTTTGGCGGGGTATTTCTCTGCCACATATCCGATAACGGCGGGTAATTTAACCGGGTCATGCTCGGGCATACCTTGCCAATAAATCAGCACACTGAAAATAACCGCCGCCAGTACATAATTAAACAGTGCCCCGTTAATTACCATAAAAAATTTGGCATACCATTTTTTGGCGGCAAAATCTTGCGGAGCGGGAGCAGGATCTTCTTTGTCTAAAAACATTTTTCCTTCCGGCTCTACAAAACCGCCGAAGGGAATGGCGCGTATTTGAAAATCCGTTCCTTTGGAAGATTTTTTATGCCATAAAATTTTGCCAAAGCCGAATGAAAATTCTTTTACCCCGATTCCGGTCAAACGGCACGCAATAAAGTGGCCGAACTCGTGAATAATCACGATCGGACTTAAGGCAACTATCACTCCCAATACAGACAATAACATATAAACTCCTAAATAATGGCTTTCTTGTATTTCTTTTCCACTAAATGCTCGCGCGCCTTTTCTTTACCCCACTCATCAGCCTCGGCGGCTTGGTGTAAGGTAATCGGACCCGGTTTGCTATAGGTCTCGCGCAGAACGCTGTAAATCAGTTTGGCAATATCGGTAAATTTGATTTGCTCTTTCAAAAAGGCATCTACCGCCACTTCGTCTGCAGCGCTGAGCACCGCCGGGAAAATACCGCCCTTGGCTTGGGCCGCAACGGCCAGTTCCAAACAGGGGAAACGGTCAAAGTCCGGCTCAAAAAATTCCAGTTTTTGCGCTTGAAATAAATTTAAAGGTTGCACCGGGCTTGGCATGCGCTTGGGATAGGTAATAGCATATTGGATAGGTATGCGCATGTCCGGCTCACTCATTTCCGCCAAAATAGCACCGTCCACATATTCCACCGCAGAGTGAATTAAAGATTGCGGATGAATGACAATCTGCACTTTTTCTTGCGGCAGATTAAACAAATTCATAATTTCAATCGATTCAAAACCCTTGTTCATTAAGGTAGCCGAATCAACGGTAATTTTTTTACCCATTTTCCAGCGCGGGTGATTTAGTGCTTCGGCCGGCGTAACGGTAGAAAGCGCCTGTTTGCGTTTGGCAAACGGCCCGCCTGAGGCAGTCAAAAATACTTTGGAAATGGATTTGTTTTCATTGTGATAACTGACCGCATCGGTGCCTTCCAAGCATTGGAAAATGGCAGAGGGCTCGCTGTCCACCGGGATAATGGTGGCTTTCCAGCGTTTGCACTCTTGCATGACGGTTTGCCCGGCCATAACCATGGGTTCTTTGTTGGCTAGGGCAATTGTTTTGCCGGCTTTAATGGCGGCAATGAGCGGTTGGAAACCTACCGAGCCGACCAGCCCGTTAATCACTAAATGCGCGCTGGGTAAAGAGGCCAAAAAAGTTAAACTGTCCATTTCCGGCGGTAAAAGGCGGGTCTCTTTGGGCATTTGTGTTTTTAAAATTTCATAACTGGCCGGATCTAATACCGCGGCAAAACGCGGCTTAAACGTATGTATTTGCTGCAGAAAAAGTTTGGTATTGCGGTTGGCACTCATGCCCAGTACGCGGTAATCGGGTCCCAGTGCGGAAATCACACTTAACGAAGATGTACCGATAGAGCCGGTAGAGCCTAAAATAATAATATTTTTCATTTTCCGATACAATAAAGCACTACATAATAAAATATGGGTGCTAAGAGTAAATAAGAATCAAAACGGTCCAAAAAGCCGCCGTGTCCGGGTAGTAAATTAGAAGAATCTTTTACGCCCGTGCTGCGTTTAATAATAGATTCGGTTAAGTCGGACACTTGACCGATAACGGCTATCAAAAGCCCAAGCCACACTGCTTGCATAACGGTAAAAAAGGTAGGCAAAAATAAATGTTGCATCAGCACCGCGCCGCCGATAGCCAGTAGTGTACCGCCGATAGACCCTTCCCATGTTTTCTTGGGGCTGACTTCTTTGTTGAGTTTGTGCTTGCCGAAAAACCGCCCCGAAAAATAGGCTCCGGTATCGCAAATCCATACGGTTACCATCATAAATAAGGTTAAATATTCACCGTATTGCGCAATATCGCGGATGTTAATCAGGTGTGCCAGTGACCACGGAATTAAAAAGATACCGATAAAGGTATTGGCGGCACGTTCCCAACTGCGGCGGGGGGTTAATACTTCTATAAGCAGTACACCGCAGATTACGATACTAATAGTAAAAGGATATAGATTATCGGGCAGTTCCAAAGACGGAAGCGTACTGCGGCCCAAAATAGCCACCGTGCCCATTAAAATACCGAAAATCAGCAAAGATAAAATATGAACGGGCTTTTTGCCGGCGCGCAAAACAAGGCCATATTCGTATAGACAAAGCAAAATGACCCCGGCCACAAAAGCCATGTACACTAGGCCGCCCAAATGAATCGCGGCGAGAATTAACGGAACACCGATTATAGCAGTTATAATACGTGGTAATAGCATATAAACTATTTTAGCAAATATGGGGTAAATACGGTTAAGTCGTTTTTGTTGGCTTTGAGGTAAAATTTTAAAAATTTACAAAAATCTTAAAAAAGACTTGACAAAATCAGTTTTTTTTTTTTTTAGAATAATAATAGTAATATATGCTAAAATAATTTAAAAGGAGAAAAACATGAAAAGAGGTTTTACTTTAATTGAACTATTAGTAGTAGTGCTGATTATCGGCATATTGTCCGCAGTTGCTTTGCCGCAATATACGTTGGCTGTAGAGAAAGCCTATGTGGCAGAAGCCAGAAGTACATTGCGTGTTATTCATCAGGCTCGGGAAAGATTTGAATTGGAAAATGGATATTTGCCAAATGCATTTTCTTTACTTGATATTGATTTGCCAGGAGAAGACAATAATGACGAATGTTGGATTACGAAACATTGGCGTTATTGTATAGATGTAGGGACCTCTGATGCGGGTAGATATGGAGTACCCAGTGATAAATATTACGTAATTAGTTATTATCCGGCTAATTATGGCTTTGCAGCAACTCCGCAAGCGCATTTTGCATGTAACCCTCAAGGAAGTGCAAGCGAAAAGATATGTAAGGGATTAAATGGTAAAAAAAGAGGGGGGACTGATAATGCTGAAGAATACGTATTACCGTGAAGAACGTAATTGGTGAAATTTTCATTTCATTGCAAATAATTTACCCCGGGCTTAAATCCCGGGGTTTTCTTTGCCGGGGTACACTTAAAATTGGTATCATATACATATATAAGGTATAGATCCCCGATTGCAAAATTCGGGGATGACAAAACCCATTGTAATGGAGTGTACCCCATGGCAAAAAATGACTTGATTACGCGGAACTTGATGCTAGATAGCCTCAAACAATACGCCAAGAACCGCATCTCTCATGAATTTCTCCGTCAGCAAGACGCGAAAAACGAAATCCCTTTAGATATTTTAAAAGAAATGTATGACCATGACATCTTGGGTGTACATCTTTTGTTAATTCCCGAAGAATACGGCGGCCTAAGCGGTCAAACGACCGAGATTTACCGCGTGTGTGAACAACTGGCACGCATTGATTTGGGTATTGCTACGGGTGTATTTGCCACTTTTTTGGGCAGTGACCCGCTTAATGTGGGCGGTACTGCAGAGCAAAAAGCCAAATGGTTTAAAAAAATCGCACAGGAAAATAAACTGGTTGCCTATGGCGCTACGGAAGCCGATGCCGGATCTGACCTTGTGTCTTTGCGCACCCGTGCAGACCGTGTGGAAAAAGACGGAAAAATTGTAGGCTATAAAATCACCGGTAGCAAAATGTGGATTTCCAATGGGGGCGTGGCCGATATTTACACCGTGTTGGCACTGGCGCCGGGCGGCCCGAGTTGGTTTATTGTAGAAAAAGGAACCCCCGGTTTTACGCAAGATGCGCACGAAGACAAACACGGCATCCGCTTGTCTAATACTGCGGGACTTGCGTTTGATGAAGTCTATGTGCCGGCAGAAAATTTAATTGGACTAGAAGAAGGAAAAGGTCTTTTACAAGCGCAGGCCGTTTTCGGATATACCCGCTTAATGGTGGCCGCTTTTGGTTTAGGCGGTGGGGAAGAGGCGGTAGAAACCGCTTTGAAATATGCCCAACAGCGCATTCAAGCCGGCGGGCCGTTATCGGAAAAACAGGGCTTTATGCTTAAACTTATTACTCCACATTATACCCGCTTGGAGGCGGCACGTGCGTATATTGACTGGACCGCCAAACAATTAGAGGTCAACAATCACGGACTGGCTACGGAAGGGGCTATTGCCAAACTTTATGCCACCGAATCGGGTAATAAAGCGGCCGAAGATGCCATTCAAGCCATGGGCGGTTTCGGTTATACCAAAGAATTTGCCGTCGAAAAAATTAAACGTGATGTAAAAATTACCTGTATTTACGAAGGGACCAGTGAAGTCTTGGAAATGACCATTTTCCGCGGACGTTGGCAAGAGCATTTAAAGAGCCGCGGGCAATACTACATTAAACAAGCCGAAGAACTGGATGCCATACACTTGCAACACCCCGACGTTGGTGCGGATAGTGCGGCTTTGGGCATGCGTGCCTTAGCGCACATCTTGGAAGATTGCCGCGTGCAAAAATTAACCCGCCATCAATACATTACCTTTATGTTAGGTGATTTGATTTGCGAAGCGGAGGTAGCCGCGGTGTTTGCCAAACAATGTGCCGCCGGTATCGTTACGGAAGGAAGCCGTTTAGATTTGAACTCACTTAAAATGATGTCACGTGTAACGGCCCGTTTAAGCGCTTTCAAGATTGCCACCGAAGGTATGAGACTTATCTTGGGAGTAGGCGGTGTGGCGGCGGCGGAACTTTTGCAAGCGGTAAATTTAACCGCTATTAATGAAAAAATGGCCGGACTGATTGAAGATCAAGACGGCGTATCCGCCAAATTGCGTGAAATTTTTAAAGCATAAGGATAAACTATGAACATTATCGTATGTATTAAACAAGTACCCGATTCCGCTCAAGTAAAAATAGATCCCCAAACCGGCAGTTTAATTCGTGCCGGAGTGCCCAGTATTTTAAATCCCCATGATCATTTCGCATTGGAAAAAGCACTGGCCATTAAAGCACGCACCGGTGCTAAGGTAACGGTGCTTTCTATGGGCCCCGACCAAGCCATTGCGGTTTTGCGTTTGGCTTTGGCATTAGGAGCCGATGAAGGTGTTTTATTATCTGACCCTACTTTTGCCGGAGCCGATACGTGGGCTACCGCGTACACGCTGGCACACGCAGTTAAAAAAATAGCCACCTACGATTTAATTTTATGCGGTCAAATGGCTATTGACGGAGATACCGCCCAAACCGGACCGGAAATGGCCTATCATTTAAATATTCCTCAAATTACTTTTTGCGAAAGTGTAGATAGTGACGGACAACAGGTTATCGTTAAGAAATTAATTGAAGGCGGCCATCAAATTATGGAGGCCGATTTGCCGGTGCTTATTACCATGACTATGCCGATTGATTATGCGCCGAAATATCCTTCTTTTTTGGCGGCACATCAAGCGCAAGAGAAACCCATTTCTATTTGGAAAGCGGGGGATCTTGAGGCAGACTCGCATAAACTGGGACTGGAAGGATCTCCTACGCGGGTATCGCGCATTTTCCCACCGGCCGGACGTGCAAAAGGGGAAATGATTACCGGAACGGCCGAAGAAATGGCGGCTAAGTTTGTAGAAATTTTGAAAAAGGAGAGTTTTATTAAATGATACAGGTATCCGAGAAATGTGTAGGTTGCGGCAAGTGCGTAAGTACCTGCCCGTTTGGAGCACTCTCCTTAGTAAACAAAAAAGCAACGGCAAGTTCCGCGTGCACTATGTGCGGCGCTTGTGTGAGCGTATGCCCCGTAAAAGCCCTTTCTTTACCCGCCACGGCTACTGCTAGTCAAAACGATTTATCCGCTTTCAAAGGCGTATGGGTTTTTGTGGAAATCGGAGACGATGGTAAAACGCAAAAAGTGCGTTCCGTGAGTCTTGAACTGTTAAGCAAAGGCCGCGAACTGGCTGATCAATTAGGCGAGGAACTTTGTGCGGTGGTCATGGGACAGGGAATTGTCAAATTTATGGCAGAAATTTCCTCCTACGGAGCCGACAAAATTTATGCGGTCAACGGCCCGGCTTACCGCGATTACAACACTGCCGCGTATGCCAATGCCATGATTACTTTAATTAATAAGTATAAACCGAGTGCCATTTTGTATCCGTCCACCTATGTAGGGCGTGATTTGGCTCCGCGGGTGGCGGCGCAATTATTTTCCGGGTTGACAGCAGATTGTACGAATTTGTCTGTGGCGGACGGGTTATTAATTTCCACGCGTCCGGCTTTTGGCGGCAATATTTTGGCAGATATTAAATGTCCAGATTTTAGGCCCCAAATGGCTACTGTGCGTCCGAACGTATTCAAAAAAGCCGTTACGCGCCCGGGCACCATGGCCAAAATTATTAGTGAGCCGATTGCTATCCCTACCGAAGCCGGCAAAGTTCGCATTGTCAGCAAACAGTTTGATGAAGTAACCGAACTGGAAAAACTAGACGAAGCCGAGGTGGTTGTTGCCGGAGGCCGCGGTATGAAAGATGCGGCGGGCTTTGCGGTACTGGATGAACTTGCGGCACAGTTGGGTGGTGCGGTAGGTGCTTCCCGCGCGGCTATTGATATGGGTTTACAACCTAAGGAAAAGCAAATCGGCCAATCTGGTGTAAACATTGCCGCTAAACTCTATATTGCGGCCGGTATTTCCGGTGCGGTACAACATACCGTAGGTGTAGAACACAGTGACGTAATCATTGGTATTAATAAGGATGCAAATGCTTCCATTTTTAATATCTGCAAATACGGCTTTGTGGGGGATGCCCGCACACTACTTCCTAAAGTGGTAGACGGCATTAAAAAAGCCAAAGGAAAATAAAGAGATTTATTTGCAAAACAAAACAGCGCAAGGTTTTTTCCTTGCGCTGCTTTGTTATTATCGTGCATCTTCAGCTAAATATCCTTGTCCCTCTAAACTTTTACATATTTTTTGACCGAAATCACTGTAATAATCGCATATTCTTTCAAGCTTTCCGACAGGCCAATCAGTTTCTGTGCCATATAAACAAAGTTGATAATCGGCGTCATTAGGTGTAGGGTAAAATGCACAGAGCTGTGCATCAAAACTATACCAAAAGTATTTTGTTTTATAATCAATACTAGATTTCCAAGTACCACCGCTTAATTCCATATAATCTTGTGCATTGTAAAGACACGTATCATTATTTCCACATTCCAGTGCTCGTGCTTCCATTTGCTTTTGAGCATAACTAATATTTAAGAAGACTTCAGCTAGGCGAGCCTTATGTACGGCAACGGTATATTGCGGTAAAGCAATTGCCGACAAGATACCGATTATCAGAACTACTACCAGTAGTTCAATTAAGGTAAATCCTTTTTTCATACTTTACTATCTCCTATAATTAATTGTACCCAAAACAAAGGGATTAAGCAAATTGTAACTTTTTTTGCCTTGTCAAGTCTTTTTGAAAAAATTTTGAAGTTACTTAAAGAGATTAAAATTTTGTTATTTTATGGGTGCCAAAAGTCCTAGGTCCAATCTGGGCCTTTTTTCTCTTGAGAAAAAATGAAAGGCGTGTTATACTGTAAGTATGAGTAGTGTCTTTACATATTAATTTATAAAGGATTTTTCAGATGAAAAAACTTCTATCTCTTCTTCTGAGTTTCAGTATTATTTTTATGTCCGTAGCGCCTTCGTACGGGGAAGCATTCTCGTACAGCAGCAGCCGCGCGTTTGAAGACAATCAAATCGTAGAAGCGGCA
>CADBRU010000018.1 GCA_902797165.1 uncultured Elusimicrobium sp.
AAAATATTTTTCCCAAGGGTCCTCATTGCAATGTACAGAAACGGAAACTGCTTTGGCATAATCACAACAGGAGCCGCCGCCTACCGCTAAGAGAAAATCCACGTTATGCTTGCGGGCGATTTCTATACCTTCTTTTAATTTTTCGGTAGTAGGATTGGGCATTACGCCGCCGTCTTCCACAATTTCTTTACCGTTATCTTTTAAGATTTTAACAACCGCGTCATAAATCCCGTTCTTTTTAATGGAACCGCCACCGTAGATGAGTTGTACGGTTTTTCCGTATTTAGGGAGTTCCTTGTTTAGATTTTGCAAGGCATCTTCCCCAAAGTAAAGTTTAGTTGGATTGGCATAGGTAAAGTTTCCTAACATAATACGCTCCTTGATTGAGATACTATATTGTAGCAGTTGGAGTTAACTCCAAGTCAAGTAAAATAAAAATACTGTGCAATTTCTTGTTTAACTATCAAATACGCTTATAGATTACCTAATATTTGCCTGTTCTTTCCCTGTTCCTCTGGGTAGGTAATTTGGAGTGTTTTTGGCAGATATTTCTCTGAAGAGGATGAGACGTCCAACAATGCTTTAGAATCCAATGGATAAACTTTTAAATTCCTGTTTTTTGCCTGTTAATTGCCTGTTAAACAGGGAATTGCGCGTCACACATACGGTGTTCTGAGAACCGGCAAGCCATCAAAAATTACTGCCCCACCATTTAAAAACCCACCGTAAAGGTGGGTTTTTGATTTGGCAAATCTATAATTTGGAAAACAGTTGATTAATCTTTTCAATCATAATTTGCGTGGTAAAACGGGTTTTTACTTCTTCATGACCTTCCCGCGCTATTGATTGATAAGCAACCGCATGCTGCAGTAAAAAAGCAATTTGTTCGGCAAGTGCGTAGGTTTGGCTAGGGGCAATTAATATTCCCGATACGCGGTCTTGTATAATTTCCGTTTGTCCGCCGGTATTGGTTGAAATGCTGGGCACCCCGCTATACATGGCTTCGCAAAGTACCAAACCAAAAGATTCCGGCACCAACGTAGGCAGCACAAACACATCTATATTTTGATAAAAAAGTTTCATATCGGTATAGAATTGCGGCCCTTTAATAAACTTTTCCATACCGCTTTTTTCAGTACAAGATTGATACGTTTTGGCAAAAGACCCGTCCACTTTTCCTGCCAAAACAAGTTCGCAATCCAGTTCGTACTTTTCACGCAAAATTTTAAGCGCATAGATAAGGTCTACAATTCCTTTATTTGCCACGATACGCCCGGCATAACCGATTTTAAAAACCGGTTTAGGTACATAATTTAAGTCTCTGACCGTTAAATTTGAGATATCTATCCCGTTATAAATTAAATGAAATTTGTGTTTACACGATTCACAAGCGGTTTTAATTTGCAAATCATACACCATTTTAGAAACGCAAATAAAAGCATCCGCCTGACGCTGCAACCAAACATGATAAGGATCTTTTTTATTAGGGGTTACATTATGACGGTATATGACTAATTTTAATTGCGGGCGTAACTTTTTTAACACCGCACAAAACCCGGCCATCGTACCGCTGTGACAAACTAAAATATTTATTTTTTCGGTGTCAATGAGTTGCAAAAAAGGCTTCCAACTAACCCATTTTTTCATTTTGCGCAACGCAATCGGATTTACTTTGGCTACTTCGGAAAATTTACGGATGATATCTGTGGAAAGAGGATCTAGCGCAATAAAGTTTTGATGGCCGCAGCCTTGCCCTGCCTTGCAAAAATTATAAACGCATTGCTCTCCGCCGCCCCATACTTTAGCATACACGATATGAAGTATATTCATGCTATCTCCGGCTTGCTTTGATTTCTTCCAGCAGCCAATCTAAGGCCTTTACAGATGCCTTGGCAATATTGCGCTCGCGCGTGGAAGCAAAGTGAAATTCTTGTGCTTTGGCGCCTTTCGGCCCGGCCACGGCAATCCACACCGTGCCGACGGGTTTTTCTTTCGTGCCGCCGTCCGGCCCGGCAATTCCGGTTGTGGAAACGGCCCAATTGGCACCCGTTACTTTGCGCGCGCCAAGAGCCATTTGCAATGCCACCGGTTCACTGACCGCACCGTATTTTTGCAAATCTGCCGCAGACACACCCAGCACATTTATTTTTACTTCATTAGCATATGAAACAATGCCGCCCAAAAAATAAGCCGAAGACCCCGGCACCGCGGTAATCAAGTGTGCCACGTTTCCGCCGGTGCAACTTTCCGCCGTGGCAATGGTTACACCTAATTTACTGATCTGCGCCGCAAAATAATTTTCCGGTTTATCGGCATTTTCCGCATAACGCAAACCTTCCAAAACAGTTTTTAATTTCCCCCATTGCGCGGCCAATTGTTTTTCCCCTTCTACACCTTTGGCCGTTAAGCGCAAACGCACAAAACCCGGCGAAGGCAAATAAGCCAATTTTAAGGCCGCGGGCAGTTGTTCTTCGTAAGACTCTAAGCGCACAGCCAGTTCCGATTCCGGCACCTCAAACACCGTCAGCATTTCATAGCGCACTAAATCTTTATCCAATCGTTTAATAAGGCGGGGCAAAACTTCATCTTGCATTAGTTGTTCCATTTCAAAAGGCACGCCCGGCAGAGACACCAAAATTTTACCCTCTTTCTCAAACCACATACCGCTTGCCGTTCCTTTTTTATTATGTAAGGCAATGCAATTATCCGGCAGCAGTGCTTGGTTTTTGTTGTATTCGTTCATAGTAGTACGAGGGTAACATTCCAATACTTCTTGCACCCATGCGTATGCCTGCTCGTTAAATACTAATTTACTGCCGAAATAATCTGCCAGGGTTTTCTTGGTTAAATCATCTTTGGTAGGGCCTAATCCGCCCGTTACAATGACCACTTGCGCCTGCTTAAAGGCCGCATCCACCGCTTGCACAATGGCTTGCGGCTCGTCGGCAATACTGCTCATAGCCACTGTATCAATGCCGATACGCGCCAATGCCTTGGCGGCGTATTGCGAATTAGTATCTAAAATTTGCCCGAGTAAAATTTCATCCCCGATTGTTACAATAAATGCTTTCATACTTTTATTGTAGCATTTACGGCGTAGTTACACCAAAATCACAACCGGATATTATTTTTTACACTTTTTAGATAAAGCACACGGTAAATTCGGAAAAAACGAGATTATTTTCCAATCGTGTTCCAAAAAATACTGCATTAAACTACTTGCCGCACAGGCACTGTCGGCATTCTCCCCGTCCTTTTTGCTCTTTTTACTCATCATTTCCCCCCGGAAACATCGTTACATTACTCAATAGGACATTAACTATTATATATTATTTTTTAAATACAAAAACATTATATTTCACTTATAATCAGTTTTTCCTTGTCAAAGTATCTTTATTTTTTGCTACCATACTTACAATACAAAGGAGATTTTATGGAACTGGAACAAGCCATCAAAACCCGCCAAAGTGTGCGGAAATTTTTAGAAAAACCCGTCGAGCGTGAAAAAATTAATGCCTGTTTGGAGGCTGCGCGGCTTGCGCCGTCTGCGTGCAATTCCCAACCGTGGCATTATATAGTAATAGACGACCCGAAAGTAAAAGCCGATTTTTGCGAGCAAGTTTTCGGCGGGCTATATAATATAAGTAAATGGGTGGCCAATGCCCCCGTCATTATAGCGGTAGTGTCGGACCGCGGCAATTTTACCAGCCGCATGGGTAATTATTTCCGCCGCACCGAATTTTATTTGGTAGATCAAGGCATTTCCGGCGAGCATTTTGTACTGCGCGCGCATGATTTGGGCTTAGGTACGTGCTGGATCGGGTGGCTTAATTCGGACAAAGCGGAAAAATTTTTCAAACTTCCTAAAGGGCGCAAAATAGAGCATTTAATTGCGCTGGGTTACCCCGCGCCGGAGGCCGCGCAAGCAAAACCCCACCCGCGCAAGCCCTTTGAAGAAATTGTCAGTTACAATGAGTTTAAATAAAAAAGGGTGATTATAAAATCACCCTTTTTTAGAAGATAAATAGTTTAGCAACATTGGCAATTATCATACCCAACATCTTCAATTTGCAACAATTTAGAATAATCTAAAGATGCTTCTTGGCCAACACAATCTGCGGCGTCATGATCTTGAGATAAAACAAAACTACCATCGTCCAAATAACACAAGCACACATCTTCTTTTTCGTATAAAACAGCCGCTAACACATTAGTTGGTGAAGGGCTAGTTTCATAACGAAAATATTCATTATCTTCTATATCTATAGATAAGTCATCCAAACTACAAAGACTATTTGTCTCTAATCTACATACTTGTTGTGCTTGTCCTATACTTTTTGCATTAGTAAAAGCCTCAGCAAACCGAGATTTTACTACTGCTTTTTTATATTGCGGCAGAGCAATCGCGGACAAAATACCGATAATTAATACAACTACTAATAGTTCAATTAAGGTAAAACCTTTTTGCATAATATGCCTCCTTTGTAAAACGGATATTACCGTTATTATTATAACAAAAAGAGCGGATATACTGATTCTTTTAGCCATATATTTTCCCTACGCGCATGCACATTTGCGCGCAAGCGCGCGAAAATTATACAATGTTAATGTAGTTTTGAACTGCCACCTCGGCAGCAAACGTTTTACATTACCAACAAGGAGATTTACAGTATGGCAAAATTAGTCGCTATGGATGGAAACGCGGCCGTTTCTCACGTCGCGCACGCCACCAACGAAGTCATCGCCATTTATCCGATTACCCCCTCTTCCACGATGGGTGAAATCTGCGATGCAAAAAGCGCCAAAGGCGAAACCAACATTTGGGGTAATATCCCCGTTGTAACCGAAATGCAATCCGAAGGCGGTGCCTCCGGTGCAGTACACGGTGCTTTGACCGCCGGTGCTTTGACCACCACTTTTACGGCTTCTCAAGGTTTACTCTTGATGATTCCGAATATGTACAAAATCGCGGGTGAATTAACGCCGACCGTGTTTCACGTGTCTGCCCGTGCACTGGCTACCACCGCTTTATCTATTTTCGGTGACCATTCCGACGTAATGTCCGTACGCTCCACCGGTTGGGCGATGCTGTGCTCCGACAACCCGCAAGAAGCCATGGATATGGCCTTAATTGCCCAAGCCGCTACGCTAAAAGCACGCGTGCCGTTTGTGCATTTCTTTGACGGATTCCGCACCAGCCACGAACTAAACATGGTAGAACCCTTGACCAAAGAACAAATGGCCAGCATGATGGACGAAAAACTCATTGCCGAGCACAAAAATCGCGGCCTCAACCCGGAACATCCGACCGTACGCGGTACTGCTGCTAACCCGGATGTATACTTCCAATCCCGCGAAGCAGTCAACAAATTTTACAATGCCGTACCCGAAATCGTGAAAGAAAAAATGGCCGAATTTGCCAAAATGACCGGCCGCAAATACGATTTATTCCAATATGTCGGTGATGCCGATGCCGAACGCTTGATCGTGGTAATGGGTTCCGGCGCCGACGTGGCACAAATTGTCGCCGAAGCCATGAAAGGTGAAAAAGTGGGCGTACTCAAAGTTAAATTATTCCGCCCGTTCTCTATTGCCGATTTCATCCGCGTCATCCCGAACACCATCAAGAAAGTAGCCGTTTTGGACCGCACCAAAGAACCGGGTTCCTTAGGTGAACCTTTGTTCCAAGATGTTTGCGCGGCTTTCTTAACCAAAGAAGCCAAAGCCAAATTTGCGGCCACTCCGCTCATCGTTGGCGGACGCTATGGTATCGGTTCTAAAGACTTTACCCCCGCCGATGTCAAAGCCGTATTTGACAACTTGGCTTTGAAAGAGCCGAAAAAGAATTTCACCGTCGGTATTAAAGATGATTTGACCAATTCTTCTCTGCCGGCTGCCAAATTTGAAAACAAAGCAGACAAAGATATTTTTGCCGCTATGTTCTACGGGTTGGGTTCTGATGGTACCGTCGGTGCTAACAAAAACACCATGAAAATCATTAGCGCCAACGGTTTCTTTGCGCAAGGTTATTTCGTGTATGACTCCAAGAAATCCGGCTCTATGACCACCTCTCACATCCGCTTTGGTAAAAATTATATCCGCGCTCCGTATCTCATCCAAGCCGCTGACTTTATCGGCGTGCACATGTTTGACTTCTTGGATAAATACGACGTACTCGGCAAAGCCAAAGAAGGTGCTACCGTTTTAATCAATGCTCCGTATTCTGCCGAAGAATTATGGGGTCATTTGACCGCGGAAGTACAAAAACAAATCATTGATAAAAAACTAAAAGTTTATACCATTGATGCTTCCGATATTGCTTTGGCCACCGGTATGGGCAGCCGCACCAACACCATCATGCAAACCGCATTCTTCGGTATTGCCGGCGTAATTCCGACCGAAAAAGCCATTGCCGATATTAAACACGCCATTGAAAAGACCTATTCTAAGAAAGGTGAAGAAGTCGTACAAAAGAACTACAAGGCAGTAGACGCCGCCTTGGCGGGACTACACGAAGTAAAATATCCGGCCAAAGTAACCTCTACCAAACACACCAAAGCCCCCGTACCGGCCGATGCCCCGGCGTTTGTAAAAGACGTCTTGGGCGAAATGATTGCCGGACGCGGTGACGAACTTCCGACCTCTAAGATGCCGGAAGGCGGTGTATTCCCCACGGGTACTACCCAATATGAAAAACGCAATATTGCTATTCAAGTACCGGCTTGGGATCCGAATACGTGTATTCAATGCGGTTTCTGCTCTATGGTCTGCCCGCACGCGGCCATTCGCATTAAATCTTATGACCCGGCTGCTTTAAAAGACGCTCCGAAAACCTTTAAATCTGCCGACGGTAAAGCCGACCTTGCCGGACAAAAATTCACCGTACAAATTGCGGTAGAAGATTGTACCGGGTGCGGCGCTTGTATCTTTAACTGCCCGGCTAAGAACAAAGAAAATCCGGAAAAGAAAGCCATCAATATGGTCCATCAACTGGAAGTACGTGACAATGAAATTGATAACTTCGCTTTCTTCTTGGGTCTCAAACAAGCCGACGTCAAAACCAAAAAAGAAACCGTCAAAGGTTCTCAACTTAGAAAGCCCTTGTTTGAATTCTCCGGTGCGTGTGCCGGCTGCGGTGAAACTCCGTATGTAAAACTCTTAACCCAATTATTCGGTGACCGCTTGGCAGTAGCCAACGCAACGGGTTGTTCCTCCATTTACGGCGGTAACTTGCCGACCACTCCGTATTGCAAACGCGAAGACGGTAAAGGCCCCGCTTGGTCCAACTCCTTATTTGAAGACAACGCCGAATTTGGTTTGGGTATCCGCATAGCATATGACCAATTGTCCAAAGACGCGATTGCCCTACTCAAAGAAACCAAAGAAGGTTGCCTCAAAGACCATGCGGCCTTAGTGGACGCCTTGCTAAGCAATGCCCAAAAGACCGATGCCGAAATTGAAGAGCAACGCAAAAACGTGGCGGCATTGAAAGAAATCTTGGCCAAAACCGATTGCGAAAAAGGAAAACGCCTCCTCAGTTTTGCAGACTATCTCGTACGCAAATCTGTGTGGATCTTGGGTGGTGACGGTTGGGCCTACGATATTGGTTACGGCGGTTTAGACCACGTATTGGCCTCCGGCAAAAACATCAAAATCTTGGTGCTTGATACCGAAGTATACTCCAACACCGGCGGTCAAATGTCTAAAGCCACGCCGCTAGGCGCAAAAGCCTTATTTGCCGCGGGCGGTAAGACCATGCCGAAGAAAGACCTCGGTATGATTGCCATGACCTACGGTAACATCTACGTGGCTCAAGTGGCCATGGGTGCCAATATGAATCAAGCCATTCAAGCCTTAGCCGAAGCCGATGCTTACAACGGTCCGGCCTTGGTAATTGCCTACTCTCACTGTATCGCACACGGTATTGATATGTCTAAAGGTATGGGTGAAGCCAAACGCGCCGTACAGGCGGGACGCTGGATCTTGTACCGCTTCAATCCGGAAATGCGCTACGAAGGCAAGAACCCGCTTAAAGTCGATAGTCCGCTGACCGCGCCGACCTTGCCGTTAGCCGATTATATGAGTGGTGAAAACCGCTTCAAAGGCTTAATGCGCGATAACCCGGCCTTGGCACAAGAACTCATCAAACGTGCCGAGAGTGAATACGCTTGGAGACGCGACTTGTACAAACACTTAGCCGCTATCCAACCGGAAGAAAAAGTGATTAAATAAGTTTAAGACTTATTGAAAAACCCCCGCTGATTATTTCAGCGGGGGTTTTCAAAACTCTGCTTATTCTTGTCTTCCCTTTTTCATCCCTACTTTTTGACACCATTTATTATCATCATCCCAACAAGACCAAACGCCATCCCATTCTATTCCAATATATTTTGTGTCATCATTAATAGGCACAGCATACAGCATATCTTCACTCCAATATTTCCAATCCTTTGTATAAAAGCAACTGGGATCACATTCGTCATTATCCCAAGGAGTAGGAGGTTCGAAACCACTTTTTTCAGCGAAATTATTTCCATACTGACATTGCCCCCCTTCCAACTGACATACTTGAAATGCTTGATACATATCTTTTAACATTATTTTTGCTTCTGCTGTTCTAGCGCGTAACACTGCTTTTTCATATTGCGGCAATGCAATGGCAGATAATATACCGATAATTAACACTACTACTAATAGTTCAATTAAGGTAAAACCTTTTTTCATACTTTCTCTCCTTTTTTGTCGTCATCCCGCAATGTTTCTGTGCGGGATATAGTGTCGTTTATTTATACCCCGCACTACAACCCTGCGGGGTGACGGTAGCGGGGCACAAGACACTAATTTCAACTACTATTCTAAAAAAAAAAAAAACTGCGTTTGTCAAGCCTTTTTTTAATATTTTACCTATTTTTTCATATCCATCGTCGATAAATAATTTATAAAATTTTTACATTTTTCAGGCTTTCTTGTCTGTTTTTTGCTAAACTTTATATATATGAAGAAATACGTATTGTTTTTAGTAGGTATAATCGGTCTGTTTTTTATAGCGGCGTGTGATTCTTACAAGCATACAAATGTTACGTTACCCGACGGTTTTGTGATTCATGCGCGCATTGCCGACACGCCGGAAAAAACGGAAAAGGGCCTGATGTTTGTCAAACACTTACCCGCCGATGAAGGCATGCTTTTTGTGTTTGATAAAACCGATACCCATTATTTTTGGATGAAAAATACGCTCATTGATTTAGATATTATTTATTTATCCTCCGACAGTAAAATTACGCAACTTTACGAACACGTGCCGCATACGTATACCTACACGCCTACTGCTGAAATACCTGTTGTACCGGGCATGGGACTATATGTGTTGGAAGCGGCCGCCGGCACTATTACGCGCCACCAATTAAAAAGCGGAGATAAAATTTCATTTACATTGCCATGAAGAAATATATTTCTATTTTGTTTTGTTTATGTTTTGTTTCTATCGGGTTTGCACAAGAAAACACCGCAGAAGATGCGTTGTATCAAAATGCCAAGCGGCATTTAATTAATTTACTGGATATTGACACTTCGCAGCCGCAACCCAACGAAACCGCCGCCGCGCGCTATATTTATAAAGAGTTAAACAAGCATAAAATTGACTGGGAATTTTTATCTCCGCGCAAAGGCACCGCCAATGTGCTCGCACGCATTAAAGGCAGTGACCCAAAAGCAAAACCGCTGCTGCTTATTTCCCATTTAGATACGGCTGCCGCCGGAGAAAATTGGTCCGTCCCTCCTTATAAAGCCACGTTATTAGACGGTAAAATTTACGGTTTAGGCGTAACCGATGCCAAAAATTATACCGCCATGCACTTGGCACTTTTCACCGCTATTAAAGATAGCGGCCGCACCCCAAAACGCGATATTATTTTGCTGGCTACCTCCGGGGAAGAAACCGGCAGTCATACCGGACTTAAATGGTTGGGTGAAACCCATTGGGATAAAATTGCCCCCGGCTTTGCGCTTAATGAAGGCGGCGGCATTATCAAAAACACCCCGCAGAATAAACCGCTCGTTTTTGCGGAAGCCGGAACTAAAATGTATATGGATATCAAACTGACTGCCGCCGGAGAAACTTTGCATGCCTCTTTGCCGGTACAGGAAAATGCGGTATATCGGCTTTCACAGGCACTGGCCAAACTGGAACAATTTTCCCCGCAAGCCCGCCTGACGGATACCGCCCGCGCCTTTTTCAGCCGCTTGGCACCCTTGCAAGATGAAGATGCGCAAACCACTTTGCGCTTATTACTCTACGGAAATGAACAAGAACGCCAAATGGCGGCCGATATTATTTCGCAAGACCCTGTTTTCCGCACGCAACTTAAAGATACCCTTACCCCGGTTAATATTTCTTCGGGCACCGACACAGGGGCATCTGCGCCCGAAGCCTCCGTAATTGTCAATGTCCGTTTACTGCCCGACACCGATCCGGATCAATTTATAGAAGATATGAAAAATTTCTTAGGGGAAGATGAAGGCATAAGCGTAGAAATCTTGGAGCGACCGCAACTGCCGTTTCCGAAACCCATGGACGGAAAAGATGATTTATTTTTGGCCATTTCGGACGCCGCCGAACAAATGTGGCCGGGTGCCGTGGCTGTGCCGGGGTTGAGTCCGGCCTCGGGAGACAGTGAATTTTTACGTCGGTTAGGAGTCATTACCTACGGCTTAGGTCCTGCCATGAATATGGAAGAAGACGAAGAAGCCCCCTCTGCTCATACCGCTAACGAATATATTTCCGAAACGGATTATCAAGAACAAGTGCAATTTTTTGCGCAAGTGGTGCACGATTTTGTGTTTGATGATCCGGCCGAAAATTCCGACGAAGAATAACTTATAAATCGGCTACCAGTTCAATCGGGCAATGGTCCGAGCCCATCACATCGGAAAGCATCCCCGCACTTTTAAGTTTACTTATTGACGGCGTGTCAATAAAGAAATAATCAATGCGCCAGCCTACATTTCGTTTGCGCGCACCGGTTTTATAATCCCACCACGTATAATGTCCGCCGTCTTTGACAAAATGACGGAAAGTATCTGTGTAACCCCCTTCAATAAATTTATCAAGCCATACACGTTCTTCGGGTAAAAAACCGGTGTGGGTTTCGTTTTCTTTGGGGCGCGCTAAATCAATAGGCTCGTGTGCGGTGTTGACATCACCGCATACAATTACCGTTTTGCCCGTCTTAAAAAGGGCTTTACTCTTTTTCAAAAAGCAGTCATAAAAGCGTAGTTTAAAATCAATACGTTCCGGCCCCTGTCCGCCGTTTGGGTAATAAATATTTAAGAAGAAAAAAGTCGGATATTCCAGTATCAGGGTGCGGCCCTCCCGGTCAAATTCCACATCTCCCAACCCTTGCCAAACGTTTAACGGTTTTTGCTTGGTATAGACAGCTACACCGCTATATCCCTTGCGCTCGGCAGAGGCAAAATAAGCATGCCATCCTTTAGGCGTACGCAGTGCTTCGGACAATTGTTCCGGCTCGGCTTTGGTTTCTTGAATTGCCACAATATCAGCACCGCATGTATTTAGAAAATCTAAAAATCCTTTTTTCTCTACGGCACGCAGTCCGTTTACATTCCATGAAATCAGTTTGGTCAACATAGCATTCCCTCTTAATTAGTATAATATGTATTATTATATGAAATGTCCGTCCCCCTCAGCGGCGAGGAGTTAGTATGATTAAACAAGGTACTTGTTTTTTTACGTCGGAATCGGTAGCCAAAGGGCACCCTGACAAAGTATGTGATCAAATTTCCGATGCTATCTTAGATGCTATTTTATCCAAAGACAAAGTAGCCCGCGTGGCCTGTGAAACGTATATCACGCGCGGGTTGGTAGTGGTCGGCGGAGAAATTACCACTAAAACTTGGGTAGATGTAGAGCAAATTGTCCGCAATTTGTTAAAAGACATCGGTTATACCGATGCCAAATACGGTTTTAATGCCGATACTTGCGCTGTGATAAACGTAATCGGCAAACAATCGCCGGATATCAGCCAAGGGGTGGATGTCGGCGGCGCCGGAGACCAAGGTTTAATGGTCGGTTATGCCGTAGATGAAACGCTTGAATATATGCCCTTGCCGCTAGTTTTGTCCAACGAAATTTTGCGCAATTTGGAAAAGGCCCGCAAAAACGGAACCCTCCCCTATCTGGGACCCGATGCCAAAAGCCAAGTAACGGTGGAATATAAAGACGGTGAACCGCTGCGCGTGGATACGGTAGTCGTTTCTACCCAACATACCGAAGATATTTTGGACCGCACCGGTAAAAAAATTACCGAAAAATCAAAAGAAGAAATCAAAACCATTGCCATTTTTCCCGCGCTTAAAAAATGGATCGATAAGGACACCAAAATTTTCATTAATCCGACCGGAAAATTTGTCATTGGCGGACCGCAGAGCGATACCGGTATGACCGGACGCAAAATTATTGTAGATACTTACGGCGGGCGCTGTCCGCACGGCGGCGGTGCTTTCTCCGGCAAGGACCCCACCAAGGTGGACCGTTCCGCGGCTTATATGGCGCGCTATATTGCCAAAAATATTGTAGCGGCCAAATTGGCTAAAGAATGTACGGTACAAATTGCGTATGCTATCGGAAAAGATGAACCGGTTGGTTTCTACGTGGATACGGACGGTACGGGCAAGATATCCGACCAAGAGTTGGCCCGCATAGCCCGCAAAGTGTTCCCCATGACCCCTAAAGGCATTATTGAACACTTTAATCTGCGTAACCCCATCTATTTGCGCACCGCGGCCTACGGGCATTTTGGCAGAAAAGCATTTCCGTGGGAAGCCACCGATAAAGTAAAAGAACTGCAAAAATTAGCCAAGTAATTTAATCAAGCACAAAAAACCCCGCTCTCATGAGCGGGGTTTTTATTCCCAAAATTTCTATTTCATACAACTTTTAATCGTGGCGGCTAGCCGTTTAACCCCTTCTTCTAATTGTTCAAAAGAAGAATAAGAGAAGTTTAAACGCAAATCATTATGCTTGGCATAGCGCGGCGGATAAAAATCAAATCCCGCCACATACGCTACTTTATTTTTGACCGCTTCATGTAGCATCTTTTGCGTATCTATATATTCCGGCACGGTCACCCAAAGGAAAAGTCCCCCTTCCGGGCGGGTCCATTTGACACCCTTGGGCATATACTTTTCAAGCATTTGGAGCATAAAATCGCGCTTTTTGCCATACGATTTTACTTCTTCCACAATATGCGGCATCAAGCGTCCGCTTTTAATATATGCCGCGGTGGCTACTTGTAATACCGGAGAGGTACATAAGTCCATGGCTTGCTTTAAAATGACAAATTTGCGAATCACATGCGCCGGCCCTACAATATATCCCAAGCGAAAACCCGGCACAAATATTTTGGAAAACGTAAAAAGCGTAATTACATTACCGCGGCCTTGGTCAATTTTATAAAACGTATCGGGCGCTTTACCCTCAAAACGTACTTGGCGGTAAGGTGAATCTTCCACAATAAATGTATTGTACTTTTCCGCTAATTTCAAAATGGCCTCGCGACGCTCTTGCGGGATGGTTGTTCCGGTAGGATTGGCAAATTCCGGCACTAAATAAATAAATTTGCACGATTTTCCGGCGGCTTTTAGTTCTTTCAAACGGTTTTCAATGCCTTCCACCGTTACACCAAAATCATCACTTTCCGCGCCGTACACATCTGCACCGGCCGCCTCAAATGCTTGCAGCGCCCCCAAATAAGTAGGAGAAGCGGTAATAATGGCATCCCCGCGGTTTAAGAAGATACGCGCACACATATCCAGCGCCTGTTGGGAAGCCGACACAATGAGTAGTTGATCCGGCGTAGCGTCAATGTCTTCACTTTCTTTCATCCACCCGACCAATGCTTCTTTGAGACATTTTTGGCCTTCGGTTGTACCGTATTGTAAGGTTTCGTTCGGATGTGCAATGACGCAGTCATGTAGCATGTGTGCTACTTCTTCGGCAGGAAATAAATTCGGATCGGGTAGCCCCCCGGCTAAAGAAATAATATCCGGTTGGGCAATGATTTTTAATAATTCGCGGATGGCAGAGGCTTTAACGCTGTTAGCGGTCTCGGAATATAATTTTTCATATTTAATCATATAAATTCCTTGTGTGTATATCCCATCGCGGTTTTACTATCAGATTTTTCGATCCAATTTAATAAAGACAAACGCACCGGCAGATTACAAACAACGCTCTGCTTTACTCGGCTTCGTCCGTTAATACTTCTTGGTCTGTAATTCCGTTTTTAGAAGAACCGGACAACACATTCCCTTGAGAATCAACAACCGTTTTCTGCACCGTCATTTCGCGGTTGGGTTTTGTGTTTTTCTTTTGGGACACGGAACTTTGAATATAAGAAGAACCGTTTAATTGCTCTTCGTAAGAAGGCACGCGGTCATAATGATCGTTGGGAACGGACAAATTATCAAATTCTTGATCTACAATTTGATACTTGGAATATTGATCCGTTAAGGCTTCTCCTTTTTGATTCTTAGAAGAAGAGGTGCAAGCCACCATGGCTAAAGCACAGATTGTCATACACACAAAAAGTTTTTTCACGGTTGTTCTCCTTTTGTAATCTCTACCTGGTTATATTGTATAAATTATTTTCCCATATAGCCAGTATTATTTTAGCACTTTTTCGGCCCGAATATCGAATATAGTATAATATAACTTTGCATTAGGGCAAATTCCCTTGGGGTGAGTATGGAAGCACTGTTAAAAATTTTAAATGCCTCGAACAATTTTGTTTGGGGCCCTCCCATGATTATTTTAATCTTCAGTTTCGGCATTTATTTTACCGTTAAATTAGGGTTTATCCAAAAGTATATCTTCAAAGCCATTAAATTATCCGTACAGCACGACGAAGGCGCCGGAACGGTCAGCAGTTTTAGTTCACTGGCCATGATGATTGGTGCCACCGTGGGAACCGGCAGCATTTTAGGCGTCACCACCGCCGTTGCCGAAGGCGGCCCGGGTGCTATTTTTTGGATGTTGGTAGCCGGCATATTTAATTTTGCCATTAAATATTGTGAATGTATGGCGGCTGTGAAATACCGTGTCCGTCGTCATAACGAATATGTGGGCGGCCCGATGTATGTAATGACCCGCGTTTTGAAAATGAAATGGCTAGCCGTCATTTTTGCGGTTGGCACGGTAGCCATGGCTTTATCGGCGGGGTCCGCTTTGCAATCTAATTCTATTGCCGACGTTTTGCGAGAAGGCTATCAAATTAACCCTTGGTTAGTGGGGCTTGTGGTAGCCTTTTTGGCATCCTTCGTAACTATAGGCGGTGTAAAGCGTATTGCGGCTTATTCGCAATGGCTTGTACCCATTATGGGTGGCATGTATTTACTGATTGCCTGTATTGTGCTTTGCATGCATTTTCACCAAATTCCGCAAGCCGTTTCTATCATTTTCATCAGTGCTTTTACCGGCAAAGCCCTGTTTGGCGGCGCGGCCGGTGTATGCGTCAGTGCCATTATAAAATCGGCCATGACCGGGGTGGGTATCGGCGTATCGCGCAGTGTAATGAGTACCGAAGCCGGCATGGGCAGCGCCGGCATTGCCGCTTCCGCCGCGCAAACCCGCAGCGCCACCCGCATGGGTATTGTTTCGGCCACTTCCGTTATTTGGACTATGTTTATTTGTTTTCTTACCGGAATTGTAATTATACTGGCCGGTAATTGGCAAGACCCCAATGTATTTTCCGCCAATTTGTGCAACAGTGCCTTTCATACCGTGCCTTATATCGGCACGCCGATTTTGATTTTCTCTTTAATTATCTTCTCGTTTACCACCTTAATTGGTTGGTCCTACTATGGGGAGAAAGCCATTGAATTTCTGACCGGCAGCCATAAATGGGCTATGCCTTGGCGTGCGCTTTATTTGATTTTGGCGGCTTTGGGCGGAGGACTGGGAACGGCTTTTTCACTGCACATAACTATTTCACCGGATGCTTTTGCCGTAGGAATCAGCACCCGTTTTGCGTGGGCAATGGCTGTGCTGATGATGACGCTTATGACAGTGCCTAACCTAATTATGCTTTGGTTTTTACGCCACAAACTGGCTCAAACCACCCACCGCAATTTAGCCAAAGAAATGAAATAAAAAACCCCCGCCTTTGCGGGGGTTTTTAGGAATTTTTACTTAGTTAGCATTAAAAGAAGCACATATAGAGGCCGAATACGGAAAATCATCACTTGGACCACAACTTTTCGTCCACTGTCCGGTACTTTTAGATTTTACCCATTCTAGATAGTACTGTTCAGTAGCATTTTCAAAATCTCCATTTTGATATCGTCCAGCACTCACCGTACACCCGGTAGGATAACAATAGGCATCAAAACAAAAATACTTACTGCAACATTTGTCATGATCATCTAGGGTGCAGTTTAAGTTACTCTCCACATCGATATCCAATAGACCGCTTTTTCCAGTCGTGGACATATCACCCACTAATTCTATTCCTTGATAGTCATTTGCTAACACATAGGTATCCACACCCGTACGAATACTGGCCGCAATTTGTAAGGCCTCGGCCATGCGGCTTTTTTCTACGGCCTTGGTATATTGCGGAAGCGCAATTGCAGACAATATACCGATAATTAATACCACTACCAGCAGTTCAATTAACGTAAATGCTTTATTCATATCATTCTCCTTTTTTATAGTGTAAACCACTATACCATATTCTAAGACCAAACCCCCTGTTTATCAAGGGGTTTTGACTTTTATTTTGTTTGCGGTGTATTTAGTCCGCCAAAAGCCTTAGATACATCCCGCCCGGTGGGCTGTTGAAAAGGATAGAGCCCAAATTCCGGCATGACGGAATACAAATGGTCAAAGATATCACTTTGTATGCTTTCGTATTTAAGCCATTCGGTGGTAGCCGTGAAACAATAGATCTCAAGCGGCAATCCGGCAGACCCGGCCGCCAATTGACGCACCATACAGGTTTGGTTTTGATCTATAGTCGGCAAACTGTGTAAATATTCAACGGCATACTGACGGAAGGTGCCAATATTGGTCAAATGACGTCCGTTAAGCACATTTTCTTTGACATTACGCTCGGCATTAAAAACTTTTATTTCTTCCGATTTGTTTTTTAAATACTCCGAAATCAATTTGATTTTAGATAAACGCGCAAACATTTCTTCATCTAAAAAGCGGATGGCTTCTACATCCACATAGATAGCCCGCTGAATACGCCGCGCACCGCTTTGCACCATACCGCTCCAGTTTTGAAATGGTTTGGAAATTAAATCATAGGCCGGCACGCTGATAATGGTATTATCAAAATTCTGCACCCGTACGGTGGTAAGGGAAATATCCACAACCGTTCCATCTGCTCCGTGGGAAGGCATAGTAATCCAATCGCCTATTTTAAGCAACTTATTGCTGGCTAGTTGTATCCCCGCGGCAAAACCCAAAATCGGGTCTTTAAACACCAGCATAAACACCGCGGCCGCCGCCGATAGACCCGTAATTACATACGTGGGCCGTTTGCTGATAATAATACACACAATAATCAAAGCAGCAAACAAATAAACCAATATCTTACTGGCTTGAAACACCCCGCGCAGCGGCACTCTGGGGTTTTTGCCGTAGAGATTATCAAGCGTATTAATTACGGCGCACAACAAGTGCATAAAACACAATACAAAGAAAATTCCCACCGCACGTCCGATAATTACTTGCAAAAGCGCCCCTTCTATCGGTAAAAAAAACGGATATAAATGGAACAAAGCCAAGGCACTGATCATAAACCCGACCGCACTGGAAAAGTGTGCTTTACGCATGGCTTCGCGCACTTTGCGAAAACGCTTGGCAAAAAAATCTCGGTCTAATGTAAAGTATAAAACCGTTTTCACCAATTTTGCCACCACGTACGCGCTCACAATTAACAGTATCAGTGACAAAATTTCCGCGCTGATATTCTCTATTTTTTCAGGCAAGTATCCGTAAGAGTGAATCCAATCAAACAACCATTTTGTAATCATAAATTTCCCCCAAATGTTTTTTTCATAAAAACTTATTATAATAAAGTGTATGAAAAAATGTTTTCTATTGGCAATACTTCTCTATTTAAGCGCCTGTTATGCCCCGCTTAACAACTCCGGCATGGCCACTAATAAATCGTGGCTTGAGATACCTGCCAAACGCACCGATTTTCAAGGGAAAGCCTATGATTCCTGTTATCAATTCAAACTGCGTTTCATACCGCAAGAAGCCGATGCGGAATTAGATTTGCGCGAAACATGTTTAGACAGTTGTTGTTGGATGAGTGAAAAGACCGAAGTGGTACTTGATTTCAATAAGAACTTTGAAAAAAATCTTAAATTTTACGGGCGTGCCAACAAATACACACCGGCCAAAATTACCTTAAAAATGACCCATTCTAATTTCTTAAATACAAGTGCGGTGCATATTTCCCCGCGCGGGGCTATTTCCATGAACGGCACGGTAAAATTAAAACAAGAAACGGTAGAAGACCCCGTGCGGCTGGCGCAAATTGAGGAGCAAGCCCGCCGCCTGCAAGCGCAACACAATGCACGCTTAGCCGACGAAGAAATAGAACGCAACACCGTACCCGAAGTTTTAGCCCAAGACCCCAAAGGTAAAGAAGACGCGCAAGAACTGGTACAAAAAACCGTCGGCACGCAAATTGATCAATATTTTTATCGCATCAATAAAGAATATCAACAAAAGGGCTATGTGTTTTTAATCAGCAAACGATTTTATACCGCACAACTTACGGTAGACGGCACGTACCGCGTTACTTGTCACGCACAAACCCGCACGGGCACCCAAGCCGACGAATTAAAAGCCCGCACCGTCAGTTGCGGAGTATGGACGGCAGATTTGCACAAAAATACCGTCAAGCCGCAAGACAGCCTTGCCCGCCAAATCAAAGCCGCTAATTAATGATCACGCAAGAGAAAAATTTTAGAAGGGCTGGTGGCCCCTTTGATTAGAGAGAGTTTGTTTTCGGGTAGATTTAGATGCGCCGCCAGTAAGGCACGTACGGCGGCATTGGCCTGACCGCGCTCGGCCGGGGCTTTGACCCAAATTTCAAAAGTATCGGCAGACTTTTGGACTAATTTCTCTTTCTTCTCGTCTGCATGCACTTTTACTTTCAGATACTCTTCCATAAAAGAACGGGGCACCCAAGTGCCCCGTTTTATTTTTATTTCTCAATTAAACTTTTGGCGGTCATATCCACCGGTTTTTCAAGTCCCATGACTTGCAAAATCGTAACCGCGATATCACCCAAATTGCCCGTTGCGGCCAGTTGCGCGTGCGGAGCATTGGGATTAATATAGACGAAATCTACCAAATTGGTAGTGTGCGCCGTTTTGGGCATATTAATTTTACTATCCCACATTTCTTCGGCGTTTCCATGATCGGCAGTAATCATAACCGCATAATTTTTAGACAGTGCTTCTTCGGTTACTTTGCCTACACACTCATCCACTACTTCAATGGCTTTCACCGCCGCCGGGAAACTGCCCGTATGTCCGACCATGTCTCCGTTTGCAAAATTGATAATGATTAAATCATATTTTTCACCCTCAATTTGTTTCACGGCTTCGTCAGCCACGCGGTAGGCCTCCATTTCCGGATGTTCGGCAAAAGTGGCAGGATCAAAACGCCCTTTAATTTCAATACGGTCCTCTCCGGGATACGGTTGAATTTGTTTCCCATTAAAGAAAGAGGTAACGTGTTTGAATTTTTGCGTTTCCGCTAAACGCAGTTGCTTTAGCCCGGCATCGGAAACCACTTGGCCTAGCAAATGATCCATACCGCCGCCGTCCGTCATAGAAGGAAGCGCATTATACGGGAAAGAATCATAATACTTGGTCAGACCGCAATACACACACGGCACGCGCGTAATATGTCCCGGATACTGCGGATCAATGAAGGCTTTTGTCAGTTGGATAGCGCGGTCTTGGCGGAAGTTAAAGAAAATCACGCTATCCCCTTCTGCCATACCTTTGTAATCACCCAGCACCGTGGGCGGGATGTATTCATCTACCATCGGGCCGCCGTCCGGTGTTTTCAAAGTTTCATAATCGGTGGTAACCGCTTCCTCTGCCGTGGCGGCATGCGCACCTTGGGCGTGCACAATAAGGTTATAGGCTTTATCGGTCAGTTCCCAATTTTCACTGCGGTCCATGGCATAATAGCGCCCTTGGATGGTGGCAATTTGCCCCACACCGCATTGTTTAATCACTTCTTCCGTTTGGCGGATAAAACCCACCGAAGATTTCGGAGGTGTATCGCGCCCGTCGGAAAAGAAATGCACATAAATTTGTTTAATGCCTTTTTGGGCGGCATATTTCAAAATAGCAAACAAATGATCTTGGTGGGCGTGCACCCCTTCGTCTTGCACAAGGCCCATCACATGCAATGCTTTTTGATTTTTAACACAATTATCAATGGCCGCCGCAAACGGTTTAGAGGTAAATAAAGAACCGTCCTCAATGGTGTCTTTCAAGCGTTTAAGTTCTTGAATAACAATACGTCCGGCTCCCATATTTAGGTGTCCTACCTCCGAAGATCCCATATATCCCGCCGGCAAACCCACTTGTTCGCCGGAGGCTTCGATTTGGGTATGCGGCCACTTGGCCAAGTAACGATCCATATTCGGCGTTTTGGCATTACTTACAGCATTATACGGACCGGGCTGAGCATTGCCCCAACCGTCCCGAATAATCAAAACTACTCTTTTCATAGATTTCCCCTCCCTGCTTTGCACAGTGTTAAAGTTCTTGTATATATTATAGAAAAGTGGCCCCTTTGTCAGCAGATATTTTGTATTACCTAATTGCACATTGGGGTGGCGGTGAAATTGAGCATTTTGCACTTCTTCAAGTGTGGTAATGCCGCCTTTTACAAAATCTTGTAAGAAGCAATATAATACTTTTTCCGTCATGCGTACATCTGCCAATGCGCGGTGGGCGCCGTCGGTATTAATGCCCAAAGTGGCGGCAATTACGCCCAAATTATTACGCTCAAAACGGCCGTTTTTGCGGGCTAATTTCAAAGTATCCAGTATCGGCCAATTTGGTAACCGAAGACCGCTTCTTTCCATTTCGCTACGTACAAAATCTAAATCAAAATCAGCATTATGCGCCACCAGCACACAGTCTTCCAATAAATCGATTAATTGCGGGGCAACTTGGGCAAAAGTCGGCGCATTTTTGACCATTTCGTTAGTAATACCGTGAATGGCTATTACGTCGGGATGCATGGGCATTTGCGGATTTAACAGGGTAGAAAATTCTCTTATTTTTTGGCCGTTCTTGCTAATAGAAATAGCAATTTCACACACTCTGCCGCCTCTGGCGGGATCCAAGCCCGTTGTTTCGGTATCCAGTACGGCAAATTTTACTTCCGATAAATGAGTCATAATCAACCCCAACTATAACGAACCAAAAAACCGATTGCGGTGGCACCGAATATACTGAAATAAAACGCAAAGCGCGATAAGTCCATCAAGCGGTTCCGGTCCGCTTCCACGCACGCAAGGAACCACACCACAAACCATAACACCCACCGCCATCCCGGCAGTAATACAATTAAGAAAAAAATCAAACGCATCAGCATGGTAACAAAACTTTCATCTAACGTAGGATAATCGCGTCCGTATAAATCTTGTTCCACCATGTAAATAAAAATGCTAAACATTCGGGTCACCACAATGACCCCTATCCAAAACAAGGTAACCGGCTCGGACATTAAATCACCGCTGCGATACAATTCATATAACGGAGAACACACCAGCAAAGCCAATATTGCCAAAACATCATGTATCAAAAATGTAAGGGTATAACCTCTTTTTTGCCCTTTACGATACACAAACAAACGATTGATAATGCTGTATAACACCGACACAATAATAATACCGCCCCAACCCGGCATGGACCATATATCTGCCACCGGCCAATCGAGGGTGAGATAAGGCAGACACAAAAATGCAGCCAATGCGCCGAATACAACGGTTTGTAGCACACTGGCCCCGTTCGGGTGACGCTCACGCCAGGCAAAAAATCGTTGATTGTAAAATAAAATAGCGCAAATATAATAGACCAATACTAAACGCCAAAAAACTATCATTTTTCCTCCTTGGGCAAATGCAAAGTAAAAGTGCTTCCTTGCCCGACTTGAGATGTTACGGTTAAATCTCCGCCGTGTGCGCGGGCCAGTTGCCGGCTGATAAATAAGCCCAGCCCATAGCCTTCGGCCCGGTTATCGGCTTGACGAAATTTTTCAAAAATCTGTTCCATTTCCGCAGCAGTCATCCCCTTGCCGCTGTCTTGCACGCAAAGCCATACTTCCCGCTCCGTTTCCCCCGCGGAAATTTTCACAAAACCTTTAGCAGTAAATTTTACGGCATTAGAAACTAAATTGCTTACGATACGGCTCAGTAATTTCGGATCGGCATATATCATTAAATTTTCATCAATCGCAGCAGACAAATCCAGTTGTTTGGCTTGAGCAATAGGTTGCTGCGTATCTATTACATGCCGCACAATAGGGGACAAAGCCACTTGCTCACGCTGCGGCAATGCCATCCCCGCTTCTACCCGAGATACGGACAATACATCTTCCAACATGACTGATAAATTCTGCGCCGCCTCTGCCATGCGGTTCAAATAGTTTTGCCGTTCTTTTTCCGATACTTGTCCGCTCGATAAAATATAAATATAGCCTTGCAAACCCATCAGCGGGGCGCGCAAATCGTGTGCCACCGCGCGGTAAATTTGCTCTTTCATTTCACTAACTTGGTTTTTAAGTTGTAAGGCTTGATAATCTTGCAAATCGGCGGTCATTTTATTAAACGAAGCAATCAGTTGTCTAAATTCCCCCCAACCTACATCTTCCGCCACGCGATAATTTAAATTTCCGTTACTGATTTCTTGCGCGCCTTGTATCAGTTGAGCAATAGGCGCCCCCAAATTACGTGCAAAGGCATGTGCCCCGAAATACGCTAGCATAGCAATAGCCAGTAAGAATAATAAAAGCACCAAATTAGATAAATACACGCTGCGGAAAGCCTCTTCTTTGGGTTGCAACACGACCACATACATCCCTAAACGAGGCTCAGAGGATACGGCCCCCACTAAAGCCCCTTCCAAACTGGGCAAAGACTTAATGAGCGGTGATTTGCCGGCTAGTTGTTTGGCTAAATCTGCCGTACTAATTCCCGGATTCCATTGATAGGGTCCTATTTGCAGTTGACCCGAAGGATCCAGCAAATATACTTGACCGGTTTGCCCGATACGCATTTGAGACAAACGATCTGTTAAATCTATCAATTGCTCTCTTCCGTAAACGCTATATCCGTCAGTTAACGGATAGACAAATTCCAAAGAAGGCACCACTCCGTCCGCATGGCTCAAACGCGCCCGAAAACGCGGCTCGGATTGATTATTTGTAATAAGATCTTCCGTTTGTATATTCGGGGAGGTTTCCTGCCCTTGCATGGCACGGGAAACTTCTTCTCCCTTGGCATTTAATACTACCAAAATGGACAAGTCCGGATAAGTTTGCAGTAAATTTTGCAAAATTTTATCTAAATTCTCTTTTTCTTTGGATTGATTTAATAGAGACGGAACAAAGGACAGGCGCCCTTCCAATTCTGCGGCATATTGCGGCAACTCCGACGACACGATTTCCGCCAAATTATAATGGTTTTCCAACAAAGTATTTCGTTGTCGGTTTTGATAATACGCCAGCAGTAATGCCATCGGAATCAATGGCAAAAGTACTACCGTTACGAATAATTTAAAAAGTTTAGAAAATATAGACATACCTAATTTTATTATAGCAAAAGAACGTCTAAACGCGTACGTATGTTAAAATAAAACCCCCGCTGATTAGCAGGGGTTTTTAAAATCAACCGTTTTTTATTCTAATACTAATACCGAACGTCCGTCTTTTTCTTCGGCATAGGGATCGGTCGTTTTCTTACCGTCCACGATAAACAAATATTTATAATTGCCCGGGGCAATGGCTAATGTAACTTCCCACACATTACCTTTCTTGGTCATGGCGCGCGGTTTTGCCATCGTAAAGCCGCTTACCACCGACACCGCTTTTGCATCACCGAAATAGCGGAAAGTAACTTGGCGGTATTTGCTCTTCGGGTTTACACTGACCACTACGCTTTGTTTCTTTTCTTGCACCGCCGGAGCCGGTTTTTCGGGTTCTTCTACCGGGGCGGCTACCGCAACCACCGGTTCGGGAGCGGGCTCTTTTGCCGCAACCGCCACCGTAGTTTCTTCCACTTCTACCACTTCCGCGACCGGTTTGGCGGCCGGAGTCGGCTCGGGAATAATTACCTCATCGGTTACCGTAACGATTTCTTCCACGGCAGACGGCCCTTGCGCCGCAGGATTTAATAATTTGGCAGAAATATTTTGATACAGCAGTACCCCGAATATACACAAAAATACCGCATCAATAATAATTAAAAACAACCACAAATCTTTATGTTTGGAAGGATGCGCGCTTTTGCCATCAAACTCCGAAAATTCCGGCTCGGAGGACACGGGAGGCACTGCCTCAGTGTTTTCTTGTATTTCGGGTGTTTCTTTCTTTTCGTCTGCCATAGGAAATCCTTTTTAAAAGCGGGCGAAGGGAATCGAACCCTCGTCTAGAGCTTGGGAAGCTCCCATTCTACCATTGAACCACGCCCGCATAAATTTATATCCGTTACTATTATAGCAATTCTATTTTTGTTTCGTCACTTACTTTTCAGATGTCATCTGCGCAAAATGTTGCCGAATAAAATCTAAAGCACCGGCTTTGTCTTTTATAACTCCTTCCACTTGCGCTTCCGCGACCGCTTCCAAAATTTTCCCCACTTGCACCGACGGGCCAATGTGTAAAGTTTCCATCACATCTTTACCGTCTATTAAACGGGTGGGATTAATTTTTTTAGGGTTTTCAAAATATTTTTTAAATAATAAATTCACCAGTTGCATATGGCGCAAGGTTTTTCCTACATTGGCCGTTTTTTGAGCACGCTCCAAACTCATCATAGAAGCCGTACTTTTCGGCAATAATCTGCGCAACTGTGCATCGGAAATATAACTGGTATAATCTGCCCAACATAGTAGCAGCATAGGGATAGCGGCATTACCTAAATCGCGGAAAAATTTATAAGCCCCGCGGGGTGTAATAACATCATTACTGGCCAAATTACTGGGGCGCAAATGTTCCCCAATCATGGCACAAATCAAACGGTTATCTGCTTTGCTGTAATGCAGCCGGTCTAAAATTTGCCGCGCCATGGCCGCACCCTTTTGCTCGTGGTAGAAAAAGCGTAGTCTCCCCCCCAGCATCTTTGCCGTGGCGGGCTTAGCCACATCATGCAGTAAAACCGCCATTTTAAACACGGCTTTATCGGTTACAAAAGCCGTTAATTTCTTATGATATTTCGGAAAAACTTTTTGTATGTTTTCCAGCAGCCACTCTTCCCGCTTAAAACAATCTAAGGTGTGTTTAAGCACCCCGCCTTTGCCATAGTAGCACTCTGCACAAGTACGTTGCGGAGTTAATTCGGGAAACAGGATGTCCAATAGTCCCGTTTTTTCCATAAGTAGCACATACTCATAAGCACGCGGTGTGCGAAACAAACGGGTCAATTCTTCCTGCACACGCTCGCCGGCACTCTGCACAATAAGCGGGGCATCTTGCTTAATTTGTTTAATCACAGATGGGGCAAGTGTAAATTTCAGTTCCGCCGCGTGGCGAAGCGCACGCAACATACGTAGCGGATCATCCTTAAACACCCGCGGACCGGTAAGTTTAATTTGGCGGGCCGACAAATCAGTCAAGCCTTGTTTTAAATCAATTAAAAATTGTTTTTGTAAATTTTTCAGCCGAATCTGCGCTTTTTCATTTTTGACTTTCTTAACTTCTATTACCACAGGCGCAGTAACCGGATAAGCAAGCGCATTAAAGGTGAAATCACGGCGCAGCAAATCTGCCTTTAAATCCTTCCCCTGAAAAGCAGTTAAGTCAATCTGCACATTACTTTGGTGAGTCACCAGCCGCCACACACCGAATTGCTCATCCATTTCAAATACAGTTGCTTTTAATTTTTTAGCCAAAGCCAAAGCCGCCGGTTTGATCCGCTCTTTGGGCAGAGCCAAATCAATATCACCGGAAGATTTTTTGAGCAAACTATCCCGCACCACCCCGCCTACATAATAAGCATCCGGAACGACGGTGCGCAATAGTTTTGCTAAATTTTGCATGTATTATTCAGCCTCGGGGGTAGCACCCGCGTCGGTACTGGCCGCCAATTGCTCTTTCATTTTGGCCACTGCTTCTTCACGCAATTTACGCTTAAGCACCTTATTGAGTGCATTTTTAGGTAGTTTTTCCACAAATTCAAAATCACGTGGACGTTTATAATTATCCAAATTAAGTTTTAAGAATTTGCGGAAATCATTATCCGTTAGTGTAGCACCTTCTTCTTTCACAGCATAACATTTGATAAATTCCCCGCCTTTTCCGTCCGGCACACCGATAATGGCACTCTCTGCAATGCCCGGGCAAGAATTAATAATGGCCTCCACTTGGGCGGAAAAGACCTTGAGTCCTTTGATAATGATCATATCTTTTTTGCGGTCTTTAATGAAGATAAAACCGTCGTCATCAATGGCTACAATATCACCGGTTTTAAACCAACCGTCTTTGGTGAAAGCATCTCTGGTGGCTTGAGGATTGCCGAAATATCCGCGGAACACGTTGGGCCCTTTTACACACAGTTCCCCTTCGCAATTGCGCGGCACTTCTTTGCCTTCCTCGTCAAGTACAATCGTACTCACCGCCGGGATGGCAGGGCCTACCGATTTAATTTTTTGGAGTTCTTCCGTATTTACACTAACAACCGGACTGGTCTCTGTTAAACCGTATCCTTCCAAAATTTTCACACCGATTTTCTCTTCGAAACGGTCTTTAATTTCTTGCGTCAGCGGGGCCGCACCGGATACCGCGAAACGCACATGTTTAAACGGCCAGAAACGTAGATATAATTGTTTAAGGCCTTTGGCTTCCTTGGAGAGCACCGCCAAAATTTGCGGCACTGCCAAAATGAGCGTGACATTTTCACTGCCCATAGCCGAAAGCCACGTTTTAGCCGGCATTACGTTAGCCACGATAACTACTTTCAAATTCAAATACAATGGGATAACGACACAGGTTGTCCATGCAAATGAGTGGAACATAGGCAGCAAACACAAAAATACGTCATCATCATTAATCTTAAAAATCTGCGCACAAGAAATGACATTGCTAGCCAAATTACCGTGCGTAACCATGGCCCCTTTGGGTTGCCCAGTTGTGCCGGAAGTGTATAAGATAAAGGCATCATCTTCTTCACGGGCGCAAGCACCGGCCGTTTCATCATGAAAAGTAGATTTTTCAATTTGATCCCAAAACAGTTGCACAAAGGGTTTATCTTGAGCCGATTCGGGAATGGAATCTGTCGAAAAGATATATTTCAAATCAGGTAGGGACGGTTGTGCTTTTAAGTAGTGGCGGATAAATTCCTGTTGGGTTACCAACGCTTTAGCACCGGCATTATTTAAAATAAATTGGATTTCTTCTTGTTTGGTAACCATGAAGTTCATCGGGATACAAATTGCACCGATTTTGTATAACCCGTAGTTAGCCACCACCACATCAATGGAGTTGCGGTGCACCACGGCCACGCGGTCACCTTTGCGGATTCCGTGTTCCCAAAACATATCGGCCGCTTTGTCTACTTGCATCAGTAGTTCGGTATAAGTAACCTTTTTTCCGGTAGACGCTTCCACCAAGGCTACTTTTTCCGGATGGCGAAAAGCACTGTCACTAAGTGAGGTATATAAATCTTTTCTTCTGATCATAATTTACTCCTTTCAAAATCCCTTTCTATTATTGTATAAAATCAGCCCTGCCGCGGGTCTAAAATATCTCTAAATCCGTCCCCAAGCAAATTCCAGCCTAGTACAAACAAGAAAATTGCTCCCCCCGGTATTACGACGGTGTACCAATATGCAAACGTATTGGTTCCGCTCCCCAGCACCCAATTGCGCGCCATGGCAATCAGTTGCCCCCAATCGGCCGTTCCGGGTTGAGACCCTAAACCCAAAAAGGATAATGAGGCCGCCGTCAGCACAATATAGCCGATATCCAAACTGGCCACCACCACCGACGGATAAATGGAATTAGGCAAAATGTGCCGCAGCAGCAAACGCGGTCCGCGCGCACCCAGTGCTTTGGAAGCCGTCACAAAATCACGTTGTTTAACCGATAACACATCCCCGCGTATTAAACGCGCATACGAAGGCCACGCTACCGCCGTTAAAGCAATCATCATATTATTAATATCCGGCCCCAGCATGGCAGCAATTACCATAGCCAAAACCAGTGACGGTACGGCAAACACCACATCCGTAAACCGCATAATAATTTCATCTATTTTGCCGCCGAAATAAGCCGCAGCAGCCCCCAGAAAAAGGCCGATTAAAAAGGCAAAAAAAGTAACCGTAATTCCAATTTTAAACGCCAAACGCGTCCCCCAAATTACGCCGTAGTACAAATCATATTGCTGTTCGGTTGTACCGAACCAATGTTGCGCGGAAGGTCCTTGCGGGGTAATATCATAACTGCTTTGCGGTAGTTGATACGGATTGGCGGTTTTAGCGGGAGCCAATACCGGAGCAAATAGGGCAACTAAAGCAAAAAATACCACAAGGACAAAGCCGCATAAAGAGGCTTTGTTTTTCAAAATACGTTGCCAAATAGAATTATTCATTAAGTTTAATCCTCGGGTCTATTGCCGTGTATAAAATATCCGACACTAAATTTCCCAATACAAACAATACCGCTACCATCAGTGAAAATCCCATAATACCCGCAATATCCAATTGTTGTGCCGCCGTTACCCCAAAACGTCCGATACCCGGATAATCAAAAATCGTTTCTACAATCACCGTTCCGCCCAGCAGCCGGATAAACTGTATCCCGGCTAGTGTAATCACCGGAATAATGGCGTTTTTACCCGCATGACGGTAAATAACGGCCCGTTCGGTCAGCCCTTTGGCACGCGCGGTGCGAACATAATCTTTATTAAGTTCTTCTAACATAGAGGAGCGCATCACCCGCACCATAAGCGCAAAAGACCCCAAACACAAAGTGAAAGCCGGTAAAAATAAATGCCGCAAAACATCTACAAAAATTTTTATATTTCCATTGAGCAAAGAATCAATCAATAAAAACCCGGTGTAATGATGGAAACTGGGCAAATGAATAGCCACATCTGTAGAAAGAGAATATCCTCCCGGAGGAAACCAACCTAATTTCCCATAAAATAACATCAGCAGCAGTAGCCCCAGCACAAAGATAGGTAAAGAAAATCCCCCCACACTGATCAGACGCGCCAAATGATCTTGCCATTTATCTTTTTTAACTGCTGAAATTGCCCCAAACCATACGCCGAAAAATACCACCAGTACAATGGTCACCAAAGCCAGTTGTACCGTAGCCGGCAAATATTCTTTAATGGCCTTGGCCACCGGCATATTGGCACTTTGGCTGTATCCCAAATCACCGCTCAGCGCACGCCCTAACCACCGACCGTATTGCTTAAATAAATTATCCCGCAGTCCGTATTTTGCAATGACTTCTTCCAATGCGCCCATTTGCCGCGGATCTTTGATATACAAAGACGCGCGCATTTCCGGGCTTAAACGTTGCGTTAAGAAAAATAACAAAAACGTTACACCCAGCACCACGAGCGGCAAAAGAAGAAGTCTTCGCAAAATATACTTCAGCATAATTTATTTATAGTTTAGAAGAATATCCAACACAATTTTAGAAGCCGTGTAATACTCTGCCAAATCCACATATTCCCGCGGAGTATGACAGTTGCGCACGCCTAGGCCTAAATTGGGAGCCACCAAACCATGTTGGCAAAGTACATTGGCATCACAGCCGCCGCCTGAAGAAACGGGTTTCATCTTAATACCGTATTTTTTAGCGGCTGCCAACGCCAGTTTAACCGTCGGGGCGGTAACCGGCACATTCAAAGCCCCGTAGCGAAGCGGCGTTTTGATATCAATCACCGGTCGAATGGTTTTACCGTCTACTTTTTTAACAAATTGTTTGGCGGCTTTGGCAAAGCAATCTTTCATATGTTTGACTTGCTTTTGTAATTTAACATGGCTTAAACTGCGCGCTTCACCGAGCAAAGATAATTTCGGCATGACCGCATTGGTTACCTGCCCGCCGGAAACAACTCCGAAATTACAAACGGTTTCTTTATCGATGCGGCCCAGTTTCATCATGCTCAGTGCCTTAGCGGCTACTTCCAAAGCGGAAATACCTTTTTCCGGAGCAACCCCCGCATGGGCGGTAACTCCCGTAATTTCCACAATAAAATCTACCACTTCCGGTCCGCGTACTAACAGATCACTTAATTCTTCGTGGTCCATAATTAAACCGTCTTTGGCTTTGATTTTGGAATAGTCTAAATTTTTAGACCCGTACATGCCGTGTTCTTCGTTAAGCGTAAAAATAAACTCGATAGTCGGGTGCGCTACTTTTTGTTCTTTTAATACTTGCGCAATTTCCAGCATGAGTGCCACTCCGGTTTTATCATCCCCGGCTAAAATGGTCGTTCCGTCCGAAGTTACACGGTCCTTTTTCACAATAGGTTTAATCCCTTTTCCGGGAGGGACGGTATCCAAATGAGCAGACAAGAAAAAGGGTTTACCCGGGCGCGTTCCTTTCAACGTAGCAATGATATTTCCTTGGGCGGTGGAACCGATTTTTTTACCGATTTTATCTACCACCACTTGGCAACCGCGTTTTTTCATTTCCGCGGCCACATAACACTGTATATCTTTTTCGTGCAGCGATTCACTGTCAATACGCACCAGCGTTAAAAAGGTATCTAATAGTCTCTTTTCATTGATTTTTATTTCCATTTTATTCTCCTTAGTGAATTGTTTTTTGTAAATTCGGTACCGCCGACAATAATTTTTTGGTGTAATCATGTTGCGGCTGAAATAAAACATTTTCCGTTTCTGCTTGTTCTACAATTTCTCCCGCATACATAACTGCCAAACGGTCGCATAAAAAGCGCGCTACCGCAAAATCATGCGAAATAAACAGCATACTAATACGACGTTTACGACTAATCTCTTTAAGCAAATTTAAAATTTGTGCCTGTACCGAAACATCCAACGCAGATACCGGCTCATCTGCTACCAAAATTTCGGGCTCTAAGGCCAAAGCCCGCGCAATAGCCACCCGTTGCCGTTGCCCGCCGGAAAATTCATGCGGATAGCGGTTTGCCATAGCCGGATCCAAGCCTACCGATTGCAACAGTTCCTTTAATATTTTTTCGCGCGCCGCTCTATTGCGATACAAATTATGAATATCCCAAGGCTCACTGATAATTTGCCGTACTGTCATACGCGGGTCTAAACTGGAGTAGGGATCCTGAAAGACCACTTGTAATTTGCGGCGCAAGTGCTTCATATCGGCTTTACTGAGCGTGTTTAATTCTTTTCCGTCCACTTTCACAGAGCCGCTTTGATAATCTTCCAGTCCTAAAATAATTTTGGCCAGTGTGGTTTTGCCACAGCCGGACTCTCCCACCAGGCCCAACACTTCCCCCGCTTGTAAAGATAAAGAAACATCTTTCAAAACCGTTTTGGTACTGCCCGCACTTAACCACCCCCCGCTGCGGTATGTTTTGCAAACATTTTTTACTTCCACCGGAAATGTCATTTGCTTTCCTCCCGCAACCAACAACGCACCGCATGCGCGCCTTCGGTAAAAAGAGGCGGCAGTTGCGCATGACATTTATCGGTGGCCTTTGGGCAACGCGGCGCAAAGGGGCAGCCCTCTTTAGGCATACCCGGAGCCGGAGGATATCCTTCTATGGCGCAAAGATGCGTCGGCTTGGGACCGCTTAAGTGAACCAAAGACGCCAGTAAACCTTGCGTATAGGGATGTAAAGGATGCTTAAATAATTCGGCGGCGGCAGCCTGTTCCATACAATAACCGCCGTATAATACAAGCACCTCATCTGCCACTTCTGCCACCAAGGCTAAATTATGCGTAATAAAAACGGCAGCCATATTGCTTTGGGTTTGCAATTGTTTAATGAGTTTTAAAATTTGGGCTTGGATGGTAACATCTAAAGCGGTAGTAGGCTCATCGGCAATTAAAATATCAGGCTTTAAACATAAGGCCATTGCAATCATAATGCGTTGCCGCTGGCCGCCAGAAAACTGAAAGGGATACTCTTTCATACGTCTGCGCGCATCGGCAATACCTACTTTTTTAAGTAAGCGGATGGCGGTGGCTTGTGCGCGCAGTTTACTGCATTTTTTGTGTGCCAAAATAGTTTCCGTTAATTGTTTGCCAATGGTGCGAATCGGGTTTAGGCTAGTCATCGGATCTTGGAAAATCATGGCAATTTTTTGCCCGCGCAATTGACGAAGTTCTTCTGCAGGTAAAGTTAAAATATCTTTGCCATGGTATAAAATCTGCCCGCCCGTAATATGCGCGCCCGGCGGCAAAATACGCAGAACAGACAAGGCATGTATGGTTTTGCCACACCCCGATTCTCCCACAACCGCCAATACTTTTCCTTTAGATAATTGGTAGGACAAACCTCTTACCACTGCAGTAGATGCAGCAGCCGAACCGACCGATACTTGCAAATTTTGAATTTGTAAGACGCATTCTTCGCGCGCGTTCATACATACATTATAGCAATTTGACGGATCAAACGTGATAAATTGCACCACAAAAAACCCCCGGATTTCTCCGGGGGTTTTACAAACTTTAATACCACTTATTAGGACGGGTCGACTCCATAGCCATATCTAGACATATTTAATCTACCTGTTCCGTCCTGAATGTTATTGTTTTCCGGTTGATAATCAAGACCTAATTCGATTACTTTCTTCATGTAAGCCAATGCATTGGCAACATTCATTTCACCTTGCAAGGTCTCACATTGACCGGTTCCTTCGAATAAGATCTTCCGGTAAGTTTGGCGATAGATCTCTCGATAATTTTCTGCTATCTTACCCGATTCCCACAAAGGAGCGGAAGGATCTTGCTCTTGCTTACAGACCGGTATCGGACTGACGCGAGGATCTCCGTCAAACAGAGCGGCTAACGGATAGATATCTCCGTTCGGCGTTTCCACACGGGCCGCCTCAATCATACCGCGCGCCTTGCTGTCAATACAATGGTATTGATCAAACAGATAACGAGTCCAACGATACGGCGCTTTTCTGAAACGATCATCTTCGACAACACCGCCATTATCATTGCGTTGGATTTGTCCGCTCGGATAATAGGCAGAATCTACACCGACGTAGATGGCTACCGCACCGAAGTAGTTATGCATGTTGGAGTTTGCTTTTTTGGCGCGGCTTACATGGCCGATACCGCGAGCAAACGAACATACAGCGGCTTTGGACACTTTGGCATTTTGATTCATCTGCAAGGCCAAGTTCAACGCATCCACAAATTGCGCCGCAGGCACCGCTTCCGGTACGTTATCCAGTAAGACCTTATCCGCATTGGTCGGATCTGCATGGAAGGCATCAATGACGCTCTTTACATAATCGTAAGCAGCCGTCGTGGTGCTGGTATCCGCTGCAGCAGCATTTAATTTCACCAAGTCATCTTGGGAATTAAATTTCTGATAGAGCACATCCGTACCGGACGGTTCCGTCCACGCTCCCATCAAAGATGTCTTAAAGGTCATCTTATCTTTGGTAGCCGCAACGGTGGCCATAGATCTGGCTAACGTTAAGAACGTTTTGCCGTCTAAACTGCCGTCTCTACAACCTTCGCTTTGCGTCATATCTTCGAACTTGTACTCACCTTCCACACAGGGTACAGTGATCGTACAATTCGTACCGGCAATCGTCTGTCTCTTATCTGTAGAGCATTGCGGTTGCTTGCCCGGATCATAAGGCTCCACAGGAATCGGTTTCTTGGTAGAATACGTCGTTTCACTGTGCGATACCTTAGTTGGATCATTCTTATCCGTTGCTACCCATTCCACCCGTTTTGTGATCGGGTTATCTTTGGTTGCACCGTTAAATAAGGAGGCGAATTCCTCGGCTTGGGCTTGCCCTAACTTATAGTGGCATACTCTGCCGGGGCACGGACCCACCGGGAGCAAGGCAGGATAACTGTCCACTCCGAACGTAATCTCAGGTGTACCGCCTTCCTCTTTATAGATGTTGACAATAACTTCAATATCATCTGAAGGTTTATATTTACTGTCAAAAGCCAAGTCTGCCTCAATATCTAACGGGCGTACAATGGAATTTGCAGTAATATTAAACCCGGCCCAAGGACATGCCTTCTTGACGGCTTTACCGTCAGATACAGGTTCTTCCACGTATAGATTCATGAAGTCTGCAAACTGCATCGGCATGACATCCATGGGAGGCAAACCGTAACGGCCGTTTGCCATTTTGTTTTTCATGATATAACCTTCTATCATGATCGGATGCAATTTGGCAAAAATTTCTTTACCTTTTCCGCCCGTTTCACGGTCTAACACGGTAGTGACATCCCGTTCATACAAGGCATGATTAAAGGTATCTCCTTTTGCCACATAAATCACACAGCCTCCGTACACACCGGAACCAATCTCTGAGTAAGCATCCCCAAGGTCATTGGGCGATATGATGGCTCTACCCGGCTCACCCGGAGTAAGATCTACTTGCGTACCATTCGGTCTATAGGCTCTGGTATAAACTCTCTTAGCGTATGCAGTTTGGACCACATCACCTCTGTATTCGCCGTTTTGGTCCAATACCTCACGTTCCAGTTTATACTTATTGCCTTTTCTGCTGCGCATATCAGTATCACCGCCACCGGAAACGGCACGGCCTTTGTTTTGATACACATACGGAGAACACAACGGTTTCTTGTTACCCAAACTATCTTCGATTTCCATGTTCTCCACGATCACAGCATGGTAAGCATGTTTCCATTTGGCGGCTTTTCCTTCACCTACTACTTTGAAGGTTTTGTTGATGATTAACTTATCACAACCATATGCAGCCACCGCACGGGTAATTCCTTCGAATTTACCTTGATACCCGTCAATACAATTGCGGCGAACGCCCCAACGGCTTAAGGCACCATGGCCCGGTTCACCATCTACCCATTTATTCTTGTCATTGCCGTCGAAGCCACCGTTTTTACAGGTATTCTTAAATGCGTCTTCACTCTTACAGGCTAATTCGGTCGCGTGTGTGGAACAATACTCTTCCATAGTAATGAAGTTAGCATCTTCACCAAACACTTTACAACCGCCCGGGGTTCCGGGAGTAGCCGGTTGAGGACCGCCTTTACCCATAGACCAGTCATCCGTACCGGTAGCCCAACAACTCAGGTATCCGGATAACCAACCGAACAAATCACCGATAATCTTGGCAATACCATCGGCTAACGGTTTGCGGAACAAGAAATATTTCCATTTCCATTTTTCCATTTCTTGTTGCTTCATCATGTCAAACCACCACGGTTGCAACGGTTTGGCACTGAAGGTACGGTTCATCGGACCGGAGCCGCCACCTGCGGCAAAGACGCCATCGCCTAAACCGCCTAATTTGCGGTTTTCGATGGGGCTATACAGAGCGTCTTTAATAGCCAACGTAGCATCGGCTTTGCCCATGGCTTCACGAGAAGCACGTGCTTGGGCCGCACTACCTTGACCACCGAAATAAGAACGAGACGGATTAGCCGCGCCGCGTAACGGAGTCAAAGAAACCGGTTTCGTACCGCTCTTAGGAGCAGGACCCGAATTTTCTCTGGCCGCCGCTTTCAAGTTCGCACCGCCGAAACGGCTGCCGATACCGCCACCACCGCGGGCATTAAGAGAAGCACCGCGCAATTCATTGATCTTGGTCGGGTTCGGAGTCCGTTGGAAAGCCGCACGGGTTGCTGCCGGGGCTTCTTTGCGATACGTCGGCGTCACCGGTTGGCGGGACGGCCGAGAAGGCGGGACATAATCGTCAATATCGTCGTGCATGGCCGCCTGACGAGTAGGTTCTTCTTCCCCTAAGCGTTTAATTAAACTCATGGGATCCAAACCCGTCACTTGGGCAATTTCACCATCTCCCATACCGGGGTCATACGCGAAACGTTCCGGGGTGAAGTCATCTTGTACTAAACCCGGAGTAACAGAGGTACCGTCATCTACTGTACCGCTGTATTGATACAAAAACGGCAACATCAGCAAGGCCGCCGCGCCGGCAACCAAGAACGGAGCATCACGGCGCGTACGCTCAAAGAGCGTCTTTTTCGGTTTGCCATTGGAGCCGATTTTGGACGCACGTTTAGAGAACGGATTAAAAGCAGGCTTGCTGTTTTTAATCTTATCGCTGAACGTGAATGAATCTTTTTTGTTCTCAGACATAAGATTTCTCCTTATCGGTTTCCGCCTTATACAACCAGGCGGATTTTACCACTGGGTCTTACCGGCCGCTCGGACACGGCAAGGCCGAAACAACTGCTACTACACTTCACGTCTGTTACAACTACAACAAATCTAAGGGCGCAATACCCCCATACTAATATTAAAAGAATATTTCCCCATTCTGTCAAGACCCTATTTGTGTTTTTCCACCAATTGGATCAAGACGTCTTTTCCATCCACGTCAGAACTGGAGACTCTCCCGGACATGGTGGAGAAGAACGGATTCCACTCCGAGAAGTCCTTACCGGCATCTTCCACATCATTTTCGCCAATAACCATATTGAAACTGGTAATGACCCCTTCTCTTTTCACGGTATCTACTAAACCTACCCCGGCATAATGTTTGGTAGAGGAAACCTCTCCGCACGTACCGAACATACTCTGGTAGGCAGATTTCAGTTTGTTTCTCCCGTTTGGATCTTCCCCACCTTTGCCGTAAATCTCAAAAAACTTGTCATTGTAATTAAACAACGCTTCACCGAAATCTTTCTTTTTATTCCCGAACGAATTGTTTGCGGCTGTTTGCTGCGGAATAGCAACCTCCGCCAATTCCTTTTGCTTACCCCCCAGTATCCCTTCTTTTTCGGTTATTTCTGCCTGTAACTGCGCAATTAATGCCGTATCCGGTTCGGGCGCACTTTGGGCAGCGGCCAAAGCAGGTCTTAAATTATCGTCCAAGTCTCTATTTAAGGCCTCGATTTCATCCTGCAAACTTGCCACATAATCATCTGCGTCTTTTTTATTCTGTTCGGCCGTTTTTAACAGATCCAGTTGGGTATCATGTTTTGCAAGCAATTCTTCCAAAGCGCCGCATTTTTCGGTAAGGTCACTAGCATAATTCTGCAACTTATCTGCCGCGCAAAGACCCCGCTGCGGAGATTCGATTTTGCACAATTTGTTCATGGTCTTATAAATCTCGTCTATGGTCTTACAATGACCGACCAATGTTTTGGAAACGGCGGTATCGTTTTGGGCGTCTCCCAAATTGGCAATCCACTTTTGAATATCATTCAAATCTTTGGGACAACTCAAGGGAATATCTTTGCGCATTGCTTTGATTTTCGGAGTGGCCATATTATCCAACACATCGCGAATATCTTCACTGGCGATTTTAACTTGTTCGCGGCATTCCTCATCAGAAAGTAACTGTTTATCTTCCATTTCAAAGGCAACAGCAATCTCCTGCGGGCGGAAAATAGAACCCGACGTTTTGCCGTCAGCCGTATATATTTTGCCGGGAATGCTCATGGCCATATATCCGCCGGTGGCTAATTGTTTTTTAAGCATTAACGGCTTTACTTCTTCGCCCAGAGAACTGTACAACCACACATAAGCCAAATCCCGCTCCGATTTATTTCCGGCGCTTAATCCGACGGACATTTTAGTCAGTCCGGTAGATTGTTCCTTGCCTTTGTCCGGTGATTTTTGCAAAGAAATTTCGCGCATGCCGGCGGCTTTGCCGACCGGGACTGCAAACAAATTCACCGGGGCCGCGCCCACGATATCGGACTGTGCCAACATTTTGGCGGTATCTGCGGAATTGCCGACTCCGTTTTCCCGTTCGATTTCCGTGCGGGTTTGTAAGTCAGCGTCCGCACCGAAAAAGACTTCTTGTAAATTCTTTTGGGCTTGGGCTTCTTGAGCCTCTGCGCTCCAGCCTCTAGGGGTGCGTTGCAAAGCCGCGCGGGTGGCTTCTTCTTCCTCGTTAGGACGATAGGCCACCGCCCCCACCATAGCATCTGCCGCTTGCCCGTGCGCGCGTTTATAAGCGTTTACCGCACGCAAATTAAACAAATCCGAATTGCTGCTTTCCGCACTGCTGCCGGCAGAGGTTGCGCCGGCTTGCGTGGCTACTTGTTGCTTTTCAAGTGAGGATCGGCCGGTTTGAATATCTTCAAAACCGCCGTTACCGCCCTTGGCATAGAACAAAGAATTGTCCCTATTCTGCCACCCCATGCGCAGAGCACTGCCTACACTTTGGTTTTGCACGTCTTCGGCAGACAAGCCAAACCGCGCCAATAAACCGCTTAACCCGGGAATACGCGCGGCCGGCACAAACAGTACAGTACCAAACAGGAAGACAACAAGCAGCAGTAGCAACCATTTCTTTTTACCGCGGTGTTGCTCGGTATTTTTGGAAACTGTTTCCGCCTTGGCCGCCGCAGATTTGGACGCAGACGAAGCCGCAACAGAAACGGAGGGTTTCTTTTGTTGTGGTGACTTATTGATTTTGTTATCTTCCTGTTTCATAAAAACTCCCTGACAGTTAAATGTCAAACCGTCTCTTACTGGTTATAATCTACCACTCGGCTTTGCTGGTTGTACTCTTGAGTACGTCGTTGCTGTGCCAAGCGTTTTTTATAATCGTCTAATCGTTGCTTGCGCTCTTGTGTGGCCAGTTGGCGGGCTTGCAAGTAAATCAGTTCCCGCTCCCCTTGCCGCATTTGGGCATTCGTATGGAAAACGACCACTAACCACACGACTACCAAGCATACAAATAGGGTAACACCCAATACTTTGCGTAATGTTTTATCAATATTTGCCATACCAGTACCCTATTCCTCGGACTCCGGTTTTTCAAAACTACCGTCCTTAATAGAGGTTACTACTTCCTTACCAAAGCCGAATATGCCGCCTAATTGACCGCCCATACCCAAAATGTGCGACATAGATCCGGGCTCAAGACCAAACCAACCGCCGATTTTGTCAGCAAGGCCTGTCATAAACGTAGCAACCTTATCCACAAAAGCCAAACCGATAATGCCCGCCATTACTAATGCAAGCGCACCAAAGGTCCATGCCGGGCTGGCCTCTTGTTGACCGTATGCGACCCCATAAGCAATAGCAAAGCCAAGCAAAGTGGCGCAGAAAGCCCACATGGTCCCTGCCAAAATCCACGCACCCGCCATTCCATAGCCAGTGGATACCAATGCGGCAATTGTGAAAAATGCTCCAAGAACCATAGGTAATAATGCAGCAAACATATTTAACAAATGAGTACGAGCCACTAAACGTTTGGTTCCTTCATCTTCAATATTTGCAGTGTTTTCTTGTACTGCTTCTTCCACGCTATCAGCCGTATATTCCCCTTCGTCAAAATCACCCAAACTGCTTTTGCTTTCAAAAGCACCCGGATCATCGTAGGTAATGGTAGTACCGCGGGCACCCATAAAGGCGGTGGTAACGGCTTCGTTATCTGATTTGAAACGTTTTTTGGCCATTGCGGCAGAAGTTTTGGAAATAAATTTCAAATCATCCGCTTCTTTGGACATTTGGACATTTCCGCTACGGTGCGCTTTGAAATCATCGCGAGAAGGCTTATAGGACGGATCCCGGAAATTGTTGTTTGATTTCACAAAAGCCGCACTGCCGGTAGGCATAGAGCCGCTGAGCGCATTTACATCCGGCATATTGACAGGAGACACCGGGTTCGTTCCCACGGCCCCGTTAGCGACACGGCCCCCCGTAGAAGAAGAAGCGCTGCCACGAGAACCGAAAGAGGCAGAACTACCGCCGCCGGAGGCACGCGCCATGGTGGCAGAGGTTAACTTATTTACCTTATTACCGCCTTCCTCTTTTTCCCCTTCCGTACCGGCATTTTGTCCTTGTCCGTTGGCTTTGGTTTTAATAGCACCGCGCACATTGGCAGACGGATCATTTACCTCTCCGCCGCTTACGCCGCCCCCCAAATCAGTGGCTTCATTGCCGCCCATGCCCAGGCCTACTTCTCCGCGGCCTAAGGTGCGGCCGCTGAATTTCATGGCTTCCACATTGGCCACTGCGGCATCCCCGCCGTCAAATTGGCTGAGGAAGTCTTGTTCATCTTGGGCAGAGGCCAAGGCCAACTTGCCGGAAAAACTTTGTTCAATACCCGCATATTCGGCAGGTAAAGCGCCGTTTTGGTTAATAATATCGGCTATGCGGCGTACTTCGTGTTGATCCGGCACTTCCGGAGTTTGGAAGTAACTTGAGACAGTCAATGCCAAACTGGTCAACATGACGCCCATCACAGCCACACGCATACCTGATACAGCCCCGGTACGGTTTTTCAAGATTTCTAAGATTTTCATAATGCCTCCCATATATCCAAAATTTTAGTCCTTCTTTTCCGCACGTTCCGGCCAATAGAAGTTGGCTTTCTTATCAAATGCATTCATCGGCTTTTCTTTACTTTTTCCCCAATATTTGAACAAATCTTTTCTTTCCATACTGCTGCGGATATCTCCGACAACATCCAAGAACTCATTCATATTATCCTCTAACATCGGATGATCTTTGAACTGTTTCTTGAAACCATTGACTTTTTTGTCCATTTCTTCGACTTGTTCTTTTAAGCGTTTCCGCGCTTTTATGACTTTAATAGCATGCACAATCGGAATCCACCCCCAGCCATTATGAAGTTTTTCATATGACTCTTGCAATTTTTTGGCTTCTTCTTCCAAGGCGTCTCTCAATTTAGATTTTTCTTCCGCAAATTGCGTCAACAGTGCATTTTCACCAATTTTCCCCGGAACGGAAGCAACCTGTTCAAAATCAGAAGAACTGGCTCCGCCTGTAGTAACTTGCCCACCGACAATCATGATTCCGTTATTGCCTCTTCCGGCTAAAGCAAACTGCGTTACCGCGTTGGCAGAGCGGTTACCGTCTTTGGCTAATTCAGCCGAGAATTTGAGGTATTGTTCTACTTCATCCTCTCCTTTTACACGATACTCTTTACCCGCTTCAATAACGGCATCGCGGCCGCCGTCATATTGGGCCGTACGCGGGGTGGTACTTTGAATAGAAGGGCTGTCGGCTCCTTGCGGGGTTTGTACTTCGTTAGAGCGATTGACTCCGGTCGGGCGTAAACCTTCCGCACCGAATGAACCGCCACCGGCACCGGCCATACCGCCATTACGGTCAAGTTGACCGATTTTGACCGGCTTACCGTCCGGCCCGATTAAACCTTCCGGACTTACCCCTTCGGGCAATTTCCCGGCCGAGGCTGCCGCACCGGCTTCTTGCTGCTTACTGGCAATCATGGCTTGCATATCGGCCATTTGTTGTTGCAAGGCGCTCAAATCTCCTTTGCCCGGGTTGCCGCTATCTACAAAACCTTTATTTCCCATGTTCAAGCCTGTATTTTGCGCACCGTCCATTTTATAGGCTTGCATAATTTCATCTGCATCATCATTGGAAGGGTTAACCGGTTCGGGTTGCTTCATAGAGTCTTCTTCCATCAGTTGTAAAGAGCGTGATTGTTTGACCCGAATGGCAGAGCGAATTTCACCGCCGTCGGCATCTTGTGCATCAACATAGCCCACGCCGTGGTACATACCGCTGGTATTGCCGGTTACATAGACGTAATTGTCATCGTTGGATGAAAATGCCGTGTCCGGATTGACATCCGAAGAGCCGGTCATCATCATACCTACTCCGATGACCCCCACGGTGGTGGCGGCTAAAATGCCGGCGGTCTGCGCGGCGGAAAGCCCCCATTTGCCCGTGTTGTTTAAAATCATTTTAATTAAGTTCATAATTGCCTCCTAAAATCGAATGATTCTACTTCTTACCTACTAATACCCAATTAGGCTCACTGGCCGTACCTGTATTATTGAACGTTCTTCCATCTTGCGTAGTTAATGTCATACCATTGTTGCTCAAGCGGCCATATACATTTCCGCCACCATACGAAATTTGGTCACCGTGACTACCACTATTATACGTGTTCCCGCCATAACCGTAACCGTTACCGCCATAACCACCATAGCCATAACCGCTGTTCATCTTGGCATTTTCTCCGATTATATTAATGGCATTGGAAACATTAGCATCATTGTGTAATATCCAATCTACTTTCTTACTATCATCCCAACTGCCCCATTTTTTGGCGGCTCTCCCGTCCGTCGGCACAGCACTTAAATCAACGTTCACACTTTGACCGCCGATATTGATCGGAACAGTAGAAGAGGGTTTAACCGGTTCGGTCGGTTTTACAGGGGGCAGCAATCCGGACATAGGATCATAAGTTTCCATTTTTTGGTTATATTCTGCTAAGTTAGCTTGATATTGCATTTGTTGTTGCTGATAATTTTCCATAGCCTGCCCGTATGCTTTGTATTGATCCGTCGCTTGAAGACCACCTTCATAATAACCCGCGTTTTGTGCGCGTGCTTCCATTTGCCAAGCATTTACGGAATTGGAAAGCATTTGCTGACCGACAGAAGTGGCTAAATTGATCGCCCCTTCCACGATCATGGTTAAAGCCTTTTCCCCTAATTCTTCCAAGAAACTCTTTTCTTCTTCTTGTTTATCCTCTTTTTCCGCATTTTCTTTGGCATTTTTTAAGGCATCATCCAGTCCGCTCAAACCCGGGGTGGCTATAGGAGCATTGGTATCTAAATTTAAGCCTTTGGCATCCCCTAAATTTACACCCGTGTCCGTAAAGGCCTTGCTCCCGTCAATAGTACCGCCTATCATGGCTTTTTTGGCGTTGGCCAATTTGTTATCTTTCAGACCCGCCGCGGCACGGCTTCCTTGTGAGACTTGATACAAAGCCTTCCGCGCATCCCCGCTACCCGGGCCCATAGCCGGGGCTTTATCATATCCTTTATTTTGGCTCTTAAAATTGGAAAAGTCACCGCGCGGACCGAAAGTACCACTCATGCCGGACCCTCTGCCGCCCCCTTTAAGGCTGGAACTGTTCAGTTTCTCCACTTGGGTTTTGGTGCCGCTGCCGCGTCCGCCGCGAGCGCCTGCGTAAGCACCGCTACTACCGCCGTAGCGGCCGTCCCGGTAATTATTGGCTCCGCCTTCTTCATTATGATCTTCGTCTTCGTCATCGGCTTCTTCTGCGTCTTCCGCTTGGCGGGCTGCCTTTTCTTCTTCGGAATACAAACCGGTTGTCTTGACGTCTTGCATATCCGGGTATTTGGAAGCCAGTAAATATTGTTCCGCTTCATCACTGGAAAAAGGCATATTGGCTAAATCGTAACCGCGAGATTCATAATCGGAGAAATTTTCCGGATCGGAAGAAGATGCCGCCGAACCTAAAAACAACAGGGCCACAAATCCCACTAAAACAATAGCGCCCCAGGTGTACGCTTGTTTACGGTCCATGGAATTTAATTTCTTCCAAGAACCTTTTAAGGCTACCAGCGGACTTTCTCGTTTTTCATTGGGTTTATCGGCAGACTGTGTTTGTTTGCCCGCTTTCACCTTTGTTTTATTCTTAAATAAATTGAACATATTCTCTCCTTACTCATATATAAAAATCCACTCTTGCTGACCCGTTAGGCATTTGCCTACGCTCATACACAGAGTTTATTTTCGCACCATCTTATATCATTAGTATAAACACTTAAAAGCCCTTTGTCAAGCCCTATTTTAAAAAATATTTTAAGGCTCGGTTTCCCGAAGAAAACCTTCGAAAAACCGGATATACTATCTGTTCTCCGGACGACGCCACGGCAATACCCGCTCGTTGGGGCCTACATATTTAATGACCTCAATTTCGCCCCCTGTTTCACACAGATAGGCAAAACCCGTTAAACAATTTTGGTCATTTTTACATAATTGCAACTTATCGTATTTACACAAAAATTTAATCCGCGGAGGCGCAGTCCGCACCGTCATTTTAACTTGTGTCCAAGTACCGGACCGGTTGATCTTGAGGGTCAAACTGCGCAAACTGAGCAACCGCTTCATGCCCGGATTATTAAAACCTAAATAGTTTTCTACTTTCTTTTTAATATCTTTCTCTAAGTAGCGGCGATCCCAGCGTTGCAGAAAGTCGGTCATATGTGATTGCAATTGAAAACGACGCGCAGCATAAAACCCGGCAATTTCCATTTTTTGGGTCAAAACGAGCAGGCCGAAAATCTTGATAATAAAGATGATAAAAATCACCAAGATCGGAAATAATAACACAACTTCCGTGGTGGCTTGTCCTCGATTGGAAAAAGATATTTTTCTCATACACCCACCTTTACGCTGTACTTTGAAATGGGATTAGGCCATATACAATTATTACTGCGGCGCGGACAACTTAAAATGACCGAGTTACGCACGTACGGATGATACCGTTGCGTCAAATTAATATTAAAACGGTTTTCCGGCAATTGATATTTTTGCTTAAGCACAACCCCTTTGGCCAGTTGTTTTAATTGTTTGCGGCTCTTGGGTGTTAAGTAAGCAAATTGAAATATATTTGTTTTTAAGTCTTCCATCGGTTTAATCGGAATGGCATACGAACCGCTGTGATATTTTCCGCTTTTTTCATTGGCGCCGCCATAGTCCGCCGTTACGTAAAAACGCATGGTTTCGGTAATTTCAAAGGGTTCGGTTTCCAAAATAAAACGGTCCAACGTAGCAGCGGCTTGTTTCCCGCAGTCTTTGCGCGTACAGTCTTTGGTATTTAAGAAATAACTTTCCCGGAACATGCGGCTTTTATTAACGGTATCTTTATACGAATAAGCCTGTGCCTTATAAACACCGCCCAAACGTATATAAGTGGTTAAATAAGTGCGGATGTTTTCCAATGCTATACCCGTGGCGCTGAAGAAATAATTATCCGCCACCTTTTTATTGGTCATTACGTAAGTACCTTTATCATCCTCATTGTCATCCCCGTTATTAAGTGAGGGAGAAGGATCTTCTTTATTCCAATTTTCACGGGTTCCGTTGTAATAAGCAAATCCCCAATCATCATCTTCAGGTGAAGGAACAAACTGCGTAACGGCTCCGTTCTTTCCCGTTTTGCCTTTGTTGGGACCGGCCGCCGGGAAAGCCCCCGCCATATAAAAAGCATCAAAAATAGTGGGCGGGTTACTTTTGTCCGGTAAATTTGCTTTCGGCGGCAGTTCGTAACCGAAGTTTCCGCTTTGCATAACGCGGAAAGGCAAAGGACCGTTCACCTGCGCCACCGCGTTTAAGAAACCGCTGGTACTCGACATTTGGGAATAGGCTCCGTTATCTAAGGCAAATTGCTGACGCACTTTTGTCATGGATAACTTGGAGGTTTCAAACAATAAATATACCACCAAAATAAAAATAGGCGCAAGCATTACCGCCGGCAGCAAAATTTGCGCGCGCCGGTTTTGTACGACCTTTTTTATTTGATTCGGTATATGCATCATTTAGATATCATTTGCCCCACAAACATAAAAAACCAACGTACAATATCTGTGTGAAACGCCGTTACAAAAGCAGAAAATATCACCAAAATACTACCCAGCATAAGGACATATTCGATACTGGCTTGTCCTTTACGCCGGCGTACTTGATGCCAAAGACTTTTGAAACGGCTTAGTTTCATTTATTCTTCGTCCTCGTCCTCTACAAAATGGGTCCCTTCCGAAGAAATTAAGCCTTGTTCAATGGCTTTGACCACTGCTTCGGTGCGGCTGCTGACACCCAATTTGTGAAACGCACTGTTCAAATGGTTTTTAACTGTTTTAACACTACAGTTTAAGGCTTTGGCCAGTTCCTTATTGCTCAGCCCCTTTCCCAGTAAATCCATCACTTTGATTTCCGTTTTGGTCAAAGTAGCCTGTGTGGGCAAATTCGATTGTCCCATACTGCGCAAACCGTGCAGCAGTTTGCCCATCATTTGTTGCGGGATCATCAGCCCTTCTGCGGTAAATGTTTTGATGGAATTAACCAGTTCCGCCGCCGGTAACATTTTGGACAAATAACCGTTCGCCCCGGATTGTATAGCGTCTAACACATGTGCTTCATCTTCAAAAGAAGACAACATCAGCACATTTACCTCCGGTGCGGCCTCATGGATTTTTTTGGTAGCGGATATACCGTCCAGTTTAGGCAATTTAATATCCATAAGCACCACATCCGGTTTTAATTTTTTGGCCAGAGCGACTGCTTCCAGACCGTCTGCGGCTTCCCCTACTACTTCCAACCATTTTTCATTGCTCAGCACGTCTCTGATCCCTTCCCGAAACAAAGTTTGATCATCTGCAATTAAAATAGTTATCTTCTTCTTTTTTGCTGGCATATGCCACTCCATTTTTTAATTTCCGCCGATAGGCAAAGTAAACGCAAAACAAGCCCCCAAACCTAGGCCTTGACTTTGCGCCCAAATCTGCCCGCCGTGATTGGTTACAATATCCTTAGCAATCGATAATCCCAACCCCAAACGGCCCACGCGGTTTTTATCACCTACTTGCGTAAAACTTGTAAACAAAGAAGGTGCTTTTTCCGGATCAATTCCATCCCCGGAGTCCGTTACCGATACTTTAGCATTTTTTTCATCTAATTTGCTAACTACTACTTTGATCTTTCCGCCATCGGGCGTATGACGCACCGCATTTTCCAACATATTGGAAATAACTTGGCGGATACGCTTTTCGTCAGCAAAAACCGGTATGCTTTCATTACTTTCAAAAGTCACTTCGATATTGCGCTTACTGGCTTTATCTTTGAAAATTTCGGTGGTCTTTTTCATGCTGGCGGTCAACTCAAAGTTATTTTTCTCAATGCGCAGTTTCCCTTTTTCAATAGCCGCCCAGTCCACCAGATCCTTAATCAAATGCTCAATTTGCCCGATACTTTCATCCATGTAAGACATTTTTTTGGTTTGTTCTTCATCGGGAGTCATTTTGCGCTTAAGCATATCAAAACTCATTTTCAAAGTCATCAGTGAATTGGACAAGTCATGCGAGACAATGGAAAAGAATTTTGATTTCATGTTATTCAAACGGTCCAAATCCGCATTGCGTGCTTGCAACTGCGCCAATAACTGTTTGTTACTTTGTTCCAAAAAGTATTTATCCAAGGCCCGATGAATAGTGCGTTTCAGGTAATCGAAATCTACCGGTTTAATAAGGAAATCATAAACAGATTCTTTCATGGCTTCCATAATGGAGTTTAAAGAAGCATAGGCCGTAATCATTACGATTTGGCTCTCTTGGTTAAAACCGCGTATCTTGCGAATTAAATCAAGCCCCGTTTCGTCCGGCAAGTTATAGTCCATTAAAATTACGCTGAAAAACTCCGAGGAAACCAAATCAATACATTCCTTGCCGTTTCCCGCTTGATATACGCGGTATCCTTCAATTTCCAACAAATCCGCCAATGTTTCACGCAGGTTATTATCATCATCTACAACTAAAATCTTAACGTGCTGGTCCATAATGAGTATCTCCTATTTTACGGTAAATCTGTAAATAAATCGCAAAAACCGATCCCTTTTCCGGACGGTTATAAATAAACAACTTGCCGTGATGACGAGACACGGCCTTGCGCACGACTGCCAAACCTAAACCGGTACCACGTGCTTTGGTAGTATAAAAAGGATTAAAAATCTTAGCCTTTATTTCTTCCGATACGCCGGGTCCTTCATCCGCCACATAAATACATACCACTTTTTTGCCTACCCGGCTGCCCAATACAATCGTCCCCCCTTCCGGCATGGCTTCAACCGCATTGGAAAGCAAATTGCGAATAGCCTGTTTTAATTCCTCCACGTCTACTTTCAGTTTGGCATCTGCAGGGTCAATATCCGACGTTAATTGAATATTAACAGGCACCGGGAAAGACAATAATAATTCTTGCAAATAATGATTTACATCAATCACACTTAAAATCATATCTCTGCTGCGCGCAAATCCCAGTACTTCCCCAATGATATGATTGGCTTGTTGTATTTCTTCTTCAATAATAGAAAATTGCTTAATCAACTTCGGTTCCGTGGGCGGATGTACGGTTTTAATTAAACGGGTTGCATTACTGATTACTGCCAACGGATTGCGGATTTCATGGCTGATAATAGAAGCCATCTGCCCGATTGTAGATAAACGCTCCGCTTTCACCAAATCTTCCATGGCCTGATTGAGTTCTTGAGTGCGTTCTTGCACACGGTGTTCTAGTTCTGCATTACTTGATTCAAGTCTCTTTTGGGCGGCCAGAATGGCGGCTTTGCGCTCTCCCAACACGACTGCCATATGCAGAAACACACGGGCCAACTCTCCGATTTCATTATTGGGAATAATTAAATCTTTTTCGGTAGGCATATAATCATCTTCCCGTTCAAACTTGATGGCTACTTCTTGCAGGCGTTTAAGCGGGCGGACAATCGGATTTAAAACCCAATGTCCTACAGCCAAAATGAAAACGATCATGACCAGTATAATCAGCAATACACTACCGAAAGAATGGAAGAGAATTTCCTTTAATAAAGCCGAAGTGGTTTCTGCCTGACGTAAGACATACACTTCCCAGTTTAATAAAGGCACATGAGCCCCGCTGACCATTACCTCCGTTCCATTGAGCCTGAGCATATGTTTATTGGAAGTAACTTCCATGGCTTTTAATTGTTTAATAAAAGATTCCGAAATCCCGTTAGCAAGATACCGATTATCCAAAGGAGAAGAAGCCATCAGCGTCCCCTCTTCCGACAGGACGATCGTCATCATATTCTCAAACGGTTGATCGGTCAATATTTGCTCCAGAGAATCTAAATTAATCTCCGCAATTAATAAGTGACGTTTTTGCGCGGGGTTCCCCTTTACTTTGAACGGGAAGACCATAAATTCATATAAATGGGAATTAAAACGCTCTACAGAACCGATATAAACTTTCTCCGATTCGGCACTGGCAGGCACGATAGCCACTATATTGGGAATAGCCACGGCCGGATCTGTCATTTTCCCTGCGGAGAGATGTATTTTCCCGTCGACATCCATGATACCCACATAAGAAAGATATTCGTTTTTTTGCAGTAAAAAATCTAAATCATGCTGATCCAAACCGGGATGTTCGTCAAAATCGGTATGCAATTCCACAAAAATAGAGAAAAATTGTATTTGCTTGCTTACTTCTTCCGATACCGCATACGCAATGCGATGAGCGATGGTATGTTGTTTTTCGTAGATTTCTTTTTGTAAAACCTGTCTGTCTATATTCAGCACGTGCCAACCAATCAGAAAAACCGGCACAATAGAAACAAGCCCCAGTGCCAAAATGGCTTTTCCGAATAAACCGTTAATATGATGTTTCCAAACCATGCTGAATACCTCTTTCAAAAATGGGGGCAATCAGATTATGCTGATGCCCCCATCGGTTTCCTTTCAAAACAGTTAGCAACTACCGGCAGGAGCCGCTGCTTGATTATTGCCGCGGGCCGGATTTAAAAACTCTAATCCTTGTTTTTGTGCCACACTACCGAAATCCAATACTTCTTTACCTTCCCACAAGAAAGACGGAGAAGCATTGATTCCGTATTCTGCTCCGTAAGCGGCTTCCGCTTTAAGCAGTTCCAAACCTTCGGTATCAAATTTCTTTAAAATTTTATTTACGTTGATACCGGCCTGTTCCATGGCTTTATCCCAACGGCTGGAACGATAGTCTTTATTGCGAATTTCCAAATATTTCCAGAATTTTTCCGGATAATATTTTGCAATTAACAATTGACGTACGTCTTCTTCCCATTCGGCAGAACCATGTAAACTTTGAAATTCTTTCGTTTCCGGATTGTAGTTCACAATATAACGTAAGCGAACGGTTTTATCGGCAGGAAATTTACCGTCTTTTTTGGCATTGATAATTAAATTCTCGGCCATAACACCATACGGGCATTGAGACATTACGAAAATATCCAATACATTGGGTTGGACTTGTTTCTTAGTATAAACACCCGTGCGGGTTAAGTGCGGGAAAACCAAATAGGAATCTGTTTCCAAAATAGCCCCCGCCTTGATGTAAGGTTCCACTTTGGCGCGGTTTTCTTTCGTTTTCTTTACCAAATACAACGGTAAGAAACTGTAGTCCAAATTGGCCAGTTGCGGATCTTGCAGAGTAGATTCCACATCCATTGCCGTTACCTTCGGTTCCCCTTCAAAAGCCGCGGCCAGCCCGGCATTGGTTTGCGGATCTTGTTTGCCGGCGGCATAGTCTTTTGATTCTACTACAATCATTTCGATAGGCTTTTTTGCAGCGGTCTTGGTAGTGGTTTTAGCCGTAGTTTTATTGGCGGCAAACACAGTGCCTACCAAAACAAATATGCTTAGCAAAGCAATCAGTTTTTTCATTTTTTCCCCTCTTTTATTCTTTATCTTCCAGTTCGACAGTTACTGCACGTACTCCAATGGCACATAACACATTGTAAACAAACAAGAAACATACAGTAAATACCAAGAACAACAAAGTGTTTAAAATAGATTGCATAATCATATTCATGAAGAATTGCAAATTAAACACTACATCCGGGTTAAAAGCACCCATGATGCCACTAATCAGCATGACCGCAAATACTGCCACCGGAAATGCTGAGAAAATGACGTTTAAAACTCCGATCTTTTTAATTGCTATTTTCATCTTTCTCTCTCCATTGGGATTGACACCCTGTTTTATTGTAAAGATTTGTCCGGTTCTAATACAAGCACGATACGATTCTTACCTGCATCATCCGGCAATTGCACTGCTTTTACTACAAATTTAATATCATTGCTAGTTACATTTCCGCGTAATACTTTACCGGGATGTTCCATCGCCTCTCCGACTACCTGAATGATATTTTGCTGTCTTCCGTCAAATATATCCAACAAGTGGATCGGTCCTTCTTTTTTGATATTCATTTCGAAATTTGTGTATAGGATATTATTGTCTTCGTCAATAACCAGAGCACGAGAACCACGCGGAACCGTAACAGCCAAAATGGTTTTCCACCAACGTTGCTCTTTCTCCAGTGACATAATTTCCACATTTTCCAAACTTTTGATATCTTCTTTGATTTTGGCAAGCAAAGACGAAATAGAGGTTGCCACATCTCCGATTTCATCACCGCGAGCCGGATACGTTAAACTCAAGTGATTCAAAGAAATCGCATCTATACTGTCTTTTAAATTTTCCAACGGACGAATGATTTTGAGCAGCAAGAACAAATATAACACGCCGCCGATCAGCAAAATCATAATCAGCACGCCAATGCAATAACGCACCATAGACTGGCGAATTAAGGCTTTGGCACTTTCGCGCGATACGGTTAAATTAATGATACCGGCCACCGTGCTGTTTTTATCTAACAGCGGAATGGCCATATCGTAGTAATTACCTTCATCAAACATAACGGCTTGAGGAGCGCCCGTTCTGCGCACCTGTTCTACTACATTGCTATCCATACCCACTTCATTAAGATAGTCTTCGTAGGACATTTGGAAAAATTGGGTATTCTCATGCCAGCGGACTGACAAATTCGCATTTAAGTAGACCAAACTCTTAATACGGTCATCTGTTCTCTTCCACTCTTTCATCAGTTCTGCTTCGCGGAAGGTGGCATCACTGAGCGGGCGGGAAGCCAAAGCAGACACCAACAACGGCGCACGGAAACGGACCATTTCTACCATTTCATTTTGTAATTTTCTGTCAAAAACAAACTTGAACATGTTGTAATAAAACAGTCCACCCACCGCTGCTGCATACAGCGATACCATGACAAACCAAGCAATCCACTTTGATGTTAATTTCATAATCTATTATCGGTTACTTCCAATACCGATTAATCCCTCCACCTTACGTAAACCCAAATCTGCGTCCGTATTGCCCGGGTCTAACTGTTTAGCCACAATCCACGCCTGACGGGCACGCTCATAATCATCTTGGTTATAAGCATCCAACCCTTCTTTATATTTTTGGCGAGAGGCTTCTTGGGCTTCGGCAGATACGCGGCCACCGGCAGAACCGATGCCTTGATACGTATTATTTCCGACGTCTTGCAATTGATTTCCGCTGCTTGTACCCGGCAGAGGACTTAAACCGCCATTGCCCATTTCCATAATGGTTTCAATGTTTTCATCTTGCAATTCTTCGTCTTGTTTTTCTTGCTCTTTAGCCTTGGCTGCCTCTTTCTCTTGTTGCGCCTTTATCATGGCCTGTTTGGCCTGATCTTGTTTGCGGCGCAAAGCATCTTCTTTGGCGTTGCGGGCCTTTTTAATTAATGAATCCATCTGATTAGCATCCGCGCCCCATTTCTTGGCCTGTGTCCAGTAAGAAATGGCCGGATCGTATTTGGCCGCATTAAAAGATTTATTGCCCGCATCATAATACCCTTGGGCAATTTCCTCTTTTAATTGGCCCATATATTTTTGTACCCGTTGATCTCCGGGTTGGATTTTGGTAATTCGTTCAAAAGTAGCATAAGATTCCAAATATTGGCCATTGTTGTAATAATTCATGGCTTTTTCCATGGCTTCTTTTACTTGTTGTTCCCGCAATTGGTTTTCCGTTTGGGCAATTTTATTTACCAAAGCCGGATCATCTTTGCGAATTAACAAGGCGTTATACCAGTTATCCAATGCCGTTTGATAATCTTTTTTGTCATAAGCCACATTACCGCGGCGGGCATATTCCTGCGCGATGTCTTTATCAATATGTTTTTGCCAAGATTGCGCCTTGGAATTATGCGGTTGAATGGTTAAAATTTCATCTAATTTTTCGTTGGCTTCCACCAAACGGCCGGAATTGTACAAGCGGGCAGCCTCTTGAAATTTGGCATCAATCACTTCGGCTTCCGAAGTGGTGCCGTAAGCGCCCATATGACTGGCTTGTTTGGCCAAGGTGGAGGCTTGCGTAAAATTAGGATCAATACTTAAAATCGTTTGCGCCATTTCCTGGGCACGTTGATAATCTCCGCGTTTATACAAGGTGTATGCATCCTCATACACTTGCCGCAACATATAGTTTTGTATGCGTTGTTTTTCCAATTGCACAGTAGATAAATATTGTTTCTTTTCTTCTACATCGTTAATAGTGCCCAAAGAAACTTTATTTAAATCGAGCATCATACCCTCTTCTTTTCCGTGTTCGCGAATCGGATTTGGTTGGCGCAAAGGAGCCGCCACCAAAGGTAAGGCCAGACTACAAGTCAAAACAAGTAATAAATATTTTCTCATAAATACAGTCCTCTTAAAAACTGAGTCCCGATGCAAACAATCCTTTGATCATCGGTGACAAAATTAAAATAAAAATCGTCGGGAAAATAAACACAAACAACGGGAACAACATTTTAGTAGACGCCTGCGCCGCCAACTTTTCGGCCCGGCTCATACGTCTGCTACGCAAATCGGATGAGAAGTTGCGCAACAAATCTACTAAACTGGTACCTAGTTCATCAGATTGGATGATTAACCCTACCAAAGAACGTACCTCTTGCACACCGGTACGATTGGCAAAACGCTCCAGCGCTTCGCGGCGGGAATATCCCAATTTGATTTCGTTCAAGGTTTTTTCCAATTCTTCTTCCAACACTGTTTTTTGTTTGGCAATACTGATGATTCTTTCAAAAGCGGTTAAATAGTCCAAACCGGATTCGATAATCAAAGCCGCCAAATCTACCGTAGTAGAGAAGTTTCCTAAAATTTCCGCTTGTCTTTTTTGAATTTTGCTCTTTTCAATATAATCCGGCAAATAAAATCCTAACGGTACAAATAAAAGTCCCCACGGAGTTTGAAACAAAATACACAACAGGATAGGCAACCCGATTGCACACCATACTTTCCAATACAACAGATTTACCGGCTGTGGGTAATCAGGGCTACCCAGTTGCATATGCATCTCTTCCAACGGTTTTTCAAGTGAAAATGTATTTAAACAAAATACCGCAATACGGTCTATCCATTTATTTTCCGGTTGCAGTCGCGCGAAACTGGAAGAGGATTTGAAACGTTGGGCGGCCACGTCCACAATTTGATCTTTGTCCTCTTTAGGCAACATGATGGCCATCACCGTTAAAAACGTTGCAATAGCACCGATCAGCGCAATAATATTTAAAATAAGGCTTACGTTTCCCATACTTATACTTTAACCTCACCCAATTTCTGAATCAAGGCCATACCGATCATAATCCACACGAAGCAGAACAGTAATACACACAACCCGACAAATGTGGTATAGAAGGCAATCATTTCATCCGGTCGGAACATAAACATAACCCCTAACATAACAACCGGCATAATACCTACCACCAAGGCCTGTATTTTTTGCTGTGCGGTCATGGCATCTAATTTTTCTTCCAATTTACTTTCTTCGCGGATATTTTCTACTAGACGCGCGAAAATAACTGTCAAATTACCACCGACTTGCCGTTGAATAATAATAGCCTTAATCGTATAGGACAACATACGGCTATCCACACGTTCATCCATACCTTCCAAGGCCTTTTCAAACGGAGTACCTAATTGATAATTTTTAATTACTAAACCAAATTCGTCTGCAATAGGCGGGCGCATATCATGCGATACCAGTTCAAACCCTTGCACAATATCCATACCGGAACGCAAAGAGTTGGATAACAGGATTAACGCGTCCATTAATTGAGCATTAATTTTCACACCGCGGCTTTTTTTGAGTTTATCAAGTACAATCTTCGGCATTTTGATACCTACATAAGCACCGATAGCCAAACAAATCAGGAAGAGAACTACTCCTCCAAAACCACCGGTTGATATAGCCATCATCAAGCCAAACAGCGCAAACACTCCGATCGTACCAAACACAATATATTTAACATCAATGGTTAAAAATTGACGGTTAAAATCATCTGCCCAAAGGGTACTTTTCTCACGGTAACGATCCCAAGCGCCCATAATTTCGTCATGCTTAATATCAAAAAGCAGATACACGGCAAAACCCATTAAAACAGAACCCAAAATGAGTAACAACGTATTGAACAAACGTTCCTGATCGGTAACATTATAAATTTTGGGGTCCGGCGGGTTCATCGGGAGCGGTTTACCTTTAAATTCACTCCACAATTGGTTGGCTAATGTAACTACTGCCATCACAGATTGACGGTATTTATCTTCTTTTTCAGAATCGGCACTTGTAAAAGATTCAATGGTACTGTAAAACTCACGGTTCATCAGTTCCAAAGTGGCCAGCATAGCACGCGCACGACCTTGCATGCTATCTTTCATGTTATAAACGTCTTTACCGCGCACTAACTCTTTATTCAAACGGTCCAAATTGGCTACTAATTGAATACGGTTTTTAACATATCCGCGGGATAATTGCGCAAATACAACCGGTTGGCGCGGATCCAAGGCATTGTTGGCGCGATCTAAGTATGCATATACGTTAGAAATGGTACGATACCACAAGGTTGCCTCACTCAAAGTGGCATTTTCCGTAGGAATGTAAACCACTTTCAATTTTTCCATTTCCTTCAATTCTTCAGGGAACCAATCCGGCGGCGTAACCTCTTTACCTTCGTATCGTTTACCGCATACTTTTGGGTAAGTGAAACTCTTTTGTCCATCGGGCAATTCTACATTAAAAAAGTTACCCAATACCTGCATACGGAACATGGCGCATTCGATTTTTTCCTTGTCTTGCGCAGACAAAGGACGTGCCGAGACCGTTCCTGCGGAAAGGACTCCTAATAGAAATGCACAAAGTAGACCTAGTTGAATCGTTCTCTTCATATTTCTACACTACTTTATTTCACTACCGGTGGTGCGGGTGGTGTATTTTGATTGGGCAGGATCGGATTATCCTCTTCATCAAATTTGATGGCTCCTTTCAAAAATACATCTTCCGGCACAGGGACACCTTTTGCTTTAAATTCGTTAAAGAAAGTAGGCAAGTTGCCCGTAGGAGCAAACATACCTTGTACTTTCCCGTTTTCATCTACTCCGGTTTGCACATAACGGAATAAATCGGTAGATTGAATTTCTCCGTCTTTCTGTCCATGCATTTCCGTGATATAGGTTACTTTTCTTGAACCATCGGAGAAACGGGACAATTGTACAATCATATTAACCGCGGAAGAAATCATTTCGCGGATAGCAAAAATGGGCAAATCACCGCTGGCCTGCATACACATGGCCTCCAAACGAGACAGACCGTCACGCGGAGTGTTGGCGTGAATGGTGGTCAAGGATCCTTCGTGACCGGTGTTCATGGCCTGCAACATGTCCAGCGCTTCCGCGCCGCGACACTCCCCTACCACAATACGGTCCGGACGCATACGCAAGCAGTTCTTTACCAAATCTTGAATGGTAATAGCGCCCTTTCCTTCCACGTTAGGCGGACGGCTTTCCAAAGATACCCAGTGCGGCTGCTGCAAACGGAGTTCTGCGGTATCTTCCACCGTAATAATACGTTCGTCATTGGCAATATAGCCGGATAGCGCATTTAAGAAGGTAGTTTTACCGGTACCGGTACCACCGCACACAATAATATTTTTGCGGATTTTGACACATTTTTGTAAAAATTCCATACATTCCGGACTAATCGTACCGAAACGGAAATAATCTTCCGGACCGAACGGTTTTTGAGAGAAACGGCGGATTGTCAATGTCGGGCCGGATACGGCTAACGGTGCAATAATGGCGTTTACACGGGAACCGTCTTTCAAACGAGCATCCACCAAAGGCACGGATTCGTCAATACGGCGGCCTAACGGAGAAACGATACGTTTAATAACTTGCACCACTTGGTCATTATTTCTAAATTTGTATTTGGTTAGCGTTAATTTACCTTTTTGCTCGATAAAGATCTTATCAAAAGCATTAACCATGATTTCGGTTACGCTGGTATCGCGCATCAAAGTTTCCAAAGGTCCTAACCCTAAAATTTCGTCTAACAATTCCGAAGCAAAACGAGTACGCTGATCGCGGGAGAATTGTAAATTCGGCTGTTTTTGCAAGATATCATCTACAATAGCCGCCACCCGTTTGCGGGTTTGCGCGCTGGCGGAACTTTCATCACTGATTACAATACGTTCGATTTCCAACGTACGAACCACTTCTTTGTGAATTTTTTGCTTCAAGTCATCCCAGAAAGACAATTTAGTTTTGGATGCTTCATCTTCTACGTCCATTGCCAAATGGCTTTCCGGTGCGGCACCGGCCGCGGCACCGCCGGCCACGATAGGGGCCCAAATTTCTTTGGCGGCTTGGGTAAATTCTTCGTCGGATACGGAAGCGTGCCAATCTTTCGGAGCGGGAGTTAAATCACGTATTTTAGCCAGTACTAAACGCAACCCTTTAATCCATTCGGATTGCGGATTGGCAATAATTTCTACCTCTTTGCGGTTGGAGGTAGCCATAATGCTCTCATCCCACGGCAAAAATACATCAATATCCCGGCCTAACGAATTGTAAAATTTTTCTACTTCCTCATAGGCAATAGAACCCGGCATATCATATTGATTACAAATGACACTTACCCGGTCCATAGGATAATGCTGCTCTTTATAATCATTGAACAATTGTACCGTAGAATTTAAGTGAGTACGGGTAGCATTGGATACCCAAAAAATCTTATCGGCGATGTCAAAGGCAAATGCCTGCATCGGGAAAGAAGAATCAATATCTAAAAAGATATCAAAAGTTTGAGACAAACGAGACAAAATAGGAATTAAAATTTTAGGGCTGATAGAGGCTACTTGTGCACGGGTATTTCCGAGCGGCAACACGCCAACCCCCCACTGCGACATGGCAATTTTACCGCGTAACAATCCGCCCACTACGGCAATATTTGTATTGCCTAAAGTATGCAAAATATCCGCTACACTGACCGGTTTACGGATATCCAAATAAAAACTATGCTCTTGACGAGCCAACGGATCCAACGGGACAATCAGAACAGGTCGTTTTTGTATACCGGCCCAACCGAGTGCCAAATTGAGTGTCAAGGTCGTTTTACCGGCGCCTTCTTTCGGAGAGGCCAGCGCGATAATTTTTGCTTCATTTTTTTGTTCTAACTGTTCGTCAGCCATGATAATTATTCCACCACTTCAACTGTAATAAACAGGAAAAGAGAACGTTGTTCTTCCGTTACATCTTTGTATTTAAAGAATAAGCCGATCAACGGTATGCGTCCCAAGAAGGGCACCCGGGTTTCACTGACGTTGCGGAAACTGCTTTTGAGTCCGCCGATTACCAACGTTTCACCGCTATTGAGTTCCACATGGGTTTCAACATCGCGGTTTGTGAAAGACGGCGCAGTTGCCGTACCGACAGACACCGTGCGGGAATAGTCCACGGAGGACACGGATAATTGCACTTGCAAATCAATAATGTTACCGCGTTCCGGAATGATAGTAGGTAATACGTTTAGCAAGATACCGTATTCTTCCAACTGGGAACCAACCCCTTGGTTGTTTACCACCGGTATAGGCACTTTACCACCTACGGTAATCTTAGCGCTGTTACCGGAACTGGTAACAATTTTAGGATTGGATAAAATTTGCGCGTGACCTTCCGTTTCCGATAAACGCAAACGGGTAATAACCGCGGTCTTACGGGCAAATTCACCCAAAGATAAAATACCCGGAATATTGGCCTCTTCAAAGTCAAAGATTTGGTTCCATTCAAAACCTTTTGCAGAGGTCATTGTCCCGCCGATTTCTACCACATCGGCACTAACTGCCACCAAATGGGTTTTCTTGGCCCACGCGGCAGGACTGGCTAAAGCCAGTAACAAAACAAATAAGAGTGTTTTAGAAGTAAATTTCATAAGCGTAATCGTTCCTATTTATTGAAATAATTTTTCAAAGGTTGCAATCTCCATTAAGTAGTTGGTCACGTCACCATGAGAACGTAAGATGACCGACAAGGTACCTTCCCCTTGTGCCAAAGCCAAGTATTGCGCATCACGCGGAGACAAAGCCAAACTTAAAGCACTTGTATCCGTATAAGCGGAGGCATCTTCTTCCTGATTCTTTAAGGCGGCGGCCGCTTTAGCATCTAAACCTTGACCTAAGTTCGAACCGACCCCTAATACCTTTACATTTTGAAGTAAGGTTACCGTTACACGTTGTTGCGCACCGTTTTTCATACGGGCTTCAAATGTCAGCAAAATATCTACGTTGTCATCAGGTTTAATCATGCTGGCAACGTTACTGTCTACCACCATTACATAACCTCTCATAGACACCGGAATTTTACTGGACAAACCGGCCTCGGGAGAAAGCGAGGTAACCGCATACTTGGAAATCTGGTTTCCTTTCGGGATTTGAATACGTGCAATCAGATTATCAATCTTAGCCAAATCTGCATCTGTTGTATAGGTAAAAGCATCTTTTTGCACATAGGCAGCCGGTACTTGAATCTGTTTCAAGTACTCACGTTTAATTACTTCGCGCTCTTTAATATCGCGAGTAGGCACCAAAACGGTCTTAATCATTTTGGATGCATTTAATTTTTGCTCTGCGTTATGCGCAATCATCCAATACACAAGTCCGGCCAGTACAGCCAGCATTAACGGCAACATAATCCCTTTTCTCATTTTTTCTCCTTGAACTGCAAATCTTGAATTATAATTAAAACAAATCTTCCTATTTTATTTTTCAGACTATCTCATATCTGAACTGGCGTACATCTTTTCTACAGGCATACGCGTGGTCACTGATATTTTACGAATCCCGTCTCTTTTAGGCTCACTAGCCAGCAACCAACTAGTCCCCGGAAATGCCAAACGAATCGGATAAATCACCGTCACTACAACATCTTCGTGCTGGTGCTTTTTATACATCGGATCCGTACCAGTGGTTTGTACTTTCAAACGCACTTGAATCCGCTGGGCATCCGCGCCAAATACTTTTTGTTTCGCCGCATTGATTTTGGTGGCCATCGTGCCGGTATTTGCTTTACCGCTCGGCTTATTGGTACCGACCAAAGCCCCAATGCGGGCAAATTCATAGGAAGCATGGTTGGCAAGAATCGTGTGGTAGGCGATGTTTCCGAATTCCAATATAAAGAATATCATCAACATCAGCACCGGCAGAATGAGCATCAATTCTACTGTAATCTGCCCCGCACGCTTCCTATGAAAAATTGTCATAGAACTGCCTATCCGTTAATTAATTATCGGAGTTGATGCCACCCAAGATTTTGTTCTTGATATTTTCAAAAAGTTCCGGCATCATGTTTTTAACCAAAGTACCCACCAACAGGGCAATACCTACTACTACACCCAACATGATGATGTATTCAATGGTGTTTTGTCCTTCTTGTTTTTTCAAACTATTGATCACAGCCGTTTTGGCCGCGTTCAATCTGTTTTGCATTGCAATAATATACTTCATGGATTCCTCCCTAATTTCACAAATTAGTTACTGCTTGTGTCATATACCGACAAAATGATTTTGGCTCCTTGGTCAAACTGCTGCGGGACCAAGTTGGAATACAAAGCATAAAAGGCTAAAAATGCCCCAAAAAGTGCTGTCGCCGTTAACACATACTCAATAGCGGTTTGTCCTCTGCGACTTAAGACTTGGCTTTTCAGCACATGCTTTATATTCATATACCTTTACAGCTTATTAAAATTCCACAGATACGGCAATCTGTTGCGAATTACCCAAAGCACCAAACGGGGTTACGGCATAATCTAAACGGGCTCCGTAGCCGAACACTTCACCGCTATAGATACCGAAACCGAAAGATACTTTAGACGTACTGTCTAAACCTAAACTTTTCAAATTTTTGCTATCACTGTAACCGGTGCTTTCGCGCGTATAATAACCCACACGCAAATCAAAACGCGCCACTTGAAGCATATCTTCGGGAATGTGAATTTCCAAACCGACGCCGTAGCGGCCTTTATCATCGCGATATTTCATATATTCACCGGAAACGGTCCAATACTTAGTATTGAAATCTGCACCCAAGCGCAAACCGCGCGGCATTTCGTCTTTGTCACCCAAGTTGACAATAGCAGCACCTAAACCCAACCAATGCCACGGACGGGCTTTGGCACCTACATCAAAACCGACGTTTGTATAGCGGTAACTATCCAATTTTTCATTGATATACTTTACCGTACCGCCGATTTGCAAACCTTGGTTAAAAAATCCGCGGGCTAAAGATACACTACCCACAAAGTTTTGCACCGGCTTGCCTACAATAGGTTGTTGATCACCCCATTCGTCGCGGTAATCAAAGCCTTTCATGTCCATGTAGTTGGCAGTTACACCCAAAATTGTTTTGCCTAGCGGCTGCAAATAAGACAATACACGTGATTTATAACCTTGCAAATAATCTTGGTATGCAAAACCGATCTCACGCGTAGTGGCAGAGGCAGACCCGGCCGGGTTCCAAAATAAGGCTTCCGGGCCGTCCGCAATAGACACATAGGCATTACCTAATGCCTGCGCACGCGGGGAACCGGCATCAATTTTCAAGAACGCACTGGCACTGGTACCGGCGTCCGAATATGTATCAGCCCAAGCAGCACAGGCCGCTAAAGCCAAGGTTAAACAAGTCAGTAAAACTTTATTTTTCATATTTATCCGTATATATCCTTATTAATATATATTTCAAATCTGTTTAGGTTGGAATGCCCGAACAACTTTGCGGGCATTCCATCCTTTATTTCTTACCGCGGAATTAAAATCCGTACTACTTTCTGACAATGTTGTCTGCCGTTTTGCGCGCGGAAATCTACGAGTCCGAAGTACACGCCGCGGGCAACGGTTTTACCATGGTCATTTTTCTTATCCCAGAAGCAGCGCAAGGCCGCATTGCGTACAGAGCGGTGCGCGCCCGCGATGGCTGCTTGTGTGTCGTCAAATACACCCGTGTTCAGCGTTTCATTACCTTTGGTGTTATGCAAGGTATTATCGGGGCTGAAGTTCAAGGATGTACCCATATTGACATACACGTTTTGGGCATCCACACAGGTATAACCGCCTTCACGTACCAAGTCTCCGGCTAAGTTGAAAATCTTCAGCGTCATGGTGCCCGGTACCGGCATCTTGGTAACTTCTAAGGTACCGGTAGGTTTATTGAACGGGTTAGGATAGAAGAATACCGTTCTCTCCCAATCTTCGCAGACGAACTCACCGTCACCGATAGCCACTGTGGCGTGGTGCAAGTTGACATATTGGTTGGTATCGGCTACGTGGTTAATCTTCAGATCCGTAGAACCGGCACTGTCATCTCCACCCAAGATTTCACCGGTGATAGAATCGACATCGGCGCCGTTCAAGGCCGTTACGAAGCGGAACGGATAGGTACCATCCGCTACATATTGGTTAGCATAATCGGTGCCGTCCCACAATTCTTCAATTAACGTGGTGGCCGGGCGGATACCCACAATGGCTTTGACTAAAACGTCACGTACATCGGTTACTTCAAGCCCTGTAGCGGGATCGCGCAATGTACCTTTGGTATAGTCATAAATGGTGGTACCCGGTTTAAAGATTTGCAAGGCCACTTTCATCGGCACGGAGATTTGATACGAAATGTTCATATCCGTACCGCGTTTATTGATAGCATAGGCCTCCGCATCCGGCAAGTCGAATACCTTTAAGATATCAATATTGCGTGTCAATTGTTTGACAGTCGGTTGATAGAGGTATTCATCCGGATAGTTCTTAGCGGTCAAGCGGATTTCATAGTTACCGTTCTTGACATAGCGACCGTTATTATCCGTACCGTCCCAATAGATGCGGCGGGTAATGTTCGGATCAAAGTTGGCCGTATTCGGAATGGTCATGGTGCTTAAGTATTTGCAGACCTCTCCGGCTTTATTATAGGTCCAAGTGGTTGCATCATAAGCAGTACCCTGTTGAGCCGGATCTCCGTTCGGTACGGCTCTGTTAGATACGGTGCACATACCGTCTTTCAAACCGATAATGGCTACTTCCACCGTGGCCGCACGGGAAATTGAGAAGTTGATTTCATACGGCGGTACAAAGACCGGACCGGAAGAAGTATTAAAGAGTTGCGGTGCATTCGGATATACATCTACCGAGCCATCCAAGAAATACACCGGGCCGCGGCTGACGTTCAAGCGGTACACCCATTTATCCGTAGCAAACAAGCCGGTTTGAGCAATGGTGTCACTGCTATAGCGCAACGGCTCAGCCGTGGTGGTGCTATAGTAAATGCTCATCGGCTCATTGGTTTGAGCAGCCACATAGAACGGATAGGTGCCGTCCGGTACCATTTCGTACGGACAGGCTTTCAAATCAGTTTGGTTTTTGCAAGCGGCTACTGCTTCTACCGTATTCTTACCGCCGTCAGCAATAGAGACCGGGGTCGGGTTGTAGAAGTACTGTGCATCCCATTCTTCGGTCAAGCGGATACCGTCACCGGCATTGAGGGCGGATCTATTAAAGGTTTTGATCGGTTGTAAACGCACATCCAAGGTTTGGCTGCCGCCTTCTATATAATTATACTTAGCCACATTGGCATTGGCCGGATAATTGGTAAACAGCGGATCGTTTACATAAATACATTGCGGTTTCGGCGTTACGGACGGATCTACGTGACAACCCGTATTGGCGGTACAAGCCGTACCGGCAGCATTTTTCATATAGGCTTTATCGTCCGTATAGTTACAAACACGCGGCGGCCAAGTGGTCGGCGTATATTCGTATTTCAATACTTCCGTTACGGTGTAGGTTTCCGTATTATTGGTAGTATCTACCGCGGTAACGTTCTTTAACGCACGATAATAGGTATATTTACCCGCAGTTACCGTAGGATCTGTATATACATAATAGGTAGAACCAACTTGATCATCCGCCACGGCCGGAGTGATGGCCGTATCCGTTACCGTAGCCGGCAACGTGCCATTGGTCAAGCCCGGCAGTTTAGCATTGCCTACTACATTATTAGTATTGGCTTCTACCGTAACCGTAGGTTCAGATTTATTGCTGGTCTGCAGCGGGATTACTACATCCTTATTATATATATCTATTTGCACATTCATGGCTTTGGACAACATATAACTGATTGTTGCTTTAGCGGCATTGTCACCATAGACGTCCGTGGTGGTCAAATCGGTAATGCGATACAAGTCCACCGGGAAAATAGTGGAGGCTTGGGTCTTCATGGCATTGGGGAACATCGGGTCACTGGCTTCTACCACAAACATATAGGTACCCGGTCCGACCATACGGCCCGCATCATCGCGGCCGTCCCATGTCAAGGTGTTCATTTGTTGGGCTACACTGGTATTGTTGGCACCGTCTCCGGTGGTTAAGGTTTTGACCGTTAACCCGGCCGTATTTTTGACATAGGCTTTTACCACCGCCTCACGCGCGGTAGAATATTTGAAAATGAACGGATCCAAACCGTACGCAGCCGGGCTGGAACCGACCGTAGAATAACTGACCGGCTGAACGGTAATATCTACCACACCGCGGTCAACCGGTAAAATGCCGGTATAGTAAAGTTGGGTCTTAACGGCAGTAAAGTCCGTACCTGCCGCATTTTTATAGGTATCTACATAAGGTATTTCTGCCCATAAAACGTAGATGTAATCTCCATCCGGCAAAGGAGCCCCGTAAGCAAAAGGAACTTCGGTAGCGGTCGTCAAAATCTCTCCCGTAACGGGGTGTTTGCTACCCTCCGGGTAAGTAATCTTACATCCGTTAAGTTCATGGCATAAGCCGTCCCATCTTTCCGCGTAACTTAACCCGCGGGCACGTTCTTGGTCATTGTGATAGACACGCACCATCGTGGTTAGATTTGTAGCCGTAGGTCCGGTGCCTGTTTGCACGCTACTATCGGTATATAAGCTTTCAAAAGTGGTACCCGGGGAATAGACTTCAAAATACACACGGGAAGATTCCGTCGGCACATAGTTCAAGGTGGCATAAGCGGTAGATTGTTTGTTTAAGGCCACCGTGGTAATATCGGTAAGTTTCAACGGATCTAAAGAAACTTGGCGGGTGACCGCACGGGATAAGTCCGTACCCGGCCATTCGTCTTGGCTCTTGGCTTGGATGGATACTAAATAGTTGCCCGCCGGCAGTAAGCGGCCTTCATCGTCGCGGCCGTCCCAAGAGTCCGATTCCATAATGATGGCATCATTATCGGCCCCTTTGAAACCTTCTCCCAAACGCGGCTGCCAATCTACCAAATCCCGCACCACTTTCAAGCCGCTAATGGCCTGAGAGCAGCAACGTTCTTTTCCGGTAGCAGCATCAAAGCCCCATTCTTTGGTACCGCCGGTACAACTTGCTTCCGTATCGGTCGTCCAACCGGAATTATTGGCACCGCATGTATTGGCTGCGGCATCATAAATTCTGATTCTGACATCAGAGTCTTTACTTAAACGATAGGCAAAGGTGTAAGGTGCTGCCGCCACGGAGGTAATGGCACCCATTACGGTAGGCGTGGTGCGTACGGTGTGTACGTTGGTAACGTCTACTTGGATAGGATATTGGTTATTGGCCGGATAAGCAAAGTTATCATCAATGGAAATATTTTCTACGGCAATACCGTCACCCGGATATTCGGTTCTTACATTTGCACGGAAACCGAACTGACCGTTGGTTTTACCAAATTCACCTAAAATTTCATAAGATCCGTCCCAAGAAGCACAGAAACGAATCGGTTCATTATACCCTTTACCCGTACCGTCGGCACGCACAATACATTTGGATTCTACTCTGTTTGGAGATGTTCCGTTTGTTCCGCATATAGTTGCAGAGGCTCCTACTAAAAATGGAGCAGAAGTATTGGTAAGTTTACGACAGCAATAACCACTTGTATTACCGTTTGGACAGGAGCCGGTTGTAGGAACTTTAATACACTCATATTCCGGATTGGGACAGGTGTTAGAGGTTTCATAATCGGAAGAAGCCCCCATACAAGAATAGGCCGCGCACATATAATCGGATAAATCTGTACTCAAAGCACCGGTGTTGGTGTCATTTTGGTTTAAAATTTTGTTATCCAGTAATGATTTATTAATCGTACGAACGGCCGGGCTATTGTCCGGATTTAAAATATCTTTGGAGCCGTAATATTTAGCAATTTCAAAACGGACCGATTGCAACGGAAAAGAAATAGAGTAGGTGGTAGAACCGTTCGGCTTGTTGGTACAGTACACATCAAAACACAAGGCTAAACAATGGTTGGGATAGTAATTCCCCGCATTAGGAGCCGGATACGGCTGATCATATTCAATCAAGGCAGAAGTGTGCCAAGGATCATTACTGCTTCTGCCGCCTGCATTGGTAATGGCACTTTTGTTAATGTTATTGTTTCCGGTTTCTGCAGAATTAATTGCTTTTCCCGTCCAAGCACAATACTTCTGCGTAATCGTGGCAGTGTCTACGGACGTAGAAGCGGTATCAATGTAATACACACCGGCGGAACGAATTTCCGCACTCTGTGCAAAGGCCGGCACGGCCGCTGCCATACACAACAAAGGCAAGACTACCCCTAAGATAATCTTGCTAAAAGATGTCTTGTAAAAATTTTTTATCATAGTTTTCTTAGTTTCCTTTTACCACGTAAATTAATTTTTAAATCTCTTTTTCCTTACATTTCAAACATATTTTTACGACGATTTTTCGTACGCGCGAATATCTGCGCGCATTATGCCTTAATATATTATATCAAAGCAGCCGAAAAACCCACACAATAAATTCTTACATCTTTTGACGGACTTGTCAAGTATTTTTGGAAGAAATCTAAAAAAGAGTAGGAAAGTAAGGCGCAAAATTACGGTTATTTTTATTTTCGCAACGGCATTACAGACGCGAAGCAAGTAAATGTTTGAAGCATGATTTTTCATTTTTGAGATTAATTTGCACCATAAGTTGCCCGAGGCAAGTACTGCTAGGTACGGTGAGTGGCAAATCGGTGCAAAGAAATCCAAAAATGGAAAATTGTTTGCCCACAGAGCAACAAAAAACGCAACTTTGCGTTGCGGGTTTTGTGCGTAAGCGTTTCAACTGAAAAAGCAGTTATTTCTCTTTAGGTAGGTCATCGGCCACTTCGCGGTACACCGCAAAAGTGCCGCGCCGCCCGTTTTTGACCCAGTAGAGAGCCTTGTCGGCCTTGTCAAAAAGTTCTTGCGGAGTTTGTCCGTCTTGCGGAAAGGAAGCAATACCTTGGCTGATGCTCAGCGTCACATGTTTTCCGTCGGTATAGCGGCTGGGAATGGTAATTTTATTAATGCGGTCTTTAAGCCGTTGCGCCACAATTTTACATTCGTCATCATTGGTACGCGGCAACATAATCACCATTTCATCTCCCCCGTAGCGGCAAGGAAAATCGGTCTGGCGCAAACTGGTCAGCAGTACTTGGCTGACTTCGCGCAAAGCCCAATCCCCGATTTGATGCCCGTAATTATCATTAATTTGTTTGAACAAATCAATGTCGAGGATGATCAAAGACATAATCAAGTCAAAGCGTTTGGAGCGGGCCATTTCATCGGCAAATTTTTCCGCAAAGAAACGGCGCACCGGCAGTTTGGTCAGTTCATCATAATTGGACAATTCTTGCACGCGCTCAAACAGTTCGGCATTATCAATGGCCAAAGCAATTTGGTTAGAGAATTGTTTGAGTGAAATGAAATCTAAATAATCAATGCGCCGGCGGGAAAGCAAATTGTCAAAAGTTAGGAAACCTACTTTATTGCGCTGCACTTTTAAAGGAATATACACTACATTATGAATCACCCGGTAGGCTTCACCCGAATCAAAAATATCCCGCAAAAGCGTACGTTCGTCTTCCGGCAAATCATCTTCGGTTTGGTTGGTTACTTCACCGGAAATATCTACCCCCAGCACCGATTTAATTTTTCGTCCGTCGTGGCTGGTCTGATACAAACGCACCCGGTCAAAGCGAAATGACTTTTGCACCCCTTGCAAAATCAGTTCAAGTCCGTCTGACAAACGTAAAGAAGAAGCAAACACCGTGGCCAAGTCATTAAGCGTAGTAGCAATATTTAAACGCTGTTGGTTATGCTGGCCCACTTCGGTACGTGTTAAATTGCGTGAAATTTCGGCCGCGACCCCTTTGATTAACTTTTTTTCTTTTTCGGTAAAGACGCGCTCTTTTTTAAATCGTTCCAAACGCAGCACCCCCAGCCGCGTTTTAATCACATTTTTCACTTCCTCCCCATCCATAATCATCATGGGGCGTTTCCATTTAAGCAGCACATAAACGGCCGGATAATTTAAATCGGTAGAGTCTGCAATTCCGTCGCGCAAGAGTTCTTTCAAAAAGTCCGGCTCACTGAGCACCGAAATATCTTCTTGCATGTCCATGCAATATTCGCGCTTGCACATCATTTTAAGTGACAAAAGGGCTCTCTCTTGCTGCCAATCAAAAAAATACACCCGGTCCAAACGGAACAGTTCCCGCAACGCCGGCAAAGCCTTATCTAGCAGTTCCCGCTTATTTTGCGCGGACTGATCTATTCTTTTCCCGAATTTAAAAACGGTATAGGCTTGTTTATCAAACATATTTTATCCTTCGTACAAAGACAGCAAATATTCCACTTCTTTGGCCGCTTGGTCCAGTTCCCTATCCAAACTCACTTGCGTAAAACGGCCCTCCACAATTTCCGTGGCCGCCATGGCCAGTACTTTATTTAAAATTTCCACTACCGTTCCGGTAATCGTGATATTAGGCAATGTATGTGCCGAGGCCAAAATGCCGTCATAAATCTTTAAACGTTTGCTGGAAGAAATGAGTTGCTTAAAACTTTCTTCCAAAGCCGGAAAGGCTTCCAGCGTGGCGGCATGGGCCGATTGATTGTCCGGCCGCACACACCATTTTATAAACTTGAGCGCCGTTTCTTTATCTTTACCGGCACTGTTCATCATTAAATTCATACCGGATAAATACGCCACCGATTTTTCCCCCGTGCGCGGCACCGGCACGGTACGCACCGGGGCGGCCTTCCGCCCGGCAAAACTCGATACCCCTTGTTTGCGTGACATAAGCATACTGGCTTTACCCGTCATCATAGTACCCAAACTGCCGCGCTCGCGCAAGATAGGCATATACTCTTTAAGCGCCAGCGTAATATAATCTTGCACCCCCCGTTTAAATTCGGTGGTAGCAATCAGAGTTCTGCGCAGTTCCGGTGTAAACAAATCGGTCCCGCGGCCCCAAATTTCCATAAAGGTACTGCGCGTGGAAAGTGAGCCGCGCCAGTCACTGTTTTGCATGGGGTAATATCCTTCCACATCTGCAAATTGTTTTTTCAGCCGCGCGCAAACTTCCAGCAAACCTTCCCATGTGGAAAGATCTTCTTCCGGGTTTTCACTCACTAAACGCAAATGGTCCGCGCGGTAGTGCAAGGCACTTAAATCAAACCACCACGGAAGGGAATAAAGGTCCTTCGTCCCCGGTTTATAACAGTGCGGTTTCAAACAAGACAAATAAGGAACCAAAGATAAACCCGGATCTAATTGAGATAAATTTTCCGCCACGCCGGCACGGGTCAAAAGTGCCGTCCAGTAATGCGGGATTTGCACGACATCGGGGATCGTTTCTTGAGCGGTAGGATATTTAAGCATAAATATTTTCTTCCACAAAACATTACGCGTAAATACCTGCACTGTCACTTCGGCTTCGGGATATTCCTTTTGAAACCGAGTAACTAATTTTTGATAGTCTGTTTTTGTTCTTGCACCGCTATCCGGCATGACCCATAGAATCATTTACTTTCCCCAACTTTTTACTTTCAAATTCGGATTAATGGCAATCGGCCATTTTTTGCTTAATGCTTTAGCACCGGCATGCTCCAACTGCCGCCACGCCGCCAAAGCAATCATCCCGGCATTGTCTGACGACATATTGCGCGGAACAAACCGGACGGATATTCCGCGTTTGCGGCTTTGTTGCTCCATTAACTGCCGCAACAAACTGTTGGCGGCCACTCCGCCCCCCACTGCAATGTATTTTACCTTATATTTTTCAGCCGCTTGCAAGGTTTTTTTAACTAATGTCTCACAAATGGCTTGCTCAAAACTGGCACATACGTCAGGAACTGACACCGTTTTATGGTCTCTTAAATAATAACTGACCGAGGTTTTAATACCGCTAAACGAAAACTCCCATGTCCCCGGCAGTAGCGGACGCGGGAAATCAATGGCATCCCGTTTGCCCTTTAGGGCTTGCGCCGATACTTGCGGCCCGCCGGGATACGGCAGCCCCAACAGTTTAGCCACTTTATCAAAGGCTTCTCCGGCGGCGTCATCACGCGTGCGGCCCAGTACCTTGTAATTGCCGTATCCTTTGACATACCATAGTTCCGTATGCCCGCCCGATACAATCAGCGCTACTAGCGGAAATTGCAAGGGGCTGGCCACTTCTCCGTTTTCAAATTCACAGGCAAATAAATGCCCTTCCAAATGATTCACTCCTATTATAGGGACCTTTTTAAATTTCGCAAGCGTTTCCGCCGCTACCCGGCCTACCATCAGCCCACCGGGTAAACCCGGCCCGTGCGCAAAAGCCACGCAATCAATGGGTTTTTTACCTAACGCTTGTTCTACCACGGAAGCAATTTTGGCCGCGTGCGCCCGACTGGCCAGTTCCGGCACTACCCCGTGATATTTTTTATGTTCTTCGATTTGGGAATAAATTACATTAGACACCAGTTTTTTCCCCCCTACCAGCACAGCGGCAGAGGTTTCATCACACGTGCTTTCTATACCCAAAATCGTAAAATCTTTCTTTAGCATAATTTACATCTATTTTTTGGCCGGCGTTTTAGATTGAGCCGTCTTGGCTGCTTCCTGTTCGGCTTTTTCATGTTCCGCCTTTTCCATTTCACCTTTAGCGGCAATGATTTTTTCCGGTCCGTCTTTTAAAATTTCAACAGCCTTGTCCAACACCGGATCCTTAACCGTAAACTTCATTTCCGGCGTAGGTTGCCCCGGTTTATAGACTATTTCATTATATTGTGCAAATACTTTAGATTCTTCTTTCGGCTCCACAACTACTTCCACATCCGGAAAGATTCCGCCTTCTTTTTCCTTTGATTTGTCACGGTAATTGCGTTGAATCAAGCGTCCTTTAGGCGTATAATAACGGGCAATAGTTAGTTTCAGTCCGGCACCTTCCCCTAAAGGCATAACTTGCTGCACACTGGCCTTACCGAAACTACGTTGCCCCACGATAACGGCGCGGTCATTATCTTGCAAAGCACCCGACACAATTTCACTGGCACTGGCCGAACCTTGGTTAATAAGCACCACCATCGGAATATCCGGATAAAGCGCTTTGGCCCCTGTTTTATATTCTTGGTAATATTCCGGTTTGCGCCCTTGGGTATAGACAATCATTTGATTATCCCCCATAAACAATTTGGCAATTTCAGCCGCACCGCTCAAAAGGCCGCCCGGATTAAAACGCAAGTCAAGCACCAAACTTTTCATTCCTTTTTCACTGAGCGCCTTTAAGGCTTTTTGCACTTCTTCGGAACTATGTCCCGAGAAATCAACCAAATACACATAGCCGATTCGATCCGGCAACATGCGATAGTACACTACTTCCGGTACAATTTTTTCACGCTTAAATGTATATTCCGGCAGATCTTCATATTCACCCGTTTGTTCATTTTTACGGCTCATGAGCATTTTTACTTTAGTGCCTACCGGCCCACGCATAAGGTCAACCGCTTCATCCAAATTAAGAGAGGTTACCTCCTTTCCGTCTACTGACAAAATACGATCCCCCGGCATGACTCCGGCCTTAAATGCGGGAGTACCCGGCATTGGGCTCATCACGGTAATAAAACCATCCACTTTACTTAAGCGGATACCAAGCCCTCCGAAATCACCGCGCGTATCGTCCTTTAAGTTGGTATAGTCTTTTGCATCTAAATATTGGGAAAAATCGTCTAATTCGTCCACTACCCCTTTAATAGCGCCCGTAATTAACTGGTCACTGCTCATGGGTTCTACATAATTTTCTTTTACGTATTCCAACACATTGACCAAAGTGCGTAATTTTTTAAGTCCGTTATCCGCTGCCGCATAAGCATACGGAAATAGCGTACCTACAAAAAACAATACGGCTGCCCAAGACAGTAGTTTAATCATTTTATTTGATTTCATATATCCTCCGCGCCACTGCGCTTATCTAAATCTTTATTTCAGCCAATCCATAGGATCTACTGCGGTTGTTCCCTGACGGGTTTCAAAATAAACCGCGTAACGTCCCGTGCCGGAACTTTGTTGTGTATCTATACCTACCGTTCCCAGCACAGCCCCTTGCTCTAACTTATTTCCTACACTGGCCTGAATTTGATTCAAAAATCCGTAAATACTGAAAAATCCTTTGCCATGGTCCACAATAACCACATTACCGTACGAACGGAAGGGTCCCGCATAAATGACCTCTCCGGCATAAACACATTTTACGGCCTGTCCGGCTTGCGCGGCAATTTTAACTCCGTCTCGGAAAATCCAAGTATTCAAATCGTTTCGGTATTCTTTACCGAATTGACTAATGATTTGCCCTTTCACCGGCCACGGCAAAGAATGTTTCGCAATATCTATTTTAGCAATAGAAGTCTGCTTGACCGCGGCTTGATCGGCCGCACCGGACTTGGCTTTCTTTTGGGCGGCTTCTTTACGCTGTTTCTCAAATTTAGCCAACAAATCATCCAAGGCACGGGCAGATTTATTCAGTTCGTTAATTTCTTTACGTACGGCTTGTGCTTTCTTTTGCGTTTGCGATAAATCTTGCTGTTTCTTTAGAAAACTGGTGGTAATGACTTCTTGTTTTTGCTGAATTTTGGAACTTTCTGCCAATAGTTTTTTATTGCGTGCTTCGAAATCATAAATCTTTTGTTTGGCGGCTTCGTTTTCGGTTTGCAAAGCAACCACAAATTCCGCTTGGTGTGCCAATAAACGATCTAAGAATAATTCCTCTTCCACCTGAGTCCCGCCTATACAAACTTCACAAGAAGGCATTAAATAATGCGCCACAATTTCATCGGTCAGCACGGCACGCCACATAGGCATACTGCGTTCCAAAGCCGCTCGTTTATCTTCTGTAGATAAGAGCGTTTGTTCCACATAATTAATGTCGGACTGCAATTTATTTTGTTGGCGGATGGCCTCCGCTTTACGGCTTTCCAGTGCGGAAATTTCTTTTGAAATGGCTTTTTCTTGCGCACGGTACTTATTAAGTTCGGCTTGTTTTTCGGCCGCTTGTTTTTTCACGCGCTCCAGTTCTTGTTTATGTGCGGTTTCGCTATCTACCCCCCCATGGGCGGCAGATAGACTAAACAAACACACAAATATACAAGTTAAAATCTTTGCCATTTTCCTAAAGTCCAACCCAGTAAACCGCAAAATACCAGTAAAGCCAGTTGACGGCTCCATGTAGTAAATTGTTTCAAAGGTTCTGACAACATTCCCAGCGGATATACAATTGCCACAAATATACCGACCGACAGTAAACCCGCCAACAAAGCGATCCAAACCGCTTGCGGATAATGCCGCGCCGACACCGGATAGGCTTCTATCAAAAACATAAAGATTAAGAATAAAACCAACACCGCTACCGCCAAAACAGTCAGGATACGCTCCGCCAAACCGCTATAAAAAACCATATCGGCCAGTTCGGCAGAATATTTAATGGATAATTGCGGATATTCCACGGCTAAGTTCTGCGTATAAGAACGCACATTACCAATGGCTTGCTGACTTAAATGTACTTCAAAATACGCGGGCATTTGCTCACGCCCCAAAGCCAACATAGATTGCGTCAAGCGCGGATTGCGCGCTTGCAGAGCAGCCAGGCCGTCTTGAGGAGAAAATAATTTTACGGAAACGATATCTTCTTTGGTATTTAGACTTTCTCCCAAGGCATTTAACACTTCGTTACCGGTCGCCTCCGTAACGGCCATAATTACTTTGAAATCTTTAGTTAGAAACTCATGATACTGGCTGACTTGCATTTGGATAAAACTGACAATTTGCCACAGTAAGGCAATTGCCAATACCAGCACAAACACGTAACGAAGTCCGCGCGGCGCGGATTGTTTTTGATTTTTTGTTTCCTGTAAAAAATCTTCCATACTTTAAGTCCTGTAACAAAAATTACGCCACTGTTTTCTTATACAAGGTGAAATAATCTTGGGCAGATTTATCCCATGAATTATCTCTTAACATGGCATTCTTAACAAGTTTATTCCAAATCTTCTTGTTGCCGTAAAGGCCAAGGGCTTTTTCCAACGTGTCGGAAATGCTCTTTTCACTGAAGTGCTCAATGAAAAACCCGGTCGCGGCGGCATTATCCGAATCCTCTTTGTAACCCACTACCGTATCGGCCAAACCGCCCACTTTGGTTACCATTGGCAAAGTGCCGTATTTCATGGCAATCATTTGCGAAAGGCCGCACGGCTCATAGCGCGAAGGCATTAAAAACAAATCAGAACCAGCGTAAATTTCATGGGCCAGCTCCTCATCTAATTTACCCACATAGGCAATATCTTTTGGATATTTCTTGGCCAGTTGCTGATACTGTTTTTCAAGAACCGGGTCTCCGCAGCCCAGCACGGCAAATTGCACTTTTTGATGCCATTTCTCCAATACCGGCAAGGCCAGTTCCAAGCCTTTTTGATAATCTAAGCGCGATACAATTCCCACTACCGGGCGTTCCGTATTTTCTTCCAAACCGATTTTTTGTTGCAGTTGCTGTTTAGAAATCGGTTTATTCTTGGAAAAAGTAACGGCATCATAGCCCATCGGCAGTAAAGTATCTGTTTCGGGGTCCCAAATTTCGGTATCGATACCGTTTACAATTCCGCAGAAATTTTTACCGCGGTATTTGAGCAGTCCTTCTAACCCAAATCCCATAGACGGAACATCTTGCAGTTCCCGCGCATAATTGGGGCTAACGGTATTAACATTATCGGCAAAGACAATACCGCTCTTTAAGAAACTAATCCCGCCGTAATATTCAAATTTGCTCGGCACGAAATCTACCGGATGGAAGCCGGCTTTTTCAAAACTGCTATACGGGAAATGACCTTGATAAGCAATGTTATGAATAGTCAGCAAACTGTGTGTGCGGGTGAAGAAAGCGTCCAATTTGTAAACCGTTTTCAAATAGGCCGGAATTAAACCCGTTTGCCAATCATGGCAGTGAATAATGTCCGGGCGGAAACCGATAAATTTGCACCCTTCCAATACGGCGCGGCTAAATAAAATAAACCGCTCATCATTATCGGCATAGTCTCCGTTTTTGGTGCGGTAAAAGTCCGGACGGTCAAAATAATGGCGGTTACCTACAAAAAACACTACCACTTTTCCCCAAGCCACATAAGACAAAGAGACCTGTTCGATATGTCCGCCCACCGGAATATAATACACACCCGGCACTACTTTAAGGGAAGATAAACGGTGAATATTACGATAATGCGGCAGAAACAACACCACTTTATTGCCTTTACGGCCCGCTAATTGTTGACTAAGTGCGCCTACTACGTCGGCTAGTCCTCCTGTTTTACAAAACGGAAATGCCTCACTGGCAGCCATTACGATATCCATATTTATTTATTCTCCGGGTCTAAGTTTTCAGACGATTTAGCAGAGGGTTCGGCCTCGGTTTCATTAGCAGTATCGTCTGTATCTTCAAACATATTTTTGGGACGCTTAAAAAAAGCATCGGCCGCATCACCGGTTTCTTCTTCCAAGGCCAAAATAGCGGGGTCACCTAGCGGCGGTAATTTTTCATCAAACGGCAAATCTTCTTGTTTCTCTTTAACTTGCTTGGCGGCAAATACTTGCAGGTCCGGCAATTCGGAAAGTTTATTGAGTCCAAACAAGCGCAAAAATTCGTCGGTAGTACCATACACCATGGGATGGCCGATTGTATCGCGTTTACCAAGCACACGCACCAAACCGCGCTCCAGTAATTTTTCCAACGGAGCCGCTACATCCACCCCGCGAATCATTTCCATTTCCGCACGGGTAACGGGTTGTTTGTACGCAATAATGGCTAAAGTTTCCAGTGCCGCATTGGACAAACGCGTTGTCATTTTTTCGTTATACAAGCGGCGCACCCAACGTCCGTATTCGGGCTTGGTGCACATTTGATAACCGCCGCCGATTTCCAAAATACGAATTGCGCGGCCGCTATCTACATATTCGCGGGCCAACTCTTGTATAATTTCCAATACCCGCTTGGAACTAATATGTTCCACCACTTCCGCAATACGCGAAGGTTTAAGCGGACGATCGGTAATAAAAAGTAAATTTTCAATGATTTGTTTTGTCTCTGCGCTATCTAGTAATGTGGCTTTTTCACCTTCCGGTGCCGGTTCTGCCGCGGCCGCAGCCGCAGCGGTTTGATTTTCCGCATTTTCACTGGGCAGCGCTGATTGCGTATTATTTTGTTCTTCCATAAATTTTCCTTTAGGCTTCTTCTCCGTGCATCAGTTCACGGAAATCAGTGTCCTTATTATCGGGGTTTAAATAAATGCGGATTTGACCGTCTTGGTTGTCTTGGCGAGCCAGTAACTTTTTAATCTTCATCAGTTCCAGTACCGCCATAAAACAAGTAATAATACCGCGTTTTTTCGTTTCCCCTACAAAAATATCATCTAACAAAATCCATTGGCGCTTTTTTAACATATTCACTACTTTTTCCATTTTGTTTTCAATCGGAAATTCTTCGATTTTAAGCAGTTCAATCCGCTTGCGCTCATCTAAACGGTCAAAGGCGCGTTTGACTGCGGAAAGCAAATCAAACAATTGCACATTAATTACTTTTTCCCCGTTGTCAAAAATCGGAGCGGATTTATAAAAATTGTCTTTATTTTCTTCTAACTTTTTATCTAAAAATTGACCGGCTTCTTTGTATTTTTGGTATTCGAGTAACTTGGCAATTAATTCTTTGGCCGGGTCGGGCCCTTCATTTTCTCCGGTCGGTACCTCGGAAGGGAGTAAACTTTTGGCCTTAATCTGCATGAGCGTACTGGCCATGACCAAAAACTCACCCGCAATTTCCAAGTTCAACTCCTTCATGACATTGAGATACTCCAAATACTGCTTGGTAATTTCCGAAACGTTCACATCGGCCACATCTAAGTTATCTTTTTTGATGAGGTGCAAGAGAAGATCCATCGGACCTTCAAACACATTGATATGAACATTAATCGGTTTTTGACTTACCATAACTATTTAATAATCTTCATTGCCTGTTTAACTTGTTGCAAGGTTACCGCGGCCGACTCACGGGCTGCGGCGGCGCCTTCTTTGACAATTTGTTTAAGTTGCGCTTTATCACCTTCAAATACTTTGCGCCGATCGGCAAAGGCTTTGAGTTGCGGTTCCATCAGTTCAAATAACTGTTTTTTGCACGCCACACACCCAAGCGCCCCGGCTTTACACTCTGCACAACGGGTTTTATAGTCCGGGTTATAAAGTTTGTGGAAAGCATAGACCGTGCAGCCGTCCGGGTTAGCAGGGTCGTTGGCACGCTTCTTGTTGGGGTCGGTAAACATAGTCATTACTTTTTTGCGTACGCTTTCCAAATCTTCTCCCAAATCAATCGTGTTATGATATGACTTAGACATTTTATGCCCGTCTAATCCCGGCATAACCGCCGTTTCCGTATAGAGTGGTTTGGGCTCTACAAAAATATTATCTACTCCGTAAATTTCATTAAAGCGGCGCACCAAATCGCGCGCAATTTCCACATGGGCGGTTTGGTCTTTCCCTACCGGCACAAAAGCGGCTTTATGAATAAGGATATCTACCGCCATCAGCACTGGGTATCCCAAGAAACCATACACGGAAATATCTTCATCGGCAAGACCCTTTACACGCTCGGCCAGCGGGGTATTTTCATCCCCTTTAAGTTGTCCGGCATACTTGCGCGCCAAGAGTTCGTTGAGTTGGTCTTTGTAAATCGGGTTTCTAAGCAGCCAGCCTAAAGGGGTAATCATGCCCAACAGCGTATTTAGTTCACTTACTTCCGGCACGTCTGATTGAATAAAAAGATGCGCTTTTTTGGGGTCTACCCCGGCAGAAAGCCAGTCAATAAGCATTTGCTCGCTGTTGGCGGCTAAATCTTCGGTATGTTTGTAGGCAGTGGTTAGCGCATGCAAATCTGCCACGAAAAAAAAGCATTTGTATTTATCTTGCAAAGCCACAAAATTTTTAAGTGCACCGTGGAAATTGCCTAAATGCAATTTCCCTGTAGGACGCATACCCGAAACAATTATTTCTTTCATAAAACCTCACAGTCCAAAAATTTTACCGATGATATTAATCACAAAATACATAGGCGGATAAAGAATATACTTAAACACACCCGTCAAAACAAGCCCGATTACAATCCACATTCCATACCGTCTAAACATGGCCGTATAGGCCAAAGCGGCTTTTAGCGGAAGTAGAGCCGCCAAAATATGTCCCCCGTCAAGCGGCGGAATTGGCATTAAATTAAAGACGGCAAGTAGCACATTGATTTGGATGCCAACCGCTAAGAGCATAATACTGCGATCTGTCGTTTCGGCGGAGAAAATGCCGCTAACCAGTAATATTTTAATTACAAGAGCGCACAAGATAGCCAATGTAAAATTCACCAGCGGCCCCGCGGCCCCCACAATGCCCATGGTTTTACGCGGATTAGGCAAACGCATTGCATTAATGGGTACGGGCTTGGCCCAGCCGAACATCGGCAACCCCGATATATAGCAAATACCCGGCACAATAATCGTGCCGATCAAATCAATATGTTTGAGCGGATTTAACGTTAAGCGGCCCAGCAGATAAGCCGTATCATCCCCATAGCAATACGCCGCATAGCCATGCGCGAACTCATGTACCACGATGGAAAAGAATAAAATGACTAAAATAGCAAATATATCCATATTGCTATTTTACTAAATATACGCGCGTTCGGACAGGGGTTTTAGATAAAAATACCCCGGTCTGAAAACCGGGGTAGCAAAACAAGCCAAATTTTACTCATTAGACATATTGCGCTGATGATGCAAACGCGTCCAGTTGATAAGCCCTATGACGGCCATAATCAAATAAATACTGCGTTTGGTCAAATATACGGCGTCAAAGTGTGCAATAAACATCCCTACCGAAATCACATCCGCAATAATCCACCAAACATATTGTTCCCGGTAACGCAGCATGGCCAGTATGGTAGCAATAATGCCGATACTTAATGTAAAGGCATCAAACCATGCCACATGTCCCCCCAGTTCTACAAGGACGCTGTGATAAATATAAGCGGAAATCATTACACAAAAAGCGCATAGTATATTGGCAGTAATATTTAGTTTTTTGGCTTTTGTTTTTTGAGTTAAATTTTGGTCGCGGTGTTTGGCCCACAGGTACCAAGAGATGATATTCATCGGCAAGTAAAAGACAATTTCCAAGGCCGCCGTTCCCCAAATATGCCAATACAACAAATAAATAGCATAGGTAACGGTATTAATAATGGCAAAAATAAAACTGCTGATATTGGCTTTGGCGCAAAAGAAAATACAAATGACTCCGCAAACCGCACTGATAAAATTAACTACGGTGAGCCAAGAGGGATTCCCGTCCGCTGCACCGGTCATAAAACCCTTCATCATGGCCCATGCGGCAATCAAAATCATGATCACACACATTAACCATTCATACCAGGTCAGTTCTTGGAAACTTTTTTTCAGATTAGAAATTTTTAAATCGTTCATGTTTATTTGTCCGGTTTATTTAATAACCGTTCCCGTTTGTCCGGTCTGATAATGCACAATACGGATTTCCACTCCTTTTTCCTTGGCTAAACGTACCGCATCAGGATGCAAAACATTAGCCCCGTTTAATGCCAGTTTATACATTTCGTCAAAATCAAGCACTTCGTATTTTTGCGCTTTTTGGTCTTTATTGGGGTCTGCGCTGTACACGCCGTCTACGTCTTTAATCATTTCCACGTGATCAGCCCCTAACTGACTGGCCAAAAACACCGCAGACACATCCGACCCGCCGCGTTTTAATGTGGTAATTTCTTTATCTTCCCCAATGCCTTGAAAGCCCGCCACCACCGGTACATGTCCGGCCTCCAGTTCCTTTTTCAAGCGGTCTCCCTTTAAGGTCAAAATATCCGCTCCGGTATGCGCACAGGTGGTAATTAAACCGATTTGGCTGCCCGTTAAAGATACGGAAGGCACCCCGATATCGCGCAGTGCAATTGACAGTAGTGCCACACTTACGCGCTCACCGGTGGTAATAAGCATATCCAATTCACGTTTGTCCGGGTTGCGGCTGATGCTGTAGGCATGATCTAAAAGCACATCCGTTAAATTACCGTTAGCAGATGCCACAATCACGGGTAAAAAACCTTTGTCATAGCGCGTTTTAATCAGTTGCGCGGCCATTAAAAGTTTTTGTTTATTGGCTAAAGTATTACCGCCGAATTTCAAAATGCAAACTGGTTTCATATTTTATTCCCAACCGGGGCGTAATTTTTTAATTTCTTTTTTGATAGCGGGTTTCAAAGCAGGATTAGCGTGATCAATAAACAAATGGCCTTCCAAATGGTCCATTTCATGTTGAATGGCTTTGGCCAAAAGCCCCCGCGCACGTATTCTTACCGGTTCCCCTTTTTCATTTAAACATTGAATCGTTACATCCGTTGCCCGTGGAATTTCCACCCATAAACCGGGCAAAGACAGGCACCCTTCTTCTTCCACCACTTCCCCTTGTTTATCTAGAAATTCCGGGTTAATAATGACAATTCGTTTGAGCGGTGCATCTTTTTTGTCCGACTCCGGAATCAAAATCAAAGCCAACCGATAATCTAAACCAATTTGATTGGCCGCCAGTCCTACTCCGTGTACCGCCAAACAAGTTTCTTCCATATCTTTTAATAATTGCGGCAAGATAGGTTCAAGCACCTTGAAATCGGTCGGTCTTAATTTTTGGCGCAAAATAGGATCACCGTATTTGACTACTTTGTATATCATACGTTTTATTATACCATTTCAAGGGGCGGGGAATAGTTGTTTGCGCAGTTTAACGGCCTGCGGATAATCTGCGGCTTGCTCTAAATAAATGCGGGCTTGTTCCGTTTTGCCCATAGCCGCATACACTGCGCCGATATGATAAGACAATTCCGGATTAGATTTTACAAACGAAGGAGCAATTTGTTGCAAAATATTTAGTGCCTGCTCGTATTTGCCTTGGTGATAATAGATCCAAGCAAGCGTATCTTGAAAAGATAAATCATGCGGGGCCAAAGAAAGCGCTTTTGTAGATAATTCTTGTGCTTCGGATAAGCGTAAATTACGCTCTGCCAAACTGTAGGCCAGCAAATTATACGCCGCCGCCTTTTTCGGATTTTGCGCTATGATTAATTTAACTTGCTGTTCCATTTGTTTATACTTTTTCAAACTTTCCAAGGTAAAAGCATAGGCCAAACGCGCATTTTCATACTCGGGACTGGTTTTAAGCACTTGCTTCAAAACTTTCTCTGTCTGACGATATTGTTTTTCATCTTGCAAAAGTAACGCATAAAAATAACCGATTTCCACACTGTGGTCAAATTTCTCATAGGCCTCTTTTAGCGTCTGCAAAGCCGCCGCCGTATCTCCGGCACGCTGCTGCAAAAAACTCACCTCCAACCATCTGCTTGCTTCGGTGGCAAATTTATCGGTTTCGCGTAAATATTGGGCGGCTTGTAACCACTCCCCGGCTCCTTGGGCATCTTTAGCCAAAAACTTACCTGCGGCATCATTTCCTTTGTCCAAAGATTTGGCCTTTAAGAAATACTCTTTGGCTTTAGCATTATCCTTAACCAGCACATAAAAAGCACCCATGGTGGTAAAAACATTCGGACTTTGATATCCTAATTTTTCCAAGGCTTCCAGTTCATGCATCATTAAAAAATATTGTTTTTGATCGGAATAAATTTCCGCACGCGCTAAATATGCCGGTATATACTCTTTATTTACTTCCGTGGCGGCTTGGTAATAGGAAAGGGCTGTTTGGTAATCTTTACGCATACGGTACAAATTACCCGTTTCAAAGTTTAACATAGCCGCTTGATCGGGGTATTGCTCTTTCCTTTCCTGTATTTTTTCGGCGGCCCGATCGACATCTATGGCACTTAAAAGCAATATATATTGGTTTAAAATGAGCGTATTATCCGGATTTTTTTTCAAGGCCTGCTCATAGTAATCTTGAGCTTGAGCAATGTTGCCTTTTTGCCATGAATAAACGGCATATACTCCTAAATCTTCGGCGTCATTTTCCCCTTGATTAATGTAGTCGGCATATTTATCTGCCGTCTGAAAATCTTTCTTCTCCAGTGCACACAACAACATATGCCGCCGCAAATATTTATTCTCCGGCTCCCGTTCTATCAGTTTGCCGTATGACTCGCATAAAGATTGCATATTATTGGCGGCTTGCAAAGTGCCCTTCAAAAAATCAAAATAAAAATCGGCTTCTTTTTGACCGGCTTCACTAATAGGCAAACGCGCCGCCATACCGATTAACGGCAAACACAAAATAAATCCGATCAGTAATTTTTTCATAAATTTTTTCCCATTACGGCCGCGTCTTTGCCCGGTCCGTAAAAATCTTTACGTGTATGAAGCGGCTTAAACCCCAGTGAAATGTAGCATTGATAAGCGGGCGTATTGTCTTGCGCCACTTCCAGCGTAACCGTCTGAATTTTATGCTGTTTCAAATATTGCTCTGTCTCTTGCAATAAGCGCTTAGCAATACCGCAACGCACATATTTCGGATGCACCGCTACGTTTAATATTTCGGCCATATCCGCCGCAAACCGTGCCGCCACAAAGCCGACCAATTTCTCTGCTTCTTGCGCACACAAAATATATGCGCATTTCTGGGCTAATTCACCTTCAAAGCCTTGCTTGCCCCAACCGGCCGCACGCGGTTGTGTTCTTTCCAATTCCGCTAATAAGACAGCATCTGCACTGTTTGCCGGACGTATTTTCACTTTCCCAACTCAAAACGCGCCGGTTTTAAATACAAAGGTTCCAACGCATTTTTTTGATACTTAGGATTTTGAGCCAACTCAAACAAAGTGGTCATTCTGACTTGATTATCCGCTTGCGGCGCATAACGATATTTGGCCCCCAACAACAAATTCAAAGACTCCCCTTCTTTATCAGTTCCGACAACATATAAAGGCTCTTTGCGCTCGGCCAATTGGGCTATTAATTCCTCTTTGGACAGCCATTGCGGCAGGGTATTAGTTCCGTCAAAAAATTGTAAAAAATATTCTTCCCGAAAGGCATGGAGCACTACTGCAATAATACCTTTAGGATACTCTTCTTTCCACTTTAAAAAAGCCAAAGAATCAAGCACTTGCCGGTGCAAAACATCAAACACAGTAGCACTGGAAACTTTGGTTTTATTAAGCATTTGCAGCATGGAAGCAAACGTCATGGAAATACGCAGCCCCGTAAAACGCCCCGGACCGCGCACGAAGCAAATTTGCTCAACATCACGCAAATCAGCATCCATCTTAGCCAATAATTTTTCAATAACCGCTAGGAAAAATTGTTCTTGTTTAATTCCACTTCGGCGCAAAGTATATGTTTTTTCCCCGTCGGTAATACCGGCCCAAAACTGCGGCCCCGAACTATCCATGGCTAATTTTATTTTTTTTGACATAATTGCTCCGACAAATGTTTGGATACCGGCCCGAAACCGCTCCATGTGATTTTCCGTTTGTCACCCTCACATAAAATAAAATCCATTTCCAAGCGGTCCACGGGCAACATATCGGCTAACGGATCCGGCCATTCGGCTAAAATAATGGAGTTCTCATCTTCCAACATTTCTTCAAAACCTAAATTAAAAACTTCTTCTTTCTCTAAACGGAATAAATCAATATGAAACAAAACCGTTTTCCCTTTACTGTAACGTTTCATCAAACTAAAACTGGCACTGGTAGGTGAACTTTTAAGCCCCAGCGCCTTGGCAACTGATTTAACAAAAATAGTTTTCCCCGCCCCGATAGGACCCCGCAAAAAGACGATTTCCCCGCCGCGCAATAAATGAGCAAACCGACGGGCCAATTTTTCAGTTTCACTTTGACTATTTGAAATATAGGTATGTGCTTTTTTCATTTTACGGTTTTAATACAAACTTCGCGGCCGTTATATTCTATGCGGTCTGAATTATTAGGGTCCAATACATCTTTTCCGTCCACCACAAAGACATATTTATAATCACCGGCCGCTAAAGCAACCGAAATTTCAAAGTAACCGTGCGGATACGGTTTGAGTTGCAAAGGCACTTTCCCCCAACCGTTAAAATCGGCCTCCAGCATTACTTTTTTGGCTTCGGGAAAAGTTAAAAAGAATGTACGAAATTTCACTTCCGTATCTAATTTTTCCTGTGCGGGATGGGTTAATTTTTCAGCATCTTCTTTAGTAAGTGTAACTGCGTTGGCCGCACCCTCAGCCGCCGTAGAAGCATAATCATAATAATCTTCTCCGGCAATAAAAAACCATATTAACCCGCCGCAAAGCAGCAATAAAAACAGTTCAAATAATACGCCCGGTCTTTTATTTTTCATCTAAATATTCCCTTTCATAAAAAATGGCCCCGCACTGCTCCGCCAAAGTTCTTACGGCTTTCGGATCGGCGCCTGTTTTTTCCACGCAACTTACCGTTACGCGATCAAACCCCGCTTGAACACACAATTTAATAAATTCCAGTACCGAAGAAAAACCATTCTCGTATCCGTTAGAAGGACGCAATAATTTGCGCCACAACGTTTCATTTTCGGCATTCAAACTGATATTTAAAATGTCTACTGCGCTCTTTAATTCCGGCACGATATTACGCCGGTTAATTAAATTTCCTAAACCATTGGTGTTAAGGCGGATTTTAAAAGCAGAATATTTTCCTTCCGCTTGCCATTGTTTAAGCGTACGCCCCACTTCTAGCAGCACCGGCAAACGCATAGTGGATTCCCCGTACCCGCAAAAAACAATTTCTTTGAAAGGAGCCTTGGGCAATTCTGCCGCTAACGCAGACAAAACCTCTTGGGCGGTAGGTTCTTTATTTTCCAAATTCAAATTATTACCGTGAAAGTCCATGTGCCATTTTGTTTTGATACAAAAAACACACAAATTCGGACAACGGTTAGTAATATTTAAATACACCCCTTGCCCAAAACGATAAACAATTTTTGCGGTATTTTCTGCCATAGTTGTATTATAGCATTTCACGAATCGGCAGTAAGTTAAATAGCCTTGTAAAAAACAAACCATTCCCCATCAAAAATTAATAAAATATAAGTAGGGAAGGGTGGCCGAGCGGTTTAAGGCGTCAGTCTTGAAAACTGATATAGGGGAAACTCTATCGAGGGTTCGAATCCCTCCCCTTCCGTTTGCTTTGTAAAACACGTCACTACTTTGTTGCTCACTCTGTCGGATACCTCCGCCCTCCGGGCGCGTACCGCCAGTATTCCTCTTTCGTTTGCGCCTCGTATTGGCGCGTTTTTCTTTGCAACCCAATCTCCGATAAATCCGGGCAAAATTTCCGTCAGAAAATTTATGCAAGCAAATCCCTCCCCACTTCCGTTTTCCCTGTTTATCTTGTCCTTTCTTTTTAACAATAAATAAAAAAACCACGCTTTCGCGTGGTGTCTAAATGGCGCCCTCTAGGAGAATCGAACTCCTCTTTTCGGATTGAAAATCCGACGTCCTAACCGATAGACGAAGAGGGCATTAAAAGTGCGCCCGGTGAGACTCGAACTCACGGCCCCCCGCTTAAAAGGCGGATGCTCTACCACTGAGCTACGAGCGCTAAAAAAAGAGTCAAATAACTACGAGGGTTTTTGTGCTTCGGGTAAAACCCTCATGATTTATTATACTAAATTTCGTTGGGAAAGAAAACTTTTTGTATTTCTATCCAACTACCTGATATATATTATACCAATTTAAAAACGGTTTGTCCGATATTCTTTGACGGTTGATTTTCACCGTCGGAAAAATTTTTCGGCCATGTCTTTTCCTTTTTGCTAAAATATGTATATGCGTTACGTGTTTTACTTTTTAACATTGGCCTTGGTTTTTACCGCTGGCATGCTGGTTGGGAATTTTTATATTCCCGAAAATAATGCCAGTATTGCCGCCGCTATTTCCATGCCGCCGCTTGACATGTCAAACCCCGCTTTGCAGCAAACCTCCGAAGAAAATGCCCAACAGGCCTTAGACTCACTAACGCAAGCACTTTCGGCTTGTCCGATTGTGGTCAGCGAAGAAAAAGATATTTTATTTAACCGAATTTCTTTATTCTTAACATTGGCAAATTTTCAAGTTAAGCAAGCAGTTTACGAGGCGGAAATAGCCAAAAATATTGAAGGAACTCGTCAAACGGCTCAGTTTGCGCGCGCGGCGGCGGACTATCAAGCCGCCAAAACACGCACCGAACAACTGGCTGACGAACTGTTCCCTCCTTTGCAAGCGCAAGAAGAACAAACTGCCGTTTCTACCATGACGGTTACCGCTACGGTGACCACCTTGCCCAGTTCCGATACCGCTACACAAAATTAATGGGAATATTTATCGAAAATAAGATTTTTACCTATCTTATTTTCCAGATGAGTATTTTGGGAAATAATTGCATCCGACAAAGTGCAGTTTTTCAGCACGGCCCCTTCGGCTACGGACACATATGGGCCTAGCACACAATTTTCAAATTGCGCACTCGGATCAATAAAACAAGGCGGAATAATTTTGACGCCCGGTTTTGAAACAGTATCCGTTTTTGCCATACGACCCAATAAAATACGGTTTGTCTGCAATAAAATTTCAACCGTACCGCAATCAAACCAATGTTTCATTTCTATCGGCAGAATCGGCATCCCGCGCGCAAGCAAAACCGATAAAGCATCGGTCAGTTGTATTTCATTTTTTACGGTTTTGCCGGATTTGATAACTTCTTCTAGCGCATCAAACAAGACCGCACTGTCCAAAAAAGAATAAGCCCCGATTAAAGCCAAATTGCTTTTGGGGTGTTCGGGTTTTTCTTCAAAACGGACAATTTTTCCGTCTTGCAATTCCACCACACCGAACCGACGCGGATCTTCCACTTGTTTAACGCCGACCGCATTTTTTTGCAACTGCACAAACGGACGCAGATCCCCGTCAATAATCGTATCCCCCAGCACAATAAAACACGGTCCTTTTACAAAATCTTTTGCCAAATAAATGGCATGTCCGAGTCCTTTCGGTTCGGCTTGTTCTACAAATTCTACTTCTAAATGAGAATAATGAGTGCGGATAAATTCAATCAGACTTTCTTTCTGATAACCGACAATAAATATAACCCGCTTAATGCCGCACGCTTCAAGTTGTGCCAAAATATGCGCGATAATCGGCTTGCCCGCCACGTTAAGCATGGTTTTAGGGCAATGTGCGGTATAGGGTAACAAGCGCACCCCTTTTCCCGCTACCGGAATAATAGCAGTGTAATTATTCATAAGTTTAGTATAGCAAATACATTAATTTGTAGTCCCAAAACTACACTTGCCATACCAAAAAAACTATAATTTATAGAGTAGTTAAAATTTGGAGAGGTTATGATGAAAAAAGGATTCACTTTAATTGAATTATTGGTAGTAGTTTTAATCATCGGCATTTTATCAGCCGTGGCTCTGCCGCAATATACTAAAGCCGTAGATAAAGCTCGTTTTTCCGAAGCAAAAATTATGTTGCGTAAAATTTGGGAAGCCAAAAAATTGTGCGAGTTACAAATGGGGAAAGGAAACAGTGAGTGTAACAAAATCAGCAATTTAACTTTTACTCCTCCTACAACAGCAAGTGAGTCGGGCTTTAATACCAAAGATTTTGCATATTCCACAAATGATGTAAATGAAAACGGATACCCGATTGCATGGTATAAAAAATATGATGTTTGCATCTGTATTGACGAAGAAGGAAATTTTATAGGAAACAACGAAGGAAGTAAGTGCGGCACCACTACTACACCTTATAATGTATTACAAATGTTAGGAATTGAAGACGTCGGAAATAAATGTTGGATGTGCTAGATATCAAAAGAGCGGAAGAATTTTCTTCCGCTCTTTTTTATTGTAAAAATAACTTATCCAAGCCGTCCTGTTTCCTGTAATAACTGGCGGTACATATTCAGTTGCGGTGCATATACTTGCGCGGCTTCCTGCGGGGTATATTCACTGCGATAAGTCCAGTTTTCTTCCCCCACCGTCCCCGGCGTATTGACGCGGTCTAAAGTACCTATAATATCTTGCCAAGAAAACATGGTCAGCGCAGAAGCAGAGGTAAGCACGCGCCACAAAATGGTACGTTGCGTATCCAAATTAAAAGGCACGTTGCCATCGGTTTTTTGTGTAGAAATCATTTCCCAAATGTGCGCTTTTTCCCAAGGGACTTCCGTCTCCCACCAACCGCGCAGCGTTTCCGTATCATGCGTGGAAGTGGTGGCTAAAGAAACCACCGGGTAATTGCGCGGCTCACGGTAATAACCGTTATCCTCACGCTCCCAGCGCAAGACTTTATATCCGGCAATTTTTAAATCTACCAGCATCCGGCGCACATAATTGGGGATTACCCCCAAATCTTCCCCAACCGGCATAGCCCCGTTTGCACTGTCTAACACCATGCGCAAAAAGGCATACCCGCGGTCAATTTGCGCCTGTTCTTCCGCTACATCAAAGAAACCGGTATCACTGCCGTTGGCAAATACGTACGTGCGGAAAAACCCCACCAAGTGATCTAGGCGGAACACGTCGTATAATTCAACTGCCCGGCGGATTTTGCGGCGCCATAAATTAAAATTATCTTGCCTAAATTGTTCCCAATTGTAGGCGGGCAAGCCCCAACTTTGACCTTTGGTAGAAAATTGGTCCGGCGGCGCACCGACACTAAGGTCCAGCCGGAAATTTTCACGCTCACTCCATACTTCCGCACTGTCTAAATTGGTACCGAACGGGATATCTCCGAACAAATACACTCCGTTGGCTTTAGCACAGGCTTTGGCACCGCGTAATTGCAAATCGGCTTGCCATTGAATATATGCAAAAAAACCGATATATTCACTGTATTTCATTTCAAATTCTTCTACCGCGTTTTTTTGGAAATCACGCAAACCTTCCGGCCAATCTTTCCACGTGGTCCATTGATAAAATTCTTTTAGCGCACGGAACAAACTGTAACTGCGTAACCAATTACTGTTGGCGGCACAATAGGCTTTGAAGGCCTGTGCGCGCGGGGTGTTACGTTGCCATTGGGCTCCCAAAAAGATTTCATAGGCTTGCCATAATACTTTTAACTTGGCTTCTTTAACCAATTTAAACGGGGCTTTGCGCGAGAGGCGCCACGCGGCTATTTCCCCTTGTAAATTTTGCACTTCCTGTTGGGCACGCCCCGGCACTTGCACTTCTTCTACTTTGTTTACATCAATATAAACCGGATCAATAGCAAATGCACTTAGAGCCGAATAAGGGCAATTCTGCCCCGGCGCGGTTTCCTGCAGCGGTAAAATTTGAATAATTTTGGTACCTAAACCGCCCAAAAATTTAATCCACTCACACAAAGACGAAAAATCCCCCACTCCCCAATCGGAGTCGGTTTTCATGGCGGCTACCGGCAGCAAAATGCCGTTGGTGCGTTTTTGTAATAATTCTTCGTGGATACTCATAAAACTTATTTGTGGGCTACGGCTTCAATTTGCACATAAGCCCCTTTGGGCAAAGCCGCTACTTGCACCGTGGTACGGGCGGGCGGATTTTCTTTGAAAAAAGATTCATAAGCCGCGTTCATTTCCGCAAAAGAAGTTAAATCGGTTACGTAGACAGTTGTCTTAATAATGTGTTTCATTTGGGCGCCGGCGGCTTTAATAATGTTTTCCATATTTTTAAGTACCAGTTCGGTTTGGCTCTTTACATCTCCGCCCAAAATTTCCCCCGTTACCGGATCCACCGGCAAAATACCGGAAGTAAAAACAAACCCCTCAATTTCTACCGCTTGCGAATAAGGTCCGATGGCTTTAGGTGCTTGGGGAGAACTAATAATCTTTTTCATAAAATCCTCACTTAAAAAACGGTCTTTTTTATATGGTACAAAATACGAACTCCCAAAGCCAATAATTCAAACAAAAGCCCCGCGCCAAATAGCGCGGGGTGGAGGTGTAAAAACCAAAAAGATTAAGCAACCTTTTTGATTTTAGATATCAAGTAAATCAGATACGATACACCAATCATCAGGACGATAATAGACCCTCTTTGAGAGCCCATAGCATCCGAGGCCCATCCCATTAAGAACGGGAAGACGGTACCGCCGATTAATCCCATAATCATCAAACCGGAAACTTCATTCTTTTTGTCCGGCATTTGCAACAGGGCTTGTGAGAAAATAATCGGGAAGATATTAGAGTTACCTAACCCTATTAAAGCAATACAAACATACAAAGGCCATTGACTATGGAAAACCAACAGTCCGCACATAGCCGTCAGCATCATAAACACGCTGACTGCAAAAATATGTTTGGCTTCGAATTTTGCCAGCAGGAAAGATCCCGTAAAACAACCGATGGTACGGAACAAGAAATAAATGCTGGTAGCATAAATGGCTTTATCCAAGGTCCAACCCAAACGGTCCATCAAAATTTGCGGGGCGGCCGTATTGGTACCTACGTCTAAGCCGACATGGCAGGCAATACCGATAAAGCACAACAAAATAATACCGTTTTTTAACAGCCCCAAACACTCTTTGAAAGTAGAAGGTTTGCCGGTCATTTCTTCTTCTTTGATGTCTTCTTTCCAAAGCATTACAAAAGCCAATACGGTCTCTAAAGCAAACACGCCGTACATCCAAACCCAATTACCTGTTTTGGCAAAGAACCAAGCCGCAAAAATCGGGGCGATAAAAGAAGCAATGGCCTTAACAAATTGACCGAAAGTCATAAAACTGGCCAATTTGTCTCCGCTAACGATATTAGATACCAGCGGATTTAAAGAAACTTGCAATAAAGCATTCCCGATACCCAGCAAAGCAAACGCGAGCATCATCACCGGGAAATTATACGCCACTACCGGTAAAAGCAAGGCGGCCACCGTGACTGCCAAACTGATGAGCACCGTTTTGCGGCGCCCGATTTTGTTCATCAGCATCCCGGTAGGTACCGAACACACCAGGAACCAGAAAAATACCATAGAGGGACACAAATTGGCCACCGTATTAGACAAACCGAAACTTTCTTTGACATAATTGGTAGCGGTCCCGACAGAATCCACAAATCCCATGGCAAAAAAAGCCAACATAACCGGGATTAGTTTTGCAACGAGCGATGTTTCTTTTTGTTCAGCCATACATTCTCCTTTTAATTATAAGCGGGCCATGCACCGGTTTTACTGCACACAAACGCGGCCGTTTTAACCGCCTGTGCGTGAGCCTGCTGCATAGTTTTGCCCGCCAAAATACCTGCCACAAACGCACCGGAAAAAGAATCTCCGGCACCCACCGTATCAGCCACTTCTACTTTGGGCGTATCCATACGAGACACACCTTCTTTAGAATAGATGACACTGTATTTATCGCCAGCCGTTAATACGACATAGCGCAAATTATATTTCTCCAAAAACCATTTGCAAACTTCTTCTTCACTGCCTTTAATACCAAACATTTTTTGAACGGTTGCAACTTCATCATCATTAATTTTGAAAATGTTTGCTTTTTTAAGCAAAGCCTCTATTAATTCTTTGCTGTAGTAGTGCTGGCGCAAGTTAATATCAAAAAAGCGCAAAGCACCGGAGGATACTTTATCTAATAGTGAAAATATAGTTTTACGTGAAACTTCGTTTCGCAGAGCCAACGTGCCGAAACAAACCGCATCTGCTTTTTCCACCAGTTCCACGGCTTTTTGAGACAGCGGAATGTGGTCCCACGCTACATTTTCAATAATCGTATAACTGGGCTGACCGTTTTTTAATTCCACTTTCACCGTACCGGTCGGATAATCTATTTGTTCGCAGAGATAATTAATGTGATTTCCGTCCAGTTCCCGCAGAATCTCCGTGCCTAAGGCATCTTTTCCAACCGCACTGATGGCGTATCCTTGCATACCTAGTTGTGTAGCATGATAGACAAAGTTGGCCGGAGCACCGCCGGCGCGTTTACCGGTGGGAAACATATCCCACAACAATTCACCGATACCGACTACTATAGGTTTCCGATTTGCCATACGTTATAAATCCTTTTCAGATGTCCGTATACTTCTGCTTTCATTCTAGCAGATTTTCTGCAAATAAACTACTCTTTTTGTAAAGATAAAAACTCCTCTGTCGCAAGCAGAAAAATTTAGACATAAAAGAGATTTAGGTAATCAAACTATTAATAAAAACCCCTATTTTTGGCTTTCCGGAACATAAAGTGGCCTTCCGGCAGCAGCGCACCAAATTCTTCTTTGGCCACCTCGGCTACAAAATCTGCCACTTCTTGGGGAATAATGACTTTCGGATGGTTAGGGCTGCTAGGGAAATTTTCCTTAGACGTTAAAGTATAAGATACCGGGAGATTAGATCTAAAACTTAATGGCAATAATTCAAAGTCATCCTCTGTGGTATATTTCTTACCCACTAACTGGCTAACCGCTTCCGGATGCAATTGTTTATATTGCAACAAATGTCTATACAATTCACGGCGGTTACTCGATTCCGTGATATTGCGGATGGCTTGTAAGTCCGTTAACAACGTTTGATATTGTTTTCTTTGCTCAGTCGGTAAAGAGTCATCTTGTAATTTTGTTTTTACCCGTTTAATGGCCGTTTTCAACGGATCGTAGGCTTTGCCGTTAATAATTGCTTTACTGGCAATTCCGAGTCCTTCTTCAATTCCCTGTACCAAATTATCTAATGCCGCTTCCAAAGAAGAAGTAGGAACTAACCTTACACTAGCGGTGTTTCCGTAACGTATTCTATCTACCGCATTTGTATAATATAATTGATAACGCCCGACGGGGATATAAAGATTTACATTCTTTGTTAATTCGGGCAAAGATTTCTGCAGCAACATGAAATCTTCTATAATTTGGCCGCTATTACAAGATCCAAAAATAATATGTGTAAAGGCAGATTTCGATTGGGAGATCCCTTCCAACAAGGACTCTAAAGAAAGCGATTCATCATCTGTCAAATAAGCCTCAAAAAAACGATTGGGATACATCAAAGAATCAGATACTCGCCCATGGGCCACAATAAGTAAAGTATTTTCTTTTCCGGGTTGTAAAGACTCTATGGACTCGGCTAATGTACGATCTTTTCTGATTTGTAAAGAAAAGCCCCCCACAAACGGTTCGAGCATTTTCATTGCCCATGGAATGTTATAACCAATCGTAGCAATCAGCGGGGGTTTGCCCAGACTTTCTCGCAGCGCATTAAAATCATCATAATTAGTTTGACCCGTCTCCGCATTTCTGGCTTCTGCCTCCAAAATGATATCGTGTTGTGCAGAGGTCAGATCCGGATCACTGATCATGAACGCACTTTCTAAATCATGCTCCGACCAATTTTGTAAAGTAGGGGTGCCATTGTCCAACGGGACATTAAGCGTAGAGAAACGTCCCCGCCGGTAAACCGGCGGGATTTCCTCCTAAATCACTTGGTAGCCAAGAGGTCGGACCGGGAACATCCTCTCCTTTCTGCACGCGTTGTAACGGTCCGAAGAGATCCTCCAGGGTGGCTCGTCCCGCATATAAGTCGTCTAATTGCGTATCCGTCAGTTCAATGCCGAATTCTTCACGTAAATAATTCAGGTCAAAGAAACGTCCTTCATCTACTACAAACAAAGGTGCTCCGTCCGGGATTTCACTTTCGGGTACCGTGAACTTAGCAGGTAAATATTTATCATAGAAAGGTCTGGGAGCCACGCGCATTTTGCGTAAACGTTCCAAAGCCACTTTGGGTAAATATTCACTCATTAGGGCTGTACTGGTCAATTCTTCTTCAACATACAAAGGTTCCAGTTCCAAGAAATTTTCTATCCCTCTTCCCTCATAATAGCCCTCAGCCAAGTGATGTAAGATGGACAAAGAATACATCTTATCCGGGCTATCATTTAACGGATAATATTTATTGTCTGCTTGCAAGGTATAGATACGTAAGCGTTTGAGACGTGCAAATCTGAATCCGTCTACTTCTTCCACTTCCATATCCCTTGAGTCATAGGCAATGCGTAAATTGTGCGCAAAAGATCCCAGCGGCACAATGACTTCTTTTCCATCCACCGTCACCGCACGCATGCCAAATTCAATAAATTTCCGCAGATTCTCACCGGTAATTTCCATAATGGCCAGCGGCTCACTGCCCGCATAGTGATCGGCAATATTACCGTAAGTATATTCAAGTTCGTGCGGCGTTTTTCCACTGTTTTCCGGAGTTGCAAAGGAGAATTGCTCTTCTTTAGGATAATATTTATTACCTTTTATCCGGTTCTTTCCCATAGCCGTTCTCTTGAATAAGTCTTTCGAACGTTTGCGAAGCACGTCTGCATGCGAGTTGGGAGCAGAGGCGTCCACAAACATTCTGCGCAGTCTTGACTTAGTAAGATCTACAGCGCGTCTGAGTTGCGCTGAAAAGCGCACAATTACCTGAGTTAACGGAGGTAATCCGCTCAGCAGATCTTTATATAAGTTGTCATAAATAGCCGCTACTACACCATTTTCATTTTCAAAAGATTTTTCATCCGACAAATTGATTAGTTGACTGCTTACATAGGTGCTCTGTCCCGGTATCCGCTCAAATACGGTCACGGGAGTTGCGATGACAGGCTCACCTTTTCCTGCCCCTTGCAAGCGCAAGATACCATCTTCTTCGTAAAGATTCTGTTCCGGTTTGTGGCTATGGCCTTCATACATCACACGAATCATATCATGCAATTGCTGAATTTTCTGTTTTTCTGCGGCGGTTTTGGCAGCCTTCATCTTGGTGTCAAAATAATCTGCTATGGCCTTGGTAATATCCATACTGCGTTTACCGTGATCGCGCCAGTTATTCAGTGCATCATGAGAGATAAATACTACATGATCGACCGGATGCGCTAAGGCATAATCAAAAGCATCCCGAATGGTGTCCGGGTAGTTTTGAACAGCAAGCACACCTTGTTCTTTTCTCTTGTTTATGTGGCTACCGTAACCGGGTTGCGGCACACCTATTAATAAGACACGGTCACCATTACCCATGGTTTTTACAGCATATCCGGTTGTCTTGATGAGGTTATGCAACATGCGTGTATCACCGGCCAAGACGCTGACCCCGCTACCGGCACGAGATTCTATAGATTCATTAATGAATCCTTCTTGGTTAGTCAACAAGACATTGCTGAAGAAAGCATTTCTGGAGTCAAACTCATGGTTACCAAAGACAAAGCCGTCCATTAAACTGAATAATGTCCAACCTAAAATAGGACGTTCGTTTAGCACCGTAGAACCCACGAAAATATCGCCGCCGCACAAAACAAGCAAATTTTCCCGTCCATACTCATTCACCATTTTGGAATAGAGTTTAAGGAAGTTAGTCGGATTCATTCCATGAAAATCGGACAGATACAAGATCGCAGTACGTTTCATCTCTGCATTACTGCGTACCTCTTGCGGGATATCCGCTTCTACCTGTTGAGCCACACTGCTGCCCAGTGTCACAATTTCCGGCTTGTTGGGATCTGCCGGCATCTTATTGACATAGATTGTATTAGTAGCATATTTTGCAACAATTGCTTCTTCCGATACCGGCTTATCTTTGTTCGGATGCAACATACTCAAGTAGTCATCCACAGAACCGAAATTGTATTGACTTAACATCCGAGGCAACGAATACATATAATCGTTTAATTCCGCTGCGGTCGGAATCATTTCTTTCGGAATATCCAAGGGGTCAACTTCGGGCGCAACAGTTGCGGCATCAGTCGGAGTAGCAGTAGAAGTAGAATGAGCACCCGTTGCGGCCGTAGAATTTTTATCCACGACATCGGCTGGCACTTCCTCAATAACCGCTCTGCCCGTGAAAATCTTCCAGCCCCAGTGGATACGAGAAGCAATTTTCTTTAAACCGTCCCATATTCCCATCATCGGCAAACCGGAATACATATAGCCGGAATAATCGAAATGGGGTACTATATTTTCCGTAACAACACGGTTTAATCCCGGGACGGTTACTACTGGTCCGAGTTGACTTTTCTCTTGCATAATGGCAGATTGTTCTACAGGAGTAACGGACAAATTGCCATCCTCTTGCAAACTGGCTTGATACCAACCGGTTTGCCCATCTACCGTTAAGTAAAGCGTTACAAATTTAATATCGGAGGCCGGGATATCTTCCTTAAACGATACATAATCTACTCCCTCATCTACATTTGTAGAAGAACCATGATAATCAATACCCAATACTACGGGGATTTGATGATGAATCATATCTTCCAGCACCATAGCCTGATAACCCGGCAAAATACCCATAGGTTGGCTGGCATAGCGCACGGCTGTTTCTAGACTTCGGGAGGTATAAATTTCATCTAAATTACTGCGGCTGATTTGCGCACCGTTACGCAACAGATTTACAACATCATTCCAATTATCTACCGAGATTCCTCTGGACAATCCTACTCCAGAAGCCCGCACAAACGGAGTTAATTGTTCGGTTAAAGTAGATACTTCTCTATTGGCACCGGAAATATAATTCGTAAGCGGATCATCAACACGGATAACGGTAGCGCCATCATTTCCTGTAGCAGCAACAGGCGCCTCTTCGATGACCGTACCGGCATCCGCGGTGGAAGTTACGACATTCTCTTTCGGACCTAAGAAATCGACCGGGGATTCGGTACGAATTTTCCCTTGTTTTTCCAGGTCGAATATATATATGGTTGTGGCATGTGTTCTCGGATCTTTATGGATGAATATATTGTCATTTTCAGCGTCATAGAAAGAGAAGCCGGCCCCTTCCATCAGCGCAAAGAATTTTTGCAAATCACTTACTTCATTTGGCGAGAAACCCGCTCTAGGATCTCCGTTTGCTTTAAATTCCCGCAGTTCAGATAAACTGTATCCCTTTATCTCGAGGTCTTCCGAAATAATAAATTTCCCGGTTCCACTTGTTACTAACCATGCTTGGCGGGTACCTGAATGATGCGCCACATCATCTCTGATTTGATCTGCAACTGCTTGCGGCAAATCATCCAAATCGTCACTCATTATTCTTTGATAACGGAAATTAATGGAAGGACATTGATTGGCTATATCTAAAGTTTGATAGAGTTGGTCAAATTCTGTCAAACGGTCCACTTCTTCCTGTGTCGTTTGTTTTACATATACTTTTGTTCCGTCTTGTAATTTGACTTCAAATACACCACCATGCATCGGAACAGCAGTTACACTAACCGCAGTTTGAAGTTTATCTTGAACTGCAGCCATTTCTATCAATGATTGAGAGAAAATCTGCAGACCTATATTTTGTAGTAATTCGGCAAAGTTGCGCTGTATATTACTTTTTTCTGCTTCGGTAAATTCTGTGTTTTTGCTCAAAATATTCTGCAAGGCCTCTGCAAAAAATCCTTGTTTTATTTTAAGCAAGTCCTTTACTAAGACATGTTCTTCCTTGCCTAAACCGGATATTTTTTGCCAGAACATCTGTTCCGCTTGAGCAATAGCCTCGGCAAGAGCCGTCATACCCTTTTTAACAAATTTATTTTGCCATGCAGAACGTTTATACCAACTGAGTTCCTCTGCCAGCGGATTAGACATGTATCTAAGCCAAGTACGTAAATTTATTTCACTCCAAAATCCTTGTTTGGCCACATACGGAGCCATTTGTTTTGTCATATTGGACAAGTCTACGGAATTAGTCCGTCTACGGCCGGAGGTACCCGAACTGCGTCCAAAACCGCCACCGCCGGGGACAACAAATAATTCACTGCCGGCCACTACAGGCAACCAACTCCATCCCATCGGTAGTCCGCTAAATGCTGTACCGATTTGTGCTCCTTGT
>CADBRU010000019.1 GCA_902797165.1 uncultured Elusimicrobium sp.
ACAAGGAGCACAAATCGGTACAGCATTTAGCGGACTACCGATGGGATGGAGTTGGTTGCCTGTAGTGGCCGGCAGTGAATTATTTGTCGTCCCCGGCGGTGGCGGTTTTGGAGATAAGAGAAGAACCTATTCTTCTTCTCCTCGCAAATCACCTGCTGAAATAGAGGCCCAACAAAGAGCAGATTTTCTCAATTGGCAGCATAGACAACAACAATACGGAATCAATCAATTTGCTTTACGCACGCAAGGTTGGAATTTACCTTTATGGTTTAATCAACTTGTAAATGCAAATTATTTAACATACGTTGCCCCGCGCAAAATGTTGCGCAATCCCTTCTTCCGCAATATGATGGTGGAAGAAGCCAGTCACTTTGTAGATGAGTTTGCCAAATACGTAGTCAAAGAAGGGAAATGGCAAGAGATAAATTTGCGCAGTTGGTTGCGCTCGTTTGCTTATCCGATTGCCGTTCACGGCGGCTATTCCGAGAGTTGGATCAAAGCCTATGTAGCCAATAACACACAGTTGATTTTAGAGGCTGTTCGACAAGCGGAAATCATATTTGATTATGAATTATCCGTTTTGGTGGAAGAAAAAGGAATTGTGGCCCCGGATGAAGCCATTGACTTGAAAAAAGATTTACTGTTAGCCGCTTTGACGGATGCGGTGGACCAAAGTTCGATTACGGATAAAAAAGGTTTATTAGTTGCATTTTCTAATTTGCTAGATCAAGCCGGGGCTCAACTTTTACCCAATAATATTGTACTTGGAAAAGTGGACGTCATTGGGGAAGGAACGGGCGATACAAATTTGGTTGATTCGGAAGGGGCTGAAAGCAATGTATTTACCGATATATTTTCGGAACCTTCCATTGATGAGTTTTACAATAATATATTGGCATTGGCTCAGGCCGGCGAAGACAGCGGCTATCTTTTCTTCTCATTAATTCCGGTAATCGGCAAATTACTCGGCGGTCCCGAACAACGTTTATCTACTCTTACTCCGGATGCCTTGCAATCTTTGCGTGAGAAACATTTACAAGTATTAATGGCATTTTTGGAAAATCATCCCGATTTCTCCGTAGATAAAGATATCCTTGCTTCTTTGCAGGATGAAAAAGCGATTGAAGAATATTCCAATAAAGTTGTAGAAGAGATAAAAAACAGTTCTTTGCGTCCGGAAGTAAAGAAAGAAATAATTAAGATTTGGAAGAACTATGTTAAAGAATATACCAATCAATTGCGCCAAATTTTGGCGGAAGAAGATGCCGCTAATCAATTAATTCCCGTCTATGATAAGAAAGGCAAATTAATCGGCTATTGGCCTTTGGATGTGGAAGCCGCCCAACATATTAAAGCGCTTCATGACAATCAAAGTATTTATATTCAACTCACAGATAAAGGAAATTTGGCAGATCTGCGTTTACAAACCACCAACGAAGATAATACCGGGTGGAATAATACAATCATTCGTTCCGATATTGAAATAGATCCCCAAGCACTTGTTCCTACCAAGTTCGGTTGGAAAAAAGTGATTGAAGGTATTTTGTTGGTTAATAATAAACTCTTCCCGCTGTACGGTATCTATTTGTTGGCCGGGCTGGGGAACGTATCCTCCATGGTTTCCAACTACGCACAAACTCCCTTTGGCTTAACCGATTCTACGATGTTTATGATGAGCGCTATTTCTTCGCTGAGTATGGGATTTATGTCCTTTGTGGCGGGTATTTTGCAAAATAGATGGTCCCGCATGGAGGACGGTACCATTAACGGCGCGCGCGGACGTAACCGGACCATGGCAGTAGGTATTATTTCCTTTGTGCTGGGTATGGTAATTCCTATGCTATTTGGTATGCACGGACAATTGGGAGACGCCACCGCGGCCAAAGAATATGCGCTGTTTGCCAGTTTTATTATCTTGGGAATTGCGGCCGCATTTATGGATGTGTCTATGAAGCCTATCGTTTTGGCCGCTACGCGCAAGAGTGATTATCAGGCTAAACAAGGCTTTTTGAGTGTATTTAAGCAGACGGTCGGTAATGCCGGCAACTATATTCTTCCTCCGGTGGCTGCGGCTTTGGCCAGTTTATTCGGTACCAGTTGGGATTGGACCATTTACTTCCCGGTGTATGGGGTCTTGGGTGTTACCAGTTTCCTCATTTACTTCCTCTCGGACATGCACCAACAAACCTTGGAACTTTCACCCACCGCAGAGAAAAAGCCTCTCTCTGTAGGAAGTACTTTGAAAGAAGTAGTAGGCAACGAACCGTATAAACGTATTATTCGTCAAGGGGTACTTGCTACTACGCTGCATGGTATTAATATGGCGGCGTTGGGAACTTATGTAAACCAATTGTTCAGATTAAAAATCGGCGGTTCCTTTGACGCGTTTGCACAACAGACAGAAAATGCGGGTAGCGTACTGCAGAATATATGGAATTCGTTAAGTCATTCTTGGTCAGGTTGGTCTTTGTTATTCTATACGTTGCCTATTATTCTGGGTCGTTATTTCGGTACGAAGTTAATTAAAAACGAAATTAAAATCGGCAACCGCTCTTTAGGAAAGGTAAATCTCGGCACATTGCTCATAGCCAGTGCCTTGGTAACCAGTGCCGGACTGGCCGCCGTGGCTTTTGCTCCGGAATGGTGGATGCAACTGGTAGGTATTTGTGTGATTGCGCTTGGGCTTACCAACATTTCACCTATTGTCGGCGGATATACGTCCGACCACACGCGCGATAAGTCCGATGCGGTATCTACCTTATTGTCTGCGACCTCTCTGTTTGTTTTCTTGGGTACTTGGTTGTTCGGTATTATTAAAGACTTAACTCCCAATCAACCTTGGATACCTTTACTCATACCGGTTGCATTCTTGGCGTATTTGGGCTATTTCGGTTGGGAAATTGCCCACGGGACATTAGAAGATAAAACAAAGGCGTCCGACAACACCCAAACAAGCAATGAAGGAGAAACGGAGGAAATAGATTTCTCCAAAGTAACGGATGTAGAAAGCCTGTGGGAAGGGTATGCGCGCTTGCTTAACCGTTTATTGGAAACACAAGGCAAAGAGATCGAAATCAATGAAGCCGATATACAAGCCGCTTGGGAAGAATGGAAAGAAGAAAACGGTTTTGCAGATGATAAACAAGCCTTAGAAGAAATCTTGCTTTCCGTAAGTGAAATGACGGGAGGAGAATTAATCGAAGTGCCGGATACGGACGACCCGAATGATCCGGTATTTAAAAAATGGGTAGAAGAACTCGGTAAATTTATTCAAGATAATTTGTTATCTATCGGAATTGTGGCGGTAGCCGTTTGGGAACTGGCGCAAGTATTAAACGGTGAAGTACCGGATCCTTCTGCACTGCTGGCGGCCGGGATTCCTTTAATGGGTAATCCAATAATTGTCAGTGAAGGAAGTGAATTTGAAACTGCCAAAGAAACCGTTAAACAACAATGGGCCGAATTTATGCGCGCGCATAAAGACCATTATGCCGGTCCCAATACTTTAATTGCTTTGCAAATGGGTGAAAAATTGATTGAAGCGGCCACTTCTACGGAAGATTTGGCGGTTTATCAAGAAATCTTGTCCAAATTATCGGAAATGGAATTCGGGCCCGCGTCCGACGGTTCTTTTGCCAAACTGGGCTTTAGAGAAAACAAAGACGGTGTAATTAATGCGGCTGATTTTTATCAGGTGCATGAATTTTCCGGTATTCCCAAGCAATGGATCAATTATCGTTTGCCTAATACGATTCGCACCTCCGGCAATTCTACCAAAACACAAGAAATTATCTTGGATAAAGGGGTGACGACCCTGCAAGTCAGAAACCTTTTGCAAACGATTCGGGCAATTTCCAATACAACCATTCGCATGGGCGCGCACGAATTGGGGATCCTCTCTACAAGTCTGCGTAAATATAAAAACGGAAATCTGCATGTGCATTTCGAAACCACCGTGCCGGACGAGAACGGCGTCTATTACAATTACATATTGCACATTAATGCACAAAAGTTGGCAAATAAAAAAGATAACGGACAATTAAAAGCCTTATACACGCAATATTTCGGAGATTTCTTGGATGAAGACAATATCAATTGGAATGTCATATTTGATCCGGAGAACGTGGATACGGCCATAAAAATGGAATGGCGATTAAATAAATTTTTCGAGGATAATCCGTATTTGGTCGGTGGAAGTTTAGCGCTTGCGGGTTTTGCGCTGATAGGAGAGTTGTTTGGCAATGGCGCGGGGGATCCCTCCGTGTTGCAATATGCTTCTATGCTACCTTTACTTCTCCGGTTGAATTTCGGACTGAGAAAAAACACGATCGACTTTTCCAATGTCAAGCAAGCAGTAAATATATCAGATGATTTGCCGCGCTTGTTATGGAATTTGACAGATGCAGAAGGGAAAGATTTGGGTCTTTTGTTAAAATTCGGAACTTCGGCAGAAAAGAAACGCACGCTGAAATACATGCAATTTATCAAGAAAGTAACAAAAAAGTTTCCGGAAAGATTTTCTTTGTTAGATATACAAATACCTGAGTATGTGGCGGATGGAATGGATGATTTGTCGGGTGATTTGCAAAATCAAATTTTACAAGAAAAACAAGAATTAGCCGACGGCTCTGAAATATTTAAGGGAAGGGATTATCCTTTCATCATATCTAAAGTAGATGTGTCCGGGGTTTCTTTGGAACAAATAGCCCAAGATCCGTACTGGAAGAGACATTTCGGCGGCAAGTTGCCCACTTGGGAAGAATGGCTGCAAATCCGAGAACTGTTTGCTATGTTAAGAGAAGCGGGGTTAGAACATACGGACTTGTTGTCTAATATGTTTTTACGCCGTCTGCCTAACGGAAAATTACAAATCACTTTAATCGATTTTGAGGTATTGCCGAGGGGTTCGGATTCCGAAATTTTGAAAATGTGGGAACTGGAATTGAAAGAAGCCGGCGCCTTTGGAAGAGATATTTATAGCCCCGGTGAAAATATTGATCATACTTTTACAAGACATTTTGATCGGTCCATGGAAGATAGTAGATATCAGTTGATGTATTTCCTGTCCCGCTATCAAGAAGGGTTACTCGGCGTTGCTTTGTTAGGTATGTGGGGGCTGAGTCAATGGTTGTTAGGAGCAGATGACGCAAGCAATATATTGTTGGCCGGATCGGTTTTGCCTTTATTATCGCAATTCAATTTAATTCCTTTTGATTTAAATGCTTCGGAACCGTTTAGTATAGATGTGGAAAAGGACGAGGATGCCGTTTCTTTGCCCAGTATGATTTTGACCGATGATTATCAAACACAAGAAAGACTGCGTTTGTTAAGCAATATGCCTCTAGAGGAGGTTCAAGAGTTGTTCGCGGGATTTAGAGGGATGAACATTTCTTTAAAAGAGGTAGAACATATTTTAAAATCCGGGTTGGAAACGAATAAATCTCGTTTTAACAAAATTTATTTTGCGCAATACTTATTGGGCGGTTACACGGAGAGTGAATACAGGCAACTCATTGGAGACGGAAAAATATTAGAGGCTTCTATGGAGGGGGCTGTTCCGTTTAATTATATGGGCTATAGCGGTACTCCGGTGCTGATCGGTTTAAAACCGGGATTAACTGCCTCTGAAAAAGACGACGCTAACGCTTCCATGATTTTTGACCAAAATATCGCGGCGGATCAACTGGTAGTCTTTGCATTGCTAGAACATAACGGGCAAGAGGGTTGGTACCAACTTTCTTTAGGGGAAGAAGGAACGTTGACGGCTACCCCGATTCACGAATATGTAGCGCAATCTTATGTAGAGAAAGGTTTGAATGCTTTGGGAGAAGCAGTGAATACGGATTTATCCGATGAATACCCTGCAAGATCTAATCCGTCTTTGGCATGGCTGTTTGAAGAACCGAATACGTCCGTCTTAAATTGGAACGATGTGTCCGGTGCCCATGCGGATAGAGAATCTATTTTGACTTGGAAATTGAGTGATTATGCAAAGAATACAATGGGCTATGCCAAGTACAGCACCAAAGGGGAATTAAGACGTACACAACAATTTGCCCGGTTAATGAAACTTTATCAGTGGAAAGCGCAATTTGATTTGATCAATTTTATCTATCCGGAAGTGTTGGCAGAAAATCTGGAAGTTCTGCCGGCTTATATTCAACGCAGAATAGCGTCCGAGAAAGAAATGGCCGCTCAGTATCAGGGAATACACCGGCTTTATCCTGACTCTGAAATTCCCTTTATTTTATCTGAGGTAAATATGCCGAAGATCTCTTTGCAACAGTGGATTGATAACCCGGCTCTGATTGCTCAGTCACTTAACAATCAACCCATTACCAAACAAGAGTGGGACCAAATTTGTGCTTTCTTTAATCAGTTGCATGCCGCGGGTTTTGAATATTCCAAATTGTTGGAAGCGGGATTTATCACGCGCAACGCAGAGGGTAAATTAGAACTGGGGCTGGGAAATTTCAAATTCGGCAAAAAAGATTCGGATGATGATGCCTTACGGCTTATAGAGAAAAAGTTACTCGATGCCCAAATGCTGGAAGCCCCGTCTGAGCAAATTGTTCCGAGTTTGTGGGACAGCCTTACCGGTTTTGTATCGGAACATAGCGGAGAATTGTTTAGTGCCTTAGTATTAGGTATGTTTGGTTTGGGCACCTTATTTGATCTGGTACCTACGGATGTGGGTTGGGTGATGGCCGCCTTGCCTCTTTTGGCTATGCCCGCCGGGAATAATCAGCCTGATTTAAATTCGGTTAACAAAGCCATTATGCTTGATAAATATCATTTGGTGTGGCGCTTAGTAAATACCTTTTTGGGTGAAAGAGTAGGCTATGGCAAATGGGGCAGCCCGCTTGAGTTAAGCCGCACCAAACGCTTTGTCAGTAAATTGCAAGAGCCGGAATTTTTGGAACGGTTTTATTTACTGGATATACAGTATCCGGTAGTATTAGGAGAAGGAATAGAGGTCTTGCCCGAAGAAATTCAACATAAAATGCTGGTAGATAGAAATGCCGCAGGGGATTTGGGAACCGTACGAGATTTTAATAATCGGGCGGATGTCTTCTTTGTGCTTTCCTCGGTTCCTGTGATAGGGCTTACATTAAAAGACTATCGAAATTCCGGTAGAAATGCCATGAGTGCTGCATTGGGCGGCAAGCCGATTACCTCGGCCGAATGGAAACAAGTAATAGGTTTTATTTTTGCCTTGTATAAAGCGGGTTTGGAACATACAGATTTATTAAATAATTTGTACATCGGGCGTAATAGGGACGGGAAATTACAAATTACTTTGTTAGATTTTGAACTGATAGTGCCAAACACCGACGCCAAAGTGATGATGGGGTGGGAAGAAAGTTTATTTAAAGATGAACTACTGGATCTAGATAATTCGACCATTCCGCAAGATCAATGGGAATGGTTGCAGGGGTCTTTGGGAATTAACTTCGATGATATCCTGTACGAATACGGTGATTGAACATTCATCCCCAGTGAAGTAATACGGCCCGCACTGGGCCCGTGATAATCAGATCCCGCCGTAGCAAATAAATCATATTTGCGAGCAATTTTTAATAATTCTTGTTTGAGTGTGTAACTGTGGGACGGATAAAATACCTCGAGCCCATCTAACCCGGCTTCTACCCAAGCCGGGAAATTCCACACTTCTTTTGTAAGGCCGGGGTGGGCAATAACGGCAAGCCCTCCGGCTTTTTTAATCTCTTTAATGGCTTCTATTACGGTTACCCCGGCGGAAGGCACATAACCTACTTTTCCGGGTACCAAATACTGACGGAATCCTTCCGGACGATTGGGAACGATTTTTTTAAGTTTAAGCACATCGGCCACATGCGCCCGCGAGACAGTATTAGGGGCTCTTTTAAGTACTTCTTCTACAGTAATATCAAGGCCGCTCTCAGCCAGTTGTTGTATGATTTGCTTAATTCTATTGAGCCGATTTTGACGGTTATTTTGCAAAAACTGCTGGAAGTGGGTATTGTTCAAATCGATGTTGTAAGCCAAAAAATGCAAATGATCATGTTCGCGGGTGCTGATTTCCACGGCGGGGACAAATTGGATATTGTATTTTTCGCAAGCCGCCTTGGCACGTAAGACTCCGGCCGTAGTATCATGGTCGGCAAGGGCAAATATTTTTACCCCGGCTTTGGCAGCCTCCCGTACCACCTCTTCGGGGGAGGTAGTGCCATCGGAAAAAATAGAATGAGTATGCAGGTCTACTTTGAGCATTAAACGCGCTCTACGGCAGTTACACCGGGTACCACTTCTTTAATTTTGCGTTCTACCACTGCTTTGAGGGTCATTTGGGCGGCCGGGCATCCTCCGCAGCGTCCTTTTAACCCCACCGTTACGATCCCGGTTTTTTCATCAACGCTGATTAATTGGATATCTCCTCCGTCGGCTTGCAGGATGGGGCGGATTTGATTAATGACGTTTTCCACTTGTTCTTTCATAAATAACTCCTAAAAGGTTTTCTCTTATTATATCTTTTTGTAAGCAGTAATAAAAAGGCTTGCCAAACCTGACTTTATATTTGCTATACTAATAATATAGAATTATTTTTGTCAGTAAGGAGAAACAGAATCATGAAAAAACTAGCAGTCGCAGTGTTGTTAATCGGTTTATGCATGCCTGCTTTTGCGCAGAAGTATGCCAGTATTAATGCCACCAAGGCAAATATCCGCAAGTGCGCCGGCACGAAATGCGCCGTTAAATGGTATGCATGGAAATATACCCCGGTCGTTATGTTGCAAACCAATGCAGATAAAGATTGGGTAGAAATTAAAGATTTTGAAGGATTTACCGGTTGGGTATCCGCTTCCTTATTGAGCCCCAATGGCGGTATGTCTGCCAAAATTGATTTGAACGTACGCAAAGGACCGGGTACCAGCAATGAAGTGGTTTGCACGGTCGAAAAAGGCTATCCGTTTAAATATATCTCCAAAAAAGGTTCTTGGATCGAAGTAGAAGACGATCCGGCCAACCCGAAACAAGGCAAATGCCATGGTTGGGTATATAACCAAAACTTGTGGGGATTCTTTAAGCAATAAGTTGTAGCCGGTACGTATTATGAAAAAAGTTTTATTAGCAGCAGTGCTGGTCAGTGTAATTGCTTGTGTTTTTTGCGCTACGCGTAAAGTACAAGAAGCACGCTTTTATATTACCGGTACGGTAGAAGTGCCGGAACGTTTAACAAAAGTGGCGCAAGCGGATAATAATTCTTGCTCCATTATTGTTAAAAATGCCGCAGATGTGCCGGTAGCCATTAAACGGGTCGTAAATCCTAAATTCCCGCTTTCTTTTGAACTAAAAGAAGAAGATTTGCTGGCTTCCAATGTAGAAGGTAATTTGAAATTGGAAGTGCAAATCAACAATCACGGGAAATTGGGCGTCATTAAAGAAGGTGATATTTTCGGTTCTGCCGAAAATATGATTAAACCCACCAGCAAAGATGTACTGGTGCAAGCCGATAAAATGACCGGTATGCCCAAATTGGCCAAAACCAGCCGCGGCAATTTCTTCCGCACCGCTGCGCGGTAAATTAGATTTAGTAAAACAAAAACCCCGCTCTTTTGAGCGGGGTTTTTAATTGTCTATTACTATACTTTTTGTAAATGCTGCAAAGTCCATGCTTGTTGGGCATATTTAAGATTAGTTTGCATTTCCGGCATTTTACTTTTTTCTACGGCTTTAGTATATTGCGGCAGTGCCACTGCAGACAATATACCGATAATTAAAACAACTACCAGTAGTTCAATTAGGGTAAAACCTTTTTTCCTTACGTGACCTCCTAAATAATTGACCTTTAAACAAGGCTTTAGTTCTTTTTGAAGAAAAATGCTTTTTTGTGTTTAATGTGCTACAATAAACATAGGAATTTAAGACAAACAGGTAAAAATATATGAAAAAGAATGTTTGGGTATTGGCGGTTTTAGGCTTTTCAATGGGTCTGTATGCTCAAGAGGCGTCCATGCTGAGCAAAAACGATATGATGACCGCTTTTCAAATCTATAATCCCTCCGTACTAGAAAATGCCAAACAAAATGAAGGCTATCAAAGCATTTTGCAGCAACTTTTAGACAGTTATTCGGTTGAGCGTAATGAAAAAAACGAATTGGAACTGATTGCACTAGTTAAAAATTTTGACAATTCGCTGGCTTTACATTTAATTAAGCAGCAATACATGCAAGGGAGGCAACTGCAAGATATGTCCGGAGTGCCCCTGTCGAATTTGGAGCAAAGCACTCTGGAAAATTTAGAACCTGTTTTTGCGCGTATTTATCAAAATACACTAGAAGTAAAAAATATACAACTTAAACAGTATAAAGAATCTCTTAAAAAAATCAAAAAAGATTCTTCTTTATCTGCTGATGAAAAAGCGGAGCAAATTTCTCTTTATAAAGAGAAAATCAGTCAAGTTAAACAAGAAGTAAAACAATTAAAACAAAACTCCAAAGCCCGTGTGCACGCACTGGCCGCGGCCTATTTAGCGCAAATGGAGGCCGGTTATACATCCGCCTTAGCGCAACAGTTGTCTGCTGCAGAATCTACTAATCAAGATATCAAGTCTAATCATAAAAAGCCGGTTGCCAAGTAGAACCTTATAGGCCTTTTTTGACTACAAGAGTAGTTGCATATATACGGTATAAATTGTTTTAATATACTATAAGGTTGTCTAGGTAGAAAACAGCATAGGAAAATTTCATGATCAGAACAATAATAGATAAAATTTTTGGTACAAAAAGCGAACGAGATTTAAAAAAGATTCAACATTTTGTCGACGAGGCTAATCGTTTGGCTCCGCAAATGGAAGCACTTACGGACGAACAGTTAAAAGCCAAAACGCAAGAATTTAAGGACCGTCTGGCTCAAGGTCAAACATTAGATCAAATTCTCTCGGAAGCCTTTGCCGTAGTGCGGGAAGCCGCCAAACGGGTCATCGGTTTGCGTCCGTATGATGTACAACTTTTGGGCGGTATTGTATTGCATCAAGGCAAAATTGCGGAGATGGGTACCGGGGAAGGTAAAACGTTGGTGGCGGTGCTGCCTTCTTACCTAAATGCCTTGACCGGGAAAGGGGTGCACGTAGTAACCGTCAACGATTACTTGGCCCGCCGCGACCGCCAATGGATGGGCCCTATTCACGAATTTTTAGGACTTACCGTCGGTTATATTAATCACGATATGCCCAATGGCGAACGTCGGGAAATGTATAGCAAAGACATTACCTACGTAACCAACAATGAACTGGGCTTTGATTACTTACGTGACAATATGGTCATTACGCGTGATGAGCGCGTGCTGCGTCCGCTTAATTATTGTATCGTAGACGAAGTGGACTCCATTTTAATCGACGAGGCCCGCACCCCGCTTATTATTTCCGGTCCGTCCGATCAAAGTACGGATAAATACTATATCGTTAATCGTTTGGTCCCTTCCTTAAAAGTGCGTTTGATTACGGAAAATGATGAAGTAAAAGCCAAATACGAACATACGGATTTGGCCGCCGGATATGACGCGATTGTGGACGAAAAAAACCATACCGCCACATTAACCGAAACCGGTATTGCCAAAGCGGAAAAATTTTTAAATGTAACTAACTTGTACGATGATGTACAATCGGAATGGGTACACCACATTAATCAGGCTTTGCGTGCCCATCACTTGTACGAAAAAGATGTGGACTATGTGGTCAAAGACGGTGAAGTCATTATCGTAGATGAATTTACGGGCCGTTTGATGCCGGGCCGCCGCTGGAGTGACGGTTTACACCAAGCGGTAGAAGCCAAAGAAGGTTTACAAATTAAAGAAGAAAACCAGACACTGGCCACAATTACCTTCCAGAATTTCTTTAAACTTTATAAGAAACTATCCGGTATGACGGGTACGGCTATGACGGAAGCCAATGAGTTTTGGCAGATTTATAAATTAGATGTGGTGGAAATCCGCCCCAACCGCCCGTCCAAGCGCAAAGATTTCCCGGATTTGGTGTTCTTAACCGAAAAAGATAAATTCCGCGCAATCGTAAACGAAATTGAAGATTTGTGGAAAAAAGGAGCCCCTGTTTTGGTGGGTACCCGCTCGATTGAAAAATCCGAAAAATTGGGCAATATGTTGCGTGCCAAAGGGATTCCGCATAAAGTATTAAACGCCAAATACCATGAAATGGAAGCACAAATTATCAGCCAAGCCGGACGCAAAGGCGCGGTAACCATTGCCACGAACATGGCCGGCCGCGGTACGGATATTGTGCTAGGCGGTAATCCGGCAGAAAAATCCGAACAAGAATATGTAATCGGTCAGGGTGGTTTACATGTACTGGGTACGGAACGCCACGAAAGCCGCCGCATTGACAATCAGTTGCGCGGACGTTGCGCGCGCCAAGGGGACCCGGGTTCTTCACGCTTCTATATTTCTCTAGAAGATGAACTGATGCGTTTGTTTGCTAATACCGCTAAAATCAGTTCTATTCTCAGTACCCTAGGTATGAAGGAAGGAGAAGCCATTGAATCGCGCTTGATGAGCCGCCAAATTGAAGGGGCCCAGCGCATGGTGGAAGGGCATAACTTTGATATCCGTAAACATTTGCTTGATTATGATAAAGTAATGAATCAACAACGTACCGCCATTTATGGCCTTCGCAATGCTATTTTAGACGGGGAAGATATGACGGAAACGGTACTGAAAATGATTTCGGAAACCGTAGAAGAAATCGTAGAAACGTACTACATTCCGCGCAATCCCACCAAGAGTAATTTTGATACTTTAAATGTTACGTTGCGTTCTTTGTTCCCGTATGCATTTGAGTATAATGCAAACAATACCAAGGACAAATCATCGCAAGAGTTGGTAAGTGAAATTTTGGAAATCGTGGAAAAATTGTATCATGAGCGGTCTGATTTCTTTATGCAGCAGGGCGTTAATTTTGCCGAACTGGAGCGCATGTTGCTGCTGCAAATTATCGACAATGCATGGAAACAAAATTTATATGAACTCGATCAGTTGCAAAGTAGTGTGAGTTTGCGCGGATATGCGCAAAAAGATCCGCTAATCGAATATCAAAAAGAGGCCTATAAATTATATAGCGCCATGATGAATAAAATACGCGATTTGATGGTAGGGTATATTTTCCGTCTGCAACTGCCGCCTGTGCGCCAAGCCGTTTCACCCAAGCGTCAGGCCGTAGAAAACAAAAAGGAAGAAAATGTACAGCAGGAACCTACTTCCGCTCGTAAAATAGGACGTAATGATCCGTGCCCTTGCGGAAGTGGCAAAAAATATAAAAAATGTTGTGGAGCGAAACAATGAATACAAAAATAAAAGGGATTTTCTTGTTGGTGTGTGCCGCGGTGCTGGTTTTAATCGGGATGTCTCTGTTCTCCGGTTCGAAACGTATTGAAATCAGTATGCCTATATTTACACCGCAAATGGTAGGAGAATTACAGGCTCAAAAAGCGGCTGTGGAACAAAAACGTCAAAATGTACAGGCCGCCCGCGAACGTGCCGAAACGGAAAATAAAATATACAGTTGCAAAACAGACGAAGATTGCGTCATTGTAGATAAAGATCCGTGCGGATGTCTCAAAGGGCCCGAAGGCGTAACCGCCATTAATGCCAGTTGGTCTTTAGAGTTTTCCAAACTGGTAGAAAAAGAATTTGCCAGCGGTTCTACTTGTCCGTCCGTAGGTTCAACGGTGCGGGAATGTTCCAGTACGGCCATGCCCGTCTGCCGGGAAAATCATTGTCGTATTGTTTGGTAAATAAATTTGTATGAGATTGTTTCACCGTGCTTTTTTGCAAGAAAAAGAAACCGTTGTTTCTGAAAAAAGTATTATTTCGCGCATAGGACGCACGGTGGGCAATTTTCTCTTACTAACGGGTTTATCTGCCGCTACCGTTTGTCTATTTACTTTTTCCTATCCCAAATTTTCTTATAGTCTTTTGGCATGGCTTGCGTTAATACCTTTTACGTGGGCCATTTTTTATTTGCGTGGTTTTTGGGCTACATTTTTCTTCTCTTGGCTGACCGGTACGGCCGTTTATGCCGCCTTGTATAATTGGGTTTTTATTACTTGCTTGGAAGGCGGAGAAATGGGCTGGGGTTTATCGATGGCGGCCTGGCTGGGTTTGAGTCTACTGATGGGGATACAATTTGCGCTTTTCGGCAGTAGTTGTTACTATTTTAAACGCTTGCGCGGGTTTTTCCCTGTGGTGGCGGCTATGGGTTTTGTGGCACTGGAGTGGTTTCATGAAACGCTTGCCTTTTATGTATTAGGTTTCCCTTGGTTTTCGTTAGCGTATTCTCAGTGGAATATGCCCGCTGTTTTACAAATTGCTTCTTTTACGGGCGCGGCGGGAGTTAGTTTTGCAGTTGCCTTTGTAGGTCTTTGTTTGGGATATTCTTTCGTTCCTGCTTCTTTTGGAAAGAGTGTTCGTTATATGGTAGTAGCGGCAGTTGTGTTTTTAAGTGTGTATGGCTCGGGGCTTTTGTATTTGAAACATCTGCCCACTAATAATTTGCTGCGTTTGCATGCGGCTATTATGCAACCCAATATTGACCAATATAAAAAATGGAGTTTGGAATTTGAGGACGAGATACGGGAAGTATTGGCAACTATGAACGCCCAACTGGTCGGACAAAACGTTATGCTAACGGTTTGGCCGGAAAATGTAACCCCGGGTCCTGTTGAAGAAGAGCCTTATTATACTTGGATCGCGCAAGCCGCCAAAGAAAGTAAATCTTTTGAACTGGTGGGCACGAACCGGGACGAACAAGACAAGCAATATGTAAGTGCTTTTCTGTTTAATCCGCAAGGAGAACCGGTGGGTATATATGATAAAGTACATTTAGTGCCTTTCGGAGAGATGATTCCGTTTGAAAAAACAGTACGCCGTTTATTCCCCAATGTGGCTGTGCTGGGGGAGTTGGGGTTTTTCTCTGCCGGTAAATGGCCGCAACCGCTTTTGCAACTGGACAAAATTTCATTTGGCAGTACTATTTGTTATGAATCTGTATTTTCTCGTTTATGGCGCGAGCAAGCACGTGCGGGCGCGCGTATGTTGGTCAATATCACAAATGATGCTTGGTTTTTTGATACATCGGCGCCCTATCAGCATTTAGCAATTTCTGTGCTACGCGCGGTAGAAAATCGCCGCACGGTCCTGCGCGCCGCCAATACGGGGATATCGGCCGTTATTTCTCCGGCCGGGGAAATCGTTTCCCGTGCGGAATTAAACACGCGGGCTATTTTGGAGGCAGATGTTGCACTACCTTTGAGCCCGGACATAAGTTTTTATACCAAGTGGGGCAATTGGTTTGCTTGGTTATGTGTGCTGGTGTATGTAACTATTTTTATATCTGCTTTTGTATTTATGTACGAGTAAATTATGAATATTGAATTTAAAGATATTGAAAACAAACTGACTTCATTAACGGAACGTATCGGGAAAATAGCCGGTATAGATAATATACCGGCCAAGCGCAAAGAACTGGCCGAGCAAGAGAGCCTAGCGGCAGCACCTGATTTTTGGAATGATCAAAACGCAGCCAAAAAAGTGACGCAAAAAATAGATATGCTCAAAAGTGCCATAGAAACTTTTGAGAAATTAAATAAACAGTTGGAAGACGCTCAAACGCTTTATGATTTAGCGCGCGAAATGCAAGATGAAAATGAACTGCCGTCCTTAGACAATGCCGTAAAAGAACTGGAGAAACAGGTAGAGAAGAAGGAATTTGAAATTACGCTTTCTGCTCCACATGATAAACTGCGTGCTATGCTGACTATTCATGCCGGTGCGGGCGGTACGGAGTCTTGCGATTGGGCGCAAATGCTGCTGCGCATGTACACGCGCTGGGCAGAGCAACATGATATGAAAGTATCTATTTTGGATAGTTTGCCGGGGGAAGAAGCGGGTATTAAAAATGCTTCTTTAATGATTGAAGGCCCTTATGCCTATGGGTATTTGAAAGGGGAAAACGGCGTGCACCGCTTGGTGCGTGTATCTCCTTTTGATGCCAATGCCCGGCGGCATACTTCTTTTGCTTCGGTAGATGTATTACCGGATATTGATGAAGAAATTCATATTGAAATTCCGGAAAGTGATATTGAGTTGGAAACGTCCCGTGCGGGTGGTCACGGCGGCCAAAACGTTAATAAAGTAGAAAGCGCGGTGCGTTTATTGCATAAACCGACGGGAATAGTGGTTTCTTGCCGTATTGAGCGCAGCCAATTGCAAAACCGTCAAACGGCTATGAAAATGCTCAAAGCGCGTTTGTATGAAATGGAACTGGATAAAAAACGCGCCGAGGCCGAAAAGCGCTACGGCCAAAAAGGGGAAATTGCGTGGGGACATCAAATTCGTTCCTATGTATTTATGCCGTATCAACTAGTCAAAGATTTACGCAGTGGATACGAAAGTTCGCAAATTACCGCCGTGATGGACGGAGATTTAGACCCGTTTATTTTTGCTTATTTGCGCCACGAGGCCGAGCGTAACGCATGAGCGGACTGATCGGACTTTATATTCATATTCCTTTCTGCCGTCAAAAATGCCGGTATTGTGATTTTGCTTCTTATGCCGGAAAAGAAAATCTAATAGATACCTATCTGCAAGCGCTTGCTGCAGAGGCCGCACGGTACAAAGGAAATTATTTTGATACTTTGTACATCGGCGGCGGAACACCCAGTTTATTATCCGTTAATCAACTTCAAAAATTAATTCAAATCATTTCGCAAAATTTCAGACTGGTTGGTGATTTTTCGGAGAGTACTATTGAAGCAAATCCGGAAAGTTTAACCCGCGAAAAATTAGATTTTTTACGTCAGCAAGGTATCAATCGGTTAAGTATCGGTTTGCAGAGTTTCGACGATACAGTTCTAAAACACATTGGGCGTATTCATACGGTAGATATGTTTTTGCGCGCATATGAAAATGCACGGGCGGCCGGTTTTGAGAATATAAATGTGGATTTGATTGCGGGCTTGCCGGGACAAACAAAAATACAATTTTTAGAAGGCGTGAAAAAGTTAATCGCGCTGGCACCGCAACATATTTCCGTCTACGGCTTGCAAATAGAAGAAGGGACTCCTTTTGCGTACGAAGGTCTGCAAGCCGACGAAGATTTGCTGCGCGAAGAATTGGAACAAATTCATGAAGATTTACCGAAAGCCGGCTATGTGCATTATGAAATTTCCAATTTTGCGCGCGCGGGAAAGGAAAGTAAGCACAATAGTAATTATTGGCAAAACGGGGAATATTTGGGGTTGGGAGCGGCCGCCGCATCTTATCAAAAAGGCGTTCGCCGCAGTAATACATCCGACCTATGTGCATACATTAACCAAATCAAAGCCGGACAAACAGCCACCGTGTTTTCAGAGCAATTAACGGGTCAAGCACACGAGGGGGAAACCATTCTACTGGGGCTGAGGCAACTGGGTGGCATTTGTTTAACTGCTAATCAGCAAAATTTGTTTGCAAAAGAAATTAAAGCATTAAAAGCGCGCGGACTTGTAGAGCAAAAAGGCAATTTATTAAAATTGAGTAAAGAAGGGCTTTTTTTAGCCAATCAGGTTTTTATGACTTTTGTCGGACCGTTTGAGAAAAATGAAACTGACCGCTTATAAAACTGCCGTATTTAAAGAAAAACAAGATTTACCCACTTTTATGAAGGGTTATTTGCCTACACTAAAAGAGGGGGATATTGTGGCGGTATGCTCCAAGTTAGTTTGTTTGTGGAAAGGATGTACGGTCAAATATAAAAACCGCAAACAAAAAGAGGAATTGATTGTAAAGCACAGTGAAGCGGCTTTAAAAACTAAATTGGCTTGGCTGACCGTCAAAGCGGGTATGATAATGACCAACGGCGGCGTAGATGAATCTAATGCCAACGGGAAACTTTTATACTTTCCGCCGGATATGTTTGCATGTGCAGATGAGTTGTGCGGAGCATTAAAAAAACAGTTTCATCTTAAAAAATTAGGTATCATAATTACAGATAGCATGATTTTGCCTTTGCGTGCCGGAGTAGTTGCGGCGGCGGTAGGATACAGCGGTTTTGGCGGAGTGCGCGATGAACGCGGTAAGAAAGATATTTTCGGCAAACCGTTGCAAACTACCTTAGTAAACGTGGCGGATAGTTTGGCCACGGCCGCGGCGCTAACCATGGGCGAGCGTAACGAACAAACGCCGTTATGTGTGATTGAAAAAGCCCCCGTGCGTTTTGTGCGCAAAACAAACCGGGCCGAAATCAGTTATCCGCCGCAGCAAGATTTGTATGCACCGCTCTTAAAAGCGGTTAAACTTACTAAAACAAGGAGAAAAAAATGAAAGCAATGATCGGTGAATTTAAAAAATTCATCATGCGTGGAAATGTGATTGACATGGCCGTCGGTATCATTATTGGCGGTGCATTCACGAAAATCGTGAACTCTATGGTAGCGGATATTTTGATGCCGCCTTTGGGTTTGCTTTTGGGAAAAGTAGATTTTTCCAACTGGTTTATCGTCATTAAAGAAGGTGCCGAAAAAGCCGGTCCGTATGCTACTATGCAAGCCGCACAAGAAGCCGGTGCCACCACCTTAAATTTAGGACTGTTTTTAAATGCGGTAATCAGTTTTGTCATCGTGGCTTTCTGTGTGTTTTTACTCATTAAAGCCATTAACAAATTAAACACCAAAGAAGAAGCCGCCGTAACGGTAACGACCAAGAAATGTCCGTTCTGCTGCACGGAGATTCCGTTGGAAGCGACCAAATGTCCGCATTGTACTTCCGAAATTAAATAATTCGGCAAGTGGTGATTTCAAACCCGGCACTTTATGCCGGGTTTTTTATGCCTATAGTTTTTTGCAATAATTAAAATAAGTGTTATACTATGTTAAAAGGGAGAAAACTATGAAAAAAGGTTTTACACTTATTGAACTGCTAGTAGTGGTTTTAATTATCGGCATTTTATCTGCCATTGCTCTGCCGCAATATACCAAGGCGGTAGAAAAATCGCGCTTTGCAGAAGCCGTCATGGCCGTGGAAGAAATTGCGCGCGCACAAGATTTATATAAACTGGCAACCGGAAATTACACGCGCGATATTAATGATTTGGATATTACATTTGGCACGGAAGATGCCGAGTATGACGGATATCCTGCCCGACAGGGAAAATACTTTAAATTTGTGGCAACTAATTCTGTGGGTGATCAAAGTTATAAAGCAGTAGTAACCCGACAAGTAGTACAAAATGACGATGTCGGACCTTATTCCATCATGATAACGCTAAATGATGCCAAACACTGTACTCTTTATCCGGGAGTTACCGAACAACAAGTGGCATTATGTCGTGAATGGGGAGATACAACGACGGACTACAGCCACTAGTCTATCTTGTCATTGTGCGTTAATTTTCCTATACTAGCAATATGATTTACTTTGCACATCGCGGCGCAAGTGCCCAAGCACCCGCTAATTCCAAAGAAGCCTTTGCTTTGGCACGCAAATTAGGCGCAACTTATTATGAACTGGACGTGCATTTAACGCAAGACGACCGTTTGGTGGTCCGGCATGATTATGTGCTGGATAATACCGCCCGCACGATTAAAGAGTATACCTTGCCGCAACTGCAAGCCTATTGTGCGGAAAATCAAATTTTATGTCCGCCGCTACTGGAAGAAATTTTGCCGATTGTCGAGCCGGAACTTACTTGTCTGAATGTCGAACTTAAAAATGATGACAATGTGTATCCGTGCATTGAGGAAAAATTATTAAATTTGCTGAAAACCAAAGCACCGCATTTACTGCCTAAGATTTTATTTTCCGCCTTTGATTTTCCTACTTTGTGTCGTTTGCGGGCATTGGCTCCACAAGTGCAAATCGGGCTTTTGACCCGTCAGTTTGACCCCGCACAAGCGCGGGAGTTAAATGCTTTTAGCGTGCATATGAATCAAACCCGCATCACACCGCAAATCGTGCAAGCCTGCCACGCAGAAAACCGCCGCGTGTTTATTTATACGGTAAATACAAAACAAGACGAGCAACGATTGAAAGAGATGGGAGCAGACGGTATCTTTACGGACCGACTTGATTTGTTTATCAAATAAAAAGCCCCGCTTGAGCGGGGCTTTTAAATGTCTGGCTTATTATTCGTAATCGAAATTGTAGTCACTGGCGTACGGAGCGTCCGGTGTGGATTCGTCCGCGGCTTGTCCGCCGTTACCGTAATATTGCTGCGGTGTATAGCGTTTGGGTTTTTCCCACAAGCGTTTGGTATTTTTGTAATCACGTTCCGAGGGTTGGCCGGGCACCATAGGGCGCACGCGCTCATCAAAGAAATAAACATTCTTTTCCGTTTCGGATTGTAATTCAAATAAGTATTGAGATTCTGTATTGGGTTTGGCTTCACGGCGTGTTTTGTACGCTTCATTATTCAAGTCTGCCAAATAATCATCTTCAGTCAGATAAATTTTGCGCGGGGTTTGTTTGTTTTCTTGTTCTTGCTCGGCAGTTTTTTGATTAGAGGCACAAGCGGCCAAACCTAAACCACATAATGCAATGATCGTTAAGCGTAAGATTGTTTTCATAATATCTCCTTAAAGTTTCCTCTCTCCTGATAATATAATGTTTTCCAGCAGGCACGCAAGTGTTACCGGTCCTACACCGCCGGGAACCGATGAAACAGAACAACCATTTTCCAAAAGTTGCGCTGCTTCGGCATCCCCGCATAATTTATTTTGTTTGTCCAAATTGGTAGAAATATCAATGACAATAGCCTTGACGGGTACATTTTGTTTGTTTAGCAAAGCAGGATGTCCGGCCGCACTGCAAATCAGTTCGGCATTTTGCAAGGCTTTTTTCAAATCTCGTGTTTTAGTGTGGCAAATTTTAACGGTTGCATTGCGGCAAGTTAGCAGGTGCGCCAATGGTTTTCCGACGGTAGGGGAACGCCCTATAACGACGGTTTCCATACCGGTCGGGTCAATGTGATAGGCATCAAGCAAACGGATTACCGCTTGTGCGGTGCAAGGAACAAAAGTTTTAAGCGCTTCTACGTCTGCCCAAGTTTTACACAAAAATAAATTGCCCATAGATAAGTTAGACATTCCGTCAATATCTTTTTCCGGAGCAATAAGGGCGGTAAAACCGCTTTGGGCTAGGGCGTCGGGCAAGGGGCGCGGAATTAAAATAGCATCTATGGACGGGTCTGCCGATGCCTGACGGATCAGCGCCAAAAAATCAGCCACGGGAGTTTGTGAATTAATAGTATGTACTTGCGTGCGAATACCTAAGTTTTGTGCGGCTTGCACTTCCTTTTTTAAGTATACATACGCCCCGTAATCATCGGTAGACCCCACGGCAAATAACCCGATAGGGCGACCTAAGGCTTTGGCTACCCGTTGGGCCCTTTGTTGCAGAGGGGCTCGCACAGATGCGGCTAATTCTTTTCCTTGAATAATCATCTTATATATGATATCAAATTTATATCGTGCTTAGCCCAATAGTGCCGGGCCCGCTACGTGGTTTTTTGAGATGTATCAGCCAAAACGCGCGCGAAATGATAGAATATAAATATATTATTTAGGGCTTTGCCCGTTATTTGGAGGAAAAGAATGCCTATTTGGATTTTTCGTTTGTCTACTTTAATAGCATTTCCGTTTTTAACGTATGACTTTATTGACAAAGATCCTGTCTCCTTGGCCGGTGGTCTTTTATGTGGTTTGATCGTAGTAATCGCGGAAGCGGTTTTTAAACGCTTGCGCCTAATTAAAATCATGATTGCCTGTTCCGGTTTCTTACTGGGGTGGTTGTTGTTTGTCTTTGTAGATTATGCGGTACTCAATTTCGGGCAAGCCTCGGAGGCCTATTTGGCATGGTGGGATCGATATGCCTTTTATGTGAAAATCGGACTGATCGTTTTTGGTGTACTCGTTTGTCTGTTTAAGTCACGTGATTTGGAAGGGTTGTCTTACAAAGGCCGCCATTTGAAAATTGTAGATGAAAGTGCCTTAATTGACGGGCGTATTATTGATTTGTGTGAAATTAATTTTATTTCCGGCATTATTGTACTGCCGGTATTTGTGTTGGAGCAACTCAATAAACTGGCCGCTTCCAAAGATCCGTTAGAACGTGCCAAAGGCCGCCGCGGTATGGATGTAGCGGCTCGGTTGCAAGAGTTAAAGGACGTAACGGTGCGCGTCACCTCCAAAACTCCCAAAGCCACCGATGAAGTGGAACGTATTATTAAACTAGCCAAGAGTTTTGATGCGGAAGTAATTACCTTAGATTTCAATATGAACAAAATCGGCGCTTTGTACGACGTAGTAGTGCTCAATGTTGCCGATTTGGCTACTGCTTTAAAACCGGTTATTTTGCCGGGTGAATCGATGTCTTTGTTTATTATGAAGGACGGAAAAGAAAAGGAACAAGGCATCGGATACTTAGATGACGGCACGATGGTAGTAGTGGAAGACGGACGCAAACATATTGGCAAACGGACGGAAGTGGCAGTCTATTCGATTTTGCAAACGTCGTCGGGCCGTATGATTTTTGCTAAAGTCAAATAGGATTTGCATGCAGCAGTCACTTACTTTTGCCGGAGTAGTTATTGTGGCGGGAGGCTTAGGCAAACGCATGGGCCGCCCCAAACAAATGTTGCCACTGGCCGGGCAACCGGTTCTGCTTCGTGCGGTAGAAGCGTTTACTCACATTGATTTTATCAAACAAATTGTAGTGGTTACACCGTTAGAAAACCGCGAAATTCTTAAAAAACGATTTCCAAATTTAGTTTTTGCAAATCCGGGTGCTACCCGTTTGGCCTCCGTAATGAGCGGAGTAGCCGCTTTGGATAGCCGCGTGCAAGCCATTGCCGTGCATGACGGAGCGCGCCCGCTGGTCAGTCCGCAAGCGGCGGCACGTTGTTTGCAAAGCGGTTTTGAAAACGGTGCGGCGGTGCTGGCTGTGCCGGTAAAAGATACTATTAAACAAGTTCGCAACGGGGTGGTGGAGCGAACCTTGGAACGTAATGCCTTGTGGCAAGCGCAAACGCCGCAATGCTATCAGGCAGCGGTACTGCGCCGGGCGCTAGATAAATTCGGTTATCTGCAAGATGCAACGGACGAATCACAACTGGTGGAACGCTTAGGCGTACAGGTCAAAATCGAGCCGTCCGATTATCAAAATTTAAAAATTACTACCCCGGAGGATTTAGTTATGGCCGAAGCCTTTTTACAAGCGGGTACGCAAATACGCACAGGATTTGGTTTTGATTTACATCGGCTGCAAGCCGGACGTAAATTTATTGTGGGGGGCGTAGAAATTAAGCACACAAAAGGTTTGCAAGGACATAGTGATGCCGATGTAGTGCTGCATGCAATTTGTGATGCTATTTTAGGTGCTTTGTGCGAGGGAGAAATCGGTTTATTATTTCCGCCTTCCGACCCAACCATTAAAGATATTGACAGTAAAAAAATTGCCGCGCGCGTGATGGAAATTATGCAAAAACACCAAGCGTATTTGCTGCATATGGACGTAACTTTAGTGACGCAAGAGCCCAAAATCAGCCCGCATTATGAGGCGGTGCGTAGCAGTTTGGCCCTGATTTTTAACATGGATAAAAAAGATGTGAGTTTTAAATCTAAAAGCCATGAGCACGTCGGAACTGTCGGGCGAGGGGAAGCGGCCGAATGTTTTGCACAGGTTACCCTAGCACTGGGAGAGAGAGCATGAAAAAAATTATTTTTTATACAATTTTAGGCAGTTTGTTTTTGGGGGCTTGCTCCACCGCTTCTTCACCTACGAAACCGAAATGGAGAAGCATTGATTATGGTGCGTATGAACACCCGACCGTAAAAGACAGTGATGATTATACGGCTAAACCGCTACCGAACCCGAGCGTATTTGGTGACGAGACAAACACCGGCACGGATTATACACCGGGGGCCGATGAAGATTTTACCTCTGATGAAATTGCGTCCTCTTACGGACGTTATACGGATGTAACCGTAGTAGCCGCCGCAAAACGCATTAAATTGGGTTCTGCGGCAACCACCAAACACATGGCGCTATTTCAAAAAGCCTTAGACAGCGGATACAAAAAAGCCTTGCGTACCTATCACCCGTCGGGATTTACGTATTCGATTGCCAGCGTAGGGGCCGTCAATCCGCTTTCGGATATCGAAGTAAGTTGTATTTTGGGCGAACACGCTGCCAATGAGGTAGGCCAACCGACTTGCAATTTATTCTTTAGTACACTGGTGGAACAGTACAACACTTTATTTAAAGAGGCCAAAGCCAATGGAACTTTATAATACCGAGTCTCACCGCAAAGAAACCTTTCAGCCTTTATCGGAAAAACAAGTCACGATGTATTGCTGCGGACCGACGGTATATAATTATGCGCATATCGGAAATATGCGTACCTATATTTTTGAAGATTTGCTGGGCCGCACGCTGCGCTTGCACTGGCCGCTTAAACATGTAATGAACGTAACCGACGTGGGCCATTTGGTTTCCGATGCCGATGACGGAGAAGATAAAATGGAAGTCGGCGCCGCCCGCGAAGGCAAAAGTGCGTGGGATATTGCTAAATTTTACGAAGAGAAATTTTTTGCCGATTATGATGCCTTGCACTGCACGCGTCCTACGGTAATCAGCCGCGCGACCGCGCATATTAAGCAAATGATCGCACTGGTCAAAACGTTGGAAGAAAAAGGATACACTTATCGCACTTCCGACGGAATTTATTACGATACTTCCAAATTTCCGCGCTATGACGCACTGGTGGGCCGCAGCCGTTTAGAGGGGCTTAAAGGCGGTGCACGCGTAGAAATGAGTGAGGAAAAACGTAACCCGACCGATTTTGCCTTGTGGAAATTTTCACCCAAAGATAAAAAACGCCAAATGGAGTGGGATAGCCCGTGGGGGGTAGGTTTCCCGGGGTGGCATATTGAATGTTCCGCCATGGCTATGGAATATTTGGGAAAGACCATTGATATTCACTGCGGCGGCATTGACCATGTGTCTGTGCACCATACCAATGAAATTGCCCAAAGTGAAGCCGCCACCGGTCAGCAATATGTGCGTTTTTGGGTGCATGGAGAATTTTTAGTTTTACGGGCGGGTAAAATGTCTAAATCGGGCGGCACGTTTGTAACTTTGCAGACCTTGCGCGATAAAGGGTATGACCCGTTAGATTACCGTTATTTGTGTTTGACAGCGCATTATCGCACACAACTTGAATTTACTTACGAGAGTTTAGATGCGGCACGTAAGAGTTTGCAAACTTTACGCAAAGAAACTTTAGCGGCGCAAGCGGCAGTTAAACCGGGTGAAGTATTGACGGAAAAACTTGCTGCCTCCAAAAATTCTTTCCAAGCCGCCATGGAAGATGATTTAAACGCTCCCAAAGCCCTGGCGGTTGTATGGGAAACCTTGCGCGGCAATGAATTAAATGCCGCCGAAAAGGTGGAATTTGTAAAATTTGCCGACGGCATTTTGGCACTTGATTTATTTCGCAAAGAAGAAGTAAAAGAAGAAAAATTACCTGCCGAAATTGAAGCGCTCTTGCAGCAGCGCGTTGCCGCCCGCAAGGCCAAAGACTATAAAAAATCAGACGAACTACGCGATGCGTTGGCCGCCGCCGGATACCGTGTAAAAGACACGCCGCAAGGCCAACAAGTAGAAAAGATATAAGGGCCATATATGAAAAAAGGTTTTACGTTAATTGAACTGTTAGTGGTTGTGCTGATTATTGGCATTTTATCTGCCATTGCCTTGCCGCAATATCAGACGGCAGTACTAAAAAGCAAATATGCCAACTTGGTGCTACTAGCGGAAACGTATGTAAAAGCGGGGCAGGTGGCCCAACTGAGCCTAGGGGAATGGCCCAGTGAATTTGCTTCATTGGATGTAGATTTACCCAGCGGTATTACTCGTATGACAAATCCAACATCTAATAATTGCGGAGAATTTTCGGAGTACTATTGTTGTTTGCTGGTAACGCAGGCAGGATATCAATCCGGCGGAGTCACTTGTGGTATGAAAAAACTAAATCTGGGATTTGGTATTTCCGTAGATGGTAGTGGAAATATTGCTTCCCGTAAATGTTTGGCATCCGTAACGGATGAAGCTGCCAACAGGTTATGCAAAGGAGTAGGAACTTATAACGGTACCGGAGACGGAAACAATATGCCCGGTCCGGACGGACATGTCGGCGGGATGAACGGGTATTTGTATTAGTATTGGTACAGACAATTCTATTCTTCGTCAATCTTAAGCATTGCTATAAACGCTTCTTGCGGAATATTCAAACTGCCGATAGATTTCATACGCTTTTTGCCTTCTTTTTGCTTTTCAAGCAGTTTGCGTTTACGGGTAATATCACCGCCATAACATTTGGCAATAACGTCTTTACGGTAAGCGGGAATCGTTTCACGCGCAATCACTTTTCCGTTGATAGCAGCCTGTACCGCTACTTCAAATTGCTGCCGCCCGATCAGTTCTTTTAGTTTGGCACACAAGGCGCGTCCTTGAGTTTGCGCTTTATCTTTGTGCACGACTACGGAGAGCGCATCTACGGGTGTCCCGTGCAGTAAAATTTCCATCAGCACCACGTCTGCACTTCTAAACCCGGCTACCTCATAATCAAAGGAAGCGTAGCCTTTGGAAACAGATTTAAGTTTATTGTAGAAATCAATGACCATTTCACCCATCGGCATTTCGTACTTGATAATGACGCGTTGATTAGACAAATGGTCCATATTCATAAACGTGCCGCGTTTTTCTTTAAGTAGCGTCATGACTCCGTCCATAAATTCCACCGGCGTAACAATTGTGATATGAATAACGGGCTCTTTAATATCAATAATATCCCCATGTGGCGGGAAGTTGGCCGGGTTATCAATAATTTTATAGCCCGGATCGTCCGCGGCGTCGGGCAATGCGGCTAACTCTTGCGGATGATTTTTGCGTTGGGTAAATTTTACGTGATACACTACGTTAGGGGCGGTGGCAATTAAGGAGAGATTAAATTCACGCTCGAGCCGCTCCTTTACAATTTCAATATGCAAAATGCCCATAAACCCCAAGCGGAAACCAAAACCCAATGCTTTGGAGGTTTCACTTTGGTAATGGAAAGAAGAATCAGACAAATTTAATTTTTCAAGTGCGGTGCGCAGTAGCGGAAAATCAGTCGTTTCTACCGGGAAAATACTGGCAAATACCACCGGTTTGGCATCGGCATAACCGGGCAAAGGTTGGGCGGCGGGATTGTCTGCCAGCGTAACCGTGTCTCCTACGCGCACCTGATGAATATCTTTAATGCCCGCTACCAAGTAACCTACTTCTCCGGCACTTAAAGAGGCGGCTTTGTGCAGTTGTTTGGGCGTCATAAAGCCGACTTCTTCGGTTTTGTAACTGGCCCCTGTGGCCATAAAGCGGATATTTTGCCCGGCTTTAATCGTTCCGTCCACAATGCGCACATACATAATTACGCCGCGGAACGGATCATAAAAAGAATCAAAAATCAGCGCACGCAGCGGTGCTTTGGGGTCTCCTTGCGGGGCGGGGATATCTTCAATAATGCGGTCCAGTAAATGTTCAATACCGGCTCCGGTTTTGGCGCTGACGCGCTCGGCCTCAATCGGCTCGCGCAAAATATCCCAAAGTTGCTCTTCGGAAGCGTCCGCGTCGGATTGAGAAAGGTCCACTTTATTCATGACCGGAATAATTTTAAGGCCCAAACTTTGTGCCAAATGCGCATGCGCCACGGTCTGCGCTTCTACGCCTTGAGAGGCATCCACCAGCAGCAGTACACCCTCGCACGCACGCAAAGAACGCGCTACCTCATAGGAAAAATCCACGTGTCCCGGAGTATCAATTAAATTTAAGATGTAGTCTTTGTATTGAATGCGTACGGCCTTGGCTTTAATGGTAATTCCGCGCTCGCGCTCTAGGTCCATACCGTCCAAGAGTTGCGCTTGCATTTTGCGCTTAGGCACCGTACCGGTATCTTCCAAGATACGGTCGGATAGGGTAGTCTTGCCGTGATCAATGTGGGCTACAATGGAAAAATTACGAATCTTCATCTTGGTTTTGTTCAATTAACTTGCGTATGTCTTCACTATTGCCGGCAAGTAAGGCCGCTTGGGCCGCGTCGGCACATGCTTCAAAATTTAAATTACGTATCCGGTTTTTAACGCGCAGGAACATACGCGGCGGCACGGATAAAATATCCGTTCCCAGTCCCAATAACATGGGAATCATCTTTTCATCGGAGGCAATTTCTCCGCAAATACTGACGGTTTTACGCCGTTGGTGGGCAGTTTGTATGATTTGGTGGATGGTGCGTAGTACCGCCGGATGGCAAGGATCATACATATGTGCTACTTCCGGGTTTACGCGGTCCACCGCCACTAAATACTGAATTAAATCGTTCGTACCGATGGAAATAAAATCCATATCCGCAATCATGCCGTCTAGTGCTATGGCGGCGGAAGGCACTTCAATCATAGCCCCCAAAGATACTTTGTTAAGCGGGCGTTTGCCTTCCTGTTCAAATTCGGCCAATGCTTTATCTAGTGCAGCGCGTACATGGCGCATTTCTTCTACGGAAGATACCATCGGCACCATAATTTTAATTTGTGCCGGTACTTCGCACGCGGTGCGCACTAAAGCACGCAGTTGCGTATGCATCAGTTCGGGATTTTTCAAAAATAAACGAATCCCGCGGCACCCCATAAATGGGTTATTGTCTTTGTCAAATTCGTCTAACGGAAAATCAGGTAATTTGTCAGCACCCAAATCAGCCAAACGAATAATGACCGGCCGCATATCGAAACGTTTGGCAATGGCCAAATAGGCCTGATATTGTTCTTCTTCCGTGGGCGGTTTGGGCGTGTTCATAAATAAAAATTCCGTGCGCATTAGCCCTAGACCATCGGTAATTAATTTTCGATCTTCCTTACTGTCCGTACGCGGGTCAAAATTGACCATCAGTTGCACGTTGCGCCCGTCGGCAGTTACGGTGGGCAAATGATTAATGGTTTTGAGTAAGGACTCGGCTTTTTTGATTTCTTTTTGTATCTTTTTGTAGCGCGCTAAGGTGTATCTGTCCGGATTTAAGATAAGCAGCCCGTTTTCTCCGTCCGCTATCACGGTATCGCCGTTTTTAATTTGTCTAAAAGCATTGTATAAGCCGACTACTGCCGGTATGCGCATGCTTTGCGCCAGTAATGCGGTATGACTGGTTTTGCCGCCTTGATCTGTGCAGAAGGCAATCACTTGGTGTTCTTTTAAGTTGAGTGTGTCTGAGGGATACAAGTCCCGCGCAATTAAAACGGAAGGCGTTTGAATGCTGCTCCAAAAAGATTCTTTTCCACCGGATAAATGATTGACTAGGCGCTTGCCTACATCAAAAATATCATTGCGCCGCTCTTTAAAAAAATTGTCTTCTATTTTTTCAAAAGAGGCAGCCAATTCCTTAAGCGTAAAGAAAATAGCCGCTTGCGCAGACATGTGCTCTTGTTTGATTTTACGTAGCGTAGCATCTTTGAGCATAGGGTCCTGTAAAATCATTTTATGCATGGACATCAGATTGGCATATTCGGGGCCCAAGGTGTCACGTAATTTCTGTTCAAAGCCGTCTAAATCTTTTAATGTTTTTTCAAGCGCGCCGGTAAATTGAAGAATTTCATGTTTGATTTGGGTAGCATCGACATATTGATTGGTAATAGCAAAATCTGCCGACGGCAACAATAATGCCGGGCCGATGGCTACTCCGGGACTGGCCGGTACCCCTTTAATTACAAACATTTAAAACTCCTCGTTAAATTTATTTTTAAACAAATCTGCTAAAGCCGCCATGGCCTGTTGCTCATCTGAACCATCGCATTGTATTTGCAGTGTAGATCCATATTCGGCCGCCAACATCATCACGCCCATGATGCTTTTGGCATTGACTTCTATTTGGTCTTTTATAATTTTGATATCACAAGTAAATTGTCCGGCCGTTTGCACCAGTAGCGCCGCCGGGCGGGCATGTAACCCTAAACGATTGCTGATTTTTATATCTTGTTTAATCACTCCGGTTCCCCTTTTAAAATAAACAAACGACAGTGAAAATTATTACGGTCGTCAAATACAAATACACGTTGGGAATCTTAAGACGATGCGTAATAAAAGAAAACAATACGAAAAATGAAATAAGTATCGTATGTACCGCAAATTGTAAATTAAATTCTTCCACCGTGCTCAAATAAGATCCGATGGCAAAAAGAATCATCAGTATAGTAAAAATAACTCCGATTTTCTTAAGCCAATAAATCGTTTTATTCCAATCAAAATAAGTTAGCCCAAAACAGGAAGAGGGATCAGCCGAATAACTGATTTTGATTCCTTTCCACCGTACAAACCAAGCCAACGCATTATAAAGCGTAAATATAAATATCGGAGCAATCCACAGTACCCATGAGGCAGGTTCGTAGGTGTTTTGTGTTTCAAAGAAATTAACTCCCAGTAGTATCCACAGTAAAACGGCTATCAGTAGCGTAAGCGGTTTAATCGTACCCCAGAATAAACGATCTCCTATAGAAGCGGCCGTAATGGATAAGGCACGGCGTGTTTCGGTCCACTCAAATACTTTTTCTTTGTACTCCGCTATTGATTGCGTACTTGCAATGGCTTCTTCCTGTTTAGCCATAGCACCGTAGCAGAAAGAACTCATGACCGGATGCGTGTTAAAGGTATCTAAGTAGCGTTGCAAAACGGTAGGAAATGCCCCCGGGTCTTGCTTATATAAACGTTGCAGAAAGGGCAACATCACAAAAGCAAAACCTAAATTTTGGTATTTGACATAATTCCACCCGGCTTGCAGGAAGAAGGAACGAAAGAACATATTTGCGCGCATCCAAAAATTCATATGCTACCTCGTTTTCAGCCGAAAAACCGGTAATAAAGCCGCCAATCCGATCCAAGGCACGGCCAAATAGGCCAGTTGGAATGCCAAATGTATTTTGGGGGTTAAGTACGGAAATACCGCCAGTATCGCCCACGTGCTTAACCAAATAGTTAAAGAGACAAATACAAAAGTTACCAAAGCCGATAGCAGTAAATTAGCACATAAAGTGTGCCAAATAACCCGCGGGCTTTTGGCAATTTTTATTTCCAGATAAACTAACCATGTAAAACGGGTCTTGCGTAAATAAGCGTCTATATGAGAGTACAGTAAGGCGGCAGCAATGCCGATAAAAAACCCGAAATATAATTCAATACCTGTTTGATGCAAGGCAAGCGGGATCACGGTGGCCACTACTCCGCTGGGGGGAATCACACCTCCTAGCGGTGAAATATCTGCTCCCAACAATTCCGCAAAGACGCCGATTTGTATGCCCGCCATTACATCCCCGGTAAGCAGTCCGAAAATCGGCCCGGCCACTAACGGACGCGACACCAATGTTTGAAAAACATAGGTCGTGTCTAATTCCAGTAGTGCCGCCATTGCGCTAAGCAGTAACGTAGTGCTCATCATAACTGTAAAATATCTTTTATCGAAATAGATTTGGAACTGGGCACTTGCCGGGTTTCAATCTCTATTCCTAAGTCATTGAGTATTTTTAAGGTTGTTTTATCCAACTCACTCACAAATACATTTTCGGCTAATTTTTGTGCTTGCTCTTTATAATGCATACCCCCTATGTTGACGGATTTAATTTGCAGTCCGTCTTCCAATAAGGGTTGTAAATCTTGCAAAGAACGCATCAGAAGTAAGATGCGTTTGGGAGAATCGGTAATGTATTTGACGCAGTTTTTCGGTTCCAAAACCGTCAAGTCATATTCAAACGGTAAAGATAAACGCAATAAATTTTTGTTTAAGTGTTTTTCTTGCGCTTTGGAACAGGGGACGACTACCTCATCAATATTGAGTTCCGGCAGCCAAGCCTGTACGACTTGTCCGTGTACCAAACGGTCATCCACCCGCGCAAATATAATCGGCATATTACAGTCCTTTAATTAAAAGTTCGGTTGCATTGATAACGGCCCGTTTTCCGTCCGATTCGATTTTTTCCGCCAACTCTTTGTCATTTAATTTTTTGCGGCTGTTTAAGGCGGTAAGCAGCATGCTTAAATTCAGCCCGGTAATGACATGGCATTTAGCATAATCTTTGGCGGTGGTCAGTGCAATATTGGTAGCACTCCCGCCGAAAATATCGGTTAATATAATTACGCCTTCCGACGCATCGGCAATTAATTCTTTAAGGGCTTGGGTGCCTTGTTCAATAGACGTAGAAGTGGTAACGGAAAGCGTTTGCACCCCTTCGGCGGCTTTGCCCAAAATTTGCGAAGCCGTTTGCAACATTTCTTTGGCTAAATTGCCGTGTGTAACTAAAATAAGTTTTACCATAATTCAATATCCCTGTGAAATTCCGAGGCGCTCAGCCCCAGTTCGCGCAATGTTTCGGCCAGTTGGTGGGCCATAAAAACACTGCGGTGTTTGCCGCCGGTGCAACCGATGGCAATGGTCAAATAACTTTTCCCTTCTTTAATATATTGCGGAATTAAATACTTGATCAGATCCGCAAAACGGTCCGCAAAATCTTGTGATTGCGGAAAAGACAAAATATAATCTTGTACGTCTTTATCAAGACCTGTCTTTTCTTTCAACTCTTTGACATAATACGGATTAGGCAAAAAACGCACATCCATTACAATATCGGTATCTTTGGGAATACCGTTTTTGAACCCAAATGACACGACGGAAATTTGCATTTCACCTTCTTTTTTAAGTTCCAGTAGGGCGGAAATTTTTTCCTTAAGTTCACCCAGTTTCAAATCCGTAGTGTCAATCACTTTGTCGGATGCGATTTTGATGGGTTTTAATAAATCTTGTTCGTGTTCAATGGCCGCTACCAACTTGCGATGGAGCGGATGTTTGTGTTTGGTTTCGGAGAAGCGGCGGATCAAACATTCTTCCGAAGCATCTAAAAAGATAACTTTGGCGGTAAAATCTTCTTTGGTGATTTTTTTAAGTAAAGAGGGCAACTCTTTAAGGCGCTCCCCTTCCCGTATGTCAATACCCAGTGCTACATCGGGCAGTTCCGGATGTTGAGTAACATACGAAATGAAATCTTGAAACAGAGCCAGCGGCAAGTTGTCTACACAGTAGAAACCCAAATCACCAAACATTTTAAGTGCCTGAGATTTACCTGCTCCGCTCATGCCGGTAATAATAAATAATTTACGCTTCTTCTGCATGGTTCCTCTTGTTGCGCTTTACGCGGTTCATTACTTTTTTACTAAATTGCTGCGCGGTCAAAATACCGCGGGCTTTGAGTTGTTGATTGCGGGCGGCCACTTCTATCAGTACCGCCAAATTCCGCCCGGACGTAACAGGCAAGGTAAGGGACGGAATATCTACATCTAAAATTTTGGTGGTCTTTTGATCGACCCCCAAGCGGTCTATATTTTTGGCGGGAGGGACCAACACAACTTCCATTTCAATATTGGTCTCGTCCAAAGTTGCCCCTACGCCAAAGAGTAAATCAATGTCCAAAATCCCCAAGCCCCGCACTTCCATGTAGTGCTTGAGCATTTCGGGGCAGGAGCCAACTAAATAGCGCCCCCACCGTTTTTGCACTTCTACCACATCATCGGCAATTAAAATGTGACCGCGTTTGATAAGTTCCAGTGCGCATTCACTTTTGCCGATGCCGGCCTCTCCGCGAATGAGCACCCCTATACCGCTCACGTTTAACAGCACCCCGTGCACGTGGGTAACGGGGGCTAATTGCTCATCTAAAAATCGTCTTAACTCCGCCGAAAAATCTGCCAGTGAAAGCGAGGTGGTAAGCAAAGGTACTTCCGCTTGCAAACACGCTTTGCGCAGTGCCGGAGGCGGATTTAAACTTTCAATCATAATCATGCAGGGCACTTGTCCTTCTGCCAGCATGTTAATAATGGCGGCTTGTAATAAAACCGGTTTGGTTTTAACACAAAATCCGTATTCGGCCTTTCCGAACAGTTGAATGGCATCCGGCAAGAAATGTTCCATATGCCCGCATAAAGCCAGACCGGGCCGGTTGATGTTTGCCGAGGAAATATTACGCTGCAAATACCTTTTTCCGCAGACCAACTCCAAGTGAAGACGTTTCACTTGGAGTAAGTCTGTCACGGTGATATGTTTGGTAAATTGCCGCATTTAATTTTTATTTCTTTTTAATGGGTTTAATTAAACCGTATGTACCGTCTAAACGTTTGAAGATCAAATTGATTTGTTTGGAATCTTCGTCGAGGAACATCCAGAAAGAATAGCCCAAACGTTCCATTTCATAGGCGGCATCTTCCGGATTCATGGGAGATACTTCTACTTGTTTAATGACGGAAAATTTAACATCATTGGCCGGCAAAATCAAGTGGTCGGTAAACGTGGCCATATCTTCGAGCATCGGGGCTTTTTTGGCGGTGCGTTTAGATTTAGATTTGCTTTTGGCTTTTTTCATTTGTGCTTCGGCTTTGGTTACGGCTGCATCAATGGCTTTATATAAATCGTGTTCCACTGCGGAAGCCGAGATAGTGCCCTTAGAGCCGGTATGTACAATCAGTTCGGCGCGTTGGTTGATTTTCTTCTCGACAGAGAGTAACACTTGTGCCCAAGCGACATTGTCAAAGTAATTTTCGATTTTGCTTACGCGGGCTTGTACGAATTGTTTAATAGCCGGGGTAAGTTTAATGTTTTTTGCGGTAATTTTGATTTCCATATATCCTCCGTATTTTTTAACGGGAAACCCGTAGTCTATATTTAATCATTATATTTGGCTAGGTGTCAATAAACGCGTACTGAAAAAGGGGTTAAATAAATGAAATTTTATTTCTTAACTCAAATTTATTAGAATAAGAGAGTAGGGATAGGAGTATGATTTTTCAAAAGCCCTGATCCGGCTGATTAAAATTTATCTGTTTTTGGAATCCCAAAGAAAGGGGGCACTGCCTCGTGCAGTACCATTCACGCCAAAAACAGTCGTATTTAAGGTGGCAGTAATTCGGCTTAATTACCCGAATCATTGTCACCAAATGTTTGCATCACAGGAATGTGATGCAAACTACGGCTGTTTGTTTCGGAGCGCGTGAATGGTCTTCGAACAAACAGCCGTTTTTATGGTTACTTATGGCCTTTTTCTTTGTGCAAACAAAAACAAAGGAGAGACTATGAGCAAACAAACAGTTGTAGAAGAATTAAAACCGCGTACGCAAGATGAAATATCCATCGTGATGTCTTGTGATGATAATTATGCACCCTATTTGGCCACTACACTGCAGTCCATTATTGATAATGCAAAGCAAGAAAACTATACAGTATATATTTTGGTAGAAAAATTGAGTAAGGATATAGAACGGAACTTATTAAAAATGGCTACGGAGAAAGTACATGTCCGGCACATAAATGTGAAAAACCAAATAGAACAATATTCTGCGGACTTGTTTTTTACCCATTGGTACTTCTCTATAGCAATATATTACCGTCTATTTATTCCGTACATTTTTAAATATTTCAAGAAAGTTATTTATTGTGATTGTGATGCTATCTTTATGGTAGATCCGGCAGATTTATATCAAGAAGATATAATCGGGAAATTAATGGCAGGAGTGGTGGACTTTGGCGTTTTTAATTTGATACACAAAAAAGATACATATTATACCGATATATTGAAACTTAAAAATCCGGCAAATTATATTAATTCCGGTTTGCTGATTTTTAATATCCCTGACTTATTAAGTTATCATTTTACCGAAAAATGTATGGAGTGTTTACAACGTCTTAAAAATCCAAAATTTCCGGATCAGGATATTATTAATGTAGTGTGCGAAGATAAAATAGCATTTTTGGATTTCTCTTGGAATATGCTCGGATATTTAGGGATAGAGGCTGACTTATACATTCCAAAGGACAAAATGGCGGAGTATAAACAAGGATTGGAAAATCCTAAATTTATGCATTTTGCCGGACGAGCAAAACCTTGGAATGATTTAGACATCCTATATGCCAATGTATGGTGGAAGTATGCACGGAAAACCCCGCTTTATGAACAAATGAGGAAAATGTTTTTTGATCGATTCTCAAGGAACAGTTCTCGTTTTAATTATATTCGATGCAGTATTTTGTTTTATTTGACTTGGGGAAAACGCAAACAACACTATATGGACAAAAAACACCATTTGAAAAGATGTTTGGAAAAATTCAAGCATTTTTAACAAAAATCTTTGGTTGCTCGAATATTACTTATTCTCGGAGTGCAAAATATGAAACCTTCTGTTTTGTTTGTGACTGAGACATTTTTAAAGTATGGCGGAGTCGAAACAAGGGTGCGGATGTATGCGGAAGCGTACCGTAGAAAAGGATGGAATGTCTATATTAAACCGACCATTTATCGAGCCGGTTATGAAAGAAAATTATTCGATTTGGGAAATAATTGTTTTGTTAATACCTGTTTATTGCTTTTTTGGAGTGTAATTAAAAAGATTAAAATAATAGAATACCAAAGCGGTTCTGAAGAAGATGTAAGATTCTTCCCAAGAGTTTTGCATTTTTTTGGAATAAAATTAGGAATTGTATTTCATGGAAAAGCCGGAGAAAATCTATTGAAAAAGATAAATCTCTTTGATTATTCTCTATGTGTAAGTGAAATTCAAAAGATACGTCAACAGGCATTAAGCTCTTGCGTTGTTGTTCCCAATGCGCTACCGCGGTGTATTAACAAGTGGAAATGGGCAAATCAATCGAGAGCCTTATACATTAGCAGATTAGACGAGGACAAGAGACCATCCTTAGAGGCTTTTGTTTCTTTTTGTTTAAAATTTAAGGTCAAAATGGATATTGCGGGGGAGGGATATTTGTTAGAAGAGTTAAAGAGAAAAATGGAAGAAAAGTATGGCGCAGAAACGATTCATTTCCTAGGTGGCATAAATACAATGTCTTTTTTAAAAAAATCTATTGAAAAATATTTATTCATAGGCGGGATAGGAAATGTGGCATTGGAGGCATTATCGGTAGGATATCCGGTATTGGTATCTCCTTTAGTTGGAAAAGAGAATTGTTTCTTTGTTAAAGAAACCAATTACGAGAAATTACGTTTTTGTAATTTTTCTCCACACAATAGACTAGAAATTATCAATTTTGAGCAAGATGTACGCAATGTAAAACAGGATATTATTAATTTGCATGACGGAAAGAGTGGAGAAACTTGCCTATCCCCCAAAATAATTTCACAAAAATACGATTTTGATGCTGTTTTTGAGAGATATTGGCTGGAAATAGTTTGTATAAAATGAAGAATTGTTCCTTTTGTTTATAAAAAATGGGGGGAATTTGCTAATATATACAAAAGGAGTATATATGGCGCCGCAAATTTCCGTTTTAATTCCGGTTTATAATGCAGAGAAATATTTGTTGCAATGTCTGCAGTCTCTTTCCGCGCAAACCTTTGCCGATTTTGAAATTCTTGCCATTAATGACGGTTCTGTGGATAATTCTCTGCAGGTTTTGCAAGAATATGCCGCCAAAGAGCCGCGTTTGCGTGTGATTAATCAGGCCAATGTGGGCGTAGCCCAAACGCGTAATCATTTACTAGCGCAAGCCCAAGGAGAATATGTTTGCTTTGTAGATTCGGATGATTGGGTATTGCCTACCTATTTAGAAGCATTGCACGCCAAAGCCACGCAAACTCAAGCCGATTTAACCAAATGTTTCTTTAAACAATACAATGAAACACTCGGTGAATATGAAAAAGTGACTTTTTTAAGTTCCTTTTATAAATGCCCTTCGGATAAGCCGCTGGACCGTATTCGTGCCGGCTATGCCGATTCGGTAGTGTGGGGAAAACTCTACAAAAACAGTTGGCTTAAAGAAATTAAACTATCCTTTTTAAAAGGCCAAGTGTCGGAAGATTCCGGTTTTAGCGCGTTGGCTTTTTATTATGCCAACAAAATAGCGCTAGTGCCTCAACCCTTATATGTGTACCGCAAAGCGGCAGGTCCCTCTATTACTTTAAACAGGACCAAAATGAGGGTCGGCGCGTTATCCAATCGGCTGTATGTGACCGAAGAACTTTTGCGTCGCGGGAATATGACGGCACCTGTGATGGACCAATGGACGCATTATATTACCGGTGACATTTGTCGCATGCGTAAAATACCTGCAAATGAGCGCCGCGCGCAGTATGATGTAATCACGCAAGCGTGGGGCAGTTTGCATACCTTTCAGGCACATTGTTCTTGGTTGGGGCGACTACGTTTAAAAATATTGTTTGCGTTGGCGGGAAAACCCAACACGCGCCGTTTTTATTTTTGGACGAAAATATTTCGGTAAAAGTTTTGTATAAATCATTGCATATCGTGTGGGTTTTGTAGTGAGCCGTCATCCCGCAAGGTTTCTGTGCGGGATATAAAAGATGTTAAAAACAAATATCTCTATATAAATCTTTCCATTCAGGATTAAATTTATTAATTAATCTATTCTTCCAACTTCTATTCCATTCTTTTAATACTTTTTCACGCTTAATAGTGTGCATAATAGTCGGAAATGACTCATAATGAACTAATTTTTTGATATTAAAATGTTTGGTAAATCCTTCCACTAGTCCTTCTTTATGTTCATATACACGGCGAACTAAATCGTTCGTCACACCGATATAAAGCATCTTGTTGTTTTTAGTAGTAAGGATATAAACGTAAGCCATAGCCCTATTGTAGCAAAACGGCCTATATCCCGCACTACGACTCTGCGGGATGACGGCATGGGAGTTTAGCAGGATGCCGATAGAAGATGGAGTAGAAGACAACTAATATATAAAAAATCCCGCTCAAAAGAGCGGGATTTTTGCAAAAAGTAAACTTATTTGGCGTTTACCATTTTGGCACGAGAGATATCACCTTTCTTGTCTAAGAAATAGAGATATCCTTTTTCTTTTTTAATGC
>CADBRU010000020.1 GCA_902797165.1 uncultured Elusimicrobium sp.
CAATCGCGACGACTCTGTATTGGGCTTGGGCTTTCTTGCCCACTCTTTGTAATCTAATGACGACTGCCATTTGTAACTTCTCCTTATATGTCACCCTTTCGGGCGGTAATTAAATCTGTGCGGCTTGGCGGATATCCGCTAAAGCCTGTGCCGGATTTTCTGCGGCAAAAATAGCATTGCCCGCTACAAAAACATTGGCTCCGGCTTGTGCCGCTGTGTGAGCGGTTTGCGCATTGATACCGCCGTCTACTTCCAAATAAATCGGGCGGTCTGCTTGATTGATTAATTCACGTACGGCCTGAATTTGCACTGGACTGTTAGGCAAAAAGCCTTGTCCGCCAAAACCGGGTTGTACGGTCATCACAAGCACTAAGTCTAATAACGGCAAAAAAGGCTTAATACGCGCCGGATCGGTATCCGGTTTAATAGATAAACCGGTGCGTACGCCTAAATTTTTAATTGCTAAAAGAACATCTTTTACATCATCTGCCGCTTCTATATGTACGGTCAGTAAATCGGCCCCGGCCTTTGCAAAAGGCACAATAAAGCGGCTCGGATGTTGCACCATCAGATGTACATCTAACGGTAATTGAGCGCGGCCTTTTAAACTTTTCACCGTAGCGGGACCAAAACTTAAATTGGGTACGAAATGTCCGTCCATCACGTCGACATGAATCCAATCTGCCCCGGCTTGACGTACCATTTCTACCTGCGTGCCCAGTTGCCATAAATCGGCAGACAAAATAGAAGGCGCAATGAGTATTTTACCATTTTCGGGGGCTATTTGTGAAGTCATTCTATTTCGCGCTCCCGCACTAAAATACCATCCGATAAAATACGGAAAGTAGCCTTGCCGCTGTACGGAATTTCCAAATCGATTTTACTGCCCGGTTGTTTATTTTCGTTAATCACTTCGCGTTCTCCGTTTTGATCAATTAAAACAATACGGATACGCATGGCTTTGCGAGCCTGCGGCAGTTCATAGTGTAAGTGATACATTTTTTCATCGTCGGAAGCCGGGCGGCGGCTGACCACAATTTCCAAATTGGAATTGGGAGCAATTTCCGCATCCGCCTTCGGTGTTTGCGAAGCAATCATGCCGTAAGAGAAAGGAGATTGTTCGTCTTCTTTAACGATTAAATTGATATTTTGCTGACTGGCCCACAAGGTGGCAGTTGCTAATTTCTTATTGATAAAATCAGGTACCAATACCACGCTGGCGGGGGGTTGTCCGTCGGAAATAGTTAAAGATACTTTGTCCCCGCGTGTAAGCATACTGTCCGCAACGGGTTTTTGGGCAATAACAACTCCCTTTTCGGCGGTTAAAGAATAGGCGTGTTCCACCTTTTCCACTTGCAGTCCGGCTTGACGTATGGCCACTTGTGCCGCACGTAAATCTAAATCAACCACGGAGGGAACAAACACCATTTCATCCCCTTGGCTGATCCATACGCGGATAATGCGTCCTTCGCGCACTTTGGTTCCGGCGGAGGGAATTTGACGTAGTACCGAGCCGGGGGGAATCCCTTCGGCATATTCAATACCGGCTTGCTTTAAGGCTAAATTGACAGAGGCCAACGAATTAAGGGCGGTGGTAACAGGTTTGTTGGTAATATCGGGCACGGATACCTCTTTGCGGGTGTGCACCAAAGCGCCCATTACCCAATCAATAGATACAAAAATTAAGGCTATAAAGAAGAAGAAAACCAACAAGACCACTATCCATGTACCGCGGCGGGATGTTTTCTTCTTTCCTACAAATTCGTCAAAAGTGGTTTCGTTTTCGTTTTCCATATATTAAAAAATCTGCATTCCCGGCTTGAGTCCGCGGCCATTTGCAAAATCAACGGCGGACATAGGTTTTTTACCGGCCGGATGCACTTTGGTAATCCAAAGACTTCCTTCTTTACATTTTACTAAAATTCCGTGGGTGCTTTCAATGTCAATAACGGTGCCGGGTTGTGCATTTGTTTGGGCGGAAACAAATAATTGGGTGGCTAAAATTTGCAGTAATTCGGTTTTTCCGTTCAGAGAAATCATTGTGCGGGCTTTCGGTCCATAGGCCAGTCCGCGTACTTTATGATGAATCTGTTCGGCCGTCATTTCTTTGAAATTTAAAACGGCTTCTTCTTTGGATATCGTAGGAGCCAAAGTGGGTGTCCCTACTTGTGGGGTTTTGATAATTTTTCCATCGGAAATTTGGGTAATAGTTTCGCGCAAAGCATCCAGCCCCAGCGGAATTAATTTTGTAAATAAAGTTTCGGCGTTATCATCGGGATTGACGTCCATTTCTTTTTGCAAAAATAGTGGCCCATCATCTAACCCGGGTTCAATCCAAAATACACTTACACCGGTTTTTCGGAAATTTTGAAATAAACTGTGTTGCACCGGAGCCGCACCGCGCAGCAGCGGCAAAAGTGAAAAATGCACATTAACAATGCCTAACTTGGGCAGGGCTAAAAAATCGGGGCGGAAAATTTTGCCGAAAGCCACCGCAATACCTAAATCAAAGGGTATTTGTTGTACTTCGGCAAAGATATCTTTCATTTTTTCGGGGGAACGAACGGGCAAGCCAAGTTCTAACGCGCGCTTTTTGACGGGGCAAGGCGTAATGACCATACCGCGCCCGCGCGGTTTATCGGCTTGCGTAACCACTAATTGAATATCGGTTAATTCGTGTACAAGTTCCAAATAAGGCACGGAAACTTCTGGCGTACCGAAAAAAATGGTTTTAAGTTTAGACATACTTATATTTTACTAAATATAGAATCTATCTTCCGCCGCCACCGCCGCCGCCGTGCCCGCCACCGCTGCAACCTCCGCCGTGGCTGCCGCCTCTTCCGGAAGGAGAAGCCGTTGAAATACTGTGCGAAAGTCCGCTGGATATAAAACGCACTCCGCCGGCGTGTGCCGTGCATTTTTCAATAGTTGCTTTTGATAAGACTTTGCTGAATTTTTCTATCCACTGATTGGATAAACCTAATGCAAAAGCAAAGGGTAAATAATTGCAAAATATTCTTTCGGTTTCAATGGGGTCTGATGCCGCCACGCGGTTGACTTCCGCAGTTTTCATATATTTTTTAAATCCGTTGACAGATTCAAATAAGGCCTGCCCTTGCGGGGTAACATTGCGAATAAGCGTAGCATAAAAAGTTAGCCCCCACATACTGACTAAAAACATAACTTGGCACAGTAAAGCATCTATGCTGCTTTGAAAAACAGTGGCTATCCAAAACATCCCGTAAAACAAAGTAAAAATAGTGCCGAAAATAAGTTTGCTTGAAATTTTATTAATCAGCATAGTGAAAGTTAAGAAAAAGACCGAGAAATGCAGATTAATAAAAATCATCGGCGGATTTTTCAGAAGGGCAAAAGGTACTACCCCTAAGAGCAAAGTTAAAATAACCGCTTTGAGTAGATAAGAGGAATTGCTGATAATATATTGCTTGGCATTCTTTTTAAAAGCCTGGCTGATGGCTTTGTTGAGTCTTTGAAACTGCGGTGCGGCACTTTGACTTAAGGTCAATGTGTGAGAACCGGAAAACAAGATGCGCAGTATTTCTCTTTCTTCAAAAGGTAAATCATCCGTATCCGTCTTTTTTAATTCGAGTTGCGTTTTTGTAATAAATCCTTCCGTCTTTGTAACTTCTATATATCCTTTCATAATTAATTCCAAAATAGCACTGGAAAGTAATTTGGAATCTACTTGTTCGTTTTGCAAATAATACATAAATGCGGGGGAAATCCCTTGCGGCGGCTCATATTGCGCAATGGCCATATACTTGGGATCCCTGCCCACTTTTATCCACGTAGATATAAAGTATCCCATCAGAAAGATAAAAATCGTAAAAGAGAAAATAAACGGCAAGGAAAGCACATGGTCTACGCGTTGTGATAAGGCTGGTTTTTGGATTGCACCTTTTTCAAAAGGAATAGCAATGGTAAATCCTTGTTGCGGATATAAAACTTTGGTAGTTTCAAAAGTAAGCGGGGCAACTTCCTGTGCGTCTTTATATTTTTGATTTTGTTGGCCTGTATATAAAGAAATTCCGTTTTTTTGTATATCTACATTAGACGGAAAATTCACGTGCACGCGGGCTTTGTCAATGACAAAATCCCATTGATTGCCGGTTACGTTCCAGTATAGTTCATCATAATCTTTTAAAAAGTTAATAGCACCCGTGTAAGCGTACACGAAACGGTACGTATGTATTCCGGCTGGGATATAATTATCATTTCCAAAATTAATACGCAGAAAATTAGATTGACGCTCGGTAAAGAAAGGATGATTTTTACCGTCCATGGTGAGTGAAATCGGTTTAGTTTGCTCAAGTAAAGAAACGGGTAAATCGCGGTAAATGCCGCGGTTGATTTTTTGATGTTTGGCATTAAGGGTAATATTTTCCGTAACGATAATTTGCCCGTTGCTCAGCACTTCAATAGCGACGTCAAATAAATAAATTTTTTCCGGATCACGCAAGGGATTACGGGTTTCTTCGGCGGTTTGGGCTTGCAGAGGGCAAGTACAAACGAAAATAAAAAGATAAGTCAGTAAAATACAAAATTTTTTCATAGAAAAATTTTACCATAAAATAGGTAAATATTTTCTTGAATAATGGGGTAAAATCTTTATACTATAAATATATGTTTGTAAAATGTGCCGGAGAGTAAGCATGAAAAAGTTAATTTCAATCATTGTCTTTTGCATAGTGTTGTGTGCCCAAAATGCATTTTCCTATGCATTGAAGGAAGATTATGTCGAAAATCCTAATTCGGCACAATACGGTATCGGTAAGGTAATTTCCAATCAACCTATCAAGTATTTTATAGTCAGACACAAATCCAAAAACAGCAACACACCGCTGACCGGAACCGTTCGGGATCGAGCAGCTATTGTAGAGGGATTTGGTATATGGTTCTCTTACGCCCAAAGTCAAATAGAAAAGGCAGGACGTTCTGCAGAATTTGCAGATATTATGCCTATCTTATCACGCGGAGTACAATTACAAGAGGTAAATTCTGAAGATCAAGCCGACGTTATATTTGACTTTATGAGTGAAGCGGCTATTGCCAAGCGTTGTCAAGGTACTGCTGCGGCCGGTTGTGCCATCGGAAATAAAATGATTATCCCGCATATCCCGGCCAAACAGGGTAACGCGTTGTCTGATCCGGAAGTAACCATAATTCATGAGTTAGGGCACTATTACGGTTTAGCAGACCAATTATGGAGCGCGCATAATCATTCGTTGGTTTATTCTATTCCGGAACGTTTCGGGAAAAAGATTACTATTATGAATGGCACTCACGACAATTTTGGTTGTGACGATGTCGATAATATTGTCAACTTGATTGATTTTGCTAAAGCCAATAAGGCAAAAGGTAAATGGTCTGTTCGTGGAGAAAAGGGTTGGAAAAGTTTTTGTGATGCAACGATGTTTCAAGAAGCCAAAGTATTTAATAGAAAAGATTATACGGGAAAACAATGTATATATAAATTCGGCAATAATGGCAATATAAATAATGTACTTTGTCCCGATCCGTTTGTTTTAGCAAATAGGTATGTTTCCTATAAGAAAAATGGTTTGCCGGATGTTTTAAAGGATGTAGATCATAATTGGTTAATTACCTACACATTTTGGAAGGGGGGTACTAATTTAACCGGAACTGTAAAAAGTGCCGACAGTGGTAAATCGATTCTTGCCTTGAAGGCAGAACGTAAGAATAACGATGGTTCCGTCAGTTGGGAAGTGCCCTATCATGAAAGTACCATGAATGTGGATGTATCAGGTAGTGAGGGATGTAGATTATATTGGGATCAAGAACATGGCAAAGGATCCACGGAAAGCCACGGTATCGTTGTAAATAACAATGGTTCCCTAATCCCGACGTATTATTCACTAAGTTTGCGACCGCATCATAAATATACGGGTATGAATCAAAATCCATTGTTTACTAACAATATGGCCATTTATTTGGCCTCCTATTTAATGGAAAAAACGGGTGTGTGGAGATGCAGTATTTTTGTGGATCATTCTGAGAGAGAAGTGTTTGTGTATGAGGATAATCAACTGACATCTTCCGACAAAAATACCGCTAAGGAAATAGCCTCCTCTATGGGACTATCCGTTACAGAATTAGAACAAGCCGGACAACAAGCCTGTCTGCAGCAACAGGCTGTGAGAGGTGTTAAACAAGCAGAATTAAAATCAATTTGTAGGCTCTTTTATAGAATGGAAGATTTATATCAACAGTCAGGTAAATAACAATTTAAAAAGCACCCAAAAGGGTGCTTTTTAAATGGCGGAGAGGGAGGGATTCGAACCCTCGAAGCCTTGCGGCTTACAGGTTTTCGAGACCTGCTGTTTCGACCACTCACACACCTCTC
>CADBRU010000021.1 GCA_902797165.1 uncultured Elusimicrobium sp.
ATGTATGACATCAATCAACTGGAAGGAAACACCGAACTTGTGGCGCAAGATATATTTGAATTATCCGGAGGAAAATGGTTGAGCGGCCCATACGGAGAAGAAACAACCAGCGGTGGTAGTTTATACTGCACAAAAAACTTTGGTTATATGTTGGGTGGTGATGGTGTAGTGAGTGCTTACCGGTGTAAAGCTTATGACTGTGAAAGTTCCTGTACTTCTTCTGCAGATTATGATTATGTTTTAGGCTTTCGTGATGACGGGACATTAGCTTGTGAAGCAGGTTATACAGACGATTCGGCCGTTCAAAATATTTGCGCCAGTCTAGGACTTCCCCCTATATATCTTCCCTAATAATATATTCCACTCAAAACCCCGCACAACAGCGGGGTTTTTAATATCAAATTCTATTTAATTTTTCCTTCTTGTTTTAGGTAAGCCACTACGCCTTTTCCGATACCTTCCCCCATGTGTTTTTGAGAAGATTTATTGTTAAGGCGCGCGCGATCTTTGGAACTGCTGATATAGCCCATTTCCACCAAAATAGCCGGTGCTTGCACACCGCGCAGCACATAGAAGTTGGCCTGTTTGACTGCATTATTTTGATTGACCGCAATGCCGATACCCGGCTCTTTATAAACATAATTGCGCACGTGACCGGCCAGTTTGGAACTTTCATTCATGTATTCGTTTTTCGCAAGAGACTGCAAGAGTTTATCTACAAAACTGTAATGGGTTTCTTCGTATTGCAAGGCCTCGTTTTCAAACGCCGCGATATCGGCCGCATCTTTATCGGTCGGTTTTTCGGAGCGGAAATATACTTCAAACCCGTTTGCATCTCCTTTTTTGGCCGCATTGGTATGCACGGAAATAAATAAATCGGCCTTAAATTCATTGGCCATTTTACTGCGCCCTGCCAGCGTAACAAAAGTATCATTGTCCCGGGTTAATTTGACGGTAAAGCCCTGTTTTTTTAAGTAATTGTATAAGTGTTTGGAAACCACTAAGTTCAAATCTTTTTCTTTGGAACTTCCTTTACGCACCGCACCGGGATCTTTGCCGCCGTGCCCCGCATCTACCACAATACGGATTTCCCCCTTTTTCTTGGCAGACGGCGCCACCGCGGCACTCATAACCGGCGGTTCTGCTGCGCTCATTACGGGGGGCTCTTGTACCACTGCGGAAATAGTTAAATCCAGTTCTTCCGCATCCTCATCATCTGCGCCTTGCATAATGCTGGGTGTTAAAGTTTCCGCAGTTACAGTGGGAGCGGGTATCGGTTCTGTTGGCTCCGCAGCAGCAACCGGTGCAGCGGAAACCGGCACTTCTTTTTCCGCCACCATAACCGTCAGACCGTTGGAGGCAGGCAATACTTTCCACGTCTTACCTTTATTGCCTAAAATAATATCTAACGTGGCATCTTTGCCGCGCTGCGATAAAGTGTAAGAGCGAATAAAATCATCTTTGGGCCGTTGGCTTACATTGCGTTTTAAAACCACGTTAGGAAATTCCACCCGCACTGTATGTCCGTTGACTTGCTTAACGGTATAATCGGCCGCGCCTTTGGTATACAAAAGAATTTGATCTTGGTCTGCTTGATGACGGGTATTATCTAAGGCCAAGGTATAATTTTTCTCAACAATCAGCGTGTTTTTTTTAAAAGTAACTTGCCTATCTAATGCCTTTTGCACTTGCGGCAGCATAAAAAATTCTACCGGTGCGTAAATTTTTTTTCCGGAGACAACCACATCCGTAGGCAAAGCAACCGAAGCACTGTTAATAATGACTTCCCGCAAAGAAGCGGTCAAAATAGCATACATTCCCGGGAAAGCCACTTTAAGACTTTTGGAAGCCGAAAAGAACTCTACATTTCCGCCCATTTTTTTGGCAGTTGCTTGGGCGTCTACTAAAATATGTCCGCCCGACTGCATGGAAGATACTTTTCCTTTGCTTTTACCCAACACCATAATCTCTGTTTTCCCTTGAGCAAAAGCCATGGGAACACAGAGTACGCAACTAAGTAAAAGAGAGAAAAAGATTTTTTTCATAGCAGTACCGCACGGGTTAGTCCCGTGCGGCAATAAAATTTATTCCAACACAATTTTATAATCTTCCCACGAAAGTTGCGGGTCAGATTGAATTTTTAAACTGCGACGAATATTTTCTTCGATATCGGCTTGTCTTTCTTTAATGGCTTCGGCCAATACCGGATGCAATACAACACGCAAATTTCCACCCGGGCGACCGGCGGTCAAATCATAAATTTCGCGCTGTATTTTAATGCGCATACTCTCAGCCGATAATACGCGGCCCGAACCATGACATTGCGGGCATTCCTCACTGATAAAACTGCCCGTACTTTCGCGTTTACGCTCGCGGGTCATTTCTACTAGTCCTAAGCGCGTAATCGGCAAAATGCGGATTTTGGCGCGGTCTCCGCGAACGGCATTGGCTAAGGCTTCCACCACGCGGTGGCGGCTGGAGGCTTTGCGCATATCAATGAAATCGATTACGATAATACCGCCGATATTGCGCAGTCTGAGTTGGTGCGCAATTTCTTGGGCGGCTTCAATATTGGTTTGTGTGACGGTTTCTTCTTGTGATTTGCTGCCCGTAAATTTACCGGTATTTACGTCAATAGCGCACAAACTTTCCGCCTCTTGTATAATAATACTTCCGCCGTTAGGAAGCGGCAATTTGATCTTGCGCAAATTATCAATTTCCGGCTCAATTCCGTAGGCCTCAAAAATTGGCGTTTTGCCTTTGTATAATTTAACACGATCAGCCAGTTCCGGTGAATTTTTCTTTACAAAATCCAGTACCCGCTCATAATCTTTTTGATTATCAAGCAGATATACTTTGGCATTTTCGGATAATACATCGCGCGCTACTTGCAAGACGGCATCCATATCTTCATGCAGTAAAGCCGGAGAAGGCTGCGTCTCAAATTTCTTCATGATAGATTGCCATTGGCGGTATAAATATTTTACTTCACGCTCCAGTTCGTCTTTTGTGGCTTCTTCGGCTTCGGTACGCACGATACAACCCATACCGTTAAGATGTTTTTCCGCCAGTTCCTGCATAATGTCGTTTAATTTATGGCGCGATTCCGTATCTTCGATATTTTTAGAAACTCCCACAAAACTTTGATGCGGCGTTAAGACTAAATAGCGGCCCGGCAAAGTAATATCCATGGTTACTTTCATACCTTTGGTACCGATAGCGTCCTTCACTACTTGCACCATAATTTGTTGGCCTTTTTTAAGCACTTTATCAATATTTTTGCGATCTGCGCCTAAAATATCGGAAATATACAAATATGCATTTTTTTCGTAGCCGATATTGGCAAATGCACTGGAAATACCGGGCAATACGTTTTCAACGGTGGCTTTGTAAATATTTCCCACAATGTTGAGTGAACCTCTGCGTTCCCACATCAGTTCATTAATACGGTCATTTTCTAAAATGGCAATACGGGTTTCTTCAAAAGAAGTATTTACTAATACTTCTACCTTGGGTGCTTCTTCGGTTGGTTTATTCATCCTTCAAATCCTCAAACTATAAAGCGTGTAAATTTCCTTCACTGTCACGCCAATATAATTTTTCTCTTATAAATTTAAGTTTAGACAAGGTAAATTCCGTTTCGGCAGGTACCGGGATATTTAGCCAAGCCGCTATCACTTGTTCGGGTTTGGCGGTTTTATCTCCTTGTTTCTGCAAAAACAACTCTATCTTGTCTTTTTGTGGTTGCACCACCCGCAGGATAAACGGTTTTAAATCTTGTTGCAAACTCATCCCGCTTAATGCTTCCACTGTTACATATACATGTTTCCCGCGGAAAAACTCCTCCGCGCAGCATGCAGGAGTATAGAAAGAAAAATCTCCTTGCACACTGTACTGCATTACTTCTGCCAAACTACTAACGGAGGGCAAAGCATACGGCAAATTCCGCACGCGCAAAACGCATACTCCGTCAGGGGCAGACTTACTCAAAGCAGCCTGTGCGTCCGCTTCTTTTACGGGAGCGGAAAAATACAGATCTGCGAATTCTCCCCTACTCTGTTGCTTATATCCCAAAACAGGACCATAAGCGAGTCTGGGCCAATTTTTATTTACTTTTGCAGGCTCAAACGGCAACCCGCTGCGCAAAACCATCTCGCGCAAATTCGAAAAAATGCGTTTGTGATCCCAATCTCCGGTCACAGTAAACACTATACGCATTTTATAAATTTTTGGGGCTGTATTCATACTCTTTTTTAAAATTACGCAATAGTAATACGCCGCGCATAGACCGATTGCACGACTCCCAACGCCAGCATACTCGATACCAAATTGGACCCTCCGTATGAGATAAACGGTAGCGGAATACCCGCCACCGGAAATAGTCCTATCAGCATGCCAAAATTAATTAACATGTATGTCAAAAACATACCGAAAATTCCGCCGCATACCAAATAACCATATCGATCACTGGCCATATAAGCAATCACCACAATACGCCATAAAATTAATAAATACAGACCCAGTACCAGCAGTGTCCCCCACAGCCCCAGTTCTTCCCCCACTACGGCCAAAATGAAATCGGTATGTTTTTCGGGCACAAAACCCAAGCGCGATTGCGTACCGGAAAAAAGCCCCTTGCCTAATACGCCGCCCGAACCCATGGCAATTTGCGCTTGCAGCACATTATACGAAGCCCCTTGCGGGTCAGATTGCGGCGCCAAAAATGCTTCTACCCGTTTGCGCTGATAAGGCTTCATTTGGCGGTCCACAAATACGCCGGCGGAAAATCCGGCCAGTACCACTGCCGCCACCAGCACAAAATAAAATACGGGCAGCGTCATGCGCAATTGTTTGAATATCCACCAGGCCCCGTAAGCCGCCACCACCAGTAACAAAACAAAACCCAAAATATACCATACATTGGAAGATAAATCCGCAAAAACATTGAGTAATGCATAATCGCGCAAGGCCGGATGCAAATATAAATACGTCCATGTGATAATGAAAAATCCCGCTACTAGGCCAAACACCGCCACTAAGGAGAGATAAAAAATATTTACCCCGGCACAATAAAGCAGTACCAGCAAAGCCGGACAGGTAATCACTACGGAAGAAAAGTCGGGCTGCATCATAATTAAACCAAACACAGGCACCAGTAGAATACCCAGCAAAAATAACGTGCGCATATCACTGATTGCACGACCTTGCCTGTCCAAAAAAGCCGCCGCTACCAGCAAAGTAAGTACGCGGCATAACTCAGCCGGCTGAAAAGAGAAAAAAGGCAAAACAAACCAAGATTTACTTCCCCGTTGATAAGTACCGAAAATCAATACACCGATTAACAGTGCCAGTATCACACCGTATAACGGTTTCCATTGTTCGTCAAAAATTTGATAATTAAAACTCCACGCCGCCGCAAACGCAGCAAAACCCAGCGGCAGTGCGATTAAATGCGTACGCACCACGGCATTGGAAAACCCTAAACTATTCACCGCAGACATAATACTCATCAGTCCCAATAAGGCCAGTAAAGCCATGGCACCGAATAACACTTTATCAAACGTATCTCTTCGTATGGGTTTCTGATAGTGAGTCATATTATTCTCCCAATATTTCTTCCGGTTCTTTTACCGAAACTTCGGCCGATTTACTTCTTTGAAAATATGCTTCTAACATTTTGCGCGCTACCGGCCCGGCTACGGAAGAACCGCTTTTGCCAAACTCCACAAATACCGCCACCGCTATTTCCGGTTTCTGGCCTTCTTTTCCCGCAAAAGCCATAAACCAACCGTGGTCTTCCCCGTGCGGGTTTTGTGCAGTCCCTGTTTTGCCATAGACGTCCAATCCTGGCATTTTTACGCGTCTAGCGGTACCGGCATCCACCGTGTGTTTTAATGCTTTATAAACTAAATCCCATGTGCTGTTAGCAATTTCCACCGTACCGATTTGCTCACTTTTTCCTTCCGATAAAATTTTACCGCTTTGCGGATTTACTACCCGGTCCAAATAATATGGTTTCCATACTTTGCCGCGGCTAGCCAGTGCGGCAGCATATTGTGCCATTTTAATCGGAGTAACCAGTAGTTCCCCTTGGCCGATAGATAAATTTAAAGTATCCCCCACAAACCAGAAAGAACGATTGCGCGCCCGACGTGTAGGCCCGTATAAATTGCCTGCTTTTTCACCCGGCAAATCAATGCCGGTGGGTTGCCCAAATTGAAACATTCGTTGTATTCTTTCAATAGGGACCGGACCGATTTGCGCGGCTAATGTATAAAAATACACATCACAGGAGCCTGCCATCCCACCGAAAAAATCTACCGGACCGTGACGGCTCCAACATTTAAACACACGCGAACCGGCATCATAATGTCCCGGACAATTAATAATTTTTTTCGGATCAAAACCACCTTGTTCAATAGCGGCAATGGCCGTAATTACTTTGAAAGTAGATGCCGGCGGATAAATACCTTGCACCGCTAAATTGTACTCACTGATTTTTTTAGATTTTACTTCCGGCTCATCCGAATAAGGCACAAACATACCCGGGTTAAAAGCCGGCGCAGTAGCCAACGCTAGCACCGCACCGCTGCGTGGATCTATAGCCACAGCCGCCCCGCGGCCCGTCAGTGAATTTTTAAGTCCCTCTTCCGCGGCCTGTTGTACATCGTAATTTAGGGTTAAATAAATATCTGCTCCCGGTTTCCATTTTCGGTCTTCAATTACTTGTTTTACGCGCCCGCGGTAATCTACTTCTAAATACACCCCACCGTCGGAGCCTTTCATTTCTTTTTCAAATTTTTTCTCTAGTCCGTTTTTTCCCAATTTTGCATTCAAGCGGTAGTCTAAAGAGAGATCTCTGTTCTTCCAATCACTTCCTTCCATACTGCCCAAATAACCGATTAAATGGCTCGCCATAGAGCCGTAAGGATAACTTCTTTTATTTTCTTCAATCAGATAAATGCCGGGATAGTAGAGTTGTAATTCTTTAAGTGCGATGGTGGATTTCGGAGATAAATTTTCGGCCAGTGCAATGGCTTTTCCGCTGCGTAAGGCTTGGTTTAATTTTTCGGTTACGGCTTCTTTGCTAATTCCCAAACGCGGGGCTAAATCTTGCGCCAGTTGCGACAAATAATCTTCTTCTTTAGGACCGGCACCCAAATAATATAAATTAAACGAAGGGGCATTGGTAGCAATGGCTTTTCCGTCGGCTGTAAAAATACGGCCGCGCGGTGCGGTTTGGTATAAAATTTGGGTGCGGTTTTGTTCGGCCAGTTGCAAATAGTGATTATGACGCAGTAACTGAATATCCACCAAACGCAGCGCAACCACCGCTCCCGCAATTAAAGCAAGCACCCATAAAAATTTCAAACGGCTGTTGAAAATAATTTTTTTAACTGACATTAATAGGTTCTGCCTTTTGCCGCAAGTCCCCGTCGAACTGCCCAAAAAACAGCAGGCGCTATCAAAATACTGCAACTAATTCCACCTATAAAAGAACCTATCCCGTTCCATGCGGAGAATCCGGCAAAAACTTTTAATAAAATTAAATTTCCTAGCGTAGCAAGTAAAGTCAAAACGCCCGCGCACACCATTTGCGGCACTACCGAATCAAATTCCAATCGGTTTTCCAAACTATATACCGCGCACGCACACAATGTAAAAATGAACGCATGTTGACCGAATAATTGCACCCCGAAAAAATCTAAAAACAGTCCGCTTACAAAAGCAGTCGGATACCCGTAAGCCGGCGGCAGAAAGGCGCAAACGGCTATGGCAAAGATTAACATGAGATTTAAACTGATATCCCAATTGCCAAGCAACGCCATTGCCGCCCAATGCAAAATCGTGGCCGCCATAAAAAATAAAATAAGTTTTACAATGCGTTTCATTTTGCACTTCCTTCCGGCCGCGTCAATAAAAATAATTCCTGTACCGTACCGGAAACAGCCGCCGGTTTTACACGAGCGGTCAAGTAAGATTGAAAATCATCATCTCGGTCTATCGAACTGATCTGCCCCACTAAAATACCCGCCGGGAAAATACTGCTGGAAGCGGATGTATACACCTGTTCCCCTTCTTGCACCGTAGATAAAAGAGGCAAATATTTTAATTTCAAATCGGCTGCACCGGCTCCAGTCAGTAGTCCCTCATCTTGCGATTGACTGGTATAAACCACTGCGGAAAAATCTTCATCACGCAATAGTAAAACTTTAGAAGTATTTTCACTTACTTCTATAACTACCCCGGCCAAAATAGGTTGTCCGTCCTGTTGGACGACCGCCGCCGCACGCAGTTCAATACCTTCTGCCTTGCCTTTATCCACTACTACGCTATTCCATTGGCTCGGCTCGCGATAGGCTGTCTTGGCCCAAATTCCTTTCCATTTCAAGGGAGGTTTTAATTGTAAGGCTTGCGTAAGTCTTTTGTTTTCTTCAAACACTTCTCGCGCTTGTGCATTTTCTAATTGAATTTCACGTAATTGATTTTTCAATTCTTCATTTTCGCGATGCGCGTTGAGCAAACCCTGTACCGTTTCATTAACATCTTTTGAATATTCAACCACACCGTGCGCGGCACGAATTTGCGGAATAAAGACATAAGAGAGCACGGCTTTCATAGAAGATACCGGCCCTTCTAGAGGAAGCAAAATCAGTAAAACAGACACCAATAAAAACACAGCCGGTAAAATTTTACGGCTACGTTGTGTAACGGTTTTTTTCTTATTAGCGGAAGAATCTTTTTTCATAAAAGTCTGTTTTAAAAAAAAGCGGACAAAGTCCTTTTACAACTAAGAACCCTGCCCGCTATAAGTGGCTATTTATTTAATAAGATCTGCTTTTATTGCTAAAGAAGCGAGAACCTTTTTCATTTAATTGTTCTAGGAATTTGCCGGTTCCTAAAGCCACACAACTGAGCGGATCTGCCGCACGATGTACCGGAATATCCGTCTCTTTGCGGATTAAATCGGTAATCCCGCGCAGTAAACTACCGCCTCCGGCTACCACTAAACCGCGGTCTACCAAATCGGCCGCAAGTTCGGGCGGTGTTTCTTCCAAGGTGCTCTTAATTACCTCTACGATGGACCGCACCGGTTCCATTAAAGCCTGGCGGATCTCTTCGGATGTAACAGTCAAGGTACGGGGTAAACCTTGTGTTTGGTCGCGCCCTTTTACTTCCATTGACTTTTCTTCTTTAAGCGGGTACACGGAGCCTAAGTTAATCTTTACCTCTTCGGCAGTCGTTTCCCCAATAATCAAATTGTATTTTTTGCGGAAATACTGTACGATACATTCCGTCAGTTCATCTCCGGCCACATCAATAGATTTGGCAACTACCATGCCACCTAGGGAAATAACGGCAACTTCGGTCGTTCCACCGCCGATATCCACAATCATGCTGGCATGCGGCTCTGCAATAGGCAAATCAGCCCCCATAGCAGAAGCCATCGGTTCTTCAATCAAATAAACTTCTCTGGCGCCGGCTTGGCGGGCCGCGTCATCCACGGCCCGTCTTTCTACGCCGGTAATATCAGAGGGAATACCTATGACAATCCGGGGACGCAACAAACTGCTGCGGCTATGTACTTTGCGAATAAAATAACGAATCATCTCTTGCGTTACTTCGAAATCGGCAATAACGCCGTTTTTCATAGGACGTACCGCAACGATATTGGCAGGAGTGCGGCCCAACATTTGTTTGGCCTTGGCTCCTACTGCTTTTACTTCGCTGGTTTCTCTGTCGACTGCTACTACGGACGGTTCGCGCAGTACAATGCCTTTGTCTTTTACATAAATCAGACAGTTGGCCGTACCGAGGTCCATCCCTAAGTCAGACGAGAATAAGCCTCCCAGATAGTCTAGTACCATGTATTAGTCCACCAATTTAATAATTGCTACTTGCGCATTGTCGCCTTGGCGTACGCCGGCACGATAAATGCGGGTAAAACCGCCTGCGCGGTTTTGATAGCGGGTAGCCAACACGTCAAATAGTTTCTTGTAAGCATCTTTATCCTTTACGGTATTTTTGACACCTACATGATCATTGGCTTTGGCTAAGGTAATTAAACCTTCTACCACGCGGCGCACTTCTTTGGCTTTGGGTAGGGTGGTTTTTACTTCTTCGTGCAAAATAATGCTGGTTGCCATATTTTTAAGCATAGCATTCTTGTGAGAAGAAGTTTTGCCGAGTTTACGGTATCCGGTATTTTTAATCATCTTTACAATCCTTTAACGGGTCATCCCCTAAATTTTCATACCCAAAGACAAATTCATTTCTTTGAGTCTTTCTTTGATTTCTTCCATAGACTTGGCACCGAAATTTTTAATCATTTTCAGGTCGTCTTCGGTCAATTTGACCAGTTCACGCACTGTGCTGATATTTTCGGATTTCAAGCAATTAATAGAACGGGAAGAAAGTTCAATGAATTCGATAGACTGGTTCAGTGTGTCTTCCAGTTTGGAATTAACGGGTGCAGCACCGCTGACACTGCCTGTCATGGAAATCGGCTCAACCGGTTCGTCAGCATTCATGCTTACGGCCACGGTGCCCGGTTCTTCCCCTTCAATGGTGAAGATGTGTAAAGAACCCGACAACAGTACTGCCGCACGGTGCAAGGCACGCGCCGGTTCTAAAGTACCGTCGGTCGTAATTTCCAAAATCAAGCGGTCATAGTCGGTTTTTTGTCCGACACGGGCCGGTTCGATATCATAATGTACCTTTACGATCGGTGAAAATAAAGCATCCACCGGGATAAATCCGGCCGGACGTTGAATTTTAGCCAAATCTTCGGCAGGTACATAACCTTTGCCGCGGGAAATTTCAATTTCCATATCCAAACTACCGCCGACTTCCAAGGTTGCTAATTGCAGATCTTTGTTGATTACTTCTACGCCGTCTACTTCTTCAATAGCAGCAGCAGTAACCGGACCGGCTTTGGTAGCATGTAAAGTTACATATTCGCGGTTTTTGTTATCCATCTTAATGCGCAATTGTTTCAAATTGAGCAAGATGTTGATGACATCTTCCCGTACGTTGGGCAAGGTGCTAAATTCATGGATAGCGCCTTTGATCTGTACGGCTGTTACGGCTGCGCCTTCCATACCGGAAAGCAAAATACGCCGCAGTGAATTTCCTACCGTGTGACCATAACCGCTTTCATAAGGTTCTGCGGTAAATTTACCGTAGAAATTAGAAGCAGTTTTTTCATCCAACTGAATCTTTTTAGGAAGAACTAGTTCATTAAAAGCCATGTCATCCTCCGCGATTATTTAGAATAGTATTCTACAATCAACTGCTCATTGACAGGATAAGACATTTCTGCCCGATCCGGCCAGCGCAGTAATTTGCCGGTCAATTTGTCCGCATCATATTCCAAGAAACTGGGGCGTTGATTGCGTTTTTCGGCTTCCGTTAAACCTTGTTTTACCATGGCATTTTCGGCCAATGCGGTTTTTAACGTTACTTTATCGCCCGGTTTTACTTGGAAAGAAGGCACATTGACTGCTTTTCCGTTGACCGTTACGGCACCATGCAATACTAATTGGCGAGCGGTTTTCAAAGAAACGGCAAAGCCGATTAAGCGCACAATGTTATCCAAACGGGTTTCCAACAGACGCAAGAAATTTTCACCGGTTTGACCTTGCAATTTAGATGCTTTGTCAAACATATTGCGGAACGGAATTTCCGACATACCGGATTGGAGACGCGCTTTTTGTTTTTCTTGTAAACGCACACCGTATTCGGATAATTTCGCGCGGCGCACTTTGCCGGCGCCTTTTCCGCCACGTACTTTAGCAGAGGCCAATTTGTCAATGACACAATTGGTATAGCATTTAGTACCTTTCAAGAATAATTTGCAATCTAATTTTCTGCATTTTTTGCAACTTGCTTCAGTATTTCTAGACATAGATCTTATACTCTCCGTGCTTTAGGGGGTCTGCATCCGTTATGCGGGATGGGGGTCACATCTTTAATGGAAGAAACCGTCAAGCCGGCTTGTTGTACGGCACGAACGGCGGTTTCGCGTCCTTGACCCGGGCCGCATACTTTAACGGCCACTTCACGCATACCCAAGGCGACTGCTTTTTCAGCTGCTTTATTGCAAGTGATTTGAGCCGCAAACGGGGTGCTCTTTTTGGTTCCCTTAAAGCCATGAGAACCGGCGGTAGACCAAGCAATGGTATTGCCTTTGTCATCGGACACGGTTACAATGGTGTTATTAAAGGAGCAGTAAATATGCACTACACCGAATACCGGTGCTTTGGCATTTTTCTTTTTTGCTTTGGCAGCGGGCTTAGCCTCTGCTTCAGCGGTTTTAATTTCTTTTTCTTCTGCCATAATTCAAATCCTAAAAGTTAAGTTATTTTGCAGCAGCCTTAGAACCGACGGTTTTTCTGCGTCCGCGGCGGGTGCGGCTGTTGGTTTTGGTGCGTTGACCGCGTACCGGCAGATTTCTGCGGTGGCGTTGGCCTCTGTACGAACCAATTTCAATAAAGCGGTGAATATTTTGGGCCACCTCACGGCGCAGTTCCCCTTCCACTTTATATTCTTTTTGCAAGATGGTGTTCAAAAGACCGGCCTGTTGTTCGGTCAAATCTTTAACACGGGTAGCGGGATCAATTTGGCCTGCTACTTTAGCGAGCAATTCTTTGGCATTCTTTTTGCCGATGCCATAGATATATTCCAACGCTACATCAATTCTTTTGTTTTTAGGTAAATCAATACCTGCGACTCTAGCCATATTCTATGAATACTCCCTTAAATTAACCTTGGCGTTGTTTGTGTTTAGCGACTTCGCACACTACACGCACTACGCCGTTGCGCTTAATAATTTTGCACTTTTGGCATATTTTCTTTACACTAGCTCTGACTTTCATTTATTTCTCCCTATAAGTAATTCTGCCTTTTGTTAAGTCGTACGGGGACATTTCTAACTTCACTTTGTCTCCGGGCAAAATTCTTATATGATGAACTCTCATTTTCCCG
>CADBRU010000022.1 GCA_902797165.1 uncultured Elusimicrobium sp.
AGTCGTCGCGATTGAAAAGAAAACCGCCGTCGGTTCTGAAGCCAAAGAAGTGCTCGGTATTTATCATCCGTGCAACAAAGAAACCGCCGAACAAGTCAAATTAGACTTGAAACGTGTAGAGCACTGGATTAAAAACGGAGCCAAGCCGTCCGAAACGGTAGCCAGCCTGATCAAAAAGGCCCAAGCCGCCGCTAAATAAGAGTTGTTATGAAAGAGTTAGCCACTATCCTTCTCAAATCCCTCTCCGTTAATCCGGACAATGTGGTGGTAGAAGAAAAAGTTGAGAACAACAAAATTTACCTTACGACCCGTGTATCTGCCGAAGACAAAGGGAAAGTGATTGGTAAAGACGGCTGCATTATTAAAGCCGTGCGTACCGTACTCAGTGCGGCCGCGGCAAATAAAGACGTAAAAGTGACGTTAAAATTAGAAGATTAATGCTCAAAGTAGATGTTGTCAGTGCGTTCCCCGATATGCTGCAAGTTCCTTTGGGACAAAGTATAGTGGGGCGGGCGCAAAAAGCCGGAATACTAAAACTGCAGGTTACCAACCCGCGGGATTTTACCGACGACAAGCACCACACACTTGATGACAGGCCGTACGGCGGCGGACCGGGGATGCTCATGAAGGCCGAACCGCTCTACAGAGCCATTAAGAAGTTACGCAAAAAAAATTCAGTGGTTATTTTAACCAGTCCGCGCGGACAAACGTTCTCGCAGACATTGGCTAAAAAATTAGCCAAAAAGAAACATTTGATTTTTGTTTGCGGACATTATGAAGGGATAGATGAGCGTGTATATCCCGAAATGGACTTGGAAGTATCGCTGGGAGATTTTATTTTAACCGGCGGAGAATTAGCCGCAGCAGTGATGATAGATGCCATTACACGGCTTGTTCCGGGGACATTTAAAAAAGAAGATGTAACGGTTTGTGAATCTTTTGAAGACAATTTGTTGGAGGCTCCGCAGTACACCAGGCCCGAAGTGTGGCGGGGCAAAAAAGTGCCGCAAGTGCTTTTAAGCGGCCACCATAAACAAATGCAAGCATGGAAACACGAACAAGCGCTCAAATTGACTAAGAAGTATAGACCCGATTTGCTAAATACCTCTCATGCAAAAAAGGCCGTAACTAAGAAAGTTACTAAAAAAGTAACTAAGAAAAAATGAAATGATTTTTCGGAGGAAGTAAAAGTTATGAATATCAACGAAATTAAACACAATCTGAAAACCAACGTACCGTCTTTTAACGCAGGCGATACGGTGCGTGTTAAAGTCAAAGTAGTAGAAGGCGACAATGAACGCTTACAGGCTTTTGACGGTGTTGTCGTAGCCCGCAAAGGCAGCGGCATCAGTGAAACCTTTACCGTACGCAAAATTTCCTTTGGCGTAGGTGTGGAACGTATTTTCCCGATTCACTCCCCCCGCGTGGAAAGCATTGAAGTACTCAAACACGGTAAAGTACGCCGCGCTAAACTGAACTACTTAAAGAAATTATCCGGTAAAGCGGCCCGCTTGCAAGAAGTAAAGAAAGAAAACGGTGAAGCGGAAGTTGCCCAAGAAGCCGCTGCTCCTGCCGAACAAACCGAGGCCAAATAACACCGGCCTTTCGGGCCAAGGATTATTTCCTCCAATTTAAAACCCCGCTCCGTGAGCGGGGTTTTTGTTGTAATCTGCTACTTAATTAAAACACCCAATCGTTATCCGCGTTTTTGGTGGCTCCTGCTTCTTGAAAGGTAAAACCTTTTTTTCAGAAATCTCTCCTTACATAGAGACTGCTCTCATAAAGGTTATATACAAGACCCGTCTTGACAAGTTTTATATCCACCCGCAATACACATTTCCTGTGATCTTTGGTTGGTAAATATACAACGCGTCCAACCGGAGGGATCAACGGAATACAAAGGCACTCGTATCGTATATCCGCCGTCTAAAACCGTGGCATTGATGGCTACCGGTTGATTATCTTGCAGAAATGCACTGTATCTAAAATGCCCGGCTACAATTTCCGTATCACTTGTACTGGTTGTCTTACTGAGCGTAGTGGGTAATTTCCGCAAATCCTTTGTGCGTGTATTATGTTCATAGAAATAATCATCCATAGCGGCGGCCAACGTATGAGCGCCGGTCTCGCCTTCTTTCATACGAACTTTATCCATGGACTGACGGTAAGAACCCAGCGCCAAGGCTGCCAAAATGGCAAGAATAGCAATCACTGCCATCAATTCTGCTAATGTAAAACCTTTTTTCATATTGTTTAATTTTATCATATGTTCACTCCTCCGCTTACTATTAGTATATAGGTTTTGGAGTTAAAATTCAAATCTTATATTTTATCTCTGCACTTTTCCTAGAATTTATATATAATAAAAGAAATACCTCATCAAGGAGAAATTATGTCAGATTTTACCGTTTTAGCCCCAGCAGATGGACAAGTCATGCCTTTGGAACAAGTACCCGATCCGGCCTTTGCCGAAAAAATGTTAGGAGATGGTCTAGCCGTTAAACCCGCTGCTTCTTGTGTAGTTGCTCCGTTCGACGGTACTATTACCAGCATTCACAAATCACTACATGCGGTTACGTTAAAAAACGATCAGGTAGAAATTTTAATTCATATCGGCGTAGAAAGTGTGGGACTGAACGGAAAAGGATTTGAAGCATTTGTAAAAACAGGTGATATTGTAAAAACAGGGCAAAAATTAATTTCTTTTGACCCTGATTTTTTGGCCAAAAATATTCCGTGCAATTGGGTAATCACCGTAGTTACCTCTCCGGACGGAGCCGCCGTTAAACCCGCCGGGCAAACTCAGGTATCCGCCGGAAAAACTCTTTTCTTTACCTTACCCGGTGTGGAAGGGAAACAAACTTCCGCTACTGCCGAAGAGACAGTAGAGTGGCTTTATTCCCGGCAATTAACCATTCCCAATGCCAACGGTTTACATGCTCGTCCTGCAGCCTCACTGGCGCAAATGGCTAAACCGTATCCTTTCGATATTCAAATTGAATACGACGGAAAACATGCCAATATTAAAAGTTTGGTAGCCATTATGGGGCTGGGGCTTGGGCACCATGCACAAATTACTTTGCGTGCGGGATGCCAAGGCGCCGAAGCACAAGCGGCCCTAGATAAATTAGCCCAATTTATTGAAAGCGGATCGGGTGAAAAAGAAACTCCCGCAGAAACCGCTAAACCCGCCGTTACCGCACAAACCATTCATTTCGACGGAAATAATTTTTACGCATTGACGGCTTGTGCCGGTTTAAGACAAGGCAAAATCTTTCAATGGCAACGCCAAGAAATTACCTTTGCGCAAACGGCCGAAAATCCCGACGTTGAACAACAAAAATTAGACACCACCTTGGCAGAGGTCTTGAAAGATTTTGAAGAAAAAGAAAAAACAGCAACCTCAGCGGCAAAAACCATTTTGCAAGCCCACAAAGAACTGCTGCAAGATGACTTTTTACTTGAGCGCTCCGCGCAATGCATCGAACAGGGCAAAAGTGCCGCAGCCGCTTTTAACGAGGCCATCCGCAACAGTATTGACGTACTTAAAAATACGCAAAATCACTTTTTGGCCGAACGCATTGCCGACATGAAAGATGTCCGCCGCAAAGTATTGGATAAATTAACCGGCGGTACTACTGTCAAGCCCCAATTTCCCGCGCAAAGCATCTTGGTAACGGATGAATTATTACCGTCCGATTTATCTCTATTGGATAAAAATATAGAAGGCGTAATTATGGCATACGGTTCCCCCACCGCGCACGTATCTATTCTGCTGCGCAATAGCGCCATCCCCGCCGTGGTAGCCGCCGGAGAAGCCATCTTAGATATTGCCAACAATACGCCCGCTATCTTAAACGCAACGGAAGGTTCTTTGCACCTCAATCCGACAAAAGAGCAAATTGAGCAAGTTATTCAAGAACAAAAAAAAGAACAAGTTGAAATTGAACTGGCTCAAAAAGCCGCTCATGACCCGGCTATTACCACTGACGGTGTGCAGATTCATATTTCCGGAAACGCTTCTCAATTAGCGGAAGCACAAACGGCTCAATCTAACGGTGCCGATGGGTTAGGACTGGTGCGTACCGAATTTTTATTCTACAAAGGCACACAACCCCCCTCCGAACAAGAGCAACAACAAACCTATCAGCAAATTGCTTCTGCTTTACCGGGCAAACCGGTTACCTTACGCACGCTGGATGTAGGCGGAGACAAACCTGTTTCTTATTTACCTTTACCGGTAGAAGAAAATCCGATTGTGGGCCTGCGCGGCGTACGCAACTATACGCAATATCGAGATGTGTTTATTACGCAAGTTCGTGCTATGCTGCAAGTAACACCGGTCGGAGATGCGCACATTATGCTCCCGATGATTTCTTTTGTAAACGAATTTTTAGATTACAAGCAACTCATTGAGCAAGAAAAAAAGAATTTGGGCATTACAGGGCACGTCCCCGTGGGTATGATGGTTGAAGTTCCTTCGGCCGCTCTGCAAGCCGAACAACTGGCCCAACATGCCGATTTCTTCTCTATCGGTACCAATGATTTAACGCAATATACATTGGCTATTGATCGCGGCCATAAAACCTTATGCGCGCAAGCCGATCCGTTGCATCCCTCCGTACTGCGCTTGATTTCTATGACTTGCCAAGGTGCGGCAAAATATAAACGCCCCGTCGCGGTCTGCGGTGCGGTGGCTGGAGATCTATTGGCAGTACCCATACTGATTGGTTTAGGCGTAACCGAACTGGCCGTCAGTGCCAATTTAATTGCTCCGATTAAAGCACTGGTACGCAAAATGAGTTTTGCACATGCCAAACAAGTGTCCCACCAAGCCTTGCAATGTACGGATGCGCAAGCGGTACGGGCATTAGTAAAAAAAGAATTTAGTAAATAACAACAGGAGATTCCCATGCAAACACTGAAAACTTATTTCGCTTCTTTTGGAGGCGGACTTGTTAAACTCGGCAAGGCGCTCATGTTGCCGATTGCCGTATTACCCGTAGCGGGACTTATTCTGCGTCTGGGGCAACCTGATTTATTAAACATTCCCTTCATGGCGGAAGCGGGACAAGCCGTATTTACCAACTTGCCTGTGATCTTTTGTTTGGGCGTTGCTATTGGTTTTGCCAAAGAAAATCACGGTGCCACCGCGTTGGCCGCGTACATCGGCTACATTATTTTAATTTCTTCCCTCAAAGTATTAGATCCCAGTATTGATATGGGCGTGTTAGGTGGTATTATCGTCGGTGTTACTGCCGGTGCTTTGTATAACCGCTACAGCCACATCAAACTTCCTACTTACTTGGCCTTTTTCGGCGGAAGACGTTTCGTCCCTATTGTAACGGGGGCCTCTTGTTTGTTAATTGCGGGGGCTGCTTATTTTATTTGGCCGCCGATCGCACGCGTGATTAATGCCTTTGGTAATTGGACCATTACTTCCGGAAATATCGGTTTGTTTTTCTACGGAGTAGCCAACCGCTTATTAATTCCGCTTGGGTTACATCACATCTTAAACAGTTTAGTATGGTTCCAATTCGGAGATTTTGAAATTATGAAGGAAGGAGTCCTGACCGTCGTACACGGAGATTTAACCCGTTTCTTCTCCGGCGATCCGATGGCGGGACCTTTTATGGCGGGCTTCTTCCCGATTATGATGTTTGGTTTGCCAGCAGCCGCACTGGCCATGATTTCTACTGCAAAATCTGCCCGCAAACAAGCCATGGGCGGTTTACTTTTATCCATGGCGTTGACGTCTTTCTTAACCGGTATCACAGAGCCAATTGAATTTTCTTTTATGTTCTTGGCTTTCCCGCTCTACGTTGTTCACGCCATTTTAACCGGTTTGTCTATGGTTATTATGAACGTGCTGGACGTCAAATTAGGATTTACCTTTTCCGCGGGTTTATTTGACTACTTACTTAGTTACGGACTGGGCAAAAACGGATTGTATTTAATTCCCGTGGGCATTGTGTATGCCACCGTTTATTATTTCTTATTTAAGTGGATTATTCTTAAATTTGATTTACCTACTCCGGGACGTGAACCGGAAGACGCTGCCCCTGCCAACAACGCACCCGCAGAAGAACCGGCCCCACAACCTGCCGCTCAATCTGCGGCTCAAGAAACCGCGGCACCGCAAACACGCGGAGAAAAATATTTGCACTTGTTAGGTGGCAAAGAAAACATCAAGACGATTGATTATTGCGCCACCCGCTTACGTTTGGAAGTAGTAGATCCCGAAAAAGTAGATGCCACCGCTATCAAAGCATTGGGAGCGCGCGGCGTACTCAAAGGATCCGGCGGTTCCGTACAAGTGGTAATCGGACCGGAAGTGGAACAAATTTGTGATGAAATTAAAGGAGCCTTAAAATAATATGCAACTCGTAATTACTTCGCACAACTTAGGATTATGGGCGGCTGCACACATTTGTAACCGTTGGAAAAACTCTTCTAAAAGACCCTTTGTGTTAGGGTTGCCGACCGGCGGTACCGTAGAAGAAATGTATGCCGCTTTATCGGGATTAGTCAAAAACGGAAAGATGACTTTTAAGGATATTATTTCCTTTAACATGGACGAATATGTCGGACTTTCCCCGGAGCATCCCCAAAGTTACCATTATTACATGCATCATCATTTATTTAGTCATGTAGATGAAAAACCGGAAAATATCCACATTTTAAACGGTCAAGCGGCGGATTTAGATGCCGAATGCGCCAACTACGAAACCGCTATTAAACAAGTCGGCGGTATTGATTTATTTATGGGCGGTATTGGACGTAACGGTCATTTGGCTTTTAATGAGCCGGGGTCTGCGTTCGATTCCCGCACCCGCGTTATTGAATTAACGCAAAGCACCATTGACGCCAATTCCCGCTTTTTTAATAATGATCCCACACAAGTACCTACCCGCGCATTAAGTATCGGCATAGGGACCTTGTTAGATGCTCGTGAAATATTAATTTTGGCAGCCGGCGCATCCAAAGCCGAAGCGATTTTGCAACTGGTCAAAGGTGAAGTTTCCACCCAATGGCCGGTTACCGCACTTAAAAATCATGCGCATGCTACCGTGCTGATCGATAAAGAAGCCGCCAGCCGATTAGGGACCGATATTTTGACGCAATTTGATACTTTACGCAAAGAAGATAAAGATCTAGTTTTATCTTTATAGGAGCCGCCGTGAATAAACAACTCATTATCAATGCCCGGGTAATTACAGGCAATCAAGTTTTGCCCGACTATTGTATTGAGATACAAGACGGAAAAATTGCGGCTTTATTTCCCAATACCGAACTTACCGCCTTGCCTAAAGAAGTAGAAATCATAGATGCCAAAGGTGCTTACGCCGCCCCGGGACTGATAGATGCACACATTCACGGATTTGCCGGATTCGGACCGGAACTGGCCAGTGAGGATGCCCTGTTAAAAATGTCTGAGGAACTGGCCAAAGCCGGCGTAACGTCTTTTTGCCCGACTTTATATTGCGGTCAACCTGCAGACATGTTGCGCATTATAGAAAGTACCGTCGGAGCATTTGGCAAAGAAAAGGGCGCGCATCTTTTGGGATACCATTTGGAAGGACCTTTTATTTCCCCCCGCAAACCCGGCGTGATGAAGCCGCAAGATATTGCTCCGATTGATTTGCCCACTTTGGAAAAATTACATCAAGCCGCCCGCGGACATATTACCAATATGACCATTGCACCGGAACTGCCGGGCATTGAAGACGTGGCTAAATTTGCCAAAGAGCATCACATTTTACTACAGGCCGGGCACACAAATGCCACCTATAATGAATTTTTACACGGAGCCGAACTGGGCATTAAGCACACCACCCATTTATTTAATGCCATGAGTGCTTTTAACCACCGCGACCCCGGTGCCGCGGGTGCAGTTCTATTACATCCCGAAGTGGCGGCGGAAATTATAGCCGATGGTGTACATGTACACCCCGATGTGGTAGGCTTTTTGCGACGCGTAAAACCGCTTGAAAATATTGTTTTAATTACAGATGCACTCTTACCCACCGGACAAGCAAAAGGACCGTTTATTGCCAACGGAGAAGAAGTAACTTTTGATAAAGTATGGAAACGTGCCACGGACAAAGTGATTGCCGGTTCTGCACTGACCATGCTCAAAGGACTGCAAAATCTTGTTTCTTTCGGCTTTACATTGCCCGAAGCGGTAACTTGTGCCAGCACCAATCCAGCACGCCTTCTAGGTCTAAAAACTAAAGGCACTTTAGCCGTCGGTATGGACGCAGATATTACCTTATTTGATGAGCAATTCTGCCCTGTCCGCACTTTGATTGCTTAATTTAGTAAAATATATATAGTTGCGAAAGCCGCCGCACACTTTGGGCGGCTTTACTGTGTAATTATGAAAAAAACGAAGAAAAAATCTCAATCTACCACTGAGCATAACCCGTTTAAAGCACGCACGCTGTCCAGTCTGCTCGTCAAATTTTCCGCACCGGCTGTGGCGGGAATGTTTGTCAGCGCCCTGTTTAATATTATTTCGCGTGTGTATATCGGGCACGAGTTCGGCTCCCCGGGTATTGCCAGTATTACATTACTGTTTCCGATGGGATTTTTCTTTATGGCTTTTTGTATTCTAATCGGGGTGGGTGCCAATGCACTTTTCTCAATTCGGCTCGGTGAGAAAAAGGAAGATGAAGCCCGCCAAATTATCGGCAATGCGCTTGTAATGCTTACTTTAATCAGTGTAACGATTATGATACTGATGTATATCTTCCGTATTCCGATGTTACATTTCTTAGGCGCAGATGAAGAAACCATGCCGTATGTACTGCCTTATTTAATGGTCGTGTTGCCCGGATATGCCCTGTTTAACATTGGCGCGGGTATGAATAACTTTATTCGTTCCTCCGGCCATCCTAAAACCGCCATGGCAACGCAGTTTATAGGTGCTTTTTTAAACCTAACCATTGCCCCCATCACCATTTTTGTTTTGCACTGGGGCATGCCCGGAGCGGGGCTTGCGACCGTCTGCGGACAGGTGGTTTCTTTTGCTTGGGTAATGTTGTTTTTTTGCACCAAAAGCAATAAATTTCACTTGCATTGGCGGTTTATGCGCCTTAAGTGGAATATCATTTTAGACAGTATGAAAATCGGCGTTTCGCAAGCCATTTTTCAACTGGCTTCCAGCGCCATGAACTATTTATTAAACCATGCCCTACTGCGCTACGGCGGCAATTTGGCCGTGTCGGCTATGGGAATTGCCATCAGTGCCAATATGATTTTCATCATGCCGTTACTGGGCCTTAGCCAAGGGGCTCAACCGCTTATCGGATACAATTACGGAGCGCGTAAATTTTCCGCGGCCTTCCATACGCTCAGAATGGCTTTACGTTGGGGTTTTATGTTCGGGCTAGGTGGTATGATTATTACACTTGCTTTTGCACCACAAATTGCCAAAATCTTCAATTCCAATGACCCGGAACTGATTTCTATGGCGGCCTATGCCATGCGCATTATGAATATTTTAATGGCATTTGACGCATTGCAAATTTTGGGCTCGAGTTTCTTCCAAGCCATTAATAAACCCTTGCGCGCGGCGGTGCTGAGTTTATCGCGCCAAATTTTATTCTTAATTCCGGCAGTACTTATCTTGCCGTTATTCTTGGAACTAAACGGTGTGTTTTGGGCTCCGCCCGTGGCTGATTTCTTATCGTGTACGCTTACGTACTTTATGCTGCGCGGTTACTTTGCCAAATACAAGCAGAATTTCTTTTTAGGTAAGAAATTTAATTAGCGCAGTTTCAAGGCAAGTTGATTAATTTCCGTAATTTCCTGCAGATTCACAGAAGATAATTTTTGCTTTTCGCCTTTAGATAGCGGTGCGGTAAAGGCCGTCTTAAACCCAAGGCGTTTTGCTTCCTCTAAACGTCTATCCATTAAAGGCACTTTGGCAATTTGACCTAAAATACCCACTTCGGCCAAAAAGATAGAATCGTGCGGAATTGCAATATCTTTTACCGAACTGATTACCGCCGCGCAAATGGCTAAATCAAGCGCGGGATCTTTGAGTTTGACGCCACCGGCAATACTGACATAAATATCTTTACTGTCTAAACTTAAGCCCACATGTTTTTCAAGCGCGGCAAATAACATCAAACAACGGTTTAAATCTACTCCCGTTGCCACGCGGCGCGGATATGGATAATGCGTCGGACTGGCAAGGGCTTGCACTTCGGTCAGCAAAGGCCGTGAACCCTCTAAGGCAAGTGTATATGCACGGCCTTTAAGGGCGCTATTTGCAGAAGTTTGCGCAAAATATTCCCCCGCATTTTCCACCCCTTCCAAACCGTGCCCGGTCATTTTAAAAAGTCCGATTTCAGACGTAGATCCAAAGCGGTTTTTATGCGGTCTGAGTAGGCGCAAAACATTATCTTTCTCCGTATCAAAATAAAGTACACAGTCTACCATGTGTTCCAAAATTTTCGGTCCGGCCAGTTCTCCGTCTTTAGTTACGTGTCCTAAAACAAAAGTAATAATGCCTTTGGGCTTACACAAACGCACCAGTTCGGCGGCACATTCGCGCACTTGCCCGATAGTACCGGCCGAAGAAGTAAATTCCGGGTGATACACCGTCTGAATAGAATCTAAAACAAGCACGTCGGGATTTACTTTTTCTACGGCTTCAATAATGTTTTGAATATTGGTTTCACAATGCAAAAAGATATTTGCATTTTTCACACCCAAACGCTCGGCACGACCGGAAATTTGGCTGATGCTTTCTTCACCGGAGATATATAACACTTTGCTCTTGTTTGCCAGTGCATCTGCCACTTGCAGCATGAGTGTGCTTTTACCGATACCCGGCGCTCCGGCAAGCAGTGTCAGTTGCCCTTTGACAAGTCCGCCGCCAAGCAAGCGGTCAAACTCTCCGATACCTGTAGGAATACGTTCTTCTTTTACGGTTTTGCTGTCTGCCAGTTTCACGATTTCAGAAGAGAAATCGGTAAAACTACGCGTGCGGGTTTCTTTTTTACTCTCCTGTGCTTTTACTTCTTCCACGAGGGTATTCCACTCTCCGCAGTCCGGACATTTTCCGGCCCACTTAGGAGTTTCATAACCGCACTTCTGACACACAAAAACCGTTTTAAATTTCATAGTTTACCTAACGCGCCAATGTTGCCAAACCGAAGAAAGAAGAAATATCTTGGTCATTAAACGAAATATTGGCTTTCACATTAAAATCATTGACTTCTAACGTATCGCGCATCCACGCGCCGACGGAGAAGTATTTATTCACACGGAAATCTAACCCGTATGAAAGGTTCGGTTTGGTGAAATTACGTCCGTTAATCATACGATCACGTCCCCATTCACTAAATTCAACCCCTGCCGTAAAGCGTTGGAAAAATTCCTGATTATAGAACGGTTTTACCTCGGCCGCAACACCGCCCGATCCGCGTATTAAACCGGCCGATACATTGAGCCACTGATTGTACAAACCAAAGCGCAAGTCTAATTTATTACGCTCGATATAATCCTTTGAAGCCGGACGATCATCTTCATTTCCAAGATTAGCCATACCAACGCGGTAATACGTATATCCACTAGACGGGAAAATCTCCAATGCCAAATCACTGGTACTTACTTTTTCGTTAGGCGCATAGAAGAAATCAAAGTCCCAATAGACACGGAAGCGGCTCATTTTACCCACGAAAGTTTGCAGTTCAGTCATGGTTACTTTTAATTCACTGACGCTTTCTTTGACTTGATCTTTCATTTCTTCGTCTTTGATTAGCGCCCCCAGCACCCCTTCTTCATCGGTAATACTATCCAAAATAGCATTTAATTTATCAGTAATTTGATCTAAATTCTGCATGGAAGATGCCACGTACGGCTTCATCGTCAACACCAGTTGATTGACGTTGGCAGATAATTGGCGCACTTCACGCATGGCTTCATTAAGTTGCGCGCCGAATTGTCCTTGTTGGTTGATACTGTCCACCAGTTGCCGTACACTTTTCATCGTATCGGCTATTTGCTCATCCATCGGTTTTTCATCTATGCCTTGCACATAGGCTCCGGGTTGCAAAATACCGAGCGCCTCTTGTCCTTGCACAATCTTAATATATTTTGTGCCGATAATACCCGTCATTACCACGGAAAAAGCCGCCCCTTTGTATAAAGAGATCCCTTCGTTAATACCGAGTACCACTATAACTTTTTGGTCTTCAATTTTAATGGCTTTTACTTTACCTACTTCCACCCCGGCCAATTTGACCGCTGCTTTGGCAGGAAGTCCCGATACATCTTCAAATTGCACATTAATATCATAACTGCGCGTAACCGAAAATCCGCCTAACATATATAAAGAGAACCCCAAGACTACAATGCCTAGGACGGTAAAAATACCTAATTTTGTTTCTGGTTTCATAGTGTTTATTTCCTCATATTATGATTAATCTCTTAATTTCATTTGAATCGGCCCGTGACTGCTGCCGTCCACAAATTGCCGCACATACGGATTGTCGGTTTTGCGAAATTCATCCGGTGTGCCGTGTAACATAATGCGTCCTTCATACAAAAAAGCAATATAATCGGAAATCTTAAATGCCGAACGCATATCGTGCGTAATCACCACGGAGGTTACGCCGATTTTATGTTTCATTTCCAAAATCAAATCACTGATAATATCCGACATAATCGGGTCTAAACCGGTGGTCGGTTCGTCGTATAAAATACATTTCGGGCTGACTGCCAATACCCGCGCTAAACTGACCCGCTTGCGCATACCGCCGGACAATTCGGACGGATTTAAATCTGCCACTTCCGGCTGCAAGCCCACCATGGCCAACTTTTCTTTTACGATTTTCGGGTAATCTTCTTTGGGGATAGCGGTTAAATATTCCAGTCCGAAAGCCACATTTTCCCCTACCGTCATAGAATCAAACAAAGCCCCTTCCTGAAACAAATACCCGAAATGCCGGCGAATTACCGCCAAACGAATCGGATCATTAATCTTGGTAATATCTCTTCCGTTTACTAAAATTTGACCCGAAGTAGCATTTTGCAAGCGCATCATACATTTAATCAAGGTACTTTTACCCGTACCGGATCCGCCCAAAATGGTCGTTACTTTCCCGTCGGGAATAGTTAAATTTACATCCCGCAGGACTTCGCGCTCGCCAAATGTCTTTTTTAAATGTTTGATCTCTATCATACTTAAATCTTAAAAGCGGTTAATATAGCGGTCAGGAAATAGTCCAGTACCAAAATCATCACAATACAGGTTACGACCGCTCCGGTAGTTGATTTACCTACTCCTTCCGCTCCTCCGCGTGTGCTGATCCCTTTATAACAACAAACGGTTGCTACCAAAAAACCGAATATAAATGATTTCAAAAATCCGTGCATAAAATCACTGACCCCCATAAAGGCAGTGACATCAGTCATGTATACTTCTCCCGGAACATCCAAGGCATAAACCGCCACCAAATATCCGCCGAAAACGCCGAACACATTAGAAAATACGGTTAAAATAGGAACGGTCAATAAGAAGGCCGCCATGCGCGGGATGACCAAATAACGCGTTGGATTGGTACCCAAAGTATGAAGGGCATCTAATTGCTCCGTCACGGCCATTGTGCCTATATGCGCGGTTACAGCCGCACCGGCCCGACCGGCAATTACCACGGCAGTCAGTACCGGGCCCAATTCACGAATTAAAGAAAAGGTAACCAACGTACCCACATAAATCGGATCCCCGAAAATATTGCCGATGGTATTTCCCCCTTGCAAGGCAAGCACCATGCCTGTAAACAAACTGGTCATAGCCGTTACCGCAAAAGATTCTACCCCAATTACCACACTCTGTTGGACAAATTGTTTAAATTCAAATCTAGCATGAGCCAACCAATACAAAACGGACTGTACCATTTGTGTGGCACCGCCCACTTGGCTCATCCAATGCTCCGTCCATTTTCCAACGAGTGTAAACATAATTATTCCTGATAAAACCGAGGCACACGCGCCGTAATCAGCGTGGTAATTTCATAATCAATGGTACCGGCTTTCTCCGCCAGTTCCCGTGCGGAAATTGTTTCCGTTCCTTGTTTGCCGATCAAAACCACCTCATTACCGACTTGCACTTGCGGTACATCGGTTACATCTACCATACACATATCCATGGTAATATTACCCAGTACGCGGCAGCGGCGGCCTTGTATCAATACTTCCGTCTTATGAGATAAACTACGCAAATATCCGTCTCCGTATCCCACCGCCACGGTGGCAACCTTCATGGGCTTATCGGCTCTGAAACTGCGGTTATAACTGATGCTGGCGCCCTTGGAAACATCTTTTAAAAATACGATACGGCTTTTCCAAGTTAAAATCGGTTCAAAAGGTTCTTCTAAACCAAACGAATTATGACCGGCACGCACCATATCACAATAGGTATCGGGACGTAATTCAATAGCGGGAGAGGCCGCCATATGAAATAAACGCACCGGCAATTTCAGTAAACGCACTTGCGTCATAACATCGCGGAAAAAACTCACTTGCTCATCGGTATAATCCGGGTCGGTATCTACACTGGATAAGTGCGTAAATAAACCCTCTACTTCGGTCCATTCATCCGCGGCTAATGTTTGGATGATTTCCACTACTTTACTGCGACGGGTACCGATACGGCCCATACCGGTATCTTGTTTGACATGACAACGCGCTTTTTTGCCTACTTTGCGTGCGGCCTTTTTAACGGCTTCGGCCGCTTCCAAACTGGCAATAGTGACGGACAAGTCATATTTAATGGCATATTCAAAAGCCTCAAAGGGATACAAACTGCCCAGTACCAAAATGGGTAAAGAAATCCCGCTTTTACGCAGGGCAATTCCTTCTTCCACCGAAGCCACGCCAAAAAACTGGCAGAGATTATTTTTTTGCGCAAATAAACCTAGCCCGACGGCACCATGTCCGTAAGCATTGGCTTTGAGCAAGGCCAAAATGTTAACTTGCGGACCGACTTTTTCCCGAATTTTTTGCAAATTATTTCGGTAAGCGGTCAAATTAATTTCTACCCACGTAGGGCGCAAAAAAGGTTCACTCACAATTACTCCGGTAATGCCATCATACTTTCTTCGGCCGGACCTAAATTGGTATTTTCCGGCACAGGGTTAGTAAATAAAGTGTATTCTCCTAAATAAGTCAAATCAATATCTCCCGTCGGGCCGTTACGTTGTTTGGCAATAATCAAAGTAGCCTTTCGGTCTAGCCCCGGGGTGGCGGCAATTTCTTCTTTACTTTTTCCGAATGATTCCCGGTGAATCAGCGCCACCACATCCGCGTCCTGTTCAATAGCACCGGATTCACGTAAGTCGGAAAGTTGCGGGCGGTTATCTTTGCGGTTGCGGTCTTCATTGCGGCGGTTTAACTGAGACAAAGCCAGCACCGGCACATCCAACGTACGGGCTAATTCTTTAAGCATACGGGAAATCTCAGATACTTCCTGTTGGCGGCTTTCAAAACGAATTGAGGAACGCACAAACTGTAAGTAATCAATGATAATAAGCCCCAACTTTTTATTTTCTTTGGCAAGTTCGTTAGCCAAACGGCGCGCACGCATGCGGATTTCGGTAATCGTAAGCCCCGGCGTATCATCAATATACATAGGTGCTTCGGACAAACGAGCCAGTTCCCGCAGCAAATCTTTCCACTTGTTATGGGCAAATTGTCCATTACGCACTTCGCTGATTTTAGCCATAGCAGACGAACAAAGCATACGTTCGTAAATGGCATGACGTCCCATTTCCAAAGAGAAAATAGCCGTCGGAACGCCGTGATTTACACATGCATTGCAGGCAATATTTAGCGCCATGGCGGTTTTACCTTGGCTGGGGCGCGCCCCCAAAATAATCAAATCGGAATTACGCAAACCGCCCGTGTAATAGTCAAATTTACTAAATCCGGTCGGCACCCCTTTTACAGGGTTTTTATCCAAGTGCGCCTTTTCAATCATATCCATTACTTCGGGCGCTAAATCTTTGGAAGAAACAAAACCGCGTAAATCTTGTTTTTGGCTAAGTTTATAAATTTGCTCTTGGGCAATATCAATCAGTTTTTCGGGTTCATCTTCCCCTTTATAAGAAGATTCTATCAGCATGGTAGAAGTTTTAATTAAATCGCGCACCAAGGCTTTTTTATAGACAATATTGGCATAGTGTTCTACGTGAGCGGCAGTGGATACTTTATTAATCAAATCGGTCAAATACAATTCCCCGCCCACTTGCACCAGTAAATTTTCGGTTTTGAGTTGCTCGGTGAGGGTAATTAAATCAATCGCACGATTTTTGTCTGCCAATGTTTTCATGGCAGAAAAAATTTTTTTGTGACTGTCTTTATAAAAATGTTCCGGCTTTAAGATAGTAAGGGCTCTTTCCACCGCGTCCGATTCCAAAAGCATAGAGCCCAAAACGGCCATTTCCGCCTCTAATGCCTGCGGCGGAAGTTTTTCGGTTAATGAATTACTTGCCATAAACAACCTCTCCAACTAAAATCTAAAAAGTGTAACAAACACCACGCCCCCGCGTAAGCGGGTGCACTCTTTTATTGTAGCAGTTTTAGGGCTTATATGTGCGCAGATATAAGGCTATATCCATAATTAACTTTTTTGTATTGACTTTACGCCGAATAAATGGGTAAGATAGGAAAGAAAAGAATTTGCCGCATATTTTTATTAGGAGTGTTTATGACAGAGAAGAAGAAAACCGTTTCCGTTGCCACATCGGCGGAACTAAAAGATTTAAACCGCATTGTGGCACAAGTAAAAAAAGCACAACGCATTTACGCCACCTATACGCAAGAACAAGTGGATAAAATTTTCCGCGCCGCCGCTATTGCCGCAGCGCAGAACCGCATTCCGCTGGCACAACTGGCCGTGACCGAAACCCGCATGGGCGTCATGGAAGATAAGGTTATTAAAAACCAATTTGCTTCTGAATACATTTACAATCAGTATAAAGACACACGCACGTGCGGTGTGCTTTCCGATGACGACTCTTTCGGATACCGCCAAGTGGCCGAGCCGATCGGACTGATTGCCGGGGTAATTCCGACCACCAACCCCACATCAACCGCCATTTTCAAAGCACTTTTGGCACTCAAAACGCGTAACGGAATTATTTTCTCCCCCCACCCGCGTGCCAAAGAATGTACAATTGCCGCGGCTAAAATTGTACTTGATGCCGCAGTAGCCGCGGGCGCACCGAAAAACATTATCGGCTGGCTAGACACCCCGACAATGCCGCTTTCCAATGCACTGATGCATCACCCGGATATTAATTTAATTTTGGCTACCGGCGGCCCGGGTATGGTTCGGGCGGCTTATTCATCCGGCAAACCCGCCATCGGAGTCGGAGCCGGCAATACGCCTGTTGTCATTGATTCTACCGCTGATATCAAAATGGCCGTCAGTTCCGTCATTATGAGTAAAACCTTTGATAACGGTACCATTTGCGCCAGCGAACAAGCGGTGATCGTGGAAGATCCCGTTTACGACAAAGTGAAAAAAGAATTTACTTTGCGCGGTTGTCATTTTGTGACCGGCAAAGACCGTGCCAAACTGGCCGCCACTATCGTAAAAGACGGAAAATTAAATGCCGCCATTGCCGGGCAAAGTGCCGAGCAAATTGCACACATGGCGGGCATCAAGGTCCCGGCGGATACTAAAATTTTAATTGCCGAAGCAACGGAAGTTTCCGATAAAGAACCTTTTGCTTGCGAAAAATTATCCCCCGTCTTGGCTTTTTACCGCGCCAAAGATTTTAAACAGGCCGTGCAACTGGCCCGCGATTTAATTTTATACGGCGGAGCCGGACACACTTCCGTTTTATATACGGATGAGTCCAATGAAGAGCATATTGAAATATTCCAAGATATGCCCACCGCACGCACCTTAATCAATATGCCCTCTTCACAAGGTGCTATTGGGGATGTGTACAATTTCAAATTAGCCCCGTCTCTTACGCTGGGTTGCGGTTCGTGGGGCGGTAATTCTGTCAGTGAAAATATAGGAGTGAAACATCTTATGAACGTTAAATCGGTCGCGGAACGCCGCGAAAATATGTATTGGTACAAAGTACCTCCCAAAATTTATTTCAAACGCGGCGCTTTAGAGCAAGCCCTTGCCGAACTACAAGGCAAAAAACGCGCCTATATCATTACCGACAAAACCATGGAGCAACTGGGCCATGTGCGCAAAGTAGCCGATACTTTGGAGCAATTTAATATTAAAGTGCGGGTTTTTGCCGACGTAATTCCCGATCCCGACATTGAAAACGTCAATAAGGCACTGGCACTGGCCAACTCTTGGCAACCGGATGTAATTATCGGACTTGGCGGCGGCTCTGCCATGGACGCGGCCAAAATGATTTGGCTGATGTATGAAAACCCGAACACCAGTTTTGAAGATATTGCCATGCGTTTTATGGATATACGCAAACGTATTTATGCCGCACCTACTTTGGGTAAAAAAGCCATTATGGTGGCTATTCCCACCACGTCAGGCACCGGCTCTGAAGTAACGCCCTTTACCATTATTACCGACGAAAAAACAGGCACCAAATATGCCATTACCGATTATGCCTTAACACCGGATATGGCTATTATTGACCCGGAATTTGTTTTGCATATGCCCAAAACTTTGACGGCTTATTCGGGGTTGGATGTGCTCACGCACGCCGTGGAAGCCTATACTTCCATTTTCTCAACCAACTTTACCGAAGGCCAAGCACTAGAAGCCTTGCGTTTGGTGTTTAAGTATTTGGAGAAATCGTATACACTCGGCGCCAAAGACATCAACGCACGCGAAAAAATGCACTATGCAGCCACGATTGCGGGTATGGCATTTGCCAATGCGTTTTTGGGACTAAACCACTCTATGGCGCATAAACTGGGAGCCATGTATCATATTCCGCATGGACTTGCCAATGCGTTTTTGCTCCCGTATGTGATTGATTACAACGCCACCGACAAACCCACCAAACAAGGTTTATATCCGCAATACCGCTATCCGTTTGTCAAAGGCCGCTATAGTAAACTCATTGATTATTTAATGCCCGAGAACACGCTTAAAAATGACGATGCTAAAGTGCAAAAACTGATTGATATGATTGTGGACTTAAAAAATAAACTTAATATTCCCAAATCTATCAAAGAGTACGGCATTCCAGAAAAAGAGTTTTTGGAAAATTTGGATAAACTCTCCGTCATGGCGTTTGATGACCAATGCACCGGCGCCAATGCGCGCTATCCGCTGGTAAGTGAAATAAAGGAAATTTTCCTACAGGCCTACTACGGAAAACCCGTTAAACATAAAAAACGGAAATAAGTTTCTAATACACAAAACACCCCGCCTAATCAGCGGGGTGTTTTTTATTTTACCAAACAATTATCTAAAAACCTGCTACCGTACAATTATGAGTCGCAGTTTTATTCGAAGTATCATCACAACTAAGGGAACCATCTCCTTCCAAATTTATATAGTAAGGATAATGTTCCGTGTCTCCGTTAATAACGCGATTTGCGTACATAAGCCCATCGTCAGTATCTATCCCATATTGCCAATCTTTTGTATTAACACATTTCAAGTCAATACATTCGCTTAATACCTCTCCGGGAAGTTCAATAGTCAAATGTTCAAATAAATCTTTACATTCGTTGGCATTTTCTCCAAATTCCAATTTGCAGAGTTGTCTATTTTCGTGCAATGCTTTAAGCATAATTTTGGCTTCCGCCACGCGCGATTTTTCTACCGCTTTGGTATATTGCGGTAGTGCAATAGCAGATAAAATACCGATAATAAGTACCACTACTAACAGTTCAATTAAGGTAAAACCTTTTTTCATAATTTTCTCCTTTATAAACATCTTACCAGTCTATATAATTATTCTAAGAAAGAAAGCCGTACTTATCAAGGCATTTTTAAAAAATATCCCTATTCTGCTCAGTTTTGCTATAATGAAAAGAAGATTTAAGGAGAGATAAAATGAAAAAATTAATTGCATTGATTGCCGCTGTTTTAATTGGTATGCCCGCACTGGCAAAATCTAATTGTCAAACCCGTGTGGATAAAAATTTAGATAAAACCACGTCTGAAAAAATACAAAAATGTCTAACAGAAGACCCGGTAGAAGAAGACAAAACTCCGCAACCGGAAGTAGTTTTGACAGACACTTATTCGGTCATCTATCCGCAATCAAAAAGTGATCCGAAACAAAAACAAAACCCAAAGCAAGGCCAAAAACAAAGTCAAAAACAAAATAACACCAAACAAACTACCGAACAAAAAACCTATAAGCCCGAACCAGTGCAACACGAATATTTAGACGGTACCACGTACCCTTCTTTCCGCAATGATGAATTGCCTACGTTAAACCAAGAAGAAGCGCACGATACAGCCATGCAAGCCTTAAAAGGATATAATAAACCGGCAGTCACTAGACCGGCCAAACAAAATAAACCGGCTGTTAAACCGGCCACCAAAACCCCACCTCAAGAAATACAAGAGGCAGACGCTTTGCAAGATGATCCGTTAGCCACGGCGCAATCTACGCAACTGACGGAATTTCAAGATGACTCCGTATTAAGTCCGGCCGATTTTGGGTATAATGATACCGATCCGGCTTTCCAACAATAAATTTGACATTTACGCACAGGAAACATACAATAAAACTATGAACACATTACACTATTTATTTATTAAACCGTTCACTGCCAAAGGTGCTCTTTTGGGCGGCATTGATGTATTGATTAAATTACTGACCATTACGGTTTGGGTGTATTTGATGTTTATCTTGGGTTCACTCATTACCCAGTCTCTTTTATTAGACTATAATCACATCACCCAACTATGGTGGTTTGCGTATTGTTTCTTGATGTTCTTCGGCGGTTCTTTAATTGCGTATATTATTGTTTTTGTGCGCGATTATGAAGAATTGGAAACGGAAGAAGAACAATAAGTAAATTTTTTACTACTTGCAAAAAGCCCGCTCAAAAGAGCGGGCTTTTTAGTGGGAGTGAGATATATATTAATATACTTTCTTTAAGGTAAGTACACCGTCTTCAAAAAACCATTCTTCGGCTAACTCACCGTTTTCATTAAATTTTTTGGTAACTCCGTTGGGACGACCGTCTTTGTGCGGAGAAATCAAAGCAATCGTGCCATTGGGGTGATACACAATTTTATCTCCTACCAATTTATCGTTTTGATAGGTGCATTCCGAACGCAAATCACCATCTTGCGTATAGGTGCGGCACAAACCATTTAAATACCCTTTTCGGTATTCCGCCACTTCCAGCACCTTACCGGAAGGATAGTATTTTGTTTGGCGGCCGGTTTGGCTGTCTTGTTCGTAATTCATGGTTTTATGCAAACGTCCCGTCGGCAAATAAACCCGCACCGGGCCTTGTAACTGACCGTTTTCATAAAATTTTTCAATACTGATTTTTCCGTTCTCAAAATAAATACGGCAGCATCCGTTGCGCTGTCCGTTTCTAAATTCACATTCAAAATAGACTTTGCCGTTTTCAAAAAATTCTTTTACTATGCCGTCGGGCAATGTCCCTTCTTGGCGCACGATATCCAAATTTTTATCCAAGATTTCCCGATAGACTTCCTGATCATCTACAAAATAAGTCCGCACAAACCCTACATTTAACGGATCATTCAAACTCCCCGTTTTGCGTATAATTTCTACCATACTCACTCCTCGACTATTGCCTTTGCGGCCACATAACCGCATCCCCAGGCAAAATGTAAATTTAGTCCCCCGCTGCGGCCGTCCACATCTAACAATTCCCCTAACACATACAACCCTTGGCAACAACGAGACTCTAAATTATTATAGTTTATTTCGGCGCATTTTACACCCCCTGTTGCAATCATGGCTTCTTTCCATGGGCGTAAAGACACAATCGTAAAAGGCCATCTGCCGAGCAATTTTTCCACCGTTTGCCACGTATTTTCACTCCATTCTAAGACGGGTTGATTCTTGCGTATCCCCGCAAAATCAATCAGCAAATTAGCAATATTTTCATGTAGCACACCGGCAAAAAATCCTTTTGCATTACGTGTTTTAAAATGTTTTGCGCGTTCTTTTAAGAATGCTTTTTTATCCGCAATTGGCGGCAACAAATCCAGTTCCACCGTCACGGGGCCTTTGTTTAACAGTTGCCCGATAGTGCCGCTGATGTTTAAAATAGCCGGGCCGGACAAACCGTAACTAGTAAACAAAAGTTCTCCGCTGCTGCTGATCTCCGCAGACGTGCCGCGCGCGGCAGTTGCTTTAACTTGCACCCGAATCCCCTGCAAACGCGCCACCGCTTTTTCTTTGACATTTACGGCGCATAAAGCCGGCTGCGGTGTATTAATGTTATGACCCAAAGACTGTGCCAATTTATATCCGGCCTGTGTTCCCCCCGCTTGCGGATAAGCACAAGAGCCGCAAGCAAGCACGCATTTTTTAGCACTGAATTTTTCCCCTTTGGCCGAAGTAAGCGTAAATTCTTTTTGTTTGCTGATTTTGACAATTTCCGTTTGCAAGAGAATTTCTGCTCCGGCTTCTATGCAAGCCAAACGCAAGGCTTCCGCCACCGCCGTAGATTTACCGCTGAGCGGAAAAACACGCCCCGCATTTTCTTGCACGGTCAGCACACCCAATTCATGAAAAAATTGCAAACAAGTATCGAAAGGAAATTGTTTTAAAATCGACGCGGCCAAATCAGTAGCGCCGTGATAATCTGCCGCCGACACAAAGGCATTGGTCAAATTGCAACGTCCGTTTCCGCTGACCAAAATTTTACGTCCGACTTGCATTTCTTTTTCAAACAAAATAACCCGTTTGCCCGCGCGGGCACATTGCAAAGCGCACAACATACCGCTTGCCCCCGCCCCGACGATTGCCATATCATACAAAGTTTTATTTTCCATTTCATTTACTATAGCAAATTCGGACATATCCCGACATAAAAAAACAACTTTCCAAGAAGAAAGTTGTTTAGATGGTGTCACCGGGTGGGCTCGAACCACCGACCTATTCCTTATGAGAGAATCGCTCTAACCAGCTGAGCTACGGTGACTTAAATCGGATAATTTATTATATCAAAAACCCATCACCCCGTGCAACCTTTACCACCGGGTCCGATTTAATCTACCATGGTGTAATCGTTGAGTTTGGCCGGCAGTGTACCTGACTTGGCCATTTCAAAATCTTGTTGTGCTTCTGCCTCACGGCCGAGTTTTAAATAAACCGCTCCGCGGGCATTATATACATCCGCGGCCGGACGTAATTGCAGTACAACATTATAATCTTGCAAAGCCTGATCATATTGACCGAGCATATAATTAATACCGCCGCGCGTAAAGAAAGTTTCGGCTTTATTGGGTGTAAGTATGACCGATTTGTTCACCAGCATTAAAGCATTTTCATAATCTCCTTGCGCCGCCAAAGCGGAAGCCAAGGCCGTATAACCGTCCGATTTATACGGATTGATTTTTAATACTTCCATAAAATCTTCTTGTGCGGCGGCATAATCTCCCGCAAAAAAGAAAGCCGCCCCGCGTGAAGCATACACATCTATATTTTCCGGGTTTAATTTAACCGCTTTGTTATAGGCTTGCAAGGCTTTCACCATATTACCGTCTTTAAAATATCCGTCCCCGCGCGCTAACCATTCGCTGGAAGTGGGCAAAGTTTGACACGCTGCCAAACCGAGTAAAGCAACCAATATACTTATTTTTTTCATTTTTCTCTCCTATATTTGTCAGATTTTATTCTATTATAACACAAAAGACCTATTTTCTTCTAGGTACAAAAAACACTGCTTTCTGGGTCCAAAGACCCTTTTACTTTGCAGTTAAAGTTCATATGCTATAAGTATAGAAAGCGGCTTAGAGATTTGGATTTAACCTATTTTATCCTAAACCGCTGCAGCCCCCAAACCCTGCTGCAGCGGTTCCCCTTTCAAAGTAGTATCTATCTCCTCCTACGATGTAAAAACACCCCGGCACATACCGGGGTGTTTTATTTCTATTAATCTGCTATTAGAAACCAGCTACCGTACAATTATGCGTGGCAGTTTTACTCCCCGTGTTAGCACAAGTTATAGATCCGTCCTCTTGTAATGTCAGAAAATACGGATAATTCTCAACATCATTATTTATCACACGGTTGGCATACATCTCAGTTTCCACACCATAATCCCAATCTTTCGTTTTTAAACAATAAGCATCCACACAACCTTCTGATTGCCATTGACCGGGCAGATCTATCGTTAAGTGTTCCACAATATAGCCTGAGCCCCACCCACATTCCTCTGCATTTGTTCCAAATTCCAATTCGCACAGTTGCTTGTTTTTATACATAGCGTTTAGCAGTTGTTTGGCTTCCGCCACGCGCGATTTTTCCACCGCTTTAGTATATTGCGGCAAAGCAATCGCGGATAAAATACCGATAATTAACACCACCACAAGTAGTTCTATTAACGTAAATGCCTTATTCATAAGTAGTCTCCTATCTTAATATTTCCCTACTATATAAGTATCCTATAAAAAAACATATTTTTCAAGTCCTTTTTGGACCTATTTTAATGGTCCGCTCGTGCGGGCAAGTGTAAAATTACTTATTTTCCGCCTATTTTTTATACAATATGCTACAATAAAACAAAGGAAAATAATATGGCGCAACGCATCAGTCTATTTATTATTGCCCGAAATGAAGAAAATAAAATTGCCAAATGTATTAACAGTGCCAAGGGATTGGTCAGCGAAATCATTGTGGTAGACGGGTATTCCAAAGACCGCACCGCCCAAGTGGCTGCGGAGCAAGGGGCGCTTGTGTTCCAAAATCGTTTTGAAGGTTTTTCCGCGCAGAAAAATTTTGCCCTTTCCAAAGTCACTTCCCCGTGGGCCTTAAATTTAGATGCCGATGAAAGCCTTTCTGCCGAACTGAAAGAGAAAATCCGCCAAGTAGTGGAAGATACCCCCCACGCCGGTTTTAATATCAAATTTTCCAACTATTTTTTGGGAAGAAAAATGCATCATAGCGGGCTTAGCAATGAATATCATGTCCGTTTAGTTCGCACGGATAAAGTCCATTATGAAGGGCAACTGGTACACGAGGGACTTAAAGTAGACGGGACCATCGGCACTCTTAAAGAGCCGATACGTCATTTTTCCTATGATACTATTAATACCCATCTAAGGAAATTAAATTTTTACACACAACTTGCCGCCAATCAAATGTACGAAAACGGCAAGCATTTCTCACTACTCTTTTTGCTCGTGCGCACACCGCTTGAGTTTATAAAACGCTATTTCCTTAAATTAGGTTTCCTTGACGGCATGCGCGGTTTTATATGGTCTTCTTTTTCTACGTTCTACGTATTTGTGAAGTATATTCGTTTGTGGCAAATCGAAGAAAAGAAAGGCCGCAAAAAATAAATTTTCTCCTTAACATAGGTTCCAAACATCTTTGTGCTAAACTTTCTAATTAATTTCCGCTAGCGCAAAATTTTCCAATTTAGATATAATTTAAGTAGGTAGTTTTACCCACAGGAGGAAATATGGATATCACCACACTTAACCAACAGGTTAAAAACGAAAGTTTGTTTTTGCAAGATTTGAAACGCGAAGTAAGCAAAGTAATCGTCGGGCAAGAGGGTCTGATCGAAAAAATGCTGGTGGCTTTGCTTGCCGACGGACATATTTTAATTGAAGGCGTACCGGGTCTAGCCAAAACCTTGGCCGTTAAAACATTGGCTAGCGCTATTCACGCCCAATTCCAACGCATTCAATTTACTCCCGATTTATTGCCGGCCGATATTACCGGTACTTTAATTTTCAACCCAAAAGAAGGTACTTTCTCTGCCAAACGCGGTCCGGTTTTTTCTAACTTCGTATTGGCTGATGAAATTAACCGTTCTCCGGCTAAAGTGCAAAGTGCTTTGCTTGAAGCCATGCAAGAGCGCCAAGTTACTATCGGAGACGAAACCTATAAATTACCTGCTCCGTTTATGGTGCTAGCCACTCAAAACCCTGTCGAACAGGAAGGTACGTATCCTTTACCGGAAGCACAAGTAGATCGTTTTATGCTTAAGGTGCTCATTACCTATCCGACCAAAGAAGAAGAAAAATTAATTTTAGAGCGCATGGCCTCTCATCAGCAAATTACATTAAATACGTCCGTTACCCCGGAAATGATTTTAAAAGCACGCCAAGTGGTGGACAGTATTTATGTAGATGAAAAGATTAAAAATTATATCGTGGAACTTGTTTTTGCCACACGCAATCCGAAAGCCTATAAATTAGACAAGTTGGCTTCTTTTATTGCCTATGGTGCCAGCCCGCGCGCGACAATCTTTCTTACGCAAGCCGCCAAAGCGTATGCTTTCTTAAACGGCCGCGGCTATGTAACGCCCGAAGATATTAAAGCCATCGGTTTAGATGTTTTGCGCCACCGCGTATTACTGACCTATGAAGCGGAAGCGGAAAATATGACCGCGGACCAAATTGTCAAACAAGTCTTTGAAGCGGTGGACGTACCTTAAGTTTAAGGAGTGCCCGTTATGCGCATGGACACCGCCGAAATTTTAAAAAAAGTACGGCAGATTGAAATACAAACCGGCAAACTGGTAGAAGAAACGTTTGCCGGGGAGTATCTCAGTGCGTTTAAGGGGCAGGGAATCGAATTTGCCGAAGTGCGCGAGTATATCCCCGGGGATGATGTACGCTCTATTGATTGGAACGTAACGGCGCGCAATCATGTGCCTTATGTCAAAAAATTCAACGAAACCCGCGAACTGACTTTGATGATTGCCTGTGATGTGTCGGCTTCTCAAAACTTCGGCTCTTGGAGTAAATTTAAGCAAGAAACCGCCGCCGAACTGGCCGCCTTGTTTGCTTTTTCCGCTCTTAAAAATAATGATAAAGTGGGGCTTTTGTTATTCTCGGATAAAGTAGAACTTTTCGTGCCGCCTAAAAAAGGAAAAAAGCATATTTTGCGTCTGATACGCGAATTAGTGGCTTTTGAACCGACCGGCACCGGGACCAATTTATCCTTAGCACTTACAACGCTTAGTAAACTCATCAAACACCAAGGCATTTTGATTTTTATTTCCGATTTTTTGGCGGACGTTCCCACTTTTGCTCAACCTTTGCAATTAGCGGCTAAAAAATTTGATTTAATTCCCGTCGTTATACAAGACAAACTGGAGCAAAAGTTGCCCTCCGTACATGCCGCGGTGGAAATGATTGACCCGGAAACACATACCCGGCAATTGGTCTCTTTGTCTGTGGCGGAAATTAACCGCATTTTAACCCAGCGGCAGCAACAATGGAAGGAACAATTAGACGGTTTATTTCATCCGCTGAATATTTCCGCTATTGAAATAGACCCTTCTGCCTCGGCAGTAGATCCGGTGATCGCATTTTTTAAACAACGTGCTAGGAAAATAAGAAGATGAAAAAATTTATTTTACTCTTACCTTTGTGTTTTACTTGTGTGGGACTCTTGTCTGCTCAGCAGATAGATATCACCGCGCAAGAAATTGCGTCTGAAGCACAATTTGCACAACCGTTTGATGTACATGTCGAACTGGCCCATACGCCGGGATATCAAGTAGAAATAGACCCACAATCACTGCCCGCCGATTTTGCATTATTAACCGAAAAGAAAGAAGATTTGTCCCCCGGCACCGTTTCTTTTGATTTAACTTTTTTGCCGGTTAATTTGGGAGTATCCACCTTTACCGCCGTTAATTTTATTTTGCAAGATACGAATAAAAATATCTTGGCAAAGGCGCAAACCCAAGAAAAACCGGTAGAAATTGCGGAAGTGGAATTTTTCAAAGACCCCAATTTACGTGATATTCGGCCGCCTTATATTCCGGCTAATTGGTTCTTGTGGTTCTTATGTGCTTTGGTGGCGCTTTTAATTATTTACTTTATCTATCATTTTTGGCGCTCCACCCGCAAAGATGTCCCGGCCGAACAAGCCGTGCAAGATTTACGCCCGGCCGATGTAATTGCCCTAGATAAAATTCATTTACTTTTACAAAGCGGCCTGTGGGAAAATGCCCATTACAAACTATTTTATACCGAACTTGAAAACATTTTCCGCGAATATGTTTATCGTCGCTTTCAATTAGATGTATCTTCCGATACCTCTTCGGAATTATTGCGCCATATCCGTAAAATTCCGCAACTTGTGCCTTTACAAACGGAAATACGCAATTATTTAAATTCCTCCGATCTGGTGAAATTTGCCAAAGTCGTACCGGAGGAACCGACGATGCAACAAGATATTTGTTGCGTAAAAACCGTAGTACAAGCCACGGCTCCGCGCCCGACACAAACCCAAACGGATAAACAGGAGGCCCAACAATGATGCTCCTATTTGCAATATCCGTTTCCTTGCTGATGTTATCTTTACTGCTTTCCGTTTTTACCAAACGGTATACGCGGGTAATAAACAGTGCCATTTTATTCTTTTCGTCCACCACACTATTGATATCCATTCTGATTTTTATTGCGCGTGTATACCGCAATCAATTTACATTTTTACAACCGGGTTATTTGGTACTGCTCATATTGCCGATTATCTTGTTTGTCATGCGTGTTAATTGGCCGCATTATTTTTCCAAAGCAATTAATTATCCTCTAACGGAAAAAATCGGCCACTACAAGACTTTTTCCGCCCTATTGGCAAACTGGGGACAAGCCATTGCCACGTTGATGGCCGTTGTTTTGTTTATTATTGCTTTGGCGCGGCCCGTAACGGTCAATCAAACCCAACTCCCCCCCACGCAAGGCATTGATATCATGATGATTATTGATGCTTCCGCCAGTATGCGCAAAAATGATTTTTATCCAAACCGCTTTCAAGCCGCTCAGAAAAATGCCATCCGTTTTGTTGGCAAACGGTTTAATGACCGCATCGGACTAACTGTGTTTGCAAAAAATGCCACCTTGGCTTCCCCGCTTACTTTAGACCATGAGGCTTTGCAAGATTTAATTGCTTCCTTGTATTTAGGAATCGTAGATCCCAATTTAACAGCCATCGGAGATGCGCTGGGGGTTGCTTCCAATCACCTAAAAAACAGTTCCGCTAAAAGCAAAATTATTTTACTCTTAACGGACGGTTCCAATAATGCCGGTGCGCTAGATCCCTTACTTGCCGCCAAAGCCGCAGCCTCTTACGGCATTAAAATTTATACTATTGCAACGGCCAGTCCTCCCGGTGAATCTTTATTTTCCAGTGCGGAAGATGAAATTGATGAAGGACTACTTATGAATATTGCCAATGAAACGGGCGGCGCTTTTTACCGTGCAAAAAATGAAAATGAATTGCAAGATATTTACGATAAAATTAACGAACTGGAAAAGACAGATTTTACGCAAACAGCACGCATCAGCCATTACGACATTTACCCGTCCTTTTTATGGGCCGGATTATTACTGCTGTTAGCCGGATGCGTCATAGGAAAATTATTGTTTATTAGGATACCGTAATTATGGAATTATTTGCTTCTCCTATTTACTTTCTTTATTTCATACCTGTCCTGCTTTTATGGCTGGGCGTCCGGTGGTTGGGCAATAAACGCAAACAAAGCATTATTCATGCTTTGTTCGGACGGGAAGCCTACTTGCGCCTAAGCGGCGGCCCCAGCCGTTTTACACGCATGCAAACTATTTTATTCGGACTGGGTTTATTCTTCATTTTTGCTGCACTGGCACGCCCGCAATGGGGCATTGAGGTTATGGAAGCACAAGGCAATTTTGCCCAAACGGTTATTGCAATAGATGTGTCTGCTTCTATGCGCGCGCGGGACGTTAAACCGGACCGTCTCTCCAGTGCTAAAAATATGCTACGTATGTTGATTACGCACATGCGAAACGAACGCATCGGTTTAATTGCTTTTACGTCTCAGGCTTTTATTCAATGTCCTATTACCACCGATGATGATGCCTTAAAATACTTTATATCCTCATTACAGCCCGATATGTTACCGGCCGCCGGTACTTCTTTGGCAGCACCGGTTAAATTAGCCGCCCACATGTTATCTAAATACCCCGGACAAAAAGGCTTAATTTTACTGACCGACGGAGAAGACCATACTCCGGAAGAATTAAAAGAAGCGCAAACCATTGCCCAGCAGGAAGGCATCCGCATTATTGCCATCGGTATCGGAACGCAACAAGGAGAACTGATCCCGGAACAAGTGGATTTGGAAGGAAATGTCTTGGAATATAAAAAAGATAAAGAAGGGAAAACCGTTGTTACAAAATTAGACGAAAAAAGTTTGGCCGAACTAGCGGCCGCCACCCAAGGCATTTATATCCAATATACTACTCCGGCGCAAGTGGCCGCCCGGGTACAAGAAGCCTTAGAAAATTTAGACAAAAGCACTTCTTCCGTTTCGACGCGTGCCAATTATAAGAACCGCTATCAAATCCCGTTAATCTTGGCGATATTGTGTTTCTTGGCCGGTTTTGCGTTTCCGTTCAAACCCCGCAAGAAACAAAGTGTCCCGACAGAGGAAGAACAAAAAAGGTAAAATAATAAAGATATGAGAAAAACGATAGTACCGATATTACTGATACTGACATGTACCGCCTTAGTTCAGGCCGGTACACGCGGGCAATTGCGTCAAGGCGGTCAATTTTATAATCAGGAAAAATACGGCTCTGCCCTTAATGTATATCAAAATATTCTAAAAAAAGACCCGGAAAATCAGTTCGCGCTGTTTAATGCCGCCAATGCCTATTATCGTCTTAATGAATACACCCAAGCGGAAGAACTGTATAAAAAAACCAGCCAAACCAAAGGCGGTTATGCCCAAAGCGCCTTGTATAATTTAGGCAACACCTACTATCATGCCGGAGATAAAGAACAGGCAAAAAGTGCCTTTATTGAGGCGCTGCTTAAAGATCCGCAAGATAAAGAAGCGGCTCATAATTTACAAGTGATTATTAAAGAAAACCAACAAAACCAGCAAAATCAAAGTCAGCAAAACCAAGATAATCAGGACAATAAGTCCGATAATCAGCAAGATCAACCCAATAATAATCAAAATCAAGGGCAAAATCAAGATCAACAAAATCAGCAAAATCAAAAACAAAGCGGACAACTTAATAAACAAGATGCTGATCGTGTGATGTCTATGGCAAAGGAAAATGAATTTAAACACGGCATGTCCTCGGGGAATTCCCAAGATCAAACAGTGGAAAAGGATTGGTAAAGCATGCGTAAGTTAGTTTTATTATTACTATGTGTTATAAGTACGGTACTTGCCTACGGAGCAGCAGACCCCTTGGGTATTTCCGTATCGGCTTCCGTCAATAAAACAGTCCTTACGCTAGAAGATGAATTGATCTTAACGGTAACGGTAGACGGAGCCACCGGAGATTTTACCCCACAACTGCCGAGCCTGCCGGCTTTTAATGTGTTTGCACGTTCCACGTCCAAAACCATTCATAATTTTCACGCCACCACCACTTTTGAATATATCATGATGCCTCGTATGCAAGGTAAAGTGGTCATCGGCCCTATTTCCATCCATTATGGCAATAAAATCTACAAAACTGATCCTATTAACGTAACTATCTATCGTACAAATCCGAGCACCGCTCCTACCGCGCAGCCTTCGTCTGCCAAAACACAATCCGGAAAAGCCGTCTCGGATACCCGATCTCAACAACCAGTAGTTGCACAGGCCCCGGCCAATATGCCTTTTTTGGAACGCACTTTATATAATCGGGCCGCTCAGAACGGAGATAAAGATTATTTTATGGTAGCGGGTGTCAGTTCTCAAACGCCTTTGGTAAATCAAAATGTTACTTTGGCCGAAAGATTTTATTATGCCAAACCGTTCTCTAACTCTGCCCCTTATACCGCCCCTACCATTTCCAATTTATTTTTGGAAGAAATCGGACGCTCCGAAGGCTCACAAACTATTTTAGGCAGACAATATGATTATATCGAAATCCGCTATAATGCGACCGGAGTGACCCAAGGAAAAGCAGAAATAGGTCCGGCTAAAATTGATTTTGTTCCTGTTTCTCAACGAGGGGCCTCTTTGTTTGACCGCATGTTTGCCACCATGGCCGCAGACCCTCAAACTGTAACTTCAAATAAAATTTCACTGGCAATATTACCTGTACCGACGGAAGGCCAACCGGACTCCTTTTACGGAGCCGTAGGCAGCGGCTATACGATCAGTGCCGGTTTGGACCGCAATGAAGTAGAAGCCGGAGATGCGGTTAATTTAACCGTTCAAGTCAAAGGACCGGGGAATTTAAAAGCCACCTCCGATTTAAAAATTCCCGAAATGCGCGGTTTTAAAACCTATGAGGTTGCCTCTACCGCCGCCGCCGTGCCGGACAACGGAACTCTCAAAAGTTATAAAGTTTTCAAGACGGTATTAGTTCCGCTTTCTTCCGGTTCTTATACCATCCCCGCTATTGATTGGTCTTATTATGACCCGGCTTTGAAGCAATACCGTATCATTCGTACGCAACCTTTATCTTTGAAAGTAACTCCGTCCTCCAAAACGGATAGCGGTTTTGATTTTAGCGCCCACTCCGACTTAGGAAACGGTTTTCAGGAATTAGGAAAAGATATTCGGTATCTAAAAGCCGAACCGTATACAAAACAATTCGGATTTTTGGATCGTTTGGCTAATTGGTCCGTAATCAACTATATTGCGGGTATTTTGGTAATCATCGGAATTATTTTTGCACTCATGGACAAGCGTTCCCTCACCGAAAAACGTGCCTTAACCAAAGCCAAAGCCCAACTTAAACACGCCACCAATGCAGAAACCATTGCCAATGCGCTGTCAACTTATTTACAAATAAAGTACGATGTACATACCGCCAGTTTACCCTTGCGTGACATACAAGAAGCACTTAAGAAAAAAGGTTGCGCGGCACCTCAAATTGAACAATTTTCTACTTTATGGCAACAATTAAATGCAGTGCGTTTTGCCCCTGCCGCCGCACAAGAGCAAGGAGTATCAAACCTCTCCCATCAAGTGCTGCAATTGCTCAATCAATTCGAAAAAGGAGGGTCCAAATGAAACGCCTCGCATTTTTGTTTTTATTTGTTCTATTAAATGCTTTTTCTCTTTATGCGGTTGATTTCCAAGAAGCCGAGGAACAGTACCGAGAAGGACACTTTGCTACGGCTTTAGGACAATACGAACAATTGTTACGGAACTACCCAAATGACCCCAATCTTTACTACAATATAGGAAACTGTTATTTTAAAATGGGATCTAAAGGTTTGGCTACCGCCAATTATTACAGAGCCTTTAAGTTAGATCCCCGTGATGCGGATATCCGCCATAATTTAAGTTTATCCTTGCAAAACAGCGGGGAAAAGTTTATTCCTAGCGGCATGCCCGAGATTTTGCACAAGGCATTTTTCAGTTTAACTCAAACTGAGTTGCAAGGGCTTTTTCACTTGTCGTTATGGATTGTTTGTATAGCGGGATGTGTTTGGCTGTTTAAGCGGCGCTTTGGGCGGATGACTTTGACTTTATTGTGTTTGTTTATTTTGATCGGGATTTGGTACTTGTGGCGTCAGCAATTGGATAATCAGCCTTTGGCAGTGGTGGCCGTCCCCGTAGCCGAACTGCGCAGCGGCCCCGGAGAGAATTTCCCGGCCAGTGCCAATATTGCCCAAGGACATTTATTATTGCTGCAAGATAATAAAGACCGTTGGCAACAAGTAATTGTCAAATCACAAGGCATCAAGGGCTGGATGCAAAGTAGCAGTTTAGAAAAAATTTAAGGATCAAATATGTTTATACAAAAACAAGCAGATGAACTGATTGAGGCGCTGACCTTTGTAAAAACAAATTTAGCCGCTCCTATCCAAACTTTGGCTGATGCCATTATTGCCGCTTTTCAAAGAGGCAATCAAGTTATTTTAATGGGAAATGGCGGCAGTGCGTCTGATGCCCAACATATTGCAGCCGAGTTTGTAGGAAGATTTAAGAAAGAGCGTCGCTCTTTCCCGGCTTTGGCCTTAAATACCAACACCTCTACGGTTACGGCCGTGGGAAATGATTACGGATACGATTTTGTTTTTTCCCGTCAAATAGACGGTTTTGCCCGCAAAGGAGATGTGGTTATCGGCATTTCCACTTCGGGCAACAGTAAAAATGTCCAATTGGCTTTAGAACTGGCCAAACAACGCGGTTGTTATACTGCGGCTTTCTTGGGGAAAGACGGGGGCACTATTAAGCAAGTAGTTGATTTGCCTTTAGTGGTAAATTGTCAAAATACCCCCCACATCCAAGAATGTCATATTTTTATCGGACACGTCGTGTGTGATTTAGTGGATCAACACTTTTAGGAGTATATTTATTATGAAAATAGCCATTGCCTGTGATCATGCCGGATTTGCACTCAAAGCAACAGTAGTGGATACGGTTAAACAATTAGGGCATGAGATCATCGATTGCGGCACCGATAACGATACGGAAAAAGTAGATGCTCCGGATTATGCCGCTAAGGCAGCCGCCTTGCTGACCGGCAAACAAGCCGACCGCGCCATTTTGATATGCGGTAGCGGCATTGCTATGTGTTTGACTGCCAACAAAGTACGCGGGGTGTATGCCAGCGTCTGCCATGATGCTTATTCCGCCCGTCAAGGCGTGGAACATGATAATATGAACGCTCTTTGTTTAGGCGGCAGGGTAATTGGTACATCTGTGGTACCTATGCTGGTAAAAGAATTTTTAACCGCCCAATATTTTAATTGCGGTAATTACAAAAGACGAGTAGAGAAAATACTTGCCTTAGAAAAAAATTTTTAAATTAAGGAAAGGACAATAAACTATGAAAATGACTCTCAACCCCATGGCGGCAGGCATTGTACGCGAAGGACTTATCAAATTAGAAGGCTTAAGTTTTTCTAAAAAATTCTGGGCTAAAGATCCTACTTTATGGAAAAAAGACCCCGAACACATGGCCTTCATTCCTAAATTTTTAGGTTGGCAAAAGGTATATGATTGGACCTTGCAACATATAGACGAAGTGGTTTCTTTTGCCAATCAGGCCAAAAAAGATTTTAAATTTTGCGTCGTTATGGGCATGGGTGGCAGCAGTTTAGCCCCCGAAGTATTCCGCAGTATTTTCGGCAAACAAAGCGGCTATCCGCAACTATTTGTGCTAGACACCACCAACCCCGATTGGGTCGGCCATGTAAGCGCCAAAATCAATCCGGCAGATACGCTTTTTGTCTTTGCCAGTAAATCCGGCGGTACGGTAGAACCTTCTTCTCAATTTGCTTATTTTTATGAAGAAGTCAAAAAAGCGGGTGTCAAAAATCCCGGACAAAACTTTATTGCTATTACCGATCACGGCACCGGCTTACAAACCTTAGCCGAAAAATATAAATTCCGCCATACCTTTATCAACCCTTCCGATATCGGCGGACGGTTTTCCGCTTTGTCTTTCTTCGGTATTGTGCCGGCGGCTATTATGGGTGTAGATGTAAAGAAAATCTTACTCAAAGCCAAAGAGGCTGCCTTAACTTTTGGACCGGAAGTCAATGAAAAAGACAATATGGCCGTATCTTTAGGTGCTTATATGGGTGCTTGCTATGCCAACCACTCCAAAGACAAACTCACCATTTTAGCCTCCAAAGAAGCCGAAACATTCGGCTTGTGGGCAGAACAATTGGTGGCCGAATCTACCGGTAAAGAAGGCAAAGGGATTGTTCCTGTGGTAGGTGAAATCTTACACCGTAATTTTGACTATCGCGAAGATCGCTTCTTTGTCTATCTTTCCACCGATACGGACGATAACAAACGCGTGCATGACGTTGCGTCCGATTTAGCCGAACGGGGTTTCCCGGTGTTTACGCTAGATATGAAAAACCCTTATGAACTAGGGGCCTTGTTTCTACTGTGGGAAATTGCCACCGCAGCGGCGGGTGCCATCTTGGCCATTGATCCGTTTGACCAACCCAACGTACAAGAAGCCAAAACCTTGACGAAAAACGTGTTGGCCAAATTGGAAAAGGGTGATATCCCGGCTGAGGTTACCGCCGAATTATTAGTTTCCAAAGATTTAAAAGAAGAAGTAAAACTGGAAACTTTACCGCAAGATTTCTATTCCTTACTGGAAAGCAATGATTATATTGCTATCTTGCCCTATTTGTGGCCTTCGGAAGAAACCGATAAAGCCTTACATGAACTACGTGACAAAATGTTATGCCGCACCAAACGCGCCATACTGTTCGGTTACGGACCGCGCTATTTACATTCCAGCGGTCAATTACATAAAGGTGACGGTAATAATGGGGTATTTCTCATTTTATCAGCTGATCCGCAAAAAGATATCAAAATTCCGGGTCAAAATTACACCTTCGGACAATTATGCAACGCCCAAGCCTTGGGTGATTTCCAAGCCTTGGAAAACAAAGGCAGACGCGTTGTGAAATTGCACTTCAAACAACCGGTGGCCCAATCCATTAAAAAATTGGGTGATTTATTCTAAACCTATGTAATACAAAGGCGGCGCGAGAAACGCCGCCTTTTTTATAGTATGAAAAAATTGTTTATCCAAACCTATGGTTGCCAAATGAATTTAGCCGATTCGGAAGAAATGGCCGCACATCTATTTACGCGCGGTTACATGCCTACCGAACAATTAGAAGAGGCCGATTTGGTATTGGTAAACACTTGCACCGTACGTGACCATGCCGAGCACAGAGCCCTTTCTTTTTTGGGACGCCTACGGCAGTGGAAACGTGAAAAATCAGGCCGGCGCATTATTTTTGCCGGATGTGCCGCGCAACGTTTAGGCCAACAACTCAAAAAAACTTTTCCGTATTTAGACATTGTTTCCGGTGCGCGCGAAATTGACCAATTTGCACAACTTTTAGATAAAAGCGGTTTTCTCTCTGACGCTCCGGGAGGGCAACCTGTGCAAAAAGGAATTACCGGTTATGTAACCATTATGCGCGGATGTGATTTCGCGTGCAGTTATTGCATTGTGCCTACGGTACGCGGCCCCGTAAAATGTTTACCTTCCGCCGAAATTTTGCAACAGGCCGCTAAAAAAGCCTCTCAAGGCTACCCCGAAATTATGCTGCTGGGCCAAACCGTCAATGCATGGCACGAAGACGGAAAAACCTTTGCCGATTTATTAAACGAAGTATCCGCACTGCCCGGCGTAGCCCGCGTACGTTTTGTCAGTCCGCATCCGGCATTTATTACGCCTCAATTTTTGGACGGCATTAAATCTAATACCAAAATCGCAAGGCATATTCATTTGCCCGCCCAAAGCGGATCAAGCAAAGTTTTACAGGAAATGAAACGCGGCTACACCCGTGAAATTTTACTTGATAAAATTCACGCGCTCAAACAAATCGGTTTTTCCATCAGTACCGATTTAATTGTAGGGTTTCCCACCGAAACGCAAGAAGATTTTGAGCAGACCCTTTCACTGGTCGAACAAGCCGGTTTTTCGGCGGCCTATTGTTTTAAATATTCCCCCCGCCAAGGCACGCCCGCGGCCGAAATGAAACTGTTGGATGAAAAAATACTGGAACAAAGGCTAGATATTTTGTTAAATAAAGTGAGAGGTTTGGCGGAAGCGGCTTATCAGCAGCAAATGGGACGCACGGTAGAAGTATTACTGGAAACTCCCAACAAAGGCCGCACCGGTGAAGATTTTTGGATACAAACACAAAAAAGTTATACTGTAGGAAGTGTCGTGCAGACAGAAGTAACTGCATCAGACGGAACTTTATTATTTACGAGGGATTAATATGGCAAAAAAATTTTCTGAAAAACGCAAAGAACGCCGCATGCCGGTACTGAGCAATTTAATCGAACCGGTCAATTTAAGTTATAAAACCCAAGATGGAAAGGAAACTTCTTTAGTTGCCATTTTGGCTGATTTATCCGCTTCCGGTATGCGTATGATTAGTTTTTTAGGCGCACCTTTGGCCGATAATTTCACCATTACATTGCAACTGCCCGGTATGGAAAAAATGGAAGTCAAAGCGCGTATGGCTTGGGTGAAACAAAAAGAAAACGTATTTACTATCGGTATTAGTTTTACCAATATAAAACCCGAACATGCCGCTTTAATCAGCGCCATGGCAGATGATTTTAACGATTGCGACACCCGCATTTTACTGCGTCTGCCCGAAGTTTGCGTGCCGAATTGTAAAGCATGTAAGATTTGCAATAAGATTCAAAAAGACGACACGCTCTTTGAATAAACAAACTCATTTCAACAACCCGCCTTTACGGCGGGTTTTTTATTTTATTACAATATATCCATGAAACACATCATCCTTGCAGGACCGACTGCCAGCGGAAAAACCGAACTTGCTTTGTCCTTAGCCCAAACGTTAAGTACGCAAATCATTTCGGCCGATTCCCGCCAAATCTATACGGATTTGACCGTCGGTACCGCGAAACCGCTGGGAACTTGGCAAGACAATAAATATTTAGTCAACGGCACGGCTTATCACTTGGTAGATTTTCTATCTCCCATGCAAACCTTTGATGTAGTTTCTTTTTGCGAAAAGAGCCGCAACTTATGTGCTGCGCAGCCGGACAAACCGTCTATTTTTGCCGGCGGAACCGGTATGTATTTACATGCGTTTTTTATCGGGATAGATCCGCTCCCCCCCGCCGATCCGGATTTACGTGCTGAGTTTGCCCAATTTGCCGAGCAAAACGGACGGGAAGCCTTACACGCGCGCCTTGCCCAAATAGACCCCGTGTCCGCTGAGCAAATCCCGCCACAAAATATTCACCGCGTTATACGCGCGCTAGAAATTTGCCGGCTGAGCGGAAAACCCGCCTCCCAAATCAAGAGCGGGGCCTTTTTCCGAAACGAATTTCCGGCGGAGAAAGCCTTATTTGTGTATTTGAATTGGGATAAAGAACTATTGCAGCAGCGCATTACGCTGCGCACGCAAGCCATGTTAGACCCCATGGCAGAGGAAACGCGTGCTTTGTTAAACAAGGGTTTTGCGTCCGATTGTCCGGGACTGAAAAGTTTGGGCTATCCCGAAGTAATACAGTGGATAAACGGCAAACTTATGCGTGAAGAGACACTTGAAAAAATCATCATCCGCACTCGCCAATATGCCAAGCGCCAACGCACATGGTTTAACAGGTATGAAAAAATCTTGCGTTTGGATATTACCCGCACGCAAGATTTTGATGTAGAAAAATTAACCGCGCAAATTACAAAGGCTTACTACGCAGATTAATCACAACCGTAAATTATATAGTCCGAACCTAAACTCTTACATAGTTTACAATTTCCATTTCCACGATATGGAAATAGATATTGATTTTATTCCACTACTTCTTCGTTGTCATTTGACGCAGGATTTTGGTTTTTTATTCCAAAGAACTCATCTACCGTATATTCAACCGGCTTAGCATAACGGTCCGTAATCGTTACAAAATGCGGTTTTACGGTAGAGCCGTCTTTATGCCCCGTAATGGTGGACTCAATAAAAGATCTGTTAGTTTCACTAATCGGCGTAAACATAAAGTAATTGGAAGAATAGGGAATGATCCTAACGGGTTCATCTTTTTCGTTATAAATTACCACTTGTCCCAAGCGGTTGAGATTAGCCGACACAATGCCGATAATCGTTCCGCCCGGTATAATGACACCGCCGCCGCTCATGCCGCGGCCAATTCCGAAATTTACACCGAAATAATGCCACAACTCCGTAAAATAATAAAAATTTGCCCCGTAATTCTGCACGTAATACCGTCCCCCGTCACGAAAGTCCGGCACGGCCAGCGGCATAAATACTTCTCGCGTTTGCATATTATTAGTGACCAAAATAGTGGCGCGGGCCTTTTGCAGCGCCTCCCACTGTGCTTTGGCCTCCACATATTTTCCGCTATTTAACAAGTCAAAAAATTGCTCTTGCTCCAGTACGGTTTTGGACCCTAACCGAAAAACATAATCGCCTTCCTCAGGTATAAAGTGAATTAAAGCCACATCATAGCGGACATTTTTCAAACTGCTAGGATCGTATTGTTTGTTATAAAATACCCGCGGCTGATAGGTAAGATTATGCTTAATTTGCGCGATGGCCTGTAAATTGTCTTGTAATAAATTTACCTCAATCGTACATTCTTTACCACACGACGGATACACACAATGCGCCGCAGTTAAATACCACGTCGGCGTAATACGCGCCGCTTGGCATTGATGAGCCTGTTTGCCGCTAAAAACGGTTAATAAACTTTGGTTTAAAATATCCTCCGCATAAAAAGACGGGGTCTCCGGTTCTTGTATCGCAAAAACCGGAAAAGTCACAAACAGGCAAACGATTAACAGTAAAATCTTTTTCATAAAACCTCTCTATTAGTATAACTAATTCTATTTATTCTGCCAAACATTTTCTATTTTCCGCTTGCCCCCGCGCTCAAACTTTATATAATAGAGGTATGATCATAAAAGTACTCTCTCTCGTTTTATTTAGTTATTTACTCGGGGCTATCCCGACCGGTTATTTGATCGCCCGTAAGGTAATGGGCATAGACATTCGCGAGCATGGCTCTGGCAATCCCGGGGCGGCCAATGTCTATCGTACCGTCGGCAAATGGGCAGGCATTTGCACCTTTCTAATAGACGGGCTGAAAGGGTTTATTCCCACCACCTTGGCTTTGTATTTCTGCCCGGGTTTATATTGGCCGGCTATTTTGTGCGGTACGGTGGCCATTTTAGGACACATGTGGACCATTTACCTCAAATTCCGCGGCGGGAAAGGCGTGGCTACCTCTGCCGGTGTCTTTGCTGCACTACTGCCTATTCCGACGGCACTTGCTTTCTTGGCTTTCGTTATTTGCGTTGCCTTGTGGGGACGTATTTCCATTGGCTCTATTGTGGCCTGTGTAGTTTTGCCGCTGGCTAGTTTTTTTATCGGCAATCATCCGATGCCGGTTAATATTATGGTAACTGCCATCGGGTTATTGGTAATTTATAAACACATACCGAATATTAAACGCTTGCTTGCCAAAAAAGAACTAAAATTTGAAGACGGAGCCAAAAAGAGAAATCATGAAAATAAATAATATTACGGTTTTCGGAGCCGGTATTTGGGGTAGTGTAATTGCCCAACATTTAGCAAAAAAAGGCTACCGCGTACGTCTATGGGAATACAACGAGCAACTGCTCAATGTACTGCGTACCATGGGGCGGCATCCGAATATTCCTAATTTTAAAATTCATGATAATATCCGCCTGACCGGTAATGTAGCCGAGGCGGTGCAAGATACCGATTTAATTGTATTTGTCATTTCTTCTAAAGCCATCCGCAATTTCTGCCGCGAACAATTAAAACCGCTTTTGAACGGAAAAGTCGTACCGGTAGTCAGTGCCTCTAAGGGCGTGGAAGACAAAACATTCAAAACCATTTGTGAAATTATTGAAGAAGAAATTCCGCAACTTAAAGACCATGTGTTTGCGTTTAGCGGGCCGAGTTTTGCGTTGGAAGTAGCCCAAAACGTACCGACCAAGATTATGCTTGCCGGGGCAGACCCCAGACGCGTGCAGGAAATTGCGGCCGTGTTTGAGGCAGATCCGATTATTATGGTACCCGCGCAAGACCGCCGCGGCGTTGAATACGGCGGAGCAATTAAAAACGTACTGGCTATCGGGGCCGGTGTGATTGACGGTATCGGCGACGGGGCCAATGCCAAAGCGGCCTTAATTACCCAAGCCCTGCAAGAAATGGCTTCCGTACTGGTCAGCCAAGGCGGGAAAGCGGAAACGGTATACAGTTTAGCGGGTTTCGGAGATGCGATTTTGACGTGTATGTCCGCCATTTCACGCAACCGCCGCTTGGGTGAGAAATTAGGCTCCGGACTTTCTTTGGAAGAAGCCAAAAAAGAAGTAGGCACCATTGCCGAAGGGGTCAATTCCGTACAAAGCGTTTACGATATTGCCCGTAAAAACAATTTACAAACTCCCATCATTGATGCCATTTGGCAAATTGTTTGCCAAGGCAAAAAACCGCATGTGCTCTTGCAGGCCATGGGTTTTGTCAACCGTGGAGATAAATAGGATTTAATATGAATAAAGACGATGTAGTGCGCCATTTGACGCGCCATGTATTAGACAAGAAACAAGCCAAAATTTCCGTTGATAAAGTATTTGAGATTATCAAACACGGTTTACACCGCGACGGGAAAGTAGTGATCAGCAATTTCGGTACCTTTCATCTCAAAACCGCGCGTCCCGTTACGCGCCACAACCCCAAAACCATGGAGAAGGTACAAATTCCCGCCAAGCAGAAAATTCGTTTCAAACCGTCTCCCAATTTACTGAAGAAATAGCAATAAAAAACCCCCGCTTTCTCGGGGGTTTATTTTATAGATTTAATATACGACAATATCCTTCGTAAGTTTTGCCGGAATAAGATCCTAAATTATCATGGCAACGGATAGACCCATTATCACCGAAATCCATACTTATCATCAAATTATTATTTGTAGTTCCACCATCTATGGGGTAAACGTACATGGCTGCCCCATCTGTCCCATATTCCCAATTCTTGGTTTTAAAACACTGGTCATCTTCTGCGCAATCATCTGTCAATTCACTGGGTAAATCTATACTTAAATTATCTAATTCACAAAAAATATTATTGTTCTCTAATACACATACATTTTGCGCTCTATCTAAAGAATGCAACATACTGATTGCCTCGGCGGCACGTGCTTTAAATACCGATTTTTGATACTGCGGCAAAGCAATGGCGGACAAGATGCCAATAATTAAGACTACTACTAATAGTTCAATTAAGGTAAATGCTTTGGACATATCCTTTTTTATAATTTCAAATAAGTTTATAATACTTGTTTTAATTGTACGGCCGCTTGAGTTTTATTTACCGGCAATACGGTATGGCTATTAATTTTCTCGTCTAACCGAAACACATTTACCCGGTAGGAAACCACCAGTTCCCCATCCTTTTCCTCGGCAGAAACAAGTTCAAACACATTATCCGGCAAATTACTGTCCGACTCTAGCACCACTACCATTTGTTTGGCAAAATCTACCGACGGATAACTGCCGCGTGCGCGACGTTTGAACTCTTTATATTCATCTAAATTGCGCACCACAAAATAGCGCACCGGTGCCGCAATCAGACTGATTTTGCTATCTTCTCCGGCGGCTAAAGCGGGCAAGGTCGTCGGGGCTACACTGGCTACTTCATTACCTGTCAAATTTAATTCACTGACAGGTTTTGGCTTTTCCTCTTGGGAAGATGCATAAGATTCCTCTTTTTTCTGAGGGACAACTCCCGCGATATCTGCCAAATCGGTCAGCATCACTTGGCTGGGCAAAGCACGTCCGTCTTCTACTTTTCCTTGATCTTCCGGCAAAACAATTTCTTCTTGTAAACCTTCTTGCGCCACTTGGGCGGCTTCTGCCAAATCCTCTTGCGGGATCTTGTCAAAAATACCCAAAGATTCCCCGTCTTTGGAATACAAACTAACTACTTCATTGTGGACTTTGTTGCCTACCAAATGACCGAAAAACCACCCGCCCGCAAAAAAAGCAGCCACCAAGAAAATACCAAAGATTATGATTATTTTTATACGATTATTTCCCATAGCCTTCCTTTTCGTCGTACGAAGCAACAATGACCGAACGCAAACCTCCGCGCGGCGTAAACGTGCCGGTCACGGTAGCGTGTTTGGGTTTGCATGCTTTGACGATATCATCCAAAATTTTATTGGCGATATTTTCCATAAAAATACCCATATCGCGATATTCCAACAAATAATATTTCAAACTTTTCAGTTCCAGGCATAACTCATTAGGAATATACTCAATGGTAATAATTCCGAAATCGGGCAAGCCTGTTTTTGGGCATACCGACGTAAATTCCGGCAGTTCTATACGAATGGTATAGTCCCGTTTATATTGGTTCGGCCAGCATTGAATGGCCGGCAAAACCGTATCCGCATTTTTGCGGGCATGGTCTGAAGTGTAACCGAAATCAATATTTTCTGTTTTCATTTAATACGTAATAACCTCATTGAATTTAAAAATACAAAAAGTACTCCCACAAGTAAACCTACTAACAAAGTCCAGCGTTCTTGCCAAATATGTGACGGCGCAAACAAAATGGCAGCCAATAATAAAACATTAAAAAATAAACTTAATACTATGTTTGCTCGGATTGCAGTGTTTAAACGTTTGTACATACCGAACAAATCCGTTATCGCATGCAAATCACTGCGCCGCACCACCACATCTACCCAATTATTATATACATTTTTTCCGGAAGAAAATACTACCCCTGCATCCGAACGAAGTAAAGCCGTGATATCGTTAAACCCATCCCCCACCATAACGGTCTTTTTGCCAAGGGATACATAATTGCCCAAAATCTCCGCTTTGGTTTGAGGCAAAACTCCGAAATTATATTGCTCAATACCCGTTTCCGCGGCAATGGCTTTTACGGAGGCCTCATTATCCCCGGACATTAAGATTACTTCTTTGTTTTGTTTGCGCAGGCTCTCAATCATTTCCTTGGCCCCTTTGCGTAGTTCATCATCTAAAAGCACATAGCCCAAAGGTTTACCGTTTTTAGCACCGCAAATAACGGCTTGCCGATCATGCGGCCCTACCGTGACTTCAATGCCCTGTTCACGCAACCACTCCAAACGCCCCGCCAAGATGGTATCTTTACCCGATATGGCACTTACGCCCAGCCCGGGCAACACATCAAAACACCGCACCGACTTTGGCGGAATATTCTCTTGTTGAGAGTAAATCATGACCGCATTAGCAAACGGGCCGTCTACAAATTGTTCGGCGGTGGCTAAAGCCGTAATTAAGCGCCGACGCGCAGTTTCATTGCCGGTGTGCACGGAAGCAATGCGCAGTTCCCCGTAAGTTAAAGTTCCCGTTTTATCAAAGAACACTACATCAGACTTATGTAAAACTTCCAAAGCCCCCATAGCGTGAATATCTATCTTTTTATATTTAGCACCCAAACGCAAAAAACCGGAGGGTAGTATCGTTGCAAACAAAAACGACAACGGGCACCCCAACCCTATAATAAGTAATACTATGCCTATGTTATGTAAGGGGCGACTATACCCCCCAGTCCAATAAAAATAGATATATCCCGCCAAGGCTAGCACCACACTCCACAAAATTAACCAAGGAGTATATTTGTCTAATATTTCTTGACGAATACAACGGCGGCGCTCACTATTTTTTATGGCGTGAATAATGCCCGCAATTACCGATTGGTCTAAGGTCTTTTTCACCCGCACCATGATCACGGAGCCCTTGTTTAAAGTACCGGCATAGACTTTTCCCCCGATTTTCTTGCTGGTGGGCATCATATTTCCGGTAATCAGGCTTTCGTCAATGGCGGTTTCCCCGCGGGCAATTTCACCTTCACACGGAATTCTTTCCCCAGCCTTTACGCGGATAATATCCCCTTCTTTTAATTCGCGCGCAAAAACCATCCGCTCCCGATGATCCGGCTGCACCAGACGCCCCGATTTGGGTAAAAAATCATCTAATTTTTTAATGAACACCTGGGTCCGTTCCTTTCCGCGTGCATTACGAACGCACGTCCACAAGTATAAACAAATCAACAGGGCCATCGGGATATATAAATTATCAATCGGTCCGGCTAACGGATTAGTCAGAAGTGTTTTAGAAAGCCCATAGCCGAAACTGGCTATTAAACTAAGAGAAATTAAAACGGATAAACTGAAGCGTCCTTTGCCAAGATCGTTCCATGCATTGCGAAAAGCAATATCGGCACACAATACCAAATCTAACAGGCTCAGTATCAAAACCCCGACCGCAAAACTGGCCATAAAGATACTGTAACTAATGACAATAAGCAGCAATAAAGAGAGCCAAAACCGATAGATATAAGTTTTGACAGGCATAGACAAAGATGCCGATTCAACAGCGGCTTGAGGCCGAGCAGATTTCATAGGACTAATGTTTTTCTATATCTACCAAACGATCGGTTACCACTTTACGACGACCTTGTTCCGTAGTCATCATTTTGATTTTTTGTTGGTATTTAGTAGCATGTTTAGGATCTAACCGACGTGCAGCCAAATAATGTTGCGTTGCTTCTACCGGAGAAGCCAACGCCAACATATCCCCCAGCAAGTCATACACGGGGGCATAATTGGAGGCCAACTCTTTGGCTTGTTGCGCATAAGCAATGGCTTCGTCTATATTCCCTCTTGCAAATAACAACTGAGCCGCATAGTAATAGGGCATCGGATAATCGGGACGAATAGCCATAGCAATTTGGAAATCATCCATGGCATTTTGATAATATTCCATTTTGATAAACGCGCGGCCTCTTTCAAAATAAGCACGTGCATTTTGCGGTTGCAATTCGGTTAAGTAAGCAAAATCGTCTGCGGCACTGGCATAATAACCATTTTCCAAGAAGGCTAAGCCGCGGTTTAGATAGAGTAAGGCAGAATTTTTATCTAATTTTTCAGCCGCATCAAAATCTATCAAAGCAGAGGCTATTTCCCCACGTTTACTTTTCGCAACGCCGCGGTTAATTAAGGCCAGTGCATAATCGGGTCTATAATAGAGCGCCTGATTTAAATGCAAAATAGCGTCGGTGTTACGCCCCTCATCAATATACAAAGCCGCCAAGTTATTAAACACTTCGGGGCTCTTAAAATTCAGTTCCAACGCACGTTCGTAATCTTTTTCGGCGTAGCGTCTATTTTTTTGTAATTCTTCGGCATCTTTGGGAATCAGACGTTCATATAACAAACCGCGGCTGGCATACGCACCGTAACTTTCCGGATTATTCTTAATAATTTGAGAATAAATTTGTATGGCTTTTTGAAATTCCCCTTTATTAGTTAAGCGTTGCGCTTTACTAAACATAGAGGCTTCCTGTCCCCCACAAGCACTCAAGAATAGAACGGCTGCACAGAAGTATAAAATTTTTTTCATTTTTTCTCCTCATGACTAGTTGTTTTGGCAGAGAAAATAAAGGCCACAGCCAACATTACTCCGCCTATTGTAATAAATGAATCGGCCGCATTAAATACGGGCCATACTCGCAAATCAATAAAATCAACAACAAATCCTAAAGTTATTCTATCATAAAAATTGCCTAATGCACCGCCCAAAATAAGCACCAGCCCCCATTTAACCCAAGAACCGTAGGAACATAACTCTTTCCAGTTTATCAGAATATAGCCCAAAATCAGCAAGGTAATGACAATCAATACGATATTTCCCCCTTGCATCATACCGAAAGCAGCCCCCGTATTTTGAACAAAATTCAAATGCAAATAAGGCAACAAGGCTATATCACGACCCGGCAAGAAGACCAATGTCAAACGCTTGGTTACCCGGTCTACTAACAAAAGTAATATCAGGGTAATCCATACCGCCTTATTATTGCTTAGCCAAGCAACTGTTTTGGCAAACCAATTACGCAACTTTTTCTTCCTCCGGCACACAAATGCCTTCCCGTTCCAATACTTCACTGCAACGGTCACACAAATCGTTATGTTTGCGTCCGGTCACACCTACTTCGGGCTTCCATTGCCAACAGCGGGCACATTTTTGTCCTTTAGCGTGTGTAACTAGCACCTCAAAGGGTTGTGTTCCCTCTGCAATTTCTACTTCAGACACAATGAAAATTTCCGGCCATAAGGCTGCGTTATCTGTTAAGAATTGCTTAGTATCTGCCGCATTGGTTTTCAAGGTTACTTGTGCTTCCAAAGGTGCACCGATTACACCTTGCTGGCGGGTTTCTTCTAACGCTTTTAATACTTCTTCGCGGATTTGACGGATACGGTTCCATTTTTCTTCCAATTTTGCTTGCATGGATACCGAGGCTTTTTGCGGCATATCCGAAAGGAAAATACTCTTAGCCAGTCCTTGTCCGCACGGTAATTTCAATAATTCTTGCCATGCTTCTTCACAGGTAAAACACAACACCGGCGCCAATAATTGCAGTAAGGTGCGCACTATTTCCGCCAAAGCGGTTTGTGCACTGCGCCGAGACGCTGAAGAAGCACCCAAAGTATAAAGACGATCCTTAGATGCGTCTAACATAAATGCAGACAAGTCTAAAATACAAAAATCTGTAATGGCGCGCATGGCCCGACGGAAATTAAATTCCGTATAAGCACTGCGCACTTCGGCAATCAGATTATCCAATTTGCCCAGCATATATTGGTCCATTTCGGCCAGTTTATCTGCCGCAACGGTATGCTTGGCCGGCTCGAAATCGGACAAATTGCCTAATGCATAGCGAATTGTATTGCGCAGTTTGCGATATGTATCAATCGGTCCGCCCAAAATTTCATCGGAAATACGCACATCCCCCTGATAGTCGGAGAAAGCCACCCACAAACGCAAAATATCGGCCCCGTATTTATTAATTACATCCGCCGGATCTACACTGTTACCCAAAGATTTATGCATCGGACGCCCCTGACCGTCCAACACCATACCGTGCGTTAAAATGGTTTTAAACGGTGCCTTCCCTTCTAGCGTATAAGACGGAATGTAGGAACTTTGGAACCACCCGCGGTGCTGGTCAGAGCCTTCGGAATATACATCCGCCGGGAATTGCATACCGCGGTCTTTAACGACTGCCGCCCACGACACACCGCTGTCAAGCCACACGTCCAAAATATCGGTTTCTTTTCTAAATTCATGGCAACCGCATTCGCAACTGTAACCTTGCGGCATTAGTTTCTCTACCGGATCGGTAAACCAAAAATCGGAACCTTCGTTCATGGCGCGGTTTTTGATAAACTCAAACAATTCATGATTGATTTGAGCCTTGCCGCATTTTTTACAATATAAAATCGTTACCGGAGTACCCCAAAAGCGTTGGCGGGATAAACACCAGTCCGGGCGCAGTCCGATCATGGAGCGCATACGTTCACGGCCGGCGGCGGGATAAAATGTTACATTATCTAAATTTTTCATCAATTTTTCGCGCAAGCCGTCTTTGTCAATGCTCATAAACCATTGTTCGGTTGCGCGGAAAATAATCGGACTATGACAGCGCCAACAATGCGGATAACTGTGGGTAATTTCTTGCTCTTTGATTAGCGCGCCGAGTTCATTTAACTTTTTAACCATAAGCGGATTGGCTTCAAATACGTGCATTCCCTCAAACACGCCCGCATCTTTGGTATAGCAGCCCTTTTCATCGACCGGGCAGAAGGTTTCCAGTTTCCATTGTTTCCCGGCCTGATAGTCTTCTTCACCGTGGCCCGGTGCAATATGTACCACACCTACCCCGGCATCCATCGTTACAAAGTCCGTCCAAATGACCGGGTTTTCTTTTTGGGTCAGCGGGTGGAAATACTTTTGTCCGACCAGTTTTTCACCGGCTATAGTATGTACTTTTTGGGCGTTTACACCTGTATTTTTAATAAATTCTTCGGCCAATTTATCGGCTACCACATAATATTCTTTAGTAGCATTATCTTGCAAAACCGCATATACTTCATCTTTATTCACGGCGGCCGCTTGGTTGGCGGGGATGGTCCACGGTGTGGTGGTCCATACGCCCAGTGAAACGGGTTTAGAAAAATCTAATTTTCCAAACACTTCTTCCGTCGGATTTACGATTTTAAAGCGTAAATAAATAGAGGAGGAACTGGCATCTTTATATTCGGTTTCGGCATCGGCCAAAGCGGTTTCACAATGGCTACACCAGGTAATCGTTTTTTGACCTTTATAGACGTATCCTTTTTCAATCAAATCTAAAAATACGCCAACCGTAATGCCTTCGTAGCGTTTATCCATGGTTAAGTACGGATTGTCCCAATCCCCCTGCACCCCCAAACGCTTAAAGCCCTGACGTTGCAGATCGATAAATTTAGCGGCAAACGCCCGCGCTTTTTTGCGGAAAGCCGGCACATCGGTAATGTGTTTTTTATCTTGTTTCAGTTCTTTAAGCAAAGCCTGTTCAATGGGCAGACCATGGCAATCCCAACCCGGCACGTACGGCGTATAATAGCCCATGAGTGCGCGGCTTTTGAGAATAATATCCTTAATGGTTTTATCGAGTGCGTGACCGATGTGAATTTTCCCGTTAGCATACGGAGGTCCGTCATGCAGAACAAAATGTTTACCCGCTTCATTTTTCTTCAAAATGGCCTGATACAAATCCATTTGTTTCCAAAAATCTAAAATTTTGGGTTCTTTTTGCGCCAGTCCCGCGCGCATAGGAAAATCCGTTTTAGGAAGTAAAACGGTTGCAGAATATTTATTTTTTGCCATGTTTTCTCTCTCTGATTAAGGATACATATATATTTTACTAAATTACGCGCGTTCAGACAGAAAAAATCCCCGGGGTATGTTCCCCAGGGATATAGATTAAAGATTGCTTACATCGTAAACCGAATAGGGACTTCCTGACAATGTCTTACATATTTTTAATTGAGCCGCATTTTTAGCAACACACCTTTTAGTCCAAGAAGGATTGGATGCTGTCCTTTGAAATTGTAGTGTATAGGCAGTATCTCCAAGACGCTCTGCATTGACAGCATACGTCATATTGCTATCGTTAAAAATTCTATACTTGAAATATTTACTGGAACAAAATCCATCCGTATCACAAGTCAGATTAGACAAGTCAACATCCAACACACCTTTATCCAATGGATATGCTTCCGGATTTGACGCAGACATCACATAAACATCCATGGCTTGTGCCAACGTAGGCAATATACTAAACGCTTCCGCCATACGCGATTTTTCAACCGCTTGCGTATATTGCGGCAATGCAATCGCAGATAGAATGCCGATAATTAAAACTACTACTAACAGTTCAATTAAGGTAAATGCTTTGGACATATACTCTCCTTTTTAATTTTTCATAAAACTTACTACAACCACCATTCTAAAAAAGAGAACTACATTTTTCAAGTCTTTTTGCAAAATTTTCAAAATTGCATTGCCAATTTGGGTTTAATATGTTATGCTAGAGGTCTACCCCTAATAGGGAAAAGGAGATACTGCCTATGCGCATGATAGACATTATTATTAAGAAAAGAAATGGCAAAACCTTAAGTGCCGACGAATTTAATTTTGTCGCCCAAGCCGCAGCCAAAGGGACCGTGCCCGATTATCAACTGTCGGCTTTTTTAATGGCCTGTTTTTTAAACCCATTATCCGATAAAGAAACCGCGCTTTTAACCAAAGCCATGGCCCATTCGGGTGCGCGGCTTGAATTTAAAGATATTAAGATGCCCAAAGTGGATAAACACTCCACAGGCGGCGTAGGCGACGGTGTGTCTCTGCCGCTGGCGGCTTTGGTATCTTGTGCCGGCGTGGCAGTACCCATGATGTCCGGCCGCGGGCTAGGTCATACCGGCGGTACACTGGACAAACTGGAATCTATCAAAAATTTTGAAATTCGCGTTCCGTCCAAACTCATTCACCGTCAAATTGAAAAATTGGGCGTGTGTATGTTCGGCCAAACCAAAGATTTAGCCCCCGCCGACCGCAAATTATATTCCTTGCGTGATGCCACCGGTACGGTAGAAAGCCGCCCGTTAATCGTGGCCAGTATTTTATCTAAAAAATATGCAGAAGGCGTAGATAGTTTACTCATGGACGTCAAATACGGCTCCGGCGCCTTTATGCAAAAACTAGCCGATAGCAAAAAGTTGGCGCAAATGCTCGTAAATACCGCCAAACTTTTGGGCTTAAGATGCCGCGCTTTGATTACCTATATGGATCAACCGTTAGGGCGTGCCATCGGCAATGCCAATGAAATGTATCAAAGCATTCAAATTTTAAAAGGTAATAAAACCATTGCACCGGACTTTTATGAAGTGTTACTGGATACCGGCGCGCATATGCTGGTAATCAGCGGAAAAGAAAAATCCGTAGAAAAAGCGCGCAAATTATTAGACCGCTTTATTACGGACGGAACCGCTTTCAAAAAGTTCCGCGAAATGGTGAAATGGCAAGGCGGCAACCCGGACGTAGCCGACCATCCCGAAAAACACCTCAAAAATGCCAAACTAAAACTGGAATTTAAAGCAGATAAAAAAGGATATGTCGGCTTTATTGATGCCAAACTGACGGGTATGGCCGGGGTGCTTTTAGGCGCGGGCCGCAATACGATGGAAGACCCCATTGATTACGGCGCGGGCATTTGGCTTGAGAAGAAAGCCGGAGACACCGTTAAGAAAGGTGATGTCATTGCCACCTTATATGCCTCCGACCAAAAACGCTTACAGGCCGGTGCGGAATTATTTGCTAAAGCAGTCAAAATTACCGCATCCAAGCCTAAGCCCTACAAATTAATACACAGTATTATTAAATAGGAATAAAAACCCCGCTGAAATTCAGCGGGGTTTTTAATGCAAATTTAGATTTATTTATGGCTCTTGTTATACATGGCGGCGGCTTGATTTTTATTTTCCAATGTCTTTTTATCCACGCCTTTCCCGGCTTGCACCGCTTGCAATACAGAGGCCAAATCAGGCTTGTCCGCTTTGGGTTTTTCTTGAGCAGCCAACGCGGCTTTGGCGGCAGCCTGAGCATCCTTCGTTCCCAACCCTTCTTCTCCTTTTCCCAAACTTGCGGCTGAGGAAGTAGAAGAAGAACCTAATTGCTTGGCATTTTTATAAGACGGAGTATAACTTCCGCCTGCACTGGTCTTACCCATAGTCCCGCCGAAAGCCGTGGTATTGGAAGGCAAGGTAGCAGGACGTTGAACCGTGGCCGTAGTGACGGGCTGAAGCACCGGAGCCACCGTTTGCGGTTTGGTAACTACCGCATTGGTTTTGACCGCGGACGCAGTGCCCGGAGTAGTGGGACGTTGCACCGGTTGTACCGTTACGGCTTTGGTGGCCAGCAGCGGCATCGCGCTTACAAATAAAACACCTAATAATAAAAATTTTTTCATAAAACACCTCTTTTATTTAGTATATCCGAAATGATACTTTTTTCAAGTTATTTTTCACAACGAAAAATTTCCGTCACCCGGTTAAAAATACCGTTGCAATACGCAATGGTCATGCCGTAATTACTCACCGGCACTCCCGCACGTGCTAGACGCATCACACGGTCTAAAATTTGTTGACGCGTTACCATACATCCGCCGCATTGCACCGCCAATTTATAAACCGACAAATCGGCGGGTAGCGGGTCTAAATTAGATAAGGTTTGAAAGATTAATTTTTTTCCGGTTTTTTTCTGTAGCCAGTTGGGAATTTTCACGCGACCAATATCATCACATTTATTGACCGAATGAGTGCAAGATTCCAATATTAAAATTTTATCTCCATCTTGCAACTGATCAATTTTCGGCGTACTGTTTAAGAATAAATTAAAATCACCTTTAAGTCGCGAAAATAAAATACTAAAACTGGTTAGCGCAATATGGGGCGGAACGACAGAACTCACTTCCTTAAAGGCTTGCGAATCGGTTACCACCAGTTTGGGCGTATGCTTTTTAAGCCACGCCGCCAATTCTTGCGGCTGAAGTGCAATAGCGGTTGCATGCAAATCAAGTAAACCCCGCAAGGCTTGCACTTGAGGCAAAATAAGCCTTCCTTCCGGAGCGGAAGTGTCAATCGGCATTACCAAAACTACTTCGTCCCCCGGCTCTACAAACCCGCCAAAAATATCATCCGTTTGATAGGCACTCGGCGGCAAATGGCGGATAATAGCCGCCAGCAAATCAGCATTACCGGCGGATTGATAATACGGTAGAACTTGCACCTCATTTATTTTTTGCGGAGCATGCGGAAACAAATCTGCTTTATTATGCACAATAAAAAACGGAATTTTTTGTGCTAAAAACAAATCGGCAAGTTCTTGTTCGGGCTGAGCGAATTCCCCCGCATAAACCAAAATAGCCAAATTGACTTGATGCAACACTTCGCGCGTTTTTTCCACGCGCGCCGAGCCGAGTTCGGAACGGTCATCCCAACCGGCGGTATCAATTAAGGTAACCGGACCGATGCCCAAGATTTCTATATTTTTTCGAACGGGATCCGTGGTGGTACCCGCCACGTCGGAAACAAGGGCGGTTTCCTGTCCGCTGATGGCGTTAATTAATGAACTTTTTCCCGCGTTCATCCGCCCAAAAATGCCGATATGCGGCCGATTAAGTTTTACCATATTTTCATTATATCTTTTTTCCCTCCCACTTTACTTTTATATAAGGTATAATGAGAATATATATCTTATATGAGGATTTTTTATGACTGATTTTGATACATATTTAAAACAACGCGCTAAACTGGTAGAAAAAAACTTGGCAAAATATATTGCCAAAATTCCCAACTCACCTAAAATCTTAACCGATTCTATGGATTATTCTTTGCAAGCCGGCGGCAAACGTGTACGCCCGATTTTGGCTATGGCCACGGCTGAGGCTTTCGGCAAAAAAGCCGCCGACGTAATGCCCGCGGCCTGCGCACTTGAAATGTTGCACACTTATTCCTTAATTCATGATGATTTGCCTTGCATGGATAATGATGATTTACGCCGCGGCAAACCCACCAATCATAAAGTATTCGGAGACGATTTGGCTTTGCTGGCCGGAGATGCTTTACTGACCTATGTCTTTGAAATTTTTGCGCAAAACGGAAAAGTAAAAACAATCGGTCCGGCTAATACATTAACCGCTCTGCAAAATTTTGCGCACCGCGCCGGTGCGTCCGGCATGGTAGGCGGGCAAACCGCCGACGTATATGCAGAAGGTATGGGCACACAAGATGCTTATAGTATGCGTGCCGAAAAATTAAAAAAGACTTCCAAAAAATTAGCGGGTAAAAATATGCATTATTTCTTACTGCCCGCCTCGGTCAAAGAGACCACTCCGGAAAATGTACTGCGCTACATTCACGCCAATAAAACAGGCGCCTTAATCTGCGCCAGCGTGGAAACGGGGGCTCTTTTGGCCGGAGCCAAAGGCGCTGATTTGAAACACATTCAAAAATATGCCGATTGTATCGGACTGGTATTTCAAATCGTAGATGATATTTTAGACGTTACATCTACCGCCAAGCAACTGGGCAAATCAAACAGCGACCAAGAAAACGGCAAATTAACTTTTGTCAGTTTGTTTGGTTTAGAAGGTAGCCGCAAGCACGCCCAACTGTTAATTGCCAAAGCACAAAAAGCCTTGGATTCTCTAAAAAATGTCAAACGCAAAAATTTAGCCCCGCTTTATGCCATGGCCGAATTTTTCAAAACCCGTACATATTAAGGAGTCTTCATGAAAGTATTGCCGACCGTTAAAACCCCTGCAGATTTGCGCAACATTAAGCGCGAACTATTGCCGCAACTTTGTGAAGAACTGCGTCAGGAAATTATTCAAACCACCAGTAAAAACGGCGGACATTTGGGGTCTAGTTTGGGAGCCGTAGAAATTATTACCGCCCTACACTATGTATTTGATACTCCCAAGGACAAAATTGTATTTGACACCGGACATCAATCTTACGCGCATAAGTTATTAACGGGGCGGCAAAGTAAATTTCATACCATTCGTACCAAAGGCGGTTTAAGCGGTTTTCCCAAACGCAGTGAAAGTAAATATGATACATTTGGCGTAGGGCATGCCAGTACGGCTCTATCGGCTGCGTTGGGTATGGCCATCGCGCGCGATCAGAAGAAATCAGACAATAAAGTTATTGCTTTAGTGGCAGACGGTGCTTTGACCGGCGGTATGGCGTACGAAGCCATGCAAAATGCCGGCTTACTGGCTACCGATATGCTGGTGATTTTAAACGATAACCAAATGTTTATTTCCCAACGCGTCGGTCAACTGGGACAACTTTTGACCAAATTGCTCACCAAAAAATATGTGCAACTTGCCGAAGAAAAAGCCACTAATTTCTTAAAACGGTTTGATGATTTGGGAAATAATGCCGCCAAACTGGCCAAAAAGGCGCGCTCTATTTTATTCCCCGGTACTATTTTCGAAGAAATGGGTTTTCGATATTTCGGTCCGGTCAACGGAAACGATATTGACGCCATGATTGATGTTTTAGAAAGTGTCAAAGAGATCAAAGGCCCGGTACTTTTACACGTGGTTACCAAAAAAGGAAAAGGATATCCTCCCGCCGAACAAAAACCCACTAAATTTCACGGAATCGGGATGTTTGACGCCGATACCGGAGATACTATCAGTAAAAATAACACAATCACTTTTACCAAGGCTTTCTCCGATGCAATAGTCAAACTGGCTAAAGCAGATAAAAAGATTAATGCCATTACTGCCGCTATGCCCGAAGGTACGGGGTTGGCTGCTTTCCGTGAAGAATTTCCGGAGCGGTTTTTTGACGTAGGTATTGCCGAAGAACATGCCGCCACCTTTGCGGCCGGACTTGCCGCAGAAGGCTTGAAACCCGTCGTAGCGGTTTATTCCTCTTTTATGCAACGTTGCTATGACCAACTGGTGCATGATATTGCACTGCAAGATTTACCGGTAGTCTTTGCGTTGGACCGTGCCGGACTGGTCGGCGAAGACGGACCTACCCATCATGGTGCTTTTGATTTAAGTTTTCTGCGCAGCACGCCTAACATTATTCTGGCTGCTCCGGCGGATGAAAATGAGTTAGGGCATTTGCTCAAAACCGGACTCGATAGCGGTAAACCGTTTATCTTGCGTTATCCGCGCGGAGCCGGTTTTAATGTTACTATTGACGAGGAACTAAAAGATTTTCCGATCGGTAAAGGGGTTTGGCTTAAAGAAGGAAAAGACCTCACGATTGCCGCTATCGGTAATATGGTACACCCTGCCTTACAGGCCGCCGAACTGCTTGCCAAACAGGGGATAGATACCGGCGTAATCAACATGCGTTTTGTTAAACCGCTTGATACGCAAATTTTAGCAGAGGCCGTCAAACACTCCCCCCGTATAGTAACGGTAGAAGATAATGCGCTTTGCGGCGGTTTCGGATCTGCAATAGCGGAATATCTGACCGCACAAGACAAACCGTTTCAGTTATTGCGTTTAGGTTTGCCCGATGAATTTGTAGAACATGGAAAAGTAACTTTATTGCAAGAACAATTAAATTTAACGGCTCAAACCATGGCCAAAAAAATCAGCACTTGGAGTAAATAACTATGGAACCGAAAATGAGAAAAAGATTAGTCAAAGACCTTGAACACAATTCCTCGTATACACGGGCTTATGAAGACTTAGATTTACTCAAAAGACCGCCTTTGCGTTCGGTACGTTTGCAACTGGAATTATTAAAACCCGATTTATATTTACTGGCACGAGATATTAACGAAACAATCGTTTGTTTCGGTAGTGCGCGGGTGCGCCCGGAAAAAGAAGCCAAAGCACGTTTGTCCAAAGCCCAAAAAGAATTAGCCAAAAATCCCCGTTCTAAATCCTTACAAGACGAAGTCCGCGCCGCTAAAGGGCTATTGTCTTTATCCAAATATTATGAAATAGGACGAGAACTAGGCAAACTGATTGTTACCAAAAGCCACAACCGTTTTGCCGTCATGACAGGCGGCGGACCGGGGCTGATGGAAGCGGCCAATCGCGGCGCTTACGAAAACGGCGGCACCAGTATCGGCATGAACATTACATTGCCGCACGAACAAGAGCCCAATCCGTACATCAGCAAAAATATGGCTTTCTTGTTTCATTATTTCTCTATTCGCAAAATGCATCTTGTCATGCGCGCCAAAGCCGTGGTGGTATTGCCGGGTGGATTTGGTACTTTTGATGAAATGTTTGAACTATTGACTTTAGTGCAAACCCAAAAGAAAGAACGCATCCCTCTTATTTTGCTGGGTAAAGAATTTTGGAGCAAAGTCATCAACGTCGAAGCGTTAGCCGATTACGGTGTGATCAGCGCCAAAGATCCGCATGTGTTTGAAGTAGCGGATACCGCGCAGGAAGCGTGGAATATTATTGCCAAATTCTACAGGATTAAATAAAAATAAAACATTTAAAAACTCCCACTCGGTTGAGTGGGAGTTTTTATTTTCGGCGGCTGAATTTACAACCGCAATAAGTTTGATTATAAAGTTGCATTTCTTGATTAAGTGTGCGACGCAGTTCCTCCAGCCCGCCTTTGCGCCAATTGGTTTTATCATACGGCACACCGACGGTTTGTTCTGCGCGAAAAGCCGCAGCATTGACTTGTTCTAAATCTTTATGACGGGAAATTCCCAACACGGAAGAAAAAGCCGTAAAGCCATTTTCTTTGGCGTACTCAGCCGCTCGTTTTAAGCGCAACTCAAAACACACGCTACATCTTTTCCCGCGTTCCGGCTCCGACTCCAGTCCCTTTACAACCTCACACCAAACTTGCGGCTCATAGGGCAAACTGACAAAAGCAATACCAAATTTTTTGCACACGCGTTCATTTTCCTTCAAACGCTTGTGATATTCTTCTTCCGTATCGATATTGGGATTATAAAACAAAACGGTGAAATTACGCCCGGTTTGCGCCAAATGCTTGATGACTCCGCACGAACAAGGCGCACAACAACTAAGGAGTAATAATTTTTCCACTAACTCCACCGTCCGTTGGAAATATATTGATCGGTATGACTCCAATAATACCACAAACTATATACCGCCAGTACCAAACAAAACATACCGGCATATACTAAGCAATGACCGATCAGTACATCTTGCTCGAGTAGTCCGAGCGGTTTTAAAATATACCACCAATCTCCTTTCATCACGCCCGGTGCGTAATTACTCATCATATCCGAGGAGGTCAATGGTAATTTCATAGCACGCGCATCGGCCGCATAAATGCCGGCCCCGTACAAAGTAGTAGACAACCAATATAATAAAAACGGCAACAAATATCGGCCGCCGCGCAAACGCAAAGCCGCAAAACACAAAATCAAAGGAATCAGTGTTTCCATGCCGTTGCCGCTGGCATAACACCACCATTCCCATCCCCACGGACACCAAGCCCGGTGTGAAAATTCATGCGTTAAATAATTGGGCAGATAAATAAACATATTGTTTAGTACAGTATCTGCGAAATTACCGTACGCATTTGCACATAGCCACCATACGGCGATTATAAAAAAAAGCAAACTCCAAAATCCCCACTTAAAGTACAGGAAACTTTGCTGATACGGATCAATCCATTCTAAAAATCTTTTCATAGTATTATTTTATCAAACTAAACCCCGCACCTAAAAGGCACGGGGTTTTTTATTTAAAAACGCATTAACTGATATCTGCCAATTTGGCAAATAAGTCCTTTTGCTCTTTGGTCAAACTGCGCGGCACATCTATATTCAACGTTACATACAAACTGCCCTTCGCATTTAACCCTTTTCCGCTGAGTTTTAATTTTTTACCATTGTGCGTGCCGGCCGGTACTTTTACTTGCACCGGGCCGTCTAAAGTCGGCACAAAAATCGTTCCGCCCAGAGCCGCCGTCCACGGCATCAAAGTGACTTGCGTATGCAAATCATCCCCCTCCAAACGATAAGTTAAATGCGGGCGAATTTTAATCACCAAGTACAAATCACCGTTACCGCGTTGGGTACGGTTGCCGTATCCCTTTAATTTAATACGCTTTCCTTCTCCCACGCCGGCAGGTAATTTCACCGTCACATTGCGCCCGTTGGGTAAAGTAAGTTGCATTTGGCCGCCGCGGTGGGCATCTTCTAAATTAAGTGCCAGTTCTGCTTCTACATCTCCGCTGCGTTGGCTTGCTCCGCCGGCTCCGCCGCCAAACGGATTTCCTTGCATGCCGCCAAAGCCTCCCATGCCTCCCAAACCGCCGAAAATGCTTTGGAAGAAATCACTGAAATCAGCCCCGCCGAAATTACCGCCCCCGTTGGAACTGAAATTATAATACGTATTGCCGTTTCCGCCGCTATATTGTTGGTATCCACCACCGAAAGGATTGCCTCCGTAAGACGAACGGCCGCGCCCGGCAGACCTTGCACCGCCGCCGCGGGCATAATCTTGGTATCCTGTTTGGCCTACTTGGTCATAAATCGTGCGTTTTTGTTTGTCGGAAAGCACCGCATACGCTTCATTTACATCTTTGAATTTTTCCGTCATAGCGGCTTTTTCTGATTCGGGATGTAAATCCGGATGATATTTGCGCGCGGCGGTTTTGAATGCTTTTTTTATTTCGGCATCCGTTGCGTTCTTACTCACACCTAAAATTTTGTAATAATCTTTATACTCTGCCATACGATTTCCTCCTACTGTTATTTTAATTTTATATAATTTGCGCGCAAAATTAAACAGCCGCTATTTAACTATTTACAAACCGCTTTTTATTAAGTACAATAGTTATGTAGTAACAATTTATTCGCCCTTAGCTCAATGGTGGAGCGACCGGCTGTTAACCGGTAGGTTGAAGGTTCGAGTCCTTCAGGGCGAGCCATTTAA
>CADBRU010000023.1 GCA_902797165.1 uncultured Elusimicrobium sp.
GCTACCGTATGTTCAAAGTGGGCCGCATAACTGCCGTCCCGCGTGACCACCGTCCAACCGTCACTAAGCTGCCTGACTCTCCATGTTCCCGCTGTGAGCATAGGTTCAATGGCAAGTACCATGCCCGCCTGTAAAACAGGACCGGTCCCCGGTTTTCCGAAATTCGGAATAGAGGGTTCCTCATGCATTGTACGGCCAATGCCGTGGCCGCAATAATCGCGCACCACGCCCATGCCTTGTTGCTCGGCAAACGTCTCCACCGCGTGTCCGATATCACCTAAGCGGATACCCGGTTTGACTAGCCCGATGGCTTTATAAAGTGACTTTTTAGTCACGTCCATCAATCGTTGGGCTTCGTCGGAAACTTTGCCGACGCCGAGGGTGATCGCGGCATCCGAACAGAAACCGTCAAGCTTGGCTCCTGTGTCGATACTGATAATATCACCACTCTTTAATATTTTACCTTTTTTGGGGATTCCGTGCACGACTTCTTCATTGACAGACGCGCAAATACTACCCGGAAAACCGCCATAGCCCAGAAAAAGCGGTGTCGCCCCGAAGGAACGAATCGTCTTCTCGGCTATAACGTCCAAATCTAATGTAGACACGCCCGGTTTGACGGCTTGTGTCATTTTTTCAAGCACGGCCGCGGTCACTTTGCCCGCGTTTCTCATCAGTTCTAATTCGTGCTCGTTTTTTACTTCAATCATATTATGCCTTCAAAACAGATACTAATTCATTAAACACCGCATCGGGGGTTTGATTTCCGTTGATTTCCTCAAACCGTCCGGCTTTGCGGTAAAAATCGAGTACCGGCTCTGTTTGTTTATGATAAACAGACAAACGGTGCATTACGCTTTCGGGGGCATCATCTTTACGTACAAATACTTCTCCCCCCTGTGCCTGACAATCTGCCAAAGAAAAATCAGGACCGATTTGTTTAATTTCTCCACTTGGCAACTGACATTGTTTGCGCGCGGACAAACGGGCTACTACCACTTCATCGGGCAAGGTAATTTCAATTACTTTGCCTACTTTGCGCCCCAGTTCGGCAAGCATTTTATCCAACATTTCGGCCTGCTCTACAGTGCGCGGAAACCCGTCTAAAATAATACTGCCTTTAATACCCGCTACTACTTGTTTTAAAATGGACAACATCCACTCATCGGAAATTAAATCTCCGTTATCGATAATGGCTGCTATTTTTTTGCCCGCTTCACTGCCGCTGGCAATTTCCTTACGCAACACATCTCCGGTAGAGATATGCGTATAGTGCAAAGATTTTTCCAATCTTTCTGCCTGAGTACCTTTGCCGGCACCCGGTGCACCCATAATTACAATGTCCATTTTGCTTCTCTTTAGATGCTTTTGCGTTTAGACCCTATTCGAGCCTAAACGCAAAAGTTAAAACTATTTCGTGAAACTATTGTCCCACGTTGAACCAGCGACCTTTAATTTTTCGACTGCCTTTCAAGAGCGGTTCATAATTGCGCGCCAGTAAGTGCGCTTGAATTTGGCTGACGGTGTCTAAGGCTACACCGACCACGATCAGCAGTGCCGTACCACCAAAGTAAAAATCTACGTTAAATTGCGCGCGGAAAAAATCCGGCAATACGGAGATTAAACATACGGCAATTGCACCGCAGAAAGTTAAGCGGTTCATGACCCATTCAATATAATTTTTGGTCGGTTCACCCGGACGAATACCCGGAATAAAACCACCCCATTTTTTCATATTGTCGGCCAAGTCAGCCGGGTTGATGGTCATGGAGTTGTAGAAATAGCAGAAGAAAATAATCAACGCTGAGAACAACACCATATACCATACGCTGTTATGATTCATAAATTCCAACAAGCGTTGCGCCCACGGGGCTTCACGGTTGAAACTCGCAATCGTGAGCGGCAAGGAAATAACGGAGGAGGCAAAGATTACCGCGATTACACCGCTTTGATCAATCTTAAGCGGTAAATAACTGGTTTGCCCACCGTACATTTTATTGCCGACTTGACGTTTTGCGTATTGTACCGGAATTTGGCGTTGGGCCGTTTCCAACCACACCACCAGTCCGGTAATAATAATGGCCGCCGCAAAAATAACCAAAGCCATAAAGAAGTCCATTTCATCGGCTTTTACACGATTAATGACTTCCATAATAGCACTGGGCAAGCGGTCCACAATACCCGCAAAAATGATAAGCGAGATACCGTTTCCTACACCTTTTTCGGTAATTTGTTCCCCAAGCCACATTACAAACATCGTACCGGCACACAAAGTCAGCACGGTGGTAATGAAGAAGAAAACAGACGGATTGACCACTGCGGCCACTCCGCCGGCACCTTGTACTTTTGTGATTGCAAACGTCATCATGGAGCCTTGTAAAGCAGCCAAGAATAACGTAAAAATACGGGTGATTTGGTTTTCTTTGCGCCGACCGGCTTCACCTTCTTTGTGCATGCGGTCCAGCGCCGGGAAAATATGCGCGCCGCGTACCAAACTAATGATAATGGACGCGTTAATATAAGGCATAATACCGAGGGCTAAAATGGAGAATTTCCCCAGCGCACCGCCGGAAAAAATATTCATAAAGCCCAAAATACCGTTTTCGTGCGCGGCAAACAACTGGCGCAGAACATCGGTATTGATTCCCGGTATAGGGATAGCAGCCGCCACGCGGAAGACGGCTAATGCCCCGAGCAAGAAGAGAAGTCTCTTCTTGAGTTCGGGAGCATTGAAAATATTAACGAATGGATTGTTTTCCATTATTTAGTCTTCTTTTCTAGTACGGTTACGTTTCCGCCGGCTTTTTCAATAGCGGCTTTGGCCGTTTTGGAAAAACCATGAGCAGAAACTTTCAAGGCTTTGGAGAGTTCCCCCATGCCCAAGATTTTAACACTGTTTTCGTCGTGAATGGCACCGGCCTTTTTCAAGGTTTCCGGGGTTACTTCAGCGCCGGCTTTGAATAATTTTTCCAAAGTACCGACGTTGACATAGTCAAAACGACGTGCAAAATCTTTGTTGGAAAAACCGCTTTTCGGGGTTTGGCGCACGAGCGGCATTTGACCGCCGGCTTTACTTTCTTTGCGGGTGTTACCGGAACGAGAGGTTTGA
>CADBRU010000024.1 GCA_902797165.1 uncultured Elusimicrobium sp.
ATTCGATCAAGGTGAAACCTTGTTTTTTATTCATACTTAATCTCCTCGGACTTTGTTAAGTCCTTTTTGTGTGAGTTATGTAAGTTTATAAAACTTCCATATCCCACTAATACAATTGTACCAAAAAAAACGCAATTATCAAGCCCCTTTTTTAAAAATTTAATTTTCTCGTCAAGTGGGCCACAAAAAACCCCGCTTATTTTCACAAGCGGGGTTTAGCAAAATACTATCTAAACTATTTTTCTTCCGAATCGAAAGAATCTTCCAGCAGTTGACCCAAAGTCGGGCGCGGGGCTTGTTTTAAGTATTGCGCCACTACTTTGCGGTTTTGGGCTTGGTCGTATTTCTTGACAGACAAATTGACCACATAGGTTTCCGGGTTGACCCCTACTACTAAGGTAGAAATCACATCCCCTTCCTTGGCACTAAAATCTTGACCCATTTCAAACGGGCTGATATAGGCTTTGGTCGCATTTTTGCCAATGGTACATTCCACCCCTTCTTCGGCAGATACTTTCACCACGGTTGCCTTTACCGTGCTCTTATAGGGATAGCGGCGTTTTAAGGCATCGGCCGGGTTTAAGAAAAGTTGTTTGAGGCCAAATTCCAAACGCGGAGTTTCTTTGTCTAGTTTGAGTAATTTGGCTTTGAGGCGTTGACCGCGGCGGAAATTGGTAATGGCGGTGGCAGGATCTTTCCACGCCACATTTTCCAAATTCACAATACCTTCAATACCGTGGAAGCGCAAGAATAAGCGTTCTTTATCCACTTTGGCTACTACCACACGCAGTACTTGGCCTTCTTTAATTTGGCTGAGCACTTCGGCGCGGCGAATGGCTTCATCTTCTTCCAACACTTGTTTGCGCGAAACAATCAATTTTTGTTTTTCTTTCGAAAATTCTACGATAACGGCTTTAATTTTGGCACCGACCGGCAAATAGTGTTTATAAGCGGTATGTAATTCAGACAAAGAAAGCGGCATAAACCCGCTTACCCCAAATACATCTACCATATAACCGCCTTTTACGGTTTGCAAGATGACACCTTTGACACGTTCTTTGGCTTCAAAGGCTTTTTTGCATACATCCCAACCTTGCATTTCTAAGGCTTTTTTATGGGATAAAATAGAATATCTTTCGTCCGTGCCCCGTTTGACCAGTACGGCCGATACTTTGTCCCCTACCGCCGGTAAGGTTTTGCCGTCAAATTCAGACACCAAGATAGCGCCTTCCTTTTTAGCACCCGTATCGACTAAAACATAGTCACCGGAAATTTGTACTACGGTTACTTCTACGATTTCTCTTTTGTTTAACTGCTCCGATAAAGACTCTTGTTGCGCGATTAACTGATCCATTGTCATTTCTTCGGATTCGTTCATCGTTTCTTCTGTTTTTTTAATTTCTTCGTTCGTTGTCATAAGTCCTTATTTACGCCGCTGCCTTTGCCAAAGCAGGGCGCGTTTCCTCCATGTTTAGATAGTAATTGAATTTATTTTTTCCATGATATCATTGGCAAATTGTTTATACTGCACTTTGGGTTCCAAAGTCGGGTCTTTTTGTAACGTAAACGGCTGGCCGAATTTAACCCGAATTTTACGTACCCAAGGCCAACCGAAAGTGCCTTCTACTTTTACCGGTAGTACCGGAGCACCCGTTTTATACACTAACAAACCGATTCCGCTTTTGGGTTTTTGCGGTTGACCTGTTTTGGAACGGGTCCCTTCCGGGAACATTACAATACTTTCTCCGTTTTCCAGTGCCTTAATGGCGCCTTCCAAAGCGCCGAAATCTCCGATGGCTCTTTTGCGGTCTACGGAAATATAACCACAACGTCTAAAAAACCACCCGAGTACCGGTATTTCAAACAGTTCCTTTTTGGCCATAAAACGCGAATCACGCACCAGCCCCGCAAAACCACCAACCGCCGGAGGATCCGCATTGGACAAATGATTACTGGCAATAATCAAAGGACCTGTTTTGGGAATATTTTCTAAACCTTCTACGCGGAAATCGTAGCACGTTTTAAAGAACACTCTAGAACTAAATTTTACCAAATTAAGCAGCATATCGTTTAATTTCCTTCACAACAGCCTCTATGACTTCTTCCCGGTTCATATTAGAAGTATCTATTTTAATGGCATCCGGTGCCGGTTTTAGCGGAGAGGCTTTGCGTGTACTGTCCCGCAAATCACGCTCTTTAATGGAGGCTAAAATTTGCCCGTAATCCGTTTGTACGCCTTGTTCAGCCAATTGTTTCACACGACGATCCGCCCGCACTTCCGCTGTGGCGTCTAAATAAATTTTCACTTCCGCATCCGGAAAAACTACCGTACCGATATCGCGCCCCTCCATAATAATGCCGCCGTCTTGGCCGGCTTGGCGCATTTTTTCGGTCAGTACCGCGCGCGAATCGGCATACGTAGAAATTTTACTGGCGGTTTGCGCTACTTCATCCAGTTGCAATTTATTGCCCAGATACTCCCCGTTGACAAACATTTTCAGCGTGGCATCCGGCTGACGTTCAAAACGAAATTGCAAGGATTTAGCCGTCTCCAAAACTGCTTTCGGGTCGGCAGCGTCTACATGTTTGGCAAATACCGTATATGCCAAAGCACGGTATAAACCGCCCGTACTTAAAAAACTGTATCCCATGGCTTGCGCGGCGGCACGGCCGACGGTAGATTTCCCCGTTCCGGCCGTTCCGTCTATTGAAATTACAAGCCCGTTCGGACGACTCACGCTGCCTCCAAACTATCCGTTACACCGCGGATGGCCATCATTAACGCATCCGGGCTGCTGGCAGCCGCCATGACGCGGTCCATATCCACTTTATTGGACTTATACAAATCGGCCAAGGATTGGTCAAAGGTGTTCATACCGTAGAAAGCACCGTTTTGCATGGCTTTCACTAAGTCACTGACACGGTTTTCTAAAATTAATTTGCGGGTCTGCGGCGTAGAAACCATAATTTCCAATGCCGGAATCATGCCCGGTTTAATGGTCGGCAACAAACGCTGACACACAATACCGCGAATCAATTCGGACAATTGTAAACGCACCTGTGCGTGTTGTTCAATCGGGAAGGCTTCCGTTAAACGAGCCAAGGTTTGCGCTACGTTTACGGTGTGCATGGTACACAGCACCAATTGTCCGGTTTCTGCCGCGCTGATAGCCGCTTTCATAACTTCCGCGTCGCGCAACTCACCGATCATAATGGTATCGGGGTCTTGACGCATGGCAGCGCGCAAAGCACCGGTATAAGAAGGTGTATCTACCCCTAATTCCAATTGGCTGACGATACACTTATTTTCTACGTGCACAAATTCGATCGGGTCTTCAATGGTGATAATGTGACCGTTGCGGGAGCGATTGATATAGTCAATCATAGCCGCCAAGGTGGAAGATTTGCCCGAACCCGTCATACCGGTTACAATAATGAGTCCGCGGCGGTTATCGGCAATTTTTTTGAGTACTTCATCGGGTAAATTCAAATCTTTAAAAGAAGGGATTTTAAGCGGAATATGACGAATGGCCATGGCCACTTTGCCGGCTTGGTGAAATACGTTAAAACGGAAACGCCCGTAGGCTTTGGCATCAAGTGAGAAGTCAACCGTACTGTATTGTTCAAAAATACGACGTTCACGTTCTCCCATACAAGCGTAGGCCATTTTTTTGGCTTCTTCGTTACTGACAAAAGAATCATCAATCGGTTTGATAGATCCGTTCAAACGCACATACGCATTGGAATTGCCGCGGATATGCAAACCGCTTGCTTTGTTATCTACTACTGTTCTGAGTAAACTTTGTAACCCTACCGCCATAATTTCTCTCCTTCTTAACGGGAATTATTTAATTTTTTCCGGCGCAAAAATGCAGGCATTAACATAATGTCTTCCGTATCATCCTGAGCCTTAGGTTCATCAAATGTAGCAAACACATTTTTTGACAAATCGTACGTCTCTGCTTTTGTGCTGGGAAGCGGCCGACGGGAAATGTACACATTGGCCTTTTCCGCACTAAAACCGGTGGCAATCACCGTCACTTTAAAAGTATCTTTCAGTGACGAATCATAAGATTGCCCGAACATCACAATTGAATCACTACTGGCATATTGGCGAATTAAATTCATTACTTCGCCTTGTTCCATGAGTGTCAAATCTTCATCCGCGGCAAAATGCACAATAAAACCTTTGGCGCCGCGTATATCCGCATTTTCTAGCAAAGGAGAGGAAATGGCCTGTCTCACAGCCGCCAAATGACGACCGGGACCGCTTGCCTGTCCGATGCCGATTAAAGATTTTTGTGATTTACTCATCACTTTGCGAATATCATTAAAATCGATATTTACTTCACCGGGCTTGGTAATCACTTCCGAAATGCCTTTGACCGCTTGCAACAAAACCTCATCTACCATCTTGTAGGCATCTTTGGAAGAAGTGGTTGTATCAATATTGGCAAATAATTTTTCGTTCGGCACGATAATCATGGAGTCAACGTACTTTTGCATTTCTTTAATGCCTTCGTCGGCTTGTTTTTCACGCACGTACCCTTCAAAATTAAACGGACGTGTTACTACTCCGATCACGAGTAAATCGTCCCCGTAAATTTCTTTAGCCAACTTAGCCAAATACGGAGCCACCCCCGTTCCGGTGCCGCCCCCCATACCGGCAGTAATAAAAAGCAAATCGGTCTGACCGATGATCAGTTTTAATTTTTCTTTGGATTCTTCCGCCGCCAAACGACCTTTTGCCGGGTCTCCACCGACCCCTAAGCCTTTGGTAATTTTTTCACCCACTTGTACCAAATAAGGGGCCTGATTACGGCGTAAATCTTGGGCATCGGTATTGACCGCAATAAAATCAATATCTTGCAAACCGGCTTCCACCATGTGGTTAATGGCATTACCGCCACCGCCGCCTACACCGATTACTTTGATTTTGGCCTTTTTGCTTTCAAACAAATCAGCCGGCATATATACATCACTCATACACACTCCAAATCAACCGCCGAAGAAATCCATTTTTTTGAAAAATTTTCCGACCTTGCTAAACACCGAACGATCTGCTCCGCCACCGTGTTGGCGCGTATAATCGGAAGCATCATCTTGTTCGGTAGAATAAATAGCCAAAGACATAGCCGTACTGTATACCGGATCAAATAATTCTTCCGGTGCGGTAATTAATTCACGTTGCACAGAGCCACAACGAACTTCTTTTAAGCCTAAAATATTAACCGCTTGATCCGTCATACCCGGCATCAAACTGCCGCTTCCGGTTAAAATACCGGCCACCGGCACATTTTTATAACCCGAGGTAGCCACATAATGTTGAATTTGCTCAAATAATTCTTCTACCCGCGGCTGAATAATATCCAAGATGTAACCTTTTTTAATCTCATGTGTAGTACGTCCGTCTAACGAAGGCACCGGCACCACACCATCATCGTTTAAGCAAGTCGGGAAAGCCACCCCATATTTTTCTTTAATTTCTTTTGCATTTTGGCGAGACGTATGCAACAAACGAGATAAGTCACTGGTAATTAAATCACAACCGTAGGGAATATCCCGTGAAAATTTCAAAATACCTTCTATGTAAATGCCGACGGACATAGTTTCTCCGCCCAGATCAATAAGCATAGCCCCGATATCTTTTTCTTCCTGAGTCAGTACACAATCTCCAAGCGGCACTAACCCGTAACACATTTGGTCCACATTGTAGCCCGGGCGCGTAATTGATTTTTCCAAATTGCTCAGGTGCGTAGCAGAACCGGTGGTAATGTGCACATCTACTTCCAAAAAAGCACCTTCCATGCCTTCGGGATTACGAATGCCGCGCACCTTGTCGATTGCAAAACCTTGCGTAAATACTTGCACGAGCGCATTTTCGTTTTTAATGGGCATAGATTTGGCATTTTCAATGGCAAGATCCATATCGGTCTGCGTAATTTCTTTATCCATGCGCGAAATATTGTAAGTACCGTGATTGGAAAAAGATTCCAAATGAGAACCGCGCACCCCTAAAATTAATTGGCTGATATTTTTGTCTGTTTCCCGCTCAAGACTGTTTAATAGATAACTAACTGCCGAAGAAGTTTCCCGTATATCCGAAACGATTCCGCCGCGCACCCCTTTGCACGGGATACTGCGGCCGGCAATGGCTTGTAATGTATCTGTTTCTAAATCATGTGCTGCCGCTACAGCCGTTAATTTTCCGCTGCCTACATCTAAACCTACAATCATATTTGTCTTTGCCATAAATCCTCTTTGTTAAAAGCCCCTATATGTATATTATAAAAATTAACGAGCCTTCTGTCTCAAAAAAACTTTTCCGTCTTCAAAATACGTAAAATCCAGTTCATACGGGGTCAGATGATTCTGCTGCGCATGCGCCTGAATTTGCGCCGCACGACGCGTTTTTTGACGCAGGGACTTAGCGGCCCCAAAGTCTAATACACTTCCGTCCGGCAAAAACATTGTTACCGTATCTTTTCTTAAATCAAATCGCAAATTGCTGAAATGTAATTGTTTTTTTAATTTCAGCACACTGCTTACAAATTCGGCAAATTCATCTCCTAAATTTTGCGGCACTTGCCCAATCAGTTCCACTTGCGTAACCGCCAATAAAGGATCCGGATGCGGATCTGCATATACGGTGCCGTCCTCATCCATAAAAAATTCTTGGCCTTCTTGCGTGAAACGTGCAATCGGAGTGCGGCGCTTTACACTGATTTTTAATTTGCTTGTAAACAAACTGCGTTGCACTTGTATGCGGCGCAGTTGCGGATATTTACGCACTAAAGAAGATTGTAATTTTTGTGCATCTTGAGAAGAAAAAGGTTGATTGATTTTGCCTTCTGTTTCCGCAGAAATTTCTGATAGCAGTGAACCCTCTACCCCTGATATTACGACGGCACTCGGCTTCCATTGCCCCATGCGTGCGGCGGATATAGCCGCGTACGCCCGCTTAGCAGCCCAATATCCCCCCAAGCAAAGAGCCACAAAAAAACAAAATAATAAAATTGGTTTGAGAAAAGAGACAGAACGTTTTTTACGGACTTTGACAGATCGTTTGGTTCCGGAAGAAGCAGAACGGTAATAATCGTATTTTTTCATGGTCAATCCGAAAAAGAGATATGGGCGGAAAGGGAGTTGAACCCTTAAGGACTTTCGTCCACACGGTCCTGAGCCGTGCGCGTCTGCCATTCCGCCACCCGCCCATC
>CADBRU010000025.1 GCA_902797165.1 uncultured Elusimicrobium sp.
CCGAAATTACCACCCAATGAAGATGCCATATCGCTCATGAGTACCAAGATAGAGGCCTCCGCACTAGAGAGTTTCATGCGCTCTAGTGAAAACCCTTCCACAAACGCATATACGCCGGGATCGGGGTTCCAAAGCGGGAAATCGGCCTCTTGTATATCGTTCATATCGCGTTCTAAGGTGCGTACCGTTACGCCGGTTTCAGCCGCCATATCTTTTAGGCGGATTGGCCCTTTATCCAATGCGTTGAGTTCATATAAAAGTCTTGTTAATTTGTTGTGCATTTCTTTTTGCATAGTCACCTCTTATAAACAGTATAGCACATCGGTGCGACAAGGTGTTGTCGCAGTGGTTTATTATCCTAGTAGTATAAGGAGGAAATTATGGCAGAGAAAAATTTATGGCAAATCGAGCCGCAAGAGAAAGAAATTTATCCGGCTCTTTCATGCCTTACTAAACTTAAGGTGCAATTAAACAAGGAAGAATCCCATAGTTTCGGTGGTACTACGTACGGCTACTACCGTGTCTATGATAGTGGTGATTATAGATTCCGCTTCTTTTTTGGACGGACATTGGGTGGAGCGGGGAAACAGTTATTCTTTGAATTATATTTCAAAGGAAATAAAATTGCTTCAGATGTAATCAAAGGCAACCGCGCCGAGGCTTTTGCCTGTTTTTTACGTAATATTACCGAGTAGATCGACGAGAAATAATCCGTGCGACATTGCGTTGTCGCACGGGTTTTTTACACTATAAATAACCCAAACCAAAGGAGAATAAAATTATGAAATACACATACGAACAATACGAAACTTGTTACTACTTAAACAGACTACTTCCGTACCTGAAAACTTTTAAAAGTATTCGGCAAGATTTAATAGGGATAGCAAAGAACATTCATAAAGAATTTGTTCCCGGCTTGCCGGAAGTAAATCCCTATGATGGTGATAAAGAAAGACAAAAAGTGCTCCCGCAAATAGAAGGAGCACTTGGAAAATATGGAGCGGTTTATCCCAAACTCACACCGTCTAAGCAGCAGCAAAACATTTCCTATCTTGTGAATTTATTTCAGTTAAACGCACAAGAAGAATCCATTGTGCGGTTTTTAGGTGCAGTACAAGATAATGAATTATTAGAGAGATGCTTGAATGAAGTTCATACGGATCTTGAGGAGAAAGAAGAAACTCTGACTGTGTTGGCAGGGTGCCATCATATGGGATTTCCGATTCTTAATGAAAATGCTCCGTTAAGACGATTCGGTATTCTGTGTATGCCGCATTTCCGGTCCGGTTTTAAATTGACCAGTTGGGCGCAAGGATTTATCCACACTTTGCACAAAAATGATGCCGCGCGCTATAAGGCTATTGTAGGGGATTCTTTGAATGAGCAAGATGAATTGACCGGAAAAGATTTTTTATACGTGGAAGCGGCTCATTTGGCCTTGCGGCTGATGAAGCAAGCCAAACATCATAAGGGCTTTAATATCCTTTTATATGGTGATCCCGGTACCGGAAAAACCAGTTTTGCCAAAGTAATGGCCAAAGCGGCAAAGTTAAACTTATATCCCGTGGGAGTTTGTAACTGTGGAGAAGAGGAGAAAAATTATCGTTTGCAACAGTTCTACCGCAAGCAATTTTTGCTTAAAAATGTTAAAAATGCCTGTCTGCTTTTCGACGAAGGGGAGGATATGTTCTCCAGTTTGGAAACCCGCACCAGTAAAATGGAAATTAATAATCTACTGGAAAATAACGAGGTGCCCGTCATTTGGACCACCAATAAAATACATCGCATGGATCCGGCTTTCATTCGGCGTTTTACGCTGGCGGTGTATTTCAATGAACCGCCCGTATCGGTGCGCCAAAAAATTTGGAATAAGTATTTGACGGAAAACAAAATTAGGTGTGTAAAAGAGGATACATTAATGCTTGCAAAAAAATATCAAGTACCGCCGTCTATGATTGCCGGTGCGGCACGCGCGGCGCGCATGGCAAAGGGAGATTTAAATACCGTCAAAGATCATTTGTCTTTTATGAGGCAAGCCATGCAGGGTGGATATAAAAAACCCGAGGAAAATAATATGTTACTGGAATTTGAACCGGAACTTTTGAATACGGACATTAATTTGGACCGTCTGACGCAACAAATAGCGCAACTGGGAAAGTTAAATTTTTCACTTTGTTTATATGGGGCAAGCGGAACGGGTAAATCGGCCTACGCGCGCTATTTGGCAGAGCAACTTAATCTGGAGATTATGCATTGCCGCGCCTCTGATTTAATCAGTCCCTATGTGGGGAAAACCGAGCAGAATATCGCGCGTGCTTTTGCACAGGCAAAAGAAAATAAAGCCATGTTGATTTTCGACGAGGCGGATAGTTTCTTGCGCGACCGCTCTACTGCCATGCATTCTTGGGAAATTTCCAGCGTAAATGAAATGCTGACGTGGATGGAATCTCACCCGTATCCGTTTATCTGCACTACTAATTTAATGGATACCTTGGATCCGGCCAGTTTGCGCCGCTTTAGTTTTAAGGTTAAATACGATTTCTTAACGCCGCGGCAAGTGGTACTGGCGTTTAGTTTTTTCTTTCGCGTAATGATTCAAGAAAAAGATGTGGCGGACTTAGATAAATTAACCCCCGGAGACTTTGCCTTAGTTAAAAACAAGGCTGAAATTTTGGGGCATGACCATGATTTTTACGCACTAAAAGAAATGCTTGAAACCGAGCAGAAACTCAAACACAATGCCTATGGCAGCGGAATTGGTTTTCGTGCAAATTAAAGGAGAATAAACTTCCGGGGAAGGTTGTAGTTTAGAGGCTTAAAATATCGATAATCGGGGAAATTAGCAACAAAAAAGACACTTCAATAGAAGTGCCTGAAAAATGGTCGGGGCGGCGGGATTCGAACCCACGACCTCACGGTCCCGAACCGTGCGCGCTACCAACTGCGCTACGCCCCGTAAAAACGGTATATACTGAAATGGTCGGGGAAGCGGGAATCGAACCCGCGGTCTCTCGCACCCCAAGCGAGCACTCTACCACTGAGCCATTCCCCGGAAAAATTGTCAATGTGTTTTACTACTGTATATATATTTTAGCATTCTTTGAGAATTTGTGAAAGCGTTTCTTTGATTTCTTGCAATAATTTGGGGTCGACTGCGCCGGCTTCACCGTCAGGGAAACCGCCCGGATGTTTAAGCAGTTGCCGTTTAGCACCTTCCAACGTCATTTTGTGTTTGTAAATCAAATCTTTGATTTTTAAAATACTGTACACATCACTTTTGGTATAACGGCGGTGCCCGCTTTCCAGACGAATAGGTTTAATTAAACCAAATTCGGCCTCCCAGTAGCGGATGGAATATTCCGGCACACCGGTAATGCGTTTTACGTCACCGATGCTAAAATAATCTTTTTGTTCGATTTCTTCAATTCCCATATAGTTATTATAGCAAACCCAAAGAAAACATAGGACAAAAATGATTTAATAAGCGGTTTTTTTATATAATTTTTGCAGTAGTTTAATTGATCGTTGGAGGAAATAAATATGAAAAAAGGTTTTACCTTGATTGAACTATTGGTAGTGGTTTTAATCATCGGCATATTATCGGCCATTGCACTGCCGCAATACACTAAAGCGGTAGAAAAATCACGTGCCGCGGAAGCAATGCAAATACTTAAAAGTTTACGCGATGCACAAGCTGTTTGTATTTTAGAACATGGGGCAGGTAGTGATGCCTGTGGTTGGGGAAATGAGGGCTCGCGAGGTATAGGGGAGTTCTTTGATAATATTTCCATTGATATACCGGGAGAAATTGATGCTAGTGCTGGTCTAGATGGAGATGGTATTAAGACAAAAAATTTTTTATATGGAATAATAACTTATAATGATAATTTTGCCGAGATATGTGCTGAAAGAATTGCAGGTGAATATTCAATTTGTACGAGTGCCGAAGAAACTTCCGGAGTGTTGTATAACCGCTTTGTTTGCTGGGCAAATGGTACATACTGTGCTGGATTGGGTTTCAAAAAATCCGGAGATTATTGGGTTATGTAAAAATAAAACCCCACTCCTACAAGTGGGGTTTTCTGTAATTCAAAATACTCAACCGAATATCAAAACTTTTATCCAATAAGAGATGGCCGCAATTAAGGCAGAGGCTGGAATAGTAATAAACCATGCCCAAATAATGCGGTTGGCCACACTCCAATGTACGCTAGACAAGCGGCGCAGTGAACCGATACCTACAATCGCACCGGTAATAGTATGCGTCGTGCTGACCGGAATACCCAAGAAAGAGGCCGTTAAAATGGAGATTGCAGAGCCGGATTCGGCGCAGAACGCATCTACCGGGCGCAAGCGGGTAATCTTCTGCCCCATGGTCTTTACAATGCGCCAGCCGCCGGATAAAGTACCCAGCGCAATTGCACCCTGACACAAGAGCACCACACTGAGCGGAATAATAAACTGCCCTTGAGAAACTTGTTGTAATTCTTCATAAGAAAGGAAGAAATCACGAATCGGTGCGGCCTGTGCGGTGGCAACTCCACCCAAAAGTAGCATACTGATAATACCCATGGTTTTTTGCGCGTCGTTTCCGCCGTAAGACAAACTGTAAGCAGACGCAGATAACAGTTCTAATTTGCGGAAAATTTTATCTACTTTGTAGGGGTTCATCCGGCGGAAGGCATTAAATACCACTGTGCCGATAAACCCGGCAAGCAAAAAGCCCAAGAGAGGGGAAACAAAGATAAACAAGACGGTTTTGAAAATACCGCCCGCCACCAAGGCTTTCACACCGCCTTTGACCAGCCCCGCACCAATCAAACCGCCGATTAATGCATGGGAAGAACTAGACGGCAGTCCAAACCACCATGTGAGCAAGTTCCACGCGCATGCGCCACACAAAGCGCCGAATACCAAATTGGTATCTACCATATTGATATCCACGATCCCGCTTCCTACGGTCATAGCCACACCGGTGTGAAACACTAAGAAGGCTATAAAGTTAAAGAAGGCCGCCCAAATAACCGCAATTTTAGGCGATAGCACGCGGGTAGAAATCACGGTAGATACGGAGTTGGCTGCGTCGTGAAACCCGTTGAGATAATCAAAAAACAGCGCTAAAACAATCAGTAAGATGATCCAAGCCATAATTAGTTATTCTTGACTAAAATAGACTCTACCACATTGGCTGTGTGTTCGCAATAATCAGCCACGTTTTCCGATTCTTCATACAATTCTTTGAGTTTAATGACCATAATAGGGTCTTTTTCATTTTCAAACAAATCGGAAATGGCTTCGTCGCGAATTACATCGGCTTCGTTTTCCAAGCGGTTAATTTCCACGCATTGCATTAATGTTTCTTTCATGAGTTTCTTATTGCGCAGAGCACCTACTGCTTTTTGTACCGCTTTGGTAGCGCGGGCCAACACGTCTGCCATTTTTTTAGACCGTTCGGACGGAGTTTTGATTTTATACAAAGCAAAGCGGTTGGTAATCATGTAAATACCGTCCACCACGTCGTCCATGTGATTGGCAAGTGCCATAATATCTTCACGGTCAAACGGAGTAATAAAGGTCTCGTTTAAGGTATTAATAATCGTGTGCGTGAGTTCATCTCCGTAATGTTCTTTTTCGTGCATGGCACGCACGTTTTCGGGAGTAAAAGCATTTTCATCTACAATTTTCTTGTAGAACTCGGCCGTTTGCACCATATTTTCGGCCTGTTTATCAAACAAATCAAAAAATTTTACTTCTTTGGGTATTAACATAATTTCCTCCGGGGACTTTACAAAAAACCCCGCGGCCGATAGGCGCGCGGGGGGAAATCATTTCTTTATTCCTTCAGGCAAATTCACAGCGGCTTTTAACAAGAAAGGTTTTTTCTGCACTTCTTCCTTAAATGCTTCATCACGCAGTGAATTGCGATACGACTTATCTTGGAAGATATAATGGAAATTGTAATATGCATCATACGTGCCCGATTTGAGCGCTACGATGTCTTGTACTCCCACTATTTCTTCGTCTGTCGGTACTACAAAAATCTTTACTTTAGACTCCGGTGCGGAAATACAACTTTCCGCGTTTTTGGTAACCGCATTTTCATTTTTCTCTTTGTCTAAAATAATGCCGTAATTTTCAAGTCCGGTTAAGGCACTTTCACGAATTTTGGGGCTTCTTTCACCGGCGCCGGCGGTCATCACAATAGCATCTACATGACCTAAAGCCGCCATATAAGAGCCGATATATTTCTTAATGCGGTAGCCTTCCATATTGATAGCCAGTTTGCAAAGTTCATCACCTTTTTCGGCATTGATAACGATATCGCGTCTATCGGCGAAACGTCCGCCCGTAATGGCTTTTACACCGCTTTCACGGTTCAAAATACGGTACATTTCAGCCGGCGGCATATTGAGTTTTTCCATCATGTGGAAACAAATGGACGGATCAATATCACCGCTGCGTGTTCCCATAATTAAGCCTTCCAGCGGGGTAAGCCCCATACTGGTATCAAAACATTTACCTTCTTTCACAGCGGTACAACTGGCGCCGTTACCGATATGGCAAATAATAGAATTTACTTCCGTTACATCTTTGCCTAGTAACACCGCGGCCCGACGGGAACAATACAAAGCCGAAGATCCGTGCGCTCCAAAGCGGCGCATGCTGTAATCGGTGTACCATTTACGCGGCAAGGCATACATGTAGGCAAAGTCCGGCATGGTTTGGTGAAAAGCGGTATCCATTACGCACACGTGCAAGACGTTAGGCAAAATAGATTGGGCCGCTTCAATACCCATAATATGTGCCGGGTTATGCAGCGGGGCTAAATCGGAAATATCTTTGAGTTCTTGTACCACTTCTTTGGTGGCTTCTACGGATTTGGTAAATTTACCACCATGCACGATACGGTGACCTACGGCGGAAATCATATCAATATTTGCAATAACGCCTTGTTCTTTACTGGTTAAAGTATTGATTACTAAATTAATTGCGTCTTTATGATTTTTACAATCTTGCTTGAGTTCATAGGCGGGATAACCCGGACGCTCGTGCGTAATAAAAGATCCGGCAATACCGATACGTTCTACACCACCGGCGGCCAAACTGCGTTTTTTATCCCAATCATATACACTGTATTTTACGGAAGAACTGCCACAATTCAGAAATAAGATAATCATACGGTCCTCTATATTAGAAATTAGTCTTATTATTATTGTAACAAATTACATATCGGTCGTGTGCGGAAAATAAAAGACAGTTCAAATCTATTTTTGTTAAGATGTAACAAAGGAGAGATTATGAAAAAATACATTATCGTGGGTTTTGCATTGTGTGCTTTAGTAGCCGCCTATGCCGAAGTACCGATGAGCAATATAGGCATAATCAGAGATATAGCGGGCGTGCCGGGTAAGCGCGGTTTTTCAGGAGACAGAGGGGATGCTTTACAAGCCCAGTTGGCTAATCCCTCCGGTATTGCCATAGATCGTTATCACCATATATACATTGCCGATACGAATAATCACCGTATCCGCCGCATACATCCGCGTACGGGGGAAATAGATACCATTGCCGGTAACGGACGTACCGATTTTTATAATGACGGCGGTAATGCCGATATGGCGGGTCTTAAATCACCCACCGCCATGGTAATTGATGATGTACATGGCTTTTTGTTTGTGGCAGACACGGGGCAGGACCGTATCCGCGCCATTACGCTTAAGGGTTACCCGGATATGCTTTTAACGGGCCAAGATCCTTTCCGGCGTTGGGCTTTGCCGCAAATAGCCGGGCCCGATGATGATGCAACTGAACTAGACGATATTCATATTCCGCGGGGTTACATATATACGGTAGCCGGAAACGGTCGGCGCGGATATGAAGGGGAAGATGCAAAAGCAATTGCCAGCAGTTTATATGCTCCGGCGGGACTGGCTATCAGCCCTGACGGCGAATTATATATTGCCGATTCGGGCAATAACCGTATTCGCAAAATTGACCGCAATACGGGCAAATTGGTAACGGTGGTCGGAACCGGAGACAGAGGAGACGACGGAGACTTTGGCCCCGCCATTAATGCACGCCTAAATCGGCCTACCGTGATTAAATTTGATAAACACGGTAATTTATTTATCGTAGATACCGGCAACCATAAAATACGTTTTGTAGACCATCGTAGTGGTAATATTTATACAGTTGCCGGAGACGGTCATAAAGGATATAAAGGGGATAATTCCGGCCACAGTAAAGATGCCCGTTTTAATGAACCGACTGGACTGGCACTGGATAGCAGGGGGCACATCTATGTATCCGACACCAACAATCATCGTATTCGTCGTATTAACATTGATTTGCAAAACCGCACCAGTTTTGTGGAAACGGTGGTGGGTACAGGCAAACGTGGTTACAATGGGGATGATATGAATGCGGTAGATGTAAAATTAGCCTATCCGGGCGGCATGGTTATTACTCCCAGAGATGTATTATATTTTGTAGATGTAGGCAATAATGTGGTACGCCGCGTACCGGGTATTTCTCTACTCCATCCGCCGACAAGTTATAATACTTACGGCCAACCCATTGACGAAGAAGTGGACAGCCGCAGTTTCTTTGAAGTGCTTTTTAAACCGCAAATGCAAGGAAAATAATAAAAACCCCGTTCTTTGAAACGGGGTTTTTTATGGGTAGTAATTCTCTTATTGTTTGGTGTCACCTTTCTTGGCTAAAAACACGTCTACATCTTGTGTGGTTACCAAGCAGCCCTTGGGTTGTTTTTCAAGCCATGGTAAAATTTCTTTCAAGAAATTTTTAATTTTTTCCGGTGTATCAATCATGATAACAACCATCGGGAATTTTTCCACCAATTCAAAAAAACGCGCATTATGTAGTTCACTGCTGATGCCATATCCCATGCGGCCTTTCATAGCGGTAGCCCCATCAATGCCGAATTTTTTAGCACGGCGAATAATACCCTCATACAATAAATGATGATCTACCACATCAGTACTGCTGACAAAGATACGCAGTTGCTTCATTTTTTTTGGTTGCATATACATCCCCCTTGTAGGACACCTTTGGCAGATGGCGTCGTTACCTTTATTATAATCAGTTTTTTAAAAATGAGCAAGGGGGAAAACAATTTAGTCAAAAACAAAACACCCCGGAATATTTCCCGAGGTGTTTTGTAGATGACTTAATTAAATCTCGTCAGCCTTAATAAATAAGTGGCTAAATGAGAAAGAAATGCCGATAAGCAAATTTTCTCCACGTTGTGATACCGCACGACCTTTGGCGGTGTAATATTGAATAAACGGAGCAACAGACAATTCTTTGAGTACGGCCACATCCAAACGCGCCTCTAAACTTAGTTCATAGTCCAAATCAATCGGTTGTTTGCGCGAAATATGTACATAATCACGGTACAAACCGCTATAAACGGCTTTTACGCCTTCGCGAATAGACTGATTGATTTCAAAACCCGCTTGCCAACCGTATTTTTCGGAAGAAGGATCATAGGTAAAATCATCCTCTGCAAAACCCGCCACAAACAGATTTTTAATATATTTCCCTTCAAATATCTTAAAACCGGCTTCCCCGCGTAATACTTTTTTAAGAGGGCTGCCCGGCTGGGAATTAAATTCTGTTTGATAAGATAAAGCAGCATACGGGCCGGCTTCAAATCCACCTAAAAAATCATTTACTTTCCATAAACGTTGCGTATAAGAAGAGGTAAATAAAATACTGTCTGCATTTTCACTGGTTACCTTTTGCCCGTTGACAGGTTTTAAAGTGGTTTTGCCGTAATCTAATAAAAGTTGATTACCCCATACAAAATGCTCGGCAAAATAATCACCGGTCAAATCTAAATGTCCTTTGATTATATCTTGCGAATCTGCCGTTAATCGGGCCTCCGGGAAGCCTTGGTAATCTTCGGCATGTTTTACATTGGTGGAAGATAGATCTAAAGAGGCACGTTTTAAATCTAATTGCCAACCGCGTTTATTATTTTGCGCTTGCAGCATAGTGCTACACAAGGTGAATATACAAACGCAAAGAAGTGTTTTAGTGAGTGTATTTTTCATGTGTTTTTCCTTGAATTAAGATATATATATTTTATCACTTTTAGACGGCGTTTGACAAATAAAAACTCCCCGATGTAGGCGGGGAGTTTTGTAAGACTCAAACAGATTAATAATTTTCCGGATGAATCATAAAGTAGGCTTTCGGATGAGCGCATACCGGGCAAATTTCTGGGGCGGATTCTCCGATATGGATATGACCGCAGTTGGAACATTCCCACATTACGATACCGGCTTTCTTAAATACTTCTTTGGTTTCCACATTTTTTAAGAGTTTGCGATAGCGCTCTTCATGGGTTTTTTCAATTTTGGCTACCAATTCAAACAAAGTGGCAATGCGCGTAAAACCTTCTTCTTTGGCGGTTTTGGCAAAGCCCGCATACATATCGGTCCATTCATAGTTTTCACCGGTAGCGGCATCTAATAAATTAGTGGCTGTATCCGGCATTTCTCCGCCGTGTAATTCTTTGAACCAAATTTTGGCATGTTCTTTTTCATTATTGGCGGTTTCTTCAAAAATCTTGGCAATTTGTACATAGCCTTCTTTTTTGGCTTTAGAGGCATAATACGTATATTTGTTGCGTGCTTGAGATTCTCCTGCAAATGCGGTCCACAGGTTCTTTTCAGTTTGGCTTCCTTTAAGTTCCATACTATCTCCTTTATATAGGTAGCGGAAAACCGCTATCCCCCTTTTTATTGATTTTTACAATCTTTAGCAGTCTCTTGGCAATGCGTACACACGCCGCGAAACTGCAAATTTACGGCCATTACTTTTCCAAATTTTTCTACATCTTCAGACGGTATTGCCACCGGTTCTCCTTCCGGCAGAAAGATATCGTACACTTCCCCGCATTGCGTGCATACAAAATGATAATGAGGCTCCGTGTGAGCATCATAACGGGCTTGATTGCTAATACCCACGCGTGTAATCAGTCCGGCTTCTTCAAGTGATGCCAAGGTACGATATACCGTATCTAAAGAAATATTCGGCAATGTGCGGCGTACAACTTCAAAAACGGCTTCCGCCCCGGGGTGTTCTATAGACGAAATCAAAGCACGAAACACCTCTGTGCGTTGGCGGGTAATGCGCAAATTACGCTCTTGGCACATTTTTTTAAATTCGTCCATATACAAATCTACTTGTTGGGACGTGTATGCAATAGATGTGGGTTGCATGTTTTTCCTATTTAAGAAAAATTCTTAAATAAGTATATCATTTCTATTTGGTACTGACAAGACATTTTTTTGTTTAGTTGTAGAGGGGGCAAATTTTGTTATACTGAGAGTATGCAAGAGAGCAAATACAAAGAACATTGGCATACTATTATTATCGGAGCGGGGGCGGGCGGCCTTTTTTGTGCGGGATCTTTTCCTGCGCCCAAACTGATACTGGAGCACAATGCCATACCGGGAAGAAAATTAAATATTACCGGCGGGGGAAAATGTAATTTTACGCATCAGCCCGTTTTGCCGACGGATTATGTTTGCTCTCACAAACATTTTCCTCATCAAATTTTAGCCGCTTATCAACCCAAACAATTTACTAAATTCTTAGAAGAACAAGGAATAGATTTCACTTTACAAGAAAACGGATGTTACTTTGCAAAACGCGCCGCAGATATTACGCAAATGCTTTATAAACGAGCCAAAAAACAAAATACCACTTTTTCTTTCAATACCCACGTAACGCAAGTTATTCGGAAAAATGAAGAATTTTGCGTACAGACCGACAAAGGAAATTTTTACACACAAAATCTTGTGCTAGCAAGCGGGGGGATTTCATACCCTGATTTGGGGGCTACTTCTTTGGCGTGGAAAATTGCCAAAGATTTGGGTTTGTCCGTAGTGGAACCTATGCCCGCTTTGGTGGGTTTGCGCGTAGATAAGTCCTTGCGCCCTTTATGTACCGCCTTGGCAGGTAACTCCGTGTATGTGCACGTTCAAACGGATCATCATTTGGAAAAAGGCCAATTGCTTTTTACGCACGAGGGTTTTAGCGGACCTGTAATTTTGCAGGCTTCCCTATATTGGAAACCGGGCAATCCTATTACTATCAATTTTTGTCCGCAAGTAGATTTATTGGCTTACTTTAAAGAACATAAACAAGAAGCCCACACTTTTTCTAAAATAGCACAGCCTTTTTTAAGCCCTAAAATCAGCAAAATTTTATTATCCGAACAAAATGTAATGGCTGCCGACGCAACCAAACAACAGTTAGTACAAGCCGCCAATCGATTAAACCACTTCACTTTTATTGCACAAGATACGACGGGGTTTTCTCATGCGGAAGTAACACGCGGGGGAATTGATACTTGCCAATTAAACCCTAAAACCCTGCAAGTTAAAACCGTTGCAAATTTGTACTTTATAGGGGAGGCAGTGGATGTAACGGGCAGACTGGGGGGATATAATTTGCATTGGGCTTGGGCAAGTGCTATGGCCGCCGCCAAAAATTTAATGTAAATTATGCGCTTGTTTTTACAATCTTTTTGATATAATAAAAATAGACCATTTTGTAAAAGGAAAATACTATGGATATTAAAAACAGACCTCTATCGACATTTGAACTTTTCAAAATTAGTTTACAAGCCGCCAATCAAGCCTTTGGCTCTGCTTTGGCTGTAATTTTTACCATTATTCTGCTTACGATAATCATGGTAGCCATTTCCGTGGGAGCCATTTTTATTTTCGGCCCCTTGGGCAGTTTGTTACAAATACCTGTGTCTTTGCTGGTTTCTTTCTTAAATTTAGTGGCCATGGTGGCTATTATCCAAATCTTAGCCTCTAAAATAGAGAAAACAGGTATTACCTTCGGCGAAACTTTTACCAGTTCCGTAATGCCGGCTTTGTATTTTATCGTCAGCACAATTGTCTTGATGATTCCTTTCTTTGTAATGGGAGTGCTGGCGGTTTTCTCTAAATCTTCATTAGTTTTGCTGATTGTAGCCATTGTGTTAGGATTTTTGTATTTGCCTTTTTGTTTTACCTTGCAAGTGGTAACGCTGCGCAATGAAGGCCCCATCGGAGCACTGGTGTATAGTTGGCAGTTGGGCATTGCCCATTATTTGAAGATATTGTGGACATTGATTGTATTAATGTTTTGTTGGATCGTAGTAGTACTAGCCATTGTATGCGCACTTAAAGCATGGCAGCCCGAATTATTTACGGCAGATCCGCAAATGATGCAGTTTCAAATGATGATGTGGATGTCTAGTATTCCCAAACTATATCTTTTGCTTATTTCCATAGTTACTACGGCTTTGTATTGGTATGCATTCTTATTCATGCAAGGTGTAATGACGGCTTTGTTCCTCAATTTAGATTATCAACACCGCACTACTCAAAACCGTGATATTGATTTGAAATTAGATAATGAAACACCGGTTATTCCGTCGGTAACCATTACACCTGAAATTATGGTAAAACAAGCCAGCGTACAAACCGAAACGGATGAACACGTCGATAAGCATTTGGAACAGGTTTATACAGCCAGTGATCATACTCCTCAAGTAATAGAACAGGAAGAAGACCGCATGCCTACGATTTTATTTGATGAAGATATGGCCCGCCAACTGGCTCAAAATGAACTTAAAATACAGGAACAGCAAAATAAATCTCAAGATGATGATGCGGGAGATGTGGGAAGCATCAAAATGTCCCATAAATAAATATGAGTCAACCCAATGATTTATTATCTACGACGGATTTGCTACTGCGTTGCTGGCAAGAAATACAAAATCGTTTCAAATCTTTTTTCTTGCTGGCACTCATAGGGCCTTTTGCCGCGTGGGTGCTGCGTACTATTTTTCTTTCCGATAAACTTGCCCTGCTGGACTTAAAACCTGATGATGTACTCTTAGTAAGTATTGTATCCGTTGTTATTATGATCATAGCCCTATGGGCCATGGTGGCATTGGTATTATTTGTATGCAAAAGAGTATATTCGTGGGGGGATCTATTCCGTCAATCTTTAATCCGTCTTCCGCGTGTGATTGCAGGACTCTTTTTCTATGTAATTTTCTTTTCGCTTTATGTAACCATATTTATCGTTGGAATTTACTTTTTACTTCACCAACAACAAGTTATGCTCTTTCAACTTTTGGCTTTGATTTTGGAATTATTTTTATTGTGTTCGGTAATATATATTTCCGTTGCCTCTATCATGTTGCCGTATATATTGGTATTGACGGATATTCCTTTGTGGATGACGATTCCTTCCGCATTTAATTTACTGCGCCACCACTGGTGGAAAACATTTGCGCTGCTGATCGTTCTGTGTTTTATTGCTTTAATTATATCCTGTGTGTTTAGCGTGGCCCTTTGGCTTTTGTCGATTCCTTTTGCCTTAACATTGCAGGGTAGTTCCTATATTTTCTCATTTCTGGGGATTATTCCTGTTGCGTTATCACTGCTTACGTTTCACATTCCCTTGATTGGTTTTTATGTCAATTTGTCTTACTGGTGGCAAATTCGTTCTTATCAGAATACATCTGATTGATTGTTTCACAACTATACTATGCAAATAACCCTAATTACTTTTAATTTACTCGGTGGTTTGGCCATTTTCTTATTTGGCATGAAAATCATGAGTGACGGCTTGCAGAAAATGGCCGGGGTCAAAATGCGTCAATGGCTTGCCACCGCCACCACCAATCGTTTTTCGGCTACCTTGTCGGGCATGTTAGTAACCGCAGTCATTCAATCCTCTAGCGCCACTACAGTTATGGTGGTCGGTTTTACCAGTGCCGGACTTTTAACACTTTATCAGGCTTTAGGGGTTATTTTCGGTGCAAATATCGGTACCACTTTAACGGCATGGGTAGTCAGTTTGTTTGGTTTTAAAATACAAATTTCACTTTTTGCCTTACCGGTAATTGCAGTAGGATTTTTCGGTCAATTTTTACCTAATAAATGGGTCATGTGCAGACGTTTAGCAGAAACGGCAGTCGGGTTCGGATTACTCTTTTTGGGACTGGACATTATGAAAAATACCATCCCGGCCGATTTTGCACAAGCCCCTTGGGTAACCCAGTGGTTAGTTAAATTTACACCCGATACCGTACTGAATTTGTTTTTGCTGATTATCACCGGATCCATACTAACCGTGATTTTGCAATCATCTAGCGCAGTGATGGCCATGACCTTAACCTGTGCAGCAGCCGGTATTATTAATTTCCCGACGGCCTGCGCACTCGTGCTGGGGGAAAATATCGGCACCACTATTACCGCCAATTTGGCCGCTATCGGCACCCCTAAAAATGCCCGCCGCGCCGCTTTGGGTCACTTCCTGTTTAACTTTGTCGGGGTAATATGGGTATCTTTTGTTTTCAAGCAATTTGTTCATTTTATTGATTGGTTAGTGCCGGGCAATCCCTACGTTACGGATCCAATTCAATTAACCAGTGTCTTACCTTATCACATTTCCGCGTTTCACAGTGTGTTTAACGTGTTAAATACGCTAATTATGCTACCCTTGCTCAAGCAAATAGCCGCTCTAACTTATATTTTTATTCCTAAAAACAAAAGAGAAGACAAAGGACAAGACGCGGAACTAATTTATCTCAATGCCCGCTTTGCCCAAACGCCGGAACTGGCCGTATTGGCCGCTCGTAAAGAATTAGAACGTATGTTACGCTTGGTAGATAAACAAATGAATAAATTGATTTATGCCTTGAAAACAACCGATATGAATTTGTTTGATCGTTTGTTACAAGATATAAAAGAGATAGAACATACCACCGATATTTTAGAGCATAAAATCAATTCTTATTTAACGCAGATGACACACGGAAATTTGTCTCGTCATGCCGTGGCGCAAACGGTGGTATTATTTGATTTAACCAGTTGTATAGAAAGCATGGGAGACTGTGCCGAAAAAATTGCTTCTTTATTCTCCAAATCATTGAATAACAAGCCTTTCTTATTTAGTGACCAAGATATGAAAAATATGGAGCAAATGAGCAAAGCCACCAAAGAAATTGTTAAAAATTGCCGACTGGCACTGGCTTATTTCCCCAATATAGCCCCGGCCGATAAAGAACGCACGCAGCAAATGTGGCAAGAGGCATGGCAACGCGAAGAGAAACTGAACGTCTTGCGCCAACAATTACGCGAAGAGCGCAATCAACGCATTTCCCAAGAAGGCATTCATAATCCGGCATCTATTACCGCTTACGGGGATATTTTAAACAATTTAGAACGTATCGGAGATTATGCACTGCGCTTAACCGAACAATCTTTATATTGGAAATCTTCTGCCAAACGGTACACATCCGTACCCGCGGCGGAAACAACTACGGAGTGATTATGAAAGATATTGTTACTTTTTTCTCTATGCTAAAAGCCATTTTACGTCGGAAATATCCGATGCCGTGGAAAACCTTTTTTCTGGCAATAGCCTGTATGATTTATGTGTTTAGTCCGGTAGATTTGTTGCCCGATGTAATGCCGCTACTGGGTATTACCGATGATGCTACCTTTATTCTACTGGTAATGGCCGTACTGCAAAAAGATATTGCCAAATATCGTGCCTCCATACAACCGCCTAAAGACAAAGTGATCGACTTGGGTGATATCAAAGATCATAAGAAATAAAATATTCTCTTTTGATTTCTAATTAATTAGAGCAACGTGAAACAACCTCACAAATTGCTATAATTTAACTATGAAAAAATTATTAAAAATCGCGGCCGTGTTGGCGGCCATTTTTGTTGTCTTAGCACTCGCGGTGTATATTACGCTTAGCGTAATGTTCCCCGCCGAAAAATTGAAAAGCATGGCGCAAAACTATGTCCGGAACAATTTTCATCGTGAACTTACATTTTCTAAAGTTTCTTTCAATATCGTTGGAGTGACGATTCATGACGTGGCTCTGTCTGAAGCCAATACTTTTGAGCAAGGTACTTTTCTAAAGGCAGATCACGCAGTTATTAAACTCAAATTAATACCGCTGTTACACAAAAGCCTTGATATCAGCACAATCGGATTAAAAGGACTGGAACTCTATACCATCCGCAATGCCGACGGAACTTTTAACTTTGATGACTTACTCAGTGCCGAGGAAAAAGCCGCGGCCGAAACGGCGCAAAATACAGAGGATTACGAAGAGCCGTTCTTTGCGGTGCTGGCAAAAAACATTTACGCTAAAAATTGTAATGTGTATTACACCGACTTAGGCAGCCAAATGAAGGTGTCTATAGAAGAGTTAAATTTGGATATCAATAACTTTGATTTAGGCAAACCCTTTGATGCCAAATTACAATTTACTGTAAATTACAGTGACCCCGAAAAAACGGTAAGTCTGCCCATTAAATCTGCTTTAACCGTTAATTTGGCAAACCTCAACAATCCAGAGGCGTACGCTACTTTGCAAAATTTAAGTTCTACTTATAAAGACATTACCGTAAACTTAAAAGGCGGCGTCAAAGATTTCACGCGGCCCATTGTAAATTTACAGGGTACTATCGCCGGCATATCCAGTGATACTTTGGCTGAAATTGCCCCGGATTTGCCTCATTTTGATTTGCCGGATATTTCTTTTAATGCGGATGCGGAAATCGATTTGGACCAATCTATGGCGCAATTAGCGCAAACCAAATTGTCTATTGCCGACTCCTTCTTAACCGCCACCGGAAAAACCGGATGGGGAGGAGAGAAAACCACCTATAATATAAAGACCAATTTGAATCTTGATTTAAGCCAATTAGAAACCATGACTAAATTACTGGACGGTTATGGCATGGCAGGTAAAATCATAGCCGCTTTAACGGCTACCGAAAAAAATGATGGAAAAGACGTGAAAGGAACCGTTGAATTAGAAGATGTAACCATAAAATTCCCACCGATAACCTTATCACAAGTCAGTTCCGAAATTGTGCTTACGTCTTTGTCTCATATTTCTTCTAAATCTGTTGTGGGACATTTGAACAATGAGCCTTTTACGGGATCCTTTACCTATAAGGATTTGGGAAAAGTGTTGGACTTTGTCATCAATGCGGACTTTTCTAAATTAACTATTGCCGATTGGGGATCTTCTGAGGAAGAAAGTAAAGATACTGCCGCAACGCAAACGGCACAAACTCCCGATAATGGACCGGAAACTTTGTTTAATTTGAACACCAATATTAATATCGGTCCGATAGAAATTCCGCATTTCTCATCTCAAGGGGCCAAGATAACCACCAAACTCACCAACGCCAGCGGTAGCATGAAACAAGCCAACGGTACGGTTACCTTTAACGTAGAAGAAGGCTCTCTAAATAATTTATTTACCTCACTACATGAGAATAAACTCGTTACCATTATCCTCTTGCCGCTTAGACTGGTGCAAAAGGTAACTTCTACGCTGGGTATTAATATTTTCCCGGTACAAGATGAAAAAGACAAGGGCAAAATCAAAATGAAGGATGCCTCCGGCACTTATGTATTTACCGATGGGGTTATGAATTTGCAAGAGACACACTTAGACTCTGCTTTAAGTAATATCAGTGCCGACGGAAACATTAATTTCAAAACCGAGGCCTTAGACATGCATGTTAAAGCCTCCGTGCTGACTTCACAAACCCCGATTGTGATTAAAATAGGGGGGACTATGAGTAATCCCTCCGGCAAACTGGATGTTACCAAAACGGCCGTATCCTTGGTGACCGGTATTGTAAATTACAAAACACCGGGCAAAGTAGCCTCTTCTGCAGTAGGGACTGCCACCGGAGTGACTAAATCGGTAGCCAATACCGGTGCAGACGCGGTTAAAAACACCGTCAGCACAGCAGCCAGTGCCGTTAAGAGTATCGGCGGTTTATTCAAACGTAAATCTACGGAAGAAGAAACCAACACTTCTTCCGATACGACTCCTACTGAGACCACCCAGCAAACCGCTGAGTAAATATTTCAAGACAAAAAAATGAGAAGACCTAAAAGTCTTCTCATTTTTTATTTGTATAAATTACTTCTGCTTAGTTAGACTGTTGCACACAAGTATATGTATGTGTCGTCACTTGGTACAAACTGGCAGTACAGTAACCATTAGCACCACTACCATTATAGTACGAAAAGGAGTAATAACCCATACTTTGCTGAACCGTAAAATCTTCACATGAATAAGGATTATTATTCGTAGTACCATATCCACAATGTGATCTTGTAATTTTACATCCGGAAACTGCACTGGTACACGCATCAAAAGGACACAACGCAGCGGCCTCAGAGGTGCTTTTGCCGCGTATAGTTTCATTACAAGGACCCGGTGAAGGCGCCGTATAACCATACGCTAACAAATAGTCCAATTCCGTAGGTAAATGACTAGAATAAGGACTTACACTGCCAGATTGAGAGCCGCTTGTCTCGGTAACTTTATAACACTTTTTGTCGGTCCCTCTCCTATATCCGCTATTACAGATCTGCAGACAAGTCCCGTCACTTTGCATCTCATATCCTGTCGGACACAACTTTACATACAGTAATGGGTAACTACAGTTGCCTACTTTGGAGGAGAGGCCACCGGCAGTCATACTTGCCGAGCAAGTATTGGCAACATTTGCCGTTTGCCATTCTGCGTTTCCCGATGTTGCGGACCGCTGCAATATCTGCTCATTATTGGAGAAGTTAGCGTTATGAAATTTAATATCTCCGTCAATATCTAATGCATTTACCAAAATTTCATTACGGCCCGGCAAAGACAATGTCCCGGTGGTGCCTAACATAAATTCCTGATTAGATCTATCTACTTCTACAGTAGCGTTAGTGCCATAAGTAGTCATGTCTATGCTACCTGCCGACATAACGGTAGAATTTTGGTAACCTCTTACTAACATCTCATTGTTTACAAAAAACTCAACAGAATGATTTCTGTCATTTAAACTCCTCACGTGAAAATTACCTGTCATGGTAAAATCATCGGCTATTGTAATAGTGCCGTTCTGCGTTTGAGGATTTCCCAAATTCAGTTTATAAACCGTGGCATCTTGCAATACATCCACTTGGTCGAAAGACCCCACCGGATAGGACAACAAACTTACAAAATCCACTACTTCCGCGGCGGACGGCAGACTTATTAAACCCAACACGGATACTATCAGGAATATCTTTTTCATATTAAAACTCCTTATAAATTCCCATCTATATATTAAGATTAACACATAAAGCGATCTTTTTCAAGTTATTTTTATTTTACATCTTCTTGCCAAAGGGTTATACAGGCATCCGAAGGCATACGCCAATCCCCGCGCGGAGATAAACTGACCGTAGTGGCCTTAGGGCCGTCTGGCAAACAAGAACGCTTAAATTGCTGCGCAAAAAAACGCCGTAAAAACACTTGTAACCATTTTTTTATTTCGGCATTTGTATATCTCTTTGCAAAGGCATGCTGCGCCAAAAATTCAATCTTACGAGGGGAAAAACCGAAATGTATGAAATAGTATAAAAAGAAATCATGCAATTCATACGGACCGACAAGGTCTTCCGTTTTCTGCACGATTTGTTTATTCTTTGCCGGTAACAGTTCCGGGCTGATGGGCGTGTTTAAAATATCCAGCAAGGTAGCACGCAATTTCTTATCCGTTGTTTTTTCCGCTTCATATTTCACCAAGGCGCGAACTAACGTTTTGGGAATACTGGCATTAACCCCGTACATACTCATATGATCCCCGTTATAAGTAGCCCAGCCTAAGGCTAATTCGGACAAATCACCCGTTCCGATTACCATGGCATTTAAATCATTGGCCATATCCATCAATACTTGCGTACGCTCTCGGGCTTGTGCGTTTTCGTAAGTTACATTTTTATCGGTAAGAGGATGTTTTAAATCCTTTAAGTGTTGCGTAAGAGCCGCTTTAATATTAATCTCTTTGGTGGTAATGTGTAATGCTTTCATTAACAGTTGAGCATTTTTATAAGTCCTGTCACTGGTACCAAAACAAGGCATCGTAATACCGACAATTTCGCTATGCGGCAAGTGCAGTAAATCAAATGCCCGCGCGGTGACAAGTAAAGCCAAGGTACTATCCAACCCTCCGGATACACCGATTACCGCCCCTTTGCAACCCGTATGCGCCAAACGTTTGGCCAGGCCATGGGCTTGTATGGACAAAATTTCTTCGCATTGTTGCGCATATTTATCTTCGGGCGGAAGGAACGGGAAAGGATTTACCTTTTTAGTTAAAATAAATTTTTTGGAAGGCACACGGCTAAAAGCAATACAACGGTAAGCCGACGCCATTTCATTTTCCGTAAATGAAACGTTGGAGGCTCTTTCGGCTTGTAATTTTTCCGCGTCTATATCTGCAATAATTAATTGCTCATCCGTCTCAAAACGTTTAGACTTAGCCACCCAAGATCCGCTTTCCGCAATCAGTCCGTTTCCGGCAAAAACCAAATCGGTGGAAGATTCGCCCCAGCCGGCAGAAGCATATACATACCCGCAGCAGCAACGCGCAGATTGTTGCAAAATAAGTTGTTTTAAATAATCGTTTTTTCCGACGATTTCGTTGCTAGCCGACAAGTTTAATATCACATTGGCACCGGCCAGTGCGGCTAGTGAAGAAGGGGGAACAGATGCCCATAAATCTTCACAAATCTCAACTCCGATATGCACCGAGCCGCATGTAAATAATAAATCGGTACCGAAAGCAACGGTTTGCCCCGCCAAAGAAATTTCTTTTACATCACATTGTTCGGCAGACACAAACCATCTTTTTTCTTGAAATTCCGCCGTATTGGGAAGAAAAGTTTTGGGCACCACACCCAAAATTTTTCCTTTTTGAAAAATGACGGCACAATTATATAAAGTATTTCCTACGCGAATCGGCATGCCTACCGCACCCAAAATAGATAGACGAGAAGAAGCAGACACTAAATCTTTCAAAGCATCCTGTGCAGACTTAAGTAAAATCGTTTGTCGAAACAAATCACCGCAAGTATATCCCGTTAAACCTAACTCCGGGAAAACAACTACTTCCGCACCTTGTTTGTCGGCACGTTTCAACAACAGTTGCGTGCGGGACAAATTATACGACACGTCCCCAACACGCACATTCGGTATTGCAACCGCAACTTTAATAAATCCCCAGTTCATACTTACATTATAGAAAAATCAGAGGCCTAAAAGGCAAAAAAATCCCCCAATTTATTGTGGGGGATTTTGTATAAATTCTACCGTTTAAAATTCTGCCAACGGTTTTTCTGCCATTACTTGTGCAAGTTGTGCAAATAAAGTTTTAATTTCTTTCACTTTTTCACCGGGAAGACGAATCCCTTTTTTGGTCCAGCCTTTGTAGGCTTCGTCTTCTTGCCATTGGCGGAAATCTATCCCGCGCGTGTTGCGGAAAGAACTAATTCGCACAATGACGGATAAACCGGGGCGTTTGGCATATTTGCCCAATTCGACATCTTGCAGTTGTGCCGGATCATCGGGCAGTTGCGCAATCAGCGGAGCCACCGCCTTGACGATTTCCGGTGTTAAAGTAATGCCGGCACGGGTAGCCCCCGTGTAAGCACCTTTTGTCAAATATTTACGTATAGAAGCATACCGGTAATTGCGATAAGCATCAATGGAAAAACGGATCTCACTGGAATCATCCAGAATCAAATTACCGATTGTTTGCAAAACCATAAAACTACTTTCTGCCATATTTCCTCCTTGCCCTCACCCATTAATATAAGTCAAGGTAAATAAAATATGCTATGATAAAAGGGCTGACTTATATTTTAAGATTTAGAACTGGCAAAAGCAAGTACTTTTTGTATAATAAAATTATATATCACTTTTATCCTTGCTTATAAGGAGACTAAATATGTTGGATGCAAAAGAATTAGTTGGAAAGGAAATTTCCGGTTGTGAGATTTTGGAAAAAGTGGCCGAAGGGGGAATGGGTTCTGTCTTCCGCGCGCGCCACAAAGCATTAAACCGTATTGTTTGTATCAAAATTTTAAGTCCCGCTTTAGCCAACGATAAAAAAGCCGTTACTTTGTTTTTAACCGAAGCCCGCGCTATTGCCGAACTAGATCACCCGAACATCGTAAATGTTTACAACGTAGGTAAAGAACAAGGGTTCTACTTTATCGTTATGTCTTTCGTAGAAGGGCAAACCCTCTCGGCTATGTTAAAGAAAGAACGCATCCTGCCGATCGGTTTTGTATTAGATTTGTTTGACGGTGTGTTAAAAGGTTTATCCGTTGCACATGCAAAAGGTATTATTCACCGGGATATCAAACCCTCTAATATTTTAATCACGCCGGAAGGGAAACCTAAAATTGTAGATTTCGGTATCGCCAAAAAAGTAGATAAAGGTACCGGCTCCACCAAAACTACCGAACTTGCCGGCACGGCTTATTTCATTGCGCCGGAACAGGCCATGGGTAAAGATTTAGATACACGCGCCGACTTATATTCTATCGGTGCGAGTATGTATTATGTTTTAACCGGTCACTTCCCGTACAATGGAAAGAACACCATTGAAATTATTCAAAAACACATTAATGAACCGGTACCTAATCCGACCAAACTTCGTCCGGAAATGCCGGGTTGGCTCTCAATGGCTATTCAAAAATTGATGAGCAAAAACCCCGATGACCGGTTCCAAAGTGCCAAAGAAACTTATACTTATTTCCAAAAAATGCGCGCCGAAGATCAACTGAAAATAAATACGTTGCAAGGACGTGCCACCATTGATTTGGGAATTGAAAGCCCGTTGCAAGTTGCCCAACGTACTGTATTGCAACCGAATGTACAACCGCAACGTGCGCAAGATGTGTATCGGCGTTTGGCCTCTCAAACTCCGGCTCCTACCGAACCGCCTAAACAACGGGTAGATATGCCGGAACTCAATCAAATAACCGAGGACGGTGTGGCCACCATTCCTCCGCAAACTCAAGAGAATGAACCCATTCCGGAAGTAGACATTGAGATTGCTCAAAAGAATAGAGAAGCCGTAGAAACCTCTATTAAATCCTTCCAACAAAAAGAAGCACGCAATATAGGACTGCAACTGTGTACGTTATTACCTTTGTTCCTGATTTTTGCTTCCGTGGTAGGCTATATTTTGTTTAACTTGGGTAGAATTTGCTCTGCATTTATCCAACCCGATAACGGTTTCTTTGAGAACTTACTAGCACCTATTTCTGCCGGATATTTCGTCCCGGGAGAGTTGCTCTACGGCGGACTTGCGTTGGCTGCCATATTGGCTATCTTTTTGATTTCTGCCGTTAAAGCATACTCAAAAACAACCATGGTTATGTTGGCATTTGCCGCTGCATCTTATTTAGCGGGATTTTGTACACCAAATACGCAAGTGTTTAATGCCAATATCGGTGCTTACTTATTCTCACCGGAATATTATTTCTGCTACTTATTCGTAGTAGCCACATGGACGATTTCAATATGTTGGCGGTTAAACCGCACTTGGCCGGAACGTATTTTAGGAACGGTCTTAGTGTGTTTATCCTCACTGCTTATCTATCGGGCAACTGCCTTATCCATCTTGCCGGATTGGGCCATTGCGTCCACTAAATTCTTGTGCATATTTGCCATTTTGTTTATGGCAATCAGCATTTATGCCATTGTGCTTAAAGCACACCGCAGTTTAGTTATTCCGACTGTAGCATTTATGATTGGGCTACTGTGCGTTTGGTTGTATAACGTGTCCAGTTTGGTGGCTAATGTACAAAACAACGTTAATACGCTAGCGGCTGTAATTCCGATGCCGCAACCTGCCACCGCGCAAAACAGTGATGCCGGAGTAGATGATAAAATGATTGCCTCTATCACACGACCGGGATTGTTTACCAAATTTGCGATGAGCAAAGCCATCAACTACTATTCCGAAGCGGAAAAAGATAAATTCTTAGATAATGCTTTTGAGAAGTATGCGGGGCCTTATTTAGCGCAAGATTTATATCCCTTATATAGATCTTTTATGAAGACCTATTATATGTATGGTCCCAGCAAAACTTCCTTAAAAATTTGGGATTATGCATTTAGTTATCCGTTAGAAAATTTTAACCGTAATGCTGAAGTTAACCATGCTTACGGGTTCTTGGTAATGTTGTTATTTTTCATGGCAGCGTTTCATTGTTTAGGTGGAATCTTGTTCCGTGAGGACTTATGAACAACTTTGATATAGAATTTGCTGCAGTTACCGATATCGGAAAAATCAGAGAAAAAAATGAAGATAACGTGCTGATTTCTTCCGAACTGGGATTAGGTGTGGTGGCCGACGGAATGGGGGGGCATAGTGCCGGTGAAATTGCCAGCAGTATTGCCGTATCCGTTTTGGCAGAAACCGTGCGTAAAATTAATTTAGGTTCGGTAAAAATACCGGATACTTTCTTACCTAAATTAGCCCCGGTAGAACGCAAACTATTAATGGCGGCCAATTTAGCCAATGCGGCCATTTATTCTACGGCACAATCTTCCGATGTATATAAAATGATGGGAACCACCTTAACCGGTGTTTTATTTGATAAAGACTATGCTACCGCCGTACATGTAGGAGATTCCCGCATTTATCTATACCGCAACAAAAAGATTATGCAAATCACTACGGACCATTCACTAGCAATGGAACACGTAAGACGCGGTTTACTTACCAAAGAAGAGGCCGATAAAAGCAAAATTCAAAACGTTTTGACCCGTGCTATGGGCATCAAAAAGAATATTGAGTTTGACCTCTTAAAATTTCCGGTCCGCGTAGGTGATGTACTGGTTTTATGTTCTGACGGCTTATATAAAGGTTTAACGGAACATGCCATCGGAGAAATCTTACAAAAAGGGAACAATTTGCCCATTGTTAAACTGTGCAAACAATTAGTTCGTTTATCTAATGAAGGAGACGGACAAGACAATATTTCTGCGGTTGTAATTAAAGTGTTGCCGCCGAAAAAAGTCTCTTTTGCACAAAAAATACGTAATTTTTTCTCTCACAAAAAATAATCCGTAAATCACTCTGGTAATTCAAAATTCCCTTGCATAACAGCGAGGGAATTTTTGATGAAACATTTCTTTTAAATTTGCTCTTTTTTAGCAAACTAAATAAGGTATTGACAATTATCATCATTTTATGCTAAATTAGCATTAACGCGGAAGGACTGCTAATTTAATGAATCAACAATCTCACGCGCAAGTTCTATATCTTATTAATAGGAGAGGATGATATGGCTGATGTAAAAATCAAACCGTTGGGTGATAGATTAATTGTAAAACCCATTGAACGGGAAACCATGAAAGGTGGCATCATTATTCCGGATACCGCTAAAGAAAAACCGATGGAGGGGGAAGTTTTAGCCGCAGGACCGGGGAAATTAGACGATAAAGGAAACCGTATGCCGATGGATGTAAAAGTAGGAGATCGTGTTTTATACGGGAAATATTCCGGTACGGAAATCAAATTAGATGATGAAACTTATCTAATTGTTCACCAAGACGAAATCTTGGGTATTTTGGGGTAAAATAAGGAGATACATATATGGCAAAACAAATCATTTTTGCAGATGAAGCCCGTGCCAAAATGAAAGCGGGTATTGAAAAAGTAGCCAATGCCGTAAAAGTAACATTAGGTCCTAAGGGACGCAGTGTAGTGCTGGAGAAAAAATTCGGTTCTCCGCTTATTATTGATGACGGTGTAACTATTGCTAAAGACATTGAACTCGAAGATAAATTCGAAAATATGGGCGCTCAACTTATTCGTGAAGTAGCCGCCAAGACCAACGATGTAGCCGGTGACGGTACAACCACCGCTACCGTACTGGCCGATGCCTTACTTAAAGAAGGTATTAAAAACATCACGGCCGGTGCCAATCCGACCATGGTTAAGAAAGGTATTGAAATGGCTGTAGGTGCTGTAAAAGAATCTTTAGCCAAAATGCAAAAACCCGTCAAAACCAAAGAAGAAAAAGCGCAAATTGCCACCATTTCTTCCAATGACCGTGTGATCGGTGAACTAATCGCTGAAGCCATGGAAAAAGTCGGTCACGAAGGGGTCATCACCGTCGAAGAAGGTAAAACTGCCGAAACCAAATTGGATGTAGTAGAAGGTATGCAATTTGACCGCGGATACATTTCTCCGTATTTTGTAACGGATCCGGAACGTATGGAATGTGTTTTGGAAAACGCTTACATTATTATTACCGACAAGAAAATTTCTTCTATGAATGATTTATTGCCGGTATTGGAAAAAATAGTACAAAGCGGCCGCCCGTTCTTAATCATTGCCGAAGACGTGGACGGGGAAGCCTTAGCCACTTTAGTCGTCAATAAACTACGCGGCACCTTAAAGGGTTGCGCAGTCAAGGCCCCGGGCTTTGGAGACCGCCGCAAAGAAATGTTGCAAGATATTGCCACATTAACCGGCGGTGAAGTAATTAGCGAAGAACGCGGTATGAAACTGGATAAAGCCGATTTGGCTTTCCTCGGTCAAGCCGAACGTGTGGTGGTAGATAAAGAAAACACCACTATTGTCAGCGGAAAAGGCAGCAAAGAAGCCATTGCCGCACGTGCCGAGCAAATCCGCAAACAAATCGAAAACTCTACCAGTGATTACGAAAAAGAAAAATTACAAGAACGTTTGGCCAAACTTTCCGGCGGTGTAGCCGTTATCAGCGTAGGTGCCGCTACCGAAACCGAAATGAAAGCCAAAAAAGCCAAAGTGGAAGATGCCAAAAACGCCACCAAAGCCGGTGTGGAAGAAGGCTTAGTCCCGGGCGGCGGTGTGGCACTTGCCCGCAGCCAAAAAGCGTTAGATGCTTTGAAAACCGAAGATGAAGATATCAAAACCGGTATTTCCATCGTACGCAAGGCTTTAACCGCTCCTTTAAAACAAATCGCAATCAATGCCGGTTTGGATGGCGCGGTCGTAGTAGATAAAGTATTATCTATGAAAGGCGCTGCTGACGGTTTTGATGCCGAAACTGGTGAATATGGTGACCTGTTGAAAGCAGGCGTCGTGGACCCGGCCAAAGTGGTACGCACCGCTTTAGAAAATGCTTCTTCTATCGCGGCCACCGTGTTACTGACCGAATGTTTAGTAGCGGATGCCCCTGAAAAAGAAGGACATTCCCATGGTCCCGCTATGCCCGGCATGGGGGGAATGGGCGGCATGATGTAATTTAGCCGTTAATCTTAAAGCCCGCTTCGGCGGGCTTTTTTATTGAATAGGTCCTATTTTTATCTAGGACCTTTATCTTTTTCAAATTAGGTCTTTTTGCACTGGAAATTTACGTGTAAATTATTATAGTATGTATATAAGGAAATTTTCCTAAAGGAGAATCGTATGAAAAAGTTATTGGCAGTATTGCTGACTCTAGGGATGGTAACCGTTGCCTTTGCCGCCGAGCAAAAAATAGATTTAGACGCTATCAAACAAAAGGCGGAAGCAGTGGCTTATTCTAAAGACTCTATTAAAAGCGTAATAGAGGTAAGTTTTAATGTCGAGACAGAATTTAGCATGTATGACATCCTCGATAAAAATGCGGACCACCTTTCTTCTGCTTACATGGTTCCGGGTACTACTCCCGATGACACCAATTGGAATTTGGAACAAGTTAACCCGGAAGCCGTAATTGTATATGAACATTCTTCCGAATACGGTCCTATGATCGTTATCAATCAAGCCCATCAAGATAAAAACGGAAATTATCATGAGGTTATTCTTAACTATAACACCAAATTCAAAGGTTGCTCGATGTTTCTGATTGATGAAAATTGGTTAATCGGTTCTATCGAATGTATTGGTGATGAGGATGAAGGTGCGGTCGGATACCCCAACTATATTTTGGCCAATACGCCCTACACCATCGTAAATCAAAGACCGGTAGGAAACATTTATTTCGATGGTAAAAAATCTAATATTTCCGTTAAAAACCATGTATTTAAAGGGCCCAATGTGGTGTTGGTTTATATCGGAGATACTCCGGCTAAAGATTTAATGGCTGATAAACCGAAAGCCAATGTATATTTTTTCAGAGATAACATTTTCTCTCTCTTAGCGGACGGCACACGCAGACATGGTAGTTTCAAAGTGCGCACCAGCCGTTTCGGAACCGGAGCCGTAAGAAGCCGCTCCTTGGAAACCGGTTCTTACAAAGACGGTCTTTTCAAGCTGGATGAATCCGCAATGGAGATGTCTGCCACCGGTGGGGATCCGCTGTTCTATCAGGACCAATACGGAGCACAATATTTAGTAGGTTTTAATGCCGGAAAAATTCATCCTACTGTTCCTGATACAGGTGATTATTTGATTGCAGACTATAAGGGAGAAGTTGTAAACAGTTTCTTTGACTTACAAGAAAGTGATTATAACTTCGTCAAAAAAACCCTCACCAAGAAAGGAGATTGGGAACGTGTAAAAACACACATGCTTCTTTTCTAAAAATGATTTATAACAAAAACCCTCGAGCAAATGCCCGGGGGTTTTTTATCTAATACAAAACAAGTTCCCTGTGCGGAAAACAAATATTATAAAATATAGGTATCCTACTAGGAGGAGAAAAACATGTCTCAAGGAAATCCGTTATTTAATGAAGCGGCTTACCAAAAAACGCTGGAACAACAACGCGTGCGCGTAGGCGAAGAAATGACTTTGCAAGGAACGATTAACAAAACCTGTTTCTTGCTTTTATTATGTGTAGTGGGGGGAATTATCGGTTTTAATCACGCGGCACAAATAGCAGGGCTTGCATGGCCTATCTCTTTGGTGGCTTTCGTGATAGCCATGATTATCATCTTCAAAAAGACTTCAGCCCCGCTCTTATCTCCGTTTTATTCTTTCGGAGAAGGACTTGTACTGGGTCTTATTTCCGCGGCTTATCAGGCGCAATACAGCGGAATTGTCGGTCAAGCCATTACCATTACTTTACTGGTGTTCGGCATTATGCTATTTATTTACCGCACGGGTATCATTAAGGTAAATAAAACCTTTATAATCGGCGTTACCGCCGCCACCGGAGCCATTGCCTTGTTCTATTTAGGATCCCTGGTGCTCTCTTTATTTGGGGTAAATGTGGCTTATTTTACCAGCACCAGTGGCTGGGCCATTGCCATCAATGTTTTTATCTGCATTGTGGCGGCTATGAATTTCTTGATTGATTTCGCGTTTATCGATCATTTAACCAGTCAAGTCAGCGCGCCTAAATACATGGAATGGTATGCGGCCTTTTCACTGATGGTGACTTTAGTGTGGTTGTATATGGAAATATTGCGCTTGCTCGGGCGTAGCCGCAACCGCTAAAAATAGGACGACATCGTCAAAATTTTGTAAAATAATAAAGACAGGTAGTTTTAAAACTTAATGGAGGAAGTACAAAGTATGACTATAAAAGTAGGTATTAACGGCTTTGGCCGCATTGGCCGCTTCGTATTCCGCGCGGCAATGAATCACCCCGAAATTGAAATCGTTGGTATCAATGATTTGACCCCGGTAGACTATTTGGCTTACATGCTCAAATATGACACCATGCACGGTCAATTTGAAGGGGACGTAAAAGCAGATGTAGAAAACAGCAAATTAATCGTCAATGGCAAAGCCATTCGCGTAACCGCTGAAAAAGATCCCGCCAACTTGGCTTGGGATAAAGTGGGTGCTGAATATATCGTAGAATCTACCGGTTTATTCTTGACCAAAGAAAAAGCACAAGCCCACATCAAAGCCGGTGCCAAATATGTAGTAATGTCTGCTCCTTCCAAAGACGATAC
>CADBRU010000026.1 GCA_902797165.1 uncultured Elusimicrobium sp.
AGAAGGTACCTCAGCAGATACCAAGGCGTCTCAAAACGCCAAGGTCACCGCTCAAGTGGTCAAACATTTGAGAGGTCCGAAAATCCTAGTCTTTAAACGCAGACCCAAAAAAGGGTATGAAAGAACCCAAGGTCACAGACAGGATTTAACGCAAATTAAAATTGCCGACATTGTACTCGGGTAATCAGGAGAGAAAACTATGGCACATACAAAAGCACAAGGTTCTTCCTCTAACGGTAGAGACAGCCACGGTCAACGCTTAGGCGTCAAACGTTTCGGTTCCCAATTCGTACACGCCGGCGAAATTATCGTCCGCCAAAAAGGAACTAAATTCTTGCCGGGTACCAACGTAACCCGCGCCAGCGATGACAGCCTTTTTGCACGCGTAGACGGTATTGTTACCTTTGAATGGGCTTATCGAGGCAAAAAGAAAATCTCCGTCTATCCGAAAGGGACGGAAGCCAAAAAAGCCCCAGCTAAAAAAGCCGCCGCAAAGAAAGAAGTAAAGGCCGCGCCGAAAGCCGCCGCTAAACCGGCTGCTAAAAAAGCCCCGGCCAAAGCCAAAAAGACGGAAACCAAATAATCTGTCTGATTAAAAAGCGGCGGGCAACCACCCGCCGCTTTTTTTGACGATAGTTGTATAATATGAAAGATAAGATTTTGCCTGTTAAACAAGATGAGTGGGTCTATACCACCACCAAAAAGTCAGCCCGCACCAAAGCCAAACGTGCACGCAATAAGGCTAAACGGGCGCTGAGTAAAAAATTGTTGCAAGAAGAAAATTTAGAAGAGGAATAATATGCAATCGGGTAGTTTTCTAGATCACGTCAAAATTTACATTACCGCCGGAAAAGGCGGAGACGGTTGTATGTCTTTTCGCCGCGAAAAATTTATTGAGTTCGGCGGCCCGAACGGCGGCTGTGGCGGAAAAGGCGGAGACGTGATTATTCAAGGAGAAAGCAACCTGACCACTTTACTGGAACTGGCCTACAATCCGCACATTGAAGCGCAAAACGGAGAAAAGGGCGGCACCTATAATAAAACCGGCCGCGGTGGGGAAGATAAAATTGTGCTCGTTCCGCTCGGCACCTTAGTTTACAAAGACGGACAACTTTTAGGTGACATTACCGCGCACGGACAACAACTTTTAGTTGCCAAAGGCGGTATGGGCGGCCGCGGAAACCAATCTTTCAAAACCCGCAATAACACTTGCCCGCACTTTGCCGAACTGGGTCAACCCGGTGAAGAAATTACTCTAATTTTGGAACTTAAAGTACTGGCCGATTTGGGTCTGGTCGGTTTTCCCAACGCCGGAAAAAGCACCTTTTTGACCGCCATTTCCAGCGCGCGCCCGCGCATTGCCGATTATCCGTTTACTACCTTAAACCCCAATTTGGGTATCACCATGCACAAGGGCCGCTCTTTTGCTACGGCCGATATCCCGGGTATTATCGAAGGAGCCAGTGAAGGCAAGGGGCTTGGTCATCAATTCTTAAAGCATATTGAACGCACGCGCGTACTGTTGCATTTAGTAGATCCCGACGGTTTTGACGGAATGACGGCCGCGGACTCTGTCAAAGTAATTGAAAAGGAACTTAAACAATTTGATAAAAACTTGGCCAAAAAGCCGCGCATTATTGTAGTTAATAAAGCCGACTTGCCTTCCGCTCAAAAAGTATATGAGCAGTTAAGCAAAAAATATAAAAAGAATAAAGTAATGCTTATGTCTGCGGCGGCGGGGCAGGGCATTAAACAGGTACTTGATGAAGTGGTTAAAATTTTATCCGTTACGCCCGTGCCTGTCGTAAAGATAGAAAAAACACAAACGGCCTTGCATAAAGTAGAGCCTATTTTTACCATTACGCGAGACGAAGAAGGAATCGTACATATCAGCGGTAAAAAAATTGATGAATTTATTGCCATGACCAACTTCACGCAAACCGAAGCGGTTACACGGCTGCGCGGTATTTTCAAAAAAATCGGACTCGAGAAAGCCTTACTCAAAGCCGGTGTGCAAGACGGAGATACCTTAATGGCCGGCGGGCGTGAATTTGAGTGGAACGGCAGTTTGGATAATCAAGCCGCCCAAAACCCCGAGCATGCCGGTTACAAACGCCGCGAAACCAAGGCGGAACGTTTAGCCAAACGGGCCGACCGCCGCAAGGCCAAACGCGAAGAAGAATAATTTAAAAAACCTCGGATAAACTCCGAGGTTTTATTTTTTGCTATTCATTTTCTGCACAGCCTCTATAATTTCCTGATGATTTTTAGGACTGCGTGTGACGTAATTGGGAGTAGCGTCTTTGCGGTCTATTTTATAATAATCGCTCCCCATCACTTCTTCCATAAAACTGGTCAACTCCGAATTAAACACCGTAAACATAAAATACTGTTCGTTTTTATTTTGGGCGGGAGTTTTGACGCTTAAATAAGAAGAAATAATACCCGCTAACTCCCCGGTATTTGTCATGACGCCCGATCCGCTCATTCCCTCTCTCACGCCGAAGTTTTTCGTGTAAGCAAAGCCTAGTTCTTTGACATAATCGGACGGGTTCGGATTTTGCAAAATACCACGCTTCCCGTCGAAAATAGACACCACCGATAATTTGCGGTCTATGCGTTTGGTTACGTTATCAAACATAAGAAGCGGCGGCAAATCCGGACGCAAAGCCCGGTTAAATTCACGCTGAGCGGTGGGGTTTTGTTTCAAATAATTTTGAAAAGCGGTGCGCGAAATGCCCTTATTGCGCGGTTGGGCTTTGGTCGGACGGCTGTAATAAACCGCCGGAGCATTGGCCACGTCCACGTGCAAGAGCGCAAAATCATGCGCTACCACAATACGCTCTTTATCATTGTATTTCGGATGGATAAAGATAATCGGTTTTTTGTCCGTATGTTTGGCCTGAATGAGTACGGAAACCGGTTGCTCCAGTAAATCAATTTGCAGCGTACATCCTTTTTCGCAACGGTTTACCACACAATGCGCCGCCGTAACAAACCAATTTTTTGCTACGCGCGTGGCTTGGCATTTGCCCCCGTTTCCGCTTTCGGTAAGAATAAAATATTCAAAAGTATGCCAAAAATCTTCTTTTTGTGAGTGCTTATCCTCGTCGGTAACAGACAATACGCTTACCTGCGCCAGTAGCGGGCAAACACAAAGCAAAAACAAAAAAGGAAGCAATTTTTTAAGCATACTTTATTGTACCAATTTATCCTTTCTCAAAAAAACTTGACAAACGCAGTTTTTTTTTTTTTTTTACAATAGTAATAGTAATATGCTACAGTAAAATAAGATCCGTCATCGCTAGGGCTGCGTAGCAGCAACCGGGGATCCATCAGTCATAAGGAAAAACAACCTTTATAACAACTGGATTGCCGGTCCACGCCGGCAATGACAAATTAAATA
>CADBRU010000027.1 GCA_902797165.1 uncultured Elusimicrobium sp.
TATTTAATTTGTCATTGCCGGCGTGGACCGGCAATCCAGTTGTTATAAAGGTTGTTTTTCCTTATGACTGATGGATCCCCGGTTGCTACTACGCAGCCCCAAGGATGACGGATCTTATTTTACTGTAGCATATTACTATTACTATTGTAAAAAAAAAAAAAACTGCGTTTGTCAAGTCTTTTTTGAAAAATTTATAAAAAGAGCCGTCATTCCCGAGTGTCCCTGTCGGGGATCTTCCGCTGACTTTATTGTATTAGATAAGCAACAATCTTTTTTATTACACGGCTTAGTAAGTTGAAGATTCCCCGACTACAACCTTCGGGGATGACCTTGTTATTGCGATTTTTGGGGTTACTTCTTTTCAATACAAAAAATAATAAAGGAAATTATAAACCCATGGATAGGGTTTCCGTCAGATTGCCCGGTATGCCCGCTTTGCGCATTTTGCGTTGGGTTTTTTCCCAATCGTATTCTTCACGCAAAAATAAAAATTCTTGCGTAGAAGTATCCCACACACCAAACGAAGCCAACGGATTATTATCCCGCGGACGCCCCACCGAACCGGGGTTAATGACATAGCGCGCTTTTTCCATTAAAACAACCATGTGTTCCTCATGTATTAAATGAATTTTGCAACGCTTCTCATTTCCGCTCATATAAAAAGGGATATGACTATGCCCGATAAACAAAATTTGGCCTTTCCATTCATCATATAAAGCATGATATTGATTGGTATTTACAAAATACTCTTTAAGCGGATCGCGCGGAGTGCCGTGCACCACCATAAATTTACTGCCGCGCACCACGGCAGGCAAAAAAGACACCACACGCATATCTTGCGGGGAAAGTTGTTTTAGCGTCCACTCTAATACTTTAAGGGCTTCGGGATGAAAATAGGCTTGCAACTCCGGGTGTACCACAATGCCGTCGTGATTGCCAAGCACGCCTTGCACTAAATCTTTTTTCACTAGGGAGCCATACAAATCAATACAGGCTTTTGGATCCGGCCCGTAGCCGATTAGATCACCGCAAAAGATATATTTGTCTACCTTTTCACGCGTCAAACGGTCCAGTGCCGCTTCAAAGGCCTCTATATTGCTGTGTATATCGGAAATAACCCCATAGCGCATTATTGCACCGCCAAGGCTTCGATTTCTTCTTTTTTGGCTGTTTCGGCCCGGTCTGCCAAGTTGACGGACATCACCTTTGACACACCGCTTTCTTCCATGGTAATACCGTATAAGCGGCGGGCAGATTCCATGGTGCGTTTATTGTGAGTCACTACAATAAATTGCGTGGTATTGGAAAATTCTTTAATTAAGTTCACAAAACGCTCCACATTGGCTTCGTCCAAAGCCGCATCGGCCTCGTCCATAATGCAGAACGGTGCAGGGTTATGCGTAAAGAACGCAAAAAGCAAGGACAGTGCCGTCAAGGTTTTTTCACCACCGGACATAGAGGAAATATTTAATAATTTTTTACCCGGAGGCTGCGCATAAATTTCGATACCCGTCTCCAATAAGTTTTCGGGGTCGGTCAGCACCAAATCACACTCGCCGCCGCGGAAAAGCGTTTGGTAAATATTCTTAAAGTGCATCTTAACCTGTTCAAAGGTATATTTGAAGTTATCGCGGGTAGTGATGTTAATTTTATGAATAGCGGAGCGCAAATCTTTTTTGGCTTCTTCCAAATCATTAATTTGGCTCTTTAAGAAATTATGCCGCTCGCTTAACGCGTCGTATTCTTCCGGTGCGGTCATATTCACCGCGCCCATATTTTCAATACGTTTGCGCATCATTTTCACGCGCTCGTAGTCCACTTGTTTATCTCCGAATTTCAATTGTGCCTCTTCCGGAGTAATATTCCAACTTTCAAATAAATTATTGACTACCGTGGTGCGTTGACGCCGTGCATTGGCCAGTGCGTTTTCCAAATCATTTTGTTTAATTTGTAAATCACTGTATTGCTTTTTGCTAGCATTAAGAGCGGTGGTTTTATCGTCAAATTCTTTCTTTAAGGCTTCCAAAGACTGACGCAATTTATATTCGTCGGTTTCCAAAGCCGCCAAGGTATCACGCTCGGTGGACAGTTTGGCTTGCGTAGACAATTTTTCTTCGGCTAGCGCCTGTAAACGAGCATTAGCCGATTTGGCCGCTTCGGCGCGTTTGCCTTCGTTTTGCAAAAGGGTATTATATTCAAATTCCGTAGATTTCAAATCTACTTCCACATTATTGCGGCGGATTTTAGCCTCGTATAATTTACTGTTCAAATCGTTCAAACGGGCTTTGCTTTGCTCGGTTTGTTTTTGTAGTTCCACCTTATGCAAACGCAAGGCTTCCGTTTTTTGTTTAATGTCGGTTTGTTGCCCGATTATATTTTGCAAATCTGCTTGCAGTTTCTGCATATTTTGTTTACGCCGATCTACCCGCAAAACAAGTTCTTGTTTTTGGGCGGCTTCGCGCGCCAATACTTCTTCGGCTTGTTTAAGTTCTCTTTCTTTGGCCGTCAGTTCCCCTTGTACCGCACCGGCCGCTACGGCCGCTTCTTGTGCTTGTGCGCGCAAATTGCGCAAGGTTTCTTCGGCTTTGGTTAAGCCTTCGTAAGCGGCAATCATTTCTTTGGAAATTTTTTCTTCTTGGGTTTCTTTCTCGGCCAGTTCCTGTTTTACGTTTTCTTCTTCGCCCCAATAGGCTTCCGGCGCCGCCACAGCGGCTCCCGCGCTGACAAAAAATCCGTCCGTCAATGTCCCTTGTTCATCCGCCGTATAATTGCCGATTAATAAAGAAATCAAATTGTCCAGTTCCTTGGCATACGTCAGTTCGTTTTTCAACGAGCCGGATGTTTTTCCCGCCGCAGGAACTTGGTCTAATATAATAAACTTGCAACGGGCTTTGCCGTGCGCTTTTAATTTTTCAATGGCTTTGTTTACCGCATTTTGATTTTCACACAACACTGCGTCCAAATATTTTCCAAACGCTTCTTCTACGGCGGTAGCCAATGCTTTTTTGTATTTTAATGCTTTGCGTAGCGTCCCTTTTACACCGGCAATTTGCGCTTTGCTGATTAATTGTACCCCCACCCAATACGGGTCATTTTCCCCTTGGGTGCGGATCATTTCCAGTTTGGCGTTTAAGGCGGCTTTTTCAGATTTCAAAGCAGATAATTGTTCGGTTAATGTACTGCGTTTTTGTTGCAAATCTTTTACCGTATTTTCTTGCGCGGCAATACTTTCCCGCGCGGTTTTGACGGCATGCTCTTTAGCCTGCAAGCGGGTGCGAATTTCTTCTAACGCTTTACGTACCGCTTCTACGCCGCTGCCGGCCTGACTGCGTTTTTCTAATGTAATTAAATCTTCACTTTCGCGCTGGACATTTGATTCTTCCAGTGAAATTTTATTTTGACATTCCATTTGGCTCTGCACCAAACGCATTAAATCGGTACTGGCGCGCTGAATATTCATATCCGTATCGCGCAATTCCTGATCTTGCTTTTGCGAAGCGGCAAACGTTTCATTATATTCTTTTTGCAGCGGAGCCAACTGTGCATCGGCTTTAGCCAATTGTTCTTTTAGTTTGGCAATGGCCGGCGCAATTTCTTTAATGCGGTTTTGCCCGCGCTCGGCCTCACTGCCCGAAGCCGCTAGTTGCGCGGTAAATTCCGCGGTCAAATTGTCACAATTTTTAATGGCCCCTTCCAAAAGCCCCACTTGATATTTACTGGCCGCGATTTTTTCATTAAAGGCGGTTACTTCTTTTTGTTTATGGGTTAAATTCAAATCCATAGCGGCTGCTTGGCCTTCTTGCGCGGAAATTTGGTTTTCCAAATCTGCCATACGTTTGACAATCGGATCTAATTCCCCGGTATGTTTGGCAATTTGTCCGTCCGCTTCCTTAATAGAATATAAGGAAATAGCAATTTCACTCTCTTTAAGTTCTTCGCGGTATTTTTGATACAAACGCGCTTTACGGGCTTCACCGTCTAATTTTTTAATTTGCTCGGCAATTAAAACTACCGTATCGGACAAACGCGCCAAGTCCAAATCTACCCGTTCCAAGCGGCGGATACATTCTTCGCGTTTGGCTTTGTATTTAGATACACCCGCCACTTCTTCAAACATTTCGCGGCGTTCTTCCGGCGTGGCGGATAAAACACTTTCTACTCCGCCCTGGTCGATAATGGCATATCCTTCCCCGCCGATACCGGTATCTAAAAATAAATCGCGTATATCGCGCAAGCGGCATTGTACCTTATTTAAATAGTATTCACTTTCGCCGGAGCGGAAGATTTTGCGTGTAACGGTAATTTCATTAAAATCAAGCGGTAAGTTGCGCGTGGAGTTATCAAAAATCATACTCACTTGCGCCATATTTAAAGGAGCGCGTTTGGCAGTTCCGTTAAAAATAATATCCACCATAGAGGCCGAACGCAGGGCCTTCCAACTCATTTCTCCGATTGTCCAGCGCACCGAATCAATAACGTTTGATTTTCCGCAGCCGTTAGGGCCTACCACGCAGGTAATGCCCGGCTCAAAATCAAGCCGCATGCGGTCTGCAAAAGATTTAAATCCGACAATTTCTATGGCTTTCAAATACATATAAAAAAGGTCCTCTGAAAAACGGGGATATATAATGTATTATAACATTTAGACCCCCCTCGGCGGGGCTTTAGCGCTAAAATTTTCAAATTTTTCGGCCCCCTTTTAATTGCTACGCGTACGACGTAAAAACAGCCCCGAGGGAGATTATTTTTAAGTTCGACTCAAAAAAAGACTTGCAAAAGCCTGCAATATTTATTAGACTTTTTGCGTAGGGGTCTTATGACTCAAAGGTTCGAGGGAGTTTACGAACAACACCTTTTGATTTATTAATCTAGACCCTGCAACAAGTAGTGATCAAATCAAGGAGGAAGTTCAAATGGCTGAAAAAGTAATGAAAATCGGCGTAGAACGCGAAGACGGTTTCTTGTACTACATTGACAAAGACGGCGATGTGGCCCGTGTACAAATGGCCCGCGGCGGCAAAAAAGGCGGAAAGCCCAAAAAAGTAGAAAAAACCGGCATTAAAAAAGAAAAAGGA
>CADBRU010000028.1 GCA_902797165.1 uncultured Elusimicrobium sp.
ACGCAAGTGTCGTCCCCGAGTGTTTCTATCGTGGCTCTCAACCATTTTATTATTCATTAGGCAGAGATTCCCGATTAAGACATTCGGGAATGACATTTTATTATTCTCATTTTTATTCTTTTTGTTTTTCATAAACACAATCTCCAAAATAATTTTACCAAAAAATAAAAGGGTTAGTAAAATTGTATGTTTTTTTTTTTTTAAGGTTGTCAAGTGGTTTTTTGAAAAATACCCTAAACTAATCTTTTTTACCGGCGTGTTTTGACATGTAAATTGCTACAATATACGCATGAAACAATGCGCGCAACTGTTTGTGATTTTCTCTAAAATCGGTTTGTTCACATTAGGTGGCGGATATGCCATGCTGCCGCTGATGGAAGCCGAACTGACCGTTAAGCGCAATTGGCTGAGCCAAAAAGATTTTTTAGATTTAACGGCCCTAGCGCAAGCGGCCCCGGGCATTTTGGCCGTCAATATGGCTATTTTCGTGGGGTATAAACTGCGCTCGCTGCGCGGAGCAATTTGCGCGGCACTGGGGGCGGTGATTCCGTCTTTTCTTATTATTTTACTGATTGCGATTTTCTTTCAAAATTTCCGCGATAATCAAATCATAGAACGTATTTTTAAGGGGATTCGTCCGGCGGTGGTGGCGCTGATTGCGGTGCCGGTGTTCCGTTTGGCCAAAAGCGCCGGTATTACATGGAAAACCGTTTGGTTTCCTATTTTGTGTGCGCTACTGGTGTGGCTGATGCACGTCTCTCCGGTGTATATCGTTTTGATGGCGGGGCTTGGTGGATATTTGTTTTGCAGAGGAGCACGCTCATGATTTACGCGCAAGTATTTTGGACATTTTTTAAGATTGGGCTCTTTAATTTCGGCGGCGGGTACGCCATGATTTCCTTTATTCAAAACGAAGTGGTTTTTAAGCATGCATGGCTTACAAGCGCGCAATTTACCGATATTGTGGCGGTCAGCCAAATGACGCCCGGCCCCGTGGGTATTAATATGGCTACGTATACCGGTTATGCCGCTACAGGTAGTGCGTGGGGCAGTGCGCTTGCTACGCTAGCAGTATGTTTGCCGTCGTTTATGATTATGATTTTGCTGGCGGGGTGGTTTTTAAAACACCGCGAAAATAAACCGGTGAAAGCGGTTTTTGGCGGGTTGCGCCCGGCCATAGTGGGACTGATTGCGGCGGCGGCCTTGGTACTTTGTAATAAAGAGAATTTTGTGGACGGCAAAAGTGTACTGCTTTTTGCGCTGGCCTTTCTTTTAACTGCACGCTACAAACTGCATCCGATTAAACTTATCTTGGCCGCCGGACTTTGCGGCTACCTGATGTACTAAACTAAAATTTGTATATTTTTAAACCCGCTCTGCCGAGCGGGTTTTTGATATAGGACTTAAGACCTAAAAGTTAGGTAGGACTAAATTTATTTGTTAGTTTAAACTAACTTTTGCTATAATATATTTACTTAGGAGAAAAGTATGAAGAAAAACACAAGTGTAAAAATACTAATTAGCGCCCTGATGATATTAGCATCTATGGGGGTGTGCGCGGCTAAGACAAGTGAAACTTTGCCGAACTTAAGTAAAGTACTAGAGCAAAAAATCCTTCGTCTGCAGCAAGAACACGAGGCTAAATCCGCCGCCCCATTAAAAACGGTAAAAGCCTTATGGAACGTTTATAATACCAAAACGGTTTCCCGCCGCAAGGTAACGGTTACTTTCCCTTGGGGCAAACCTACCGTGGTGGAGACTGCTTGCTCGGCTATTGAAAAAGACGGGGCTTTGTATGTGGCACAATCTTGCTATGAGCCCGCCAGTCAGGCTCATCAATACCGCCAATGGATAGGTACTAAACTGGTGCAGGGAAACAGTGAATACGAACTGGCCCGGCCGACTGCTCAAGAAAGCGGCTTTGTGGTTTTTGAGTTACCTACTTTGCCCAGTGAAGTGCAAAGTAAATTAGATTGCCGCGCCTAAAATTGGGAGCCCTTAAGGCAGTGCCGCTACCGCTACGGTGGCGGCATTTTTAATTTGCGGGGGTAGCGTCTTCGTTTTCCGGAGTATATTTCAAATCTAATTTGGCAAACACGGCGCCGCGGTTTTCATTGAGCCAGCGGCGGTGTGCCTTGTAGTCCGGGCAGTACTGCCCCACCAGTTGCCAATATTGCGCACCGTGATTCATATGTACTAAATGCGCCAGTTCATGCACGATTAAATAATCGCGTATGGCTTCGGGCATTTTGATAATGCGGTAGGTGTAATTGATATTCTTTTTGGCAGAGCAACTGGCCCACAAGGTCTGCTGGTCTTTAATCACAATATTGTTATATTCTACGCCCATTTTGGCGGCCCACTCGGCGGTTTTGGCCTTGAGGACCTCGGCGGCTTTATCGTGCAGCCACTTTTCCATCAGTGCATTAGGGTCGGCCTCTTGCGTTTGCAGATAGATATTAAAGGTGTCCCCCGTAAAATCAATGCCTTCTTCTTGGTCGGGGGTCAAATGCACGTGAGCGTTGCAGAGTTTTCCCTGAAAAAGCACTTTGCCGCTCTCGGTTTCCGCGTTTTCTCCGGGACCGCCGAACACTTCGGGCATCTCTTTTTTCAGGCGCTCAATAAAAAGTTTTACGTCACTGACGACGCTGTCTGTATCTGCCATAACTCTATTATAGCAATTTGATAAGTCTAGACCTAAAAAATCAATGGAAAATTACGCCATATTTTATACAATACTCTTATATTGTTGGGAGGGTAGTTTTGTGAATCCAGAAAATACGGAAAATCTAAAAAAGACACCCTTGTGCGCCGCATGCCTTGAAGCGGGCGGTAAAATGGTGGACTTTCACGGTTGGTTTTTACCGGTACAATTTGACAGCATTTTAGCCGAACATAAAGCCGTACGTGAAGCGGCGGGTATGTTTGATGTATCTCATATGGGACAAATATGGGTAGAAGGCAAAGATACATGGAAATTTTTGCAATATGTAAACACGAATATTATTAAACGCACCCAATTTAAGGGAACTTATTCGCATATTGTAGACGAGAAAGGACATATTATCGATGATGCTATTTCCTTTGCGCTTTCTCCCGAAAAATATTTAGTGGTGGTCAATGCCGCTTGTATCGATAAGGATGTGGCGTGGTTCCACAAAAACGCCGCCGGCTTTAGCGTAAAAATCACCAACGACAGTGATAACTGGGGTATGATTGCATTGCAAGGGCCGAAGGCAATCGAATATGCCGCGGCCTTAATACCGGGCGTGCAAGACATGGCGCGCTTTACCATTAAAAAGATTGAACTTTTCGGCGCGGAAGGGTATGTGACCCGTACCGGATATACCGGAGAAGACGGAGTAGAAGTAATGCTGCCGCCGCGGGCCATTGTGCATTTGTGGGATGAATTAAAAGCCGCCGGTGTAAAGCCGTGCGGACTCGGCGCGCGCGATGTGCTTCGTTTGGAAGCCGGATATTTACTTAACGGCGTAGATGCCACCGGCACGCAAAGTCCTTATGAGGCTAATTGCGGTTGGGTTGTTAAACTCGATAAAGACTATTTTATCGGACAAGATGCCTTGTCTGCACAAAAAGTAAAAGGCTACCGGCAGCGCTTAACCGGGTTTGTGTTGACCGCTCCGGGTGTGCCGCGCGAAGGATGCAAAATTTTTAAAGACGGTAAAGAAGTAGGCCGGGTAACCAGCGGCACTTTTTCTCCGCTTTTCAAGGGAATTGCCATGGGGTATGCCGATACAGATTTACCGGAAGATGCAACTGTAGAAATCGAAATACACGGTCGGTTAATTCCGGCTAAAAAAGTAAAAACACCGTTTTATCAAAATCGGGTATAAGGAGAAACTATGCATACAGCAGAAAATAGTAAATATGCCAAAACCCATGAATGGGCTTATATGGATAATGGAGTAGTTACCGTCGGTATCAGTGAATATGCCCAACAAGAAATCGGCGATATTGTATTTGTCGATTTACCTAAAATCGGCACAGCGGTAACGGCCGGACAAAATTGCTGCGTGATTGAATCTGTCAAATCTGCCAGTGAAATTTATGCACCTGTCAGCGGTGAAATTGTGGAAGTAAACGAAGCCGTCAATGCCGATCCGGCTTTGGTAAACCGCGCTGCACACGGGGACGGTTGGCTTTTTAAAATCAAAGCCGCTAAGCCCGAAGAATATGATGTACTGCTTGATTTAAAAACTTACAAAGAAACGTTAGACAAATAATCACTCCCCGCCTGCGGGCGGGGTTTTTTAGAGGATTTCTATGTTTACACCTCATACACAAGAAGATAAAAAGATTATGCTTCAAAAGATCGGCGCGGCAGACGTGCGCGAATTACTGGCGCAAATTCCGTCCGATTTATTATACCCGAATTTTAATTTACCGGCGGCTCTGACCGAGCAAGCATTAACGCGCCATATGCAGGACTTGGCCAGCAAAAACAAACCGCTTTGTAATTTTATCGGCGCCGGATGCGAGGAACATTTTATTCCGGCGGCGGTCAATGCACTAAGCAGCCGCGGGGAATTTTTAACCGCTTATACGCCCTATCAGGCTGAAGCCAGCCAAGGGACTTTGCAAACGATTTATGAATTTCAAAGTTGCATTTGTTCACTGTTTGATATGGATGTTTGCAGTGCTTCTCACTACGATGGAGCAACTGCGCTTGCGGAAGCCGCAGCCGCGTGTTTGCGCATTAATAACCGCCACAAACTTTTGTACTCTGCAGGACTTCATCCGCATTACAAAGAAGTGTTAAAAACGTATCTAAGATATGTGCCGGAACTGAAAATGGAAGAAATTCCGCTTAAAAACGGTACGGTAGATTTGACGGTACTTGCCGAAAAACTTACACCGGAAGTATCGGGCTTTTTGGTGGCCGGGCCGAATTTCTTAGGGCAATTAGAGCCGCTGGAAGATATTGCAGAACTGGTGCATAAAGCGGGGGCTTTGCTGGTGGCAGTTGCTAAGCCACTTGCCTTGCCGCTACTTCATACGCCGGGTCAATACGGGGCTGATTTTGCGGTGGCCGAAGGGCAACCTTTAGGTAATTCCATGAGTTTTGGTGGACCGGGACTCGGAATTTTTACTTGCCGCAAGGAGTTTGTGCGCCAAGTGCCGGGACGTATTGTGGGTATGGCCAAAGACAAAAACGGCAAGCGCAGTTTTGTGCTTACCTTGCAAGCGCGTGAGCAACATATCCGCCGCGAAAGAGCAGCATCTAATATTTGCTCCAACCAAGCGCTTTGTGCATTAAATGCCGTTATTTATATGACGCTGCTGGGGCCCGAGGGGCTACGCGAAGTAGCCGAACTGAATTTAGAAAAAGCCCACCGCTTGGCCGAACTACTGAAGGCCGATGGGCATAAACTTAAATTTGACGGGTATTTCTTTAATGAATTTGTGGTGGAACTTAATGTTCCGGCTAAGCAAGTAATTAAGAAACTGGCCAAAAAAGGGATTGCCGCCGGTTATGATTTAGGCGAAGTAAACAAAGAACTTAAAAATTGTTTACTGGTTTGCGTAACGGAAACCAAAACCGAGGCCGATTTGCAAGCATACGTCGAAGCGTTGAGGGGGTTTTAATATGCAAGAAATTTTAGAAATGAATAAACTTAGCATTGAGAAATCTCACGCGGGGCGTCGCGGGGTGCGTTTTGAGAAGCCGCAATTTAGTCCGGACAAATATGTTCCGGCTAAATACTTACGCAAAAGTATAGACCGTTTACCGGAAATGACCGAGCAAGATACCGTGCGGCATTTTACCAATTTGTCGCGGCAGAATTATTGTTTGGATAGCCATTTTTATCCGCTGGGTTCTTGCACGATGAAATACAATCCTAAGTCCTATGACCGCTTAAGCGCCTTGGACGGTTTTGCACAGGCGCATCCGTTTGCGCCGGAAAGTGCGGTGCAAGGGACATTGGAAGTTTTGTATAACTTGCAAGAACTGTTAAAAGAAATTACGGGGCTTTGCGCTTTTACATTGCAACCCGCGGCCGGAGCACATGGAGAACTGACCGGTATTTTAACTGCGCGTGCCTATTTTGCAGCCAAGAAAGATAAAAAACGCACCGAAGTAATTGTGCCCGATACGGCGCACGGTACCAACCCCGCTACGTCTAATATGGCCGGATACAAAGTAATTAATATTCATTCCGGTCCCGACGGACGTGTAGATTTAAATGCCTTGCAAAATGCTTTGTCGGAACGTACCGCAGTTGTCATGCTGACTGTGCCAAACACCGTCGGACTTTTTGAAAAAGATATCCGCCAAATTGCGGATATGGTGCATAAAGCAGGGGCACTTTTGTATATGGACGGAGCCAATTTTAATGCCTTAATCGGCGTAGCAAAACCGGTAGATTTCGGGGTGGATATTATGCATTTGAATTTGCATAAAACCTTTGCGGCTCCGCACGGTGGCGGCGGCCCGGGTTCGGGACCGGTGGGTGCGGCGGCACACGTGGCACCGTTCTTGCCTAAACCGCTGGTCGAAAAATTGCCGAACGGTACCTTTACCTTGCGCGGTAAAATGCCAAAAAGTTTGGGCAAAATGAAATCTTTTTACGGTAATATTGCCGTATGTCTGCGCGGGTATGCCTACTTGCGTCAGTTTGACGGTAAAACACTCAAAGAAATTGCCGAAAACGCGGTACTTAATGCTAATTATATGCGGGTACTTTTGAAAAATGCATTCCCGGCCTTTTTCGATACGGTTTGTATGCATGAATGTGTGCTGACTATTCAAAAAGATAAAATGAACGGCGTGCACACTACAGACGTAGCCAAGCGTTTACTTGATTACGGTTTTTACGCACCGACCATTTATTTCCCGCTCATTGTGCCGGAAGCCATTATGATTGAGCCGACGGAAACGGAAAACCGCGATATGTTGGAGAAATTTGCTGCGGCATTGCAGGTCATTTTTGAAGAAGCACAAACGCAGCCACAACTGGTAAAAGAGGCTCCGCATAATCAGCCGGTGTGCCGTATTGATGAAGTAGGTGCGGCGCGCGAGCCGAATTTGCACTGGTAACATGGCAGAAAATTTATTGACCCCGGCTTTGACGGTCTTTGAACACATGGCAGTAGATGAAGTGCTTGCGCACGCACTGCAACCGGGGCCGATTTTGCGTTTTTACCATTGGGCCGATGGCCCGGCCGTTACGTTTGGTTATTCGCAATTTTATAACTCCGTACGCGGCCAAATTGCTGCGGATAAAGGTCCGCTATGTAGGCGCCCTACGGGGGGCGGCATTGTATATCACGGAGCGGATTTAACTTTCAGTTTGATTTTTGAAAGTGAGGATCGCCCGGCAGAAATTTATGCTCGTTTGCACGGGGCTATCGAACAAGCCCTTGCCAAGGAAACATTGATGCAAAGTTCACGGCAGGGAATGGTAAGTGCGGAAAAATATGCTCCGGCGCAAAACGGAGTGGCAGCCGGGTGCTTTGCTAATCCGGTGCAAGATGATTTGATGGTGAACGGACAAAAAATTTTAGGAGGAGCCATCCGGCGTTTTTCAAATCGCGTTTTATACCAAGGCTCTTTGCAATGCGCGCAAGCCCGCACAAATCCGTTATTTCGACGGGCGGTTATGCAAGGAGCAGAGCAATTTTTACAAACGCATTTTGAAACGAGTCCGATTGATTTAAATGTACTGACACAAGCGCGGAAGTTGGCAGCGGAACAATACCAAACTTCTGCTTGGACGGAAAAATTTTTATGAAGAAAATATTGAAACTAATTATAGCGCTTTTATTATTACCTACGGCCTTTTTTGTGGTGGTGGAAACCGGTGGAGCCTTTGTAAATGTGCTCAAAGATTTCCAAGTGGCGGTAGGACTTTTGGCCGGTGCGGTGTTGTACTGCGTGATTCATTTTGGCGGATATAAATTCGAAAAAATGTATGTGTGGGGGCATGAAGCCACCCATGCGGTAGTGGCTATGTTATGCGGTTTTAGGGTACATTCCATTACGGTCAATGACGATAGCGGCAATGTGAAAATGGACCGCACTAACGCTGCAGTGGTACTGGCTCCGTATTGTGTGCCTTTGTATGCTATCTTGACCGGCTTTTTGTATTTAGGATTAGATTTATTTTTAGATGCTTCGCAATACCGGGCGGTATTTGTGTTTGTGGTCGGATTTTTTATGGCTTTTCATTTTGTGCAAACCTTTCAAACTTTGTGGGAAGTAGATCAACCGGATTTGACTATGGCCGGCGGCCGCATTTTTTCATCTGTGATTATTGTGTTATGTAATGCGGCTGTGCTGGTGCTGGTGCTTAAATTATTATTCCCGCAACGGGTACAACTTTTAGAGATGGGACGTAGTGTTATAACCAGTACATGCCAGGCCTGGGGAATGGTGTGGCAAGTATTTTGGTCTTGGGTCGCTACTAAAACAGCATAAATATGACTTCAACGCAGTTACCTCCTACCGACGGTGAAAACGAATCAAAACGTCATTTCAAAAAATGGCTGAAACGTTTGTCGGCTTGGTTTTTAAAAGCCATGTTGTTGGTAGTTATGTTGTCTTTTTTGACGGCGGCATTATCTTGGATAGTGCTTACTAAACTGTTTAATGCCCAAAAAATCAGCGAAGCCATGACGCAGCAAATAGAAGAAGTATTTAATCGGCCGGTGCAAATTGCCTCTTTAGATTTGAAATTTTTTAATACGGTTGAATTAAAAGGTTTTGCTATTTTGGACAATGAAATATACCCCGGTTTTCCTTTTATTTCCGCAGAGTCTGTTTCAATTCGATACAAACTGTTGCCGCTTTTTGAACATCAATTAATTATTGATGAAATTACATTAAATAAACCGCGTTTTAGCGTGTTGCGTACCGAGAACGGGGAATATAGTGTTCCTCCCATTAAATTACCGCAGAGTCAAACCGCTTACGTGGATAAAAATACCGGTCGAAAATGGCAGATACATATTGAAGACTGGAGTATTCGCAACGGAGTGATCAGTTATAAAGATATCAAAAGCGGTGCCGCCCATGCCATTTACGGTTTAAACATGCACTTTAACAAACTTAATTTTAGAGATTGGTCCAATTTTGAACTAGAAACAGTCGTGCGTAACCGCTGGGGTGATCATGTTTCCGACTTGGAAATACACGGAGAAGGACAAATCAATTTTGCCGGTTTTGATTGGGAGAAATTTGCACTGCGTGAATTTAAAACAAAAGTATCGGTATTTCGAAAACCCGTTGAACTGCGCATCCAACTGCAAGATTTACTAACGCCTTTTTTCACGGTTACGGCAACCGCTCCGGAAATTTCCGATCAAGATTTATCCGTATTTGATAGTAATTTACCCTCTTTCCGGGTGCCGGCTTCCACCATCAGTTTGCAAGGGCGTCTGGACAATTCGTACACGCAACTTACGTTAGAAGATGTTTCCTTGAAAAGCAACCGAATTACGGCATCTGCATCCGGTACGGTAGATTTCGGGGCAAGCCCTTTGGCGGCTGATTTGAAATTAAAAACGGGCTGGGCCGATTTAGATAAAGTTTCTACGTATTATCCGGCACTCAAACGCTTCAAATTAACCGGACAGGGTATGTTGTCGGGCTCTTTGGTGCGTAAAGGCGGCAAAAATAATTTGTCTTTGGTGGAAATCGGCGGTAAAAAAATGTCAGGTTCTTTTTGGGGATTTGAAGCAAAAGGAGTTAGCGGTAGTTTTTCCGCCAAGCAAAATTTCTCTGATTTGTATGCTCAAATTACCGACGGTACGGTGCAAGTGGCCAACAGTACTTTTTCGCAGTTAAAAATGACGGCTTCTTACCGCAAAGGCAACGTATACGGATATATCGGATCAGCGTTACTTAATGAAGTGCCGCTCAAATTAAAATTGTCCATTAATAACATTAAGAAAGACGATCGCACCATTGACACTTCGATTTATTTGCAAAATCTCGATCCGATGAAATTTATCGGCGTGGTGCAAGATTTTGCAGATGTTATAGCGGCTATTCCGGATGAGCCGTCACAACCCAGCCCCGTGCAAAGCGGAGATTTGGCCTGGATGCGCAATTTTAGAGACCGTCTGCCGGAGTTTATGCCCAATTTTTCGGGCACTTTATATGCAGATACTTTTTCCAGTACGGTTTTATCGGGCAAGCGCTTTAACGGAGAATTTGCTTTAACCGGTTTATTGCCCGGAGCGGCTTCATTAAATGGTACACTAGATATGAAGTTGGAAGAAGGGGTCATCCACCAAATGGAAAAAGTGGCTGCCGAACAGGAAGCGCTTAACGTAACTTTTACGCCGTTTATCATGTTGCACCGTATGGAAACCAGCGGAAGTTTTAAGGTAGGTGAAGTATTAAAAGATGTAGCGGTAGAAGAAATGGCTGTTTCTGTAGACTTCAAAAACGGTACAATGATTATAAACAATGCTTTTACGCAAGGTCCGGTTATTTCAGCGGCAGTATCGGGTTGGACCGATTGGGTGCGTGAAACATTTGAACTGGTAATTTGGACCATGATTACCCCGTCATCTCGTCGCGGAATTTTGGCGGAGAACTTGACGGACGAAAATGGAAATCCGGCACTGGCATTTAAAATATCTTCTTCTATGTTAAAGCCGAAACTGGAAATGCTGCGTGCCAAAAAAACCAATACGCAAATTCAAGCCGCGCGCAAACGCGGTCTGCGTACGGAATTTAAAAAGAGTAGCGATTTTATGAAAGGAGAATTCAATGCCAAGAAATAATTTAGATCTATTATCCTTACTGCAAGAACACGGAGCCGTGGTGGAAGGACATTTTGAAATGCCCTCGGGCTTTCATAGTCAGACGTATATTCAAACCTCTTTGCTTTTGCAGCACCCGCATTTAGCGCAAAGAATTGCGCAAGCCATGAGTGAAAAATTCCCGGCTAAGGCCGATATTGTAATGGCATTAACCCCCTCCAACTCGGTGCTTGCTCAAGAAGTGGCACGGGTACGCGGTGCGCGGGCTATTTTTGCTTCCAAAGATGACAAAGGCAAAATGATTTTGAAACATAATTTTTCTATTAAACCGGGTGAAACGGTGTTGCTTGTTGACGACGTCACCGTAGGCGGACGCAAAGTATTACGTGCCCAGCAACTGGTGGAAAATGCCGGCGGAAAAGTGATTGGTATTTCCGTAATGGTAGACCGATCTATGGGTATTTTGCCGCTTGAAATTCCGTTGCGTGCACTGCTTTCTTACCCGATACAAACCTTTGCGGCTAAAGATTGCCCGCTTTGCAAATCCGGTATGCCGGTGCAAGAAATCGACGAGTTAAACTAGGAGTTTTACATGCTAGACATCACGCTCAAACCCAAAGAACAACGCCGCATTGCCGCGGGGCATTATTGGATTTTCTCTAATGAAATTGCGCATTTGGATACATCCATTGAGCCCGGTACTTTGGTGCGTGTTTTGGACAGTGATGGCAATTGCGTGGGGACCGGATTTTTTAATCCGCACAGTTTAATAGCGGTACGGCTCGTGCAAAAAGGACCCGAAGAATTATCCGAAAATTTTATTTTTGAGCATTTAGATTTGGCCTACGATTACCGCAAAGAAATCGGCGTGCGTAAATACGGACGTATGTGCTACGGTGAGAGCGATCAAATGCCCGGGCTGATTGTGGACCGCTACGGAGATGTTTTGGTCGCGGAAATTTTGACGGCCGGCATGGAAAAACAAAAAGATGCCATTACCGCCGCACTTAAAAAGATTTATAAACCCAAAGGTATTTTGTACCGTGCCGACAGTGCGTTTCGCGGGCTGGAAGGGTTAGGCAATACGCCCGATATTGTCGGAGAGGTGCCCGACACGGTGCAAATTGAAGAAAACGGTGTTAAATACGAAGTGCCTTTGCGCGTCGGACAAAAAACCGGATATTATTATGACCAACGCGAAAACCGCGCTTTCTTAAAACCGTATTTTAAAGATAAATTAGTAGTCGATTTATATTCCTATATCGGCTCGTTTGGTATTACGGCGGCGCTGGCGGGTGCGGCGCAAGTGTGGGGGGTGGATTCCTCTGCCGCTGCGGTGGAATTTGCCAATAAAAATGCGGAACTCAATGGCGTGAAAGACATTGCCGTGTATCACCGCGATGATGCCGAACGCGTTTTGTCTGCCATGAAGAAAAAAGAACTGCCCGACCAACCTGATATGGTGCTACTTGATCCGCCGGCCTTTGCCAAAAGCCGCAAAAATTTACCGCAAGCCGTGGGCTTGTACGTTAAACTGGTCAAAATGGCCTTAGAGGGTCTTGAGAAAAACGGATACTTGGCATTTTCTACTTGCTCGCATCATATTTCGCGCGAACTGTTTGTGGATATTATCCGTCAGGGTGTGAGTAAATCGGGCAAGCGTGCGGTGCTGGTGGAACTGCGCGGGCAAGCCAAAGACCACCCGGTGTTAATCGGCATGCCGGAGACAGATTATTTACACTTTGCACTCGTGCAAGTGAAATAAGTTCGTAAATTCTTTTTTAAAAACGGGATAAACTTTTGTTTATTCCGTTTTATTTTGAGCAAATTAGGACAAAAAGAAATGCCGAGGGAAAGCGGAAAGGCGACATGACGCGCTTTTCAAAGAAAAATACTTTAATTCGCAGGATAAACTTTCAAACTAAAAAAGTTTAGTTCTAGGCGCGAATGAGGGAGTGTGTACTGTAAAAGGACGGAGTCCGAGGTACCCGACCGAGAGAGCAACAACGAAATAAACCTTTTTTAGGCAGAAAGAAATGCCGAGGGACAGGATCGAACTGTCGACACCTGGTTTTTCAGACCAGTGCTCTACCACTGAGCTACCTCGGC
>CADBRU010000029.1 GCA_902797165.1 uncultured Elusimicrobium sp.
CACCAGCAAAGATGAGGATAACTCTTATAGTTTGAAAATGCTTTCGTACCAAGACGGACGTATTTGCTGCGATGGCCCATATTGCGATAGTTTAAACAAAAACTATGTGTCTTGCACCTCGTTAAATAGTGAACTGGTGGCTATGGCGCGGACCGATGAATGTGCCTTGCCCGAACCGGAGAGAGAGTGTGTGGGAGATCCGGTAACCAGCAAACTGGAAGGTTTTATGCAATATACCCGTACGGCCCAATGCGTGGACGGTGACTGGATTTACGGAGATTGGGATCCGGGGACTTGTGGTTTGAGAGCCTCTTTTTGTGCAAAGAGCGGAAAAATCTTAGATCCTGACACTTGTACTTGTACAGAACCGGATTTGGACCCGGACCTTGATGATCCTGGATTTTTTATTACTGATTGTAGAAAGGGTGATCCGAAACCCGCAGCCACCTCTAAGTCTTGCGGAAACTGTAATAGAGGAACAGCCAGTATTTCTTACGTCTGTAATAATAAAACAGGTGCCTGGGACCGTATAGAGGGGGCTTGTGAAATCTCTGACGACGTTTGTACTCCCGGAGAGAGCCGCTTTTTCGGAGGTAATACGTGTACGGGTAGTGTAACTTCCGGTTCGGGACATGTAACGTTTGCTGACCATCTTAAAACTGATGTGAGTGACACTGTAAATACCGACAAGGGTACCACACAAACAGATTTTACGTTTGACTCTGGTATGGTTTGTAGTAGCACGTGTATATGGGTAGCCAATGACTGTCCGTCCACCGGTAGTAGCGGTGGTGGCGGCAGTAGCGGTGGTGGCGGTCACGGCGGCGGTGGCGGCGGCGGTGCCGGTGGTGGTGCTGGCGGCGGTGCTGGCGGTGGTGCCGGTGGCGGCGGCGGTTCCGGTGGTGGTGCCGGTGGCGGCGGCGGTTCCGGTGGTGGTGGCGGTGGCTGCCATAAAGGAACGGAAAAATTTGTATCCGCACTTTTTGATGAAGTTGGTAATGAAGTTGGGTCCGCTTCCACTTGCCGTGATTATTGGTCCTGTGACGGTCTCGGTACAATTATTCGCGGCGATGCGTATGATTGTTAGTGATTAACAAAGTATATAGAACAACACCCTCGGTATAAACCGGGGGTGTTTTTTTAGAGAAATATTTTACTAGGAATTAAAATAATCCGGATTCTTCCAGCGCCTTAACGGCTTTTTGAATATCACTGACTACCAACACAAAGCGCGCCTGATTGCCTACAGCCGCCGCTCCGTAAATGGAAGTAATGTTTAAGTTATGCTGACTCATCACCGCCCCGATATCGCGCGCAATACCGATACGGTCCGGAGTATCAATACAAATAGCATCTGTCTTTACATTAGTGAATCCGGCTTTGGTCAATGCATGGCCGACTTCCTGTTTGTAATCAATGGCCACACGCACCACGGCCGCATCAAAACGCACGTCGGAAGAAACCGCCAAAAGCGTGGCGTTTTCTTGCACAAATAAATCTGCAAAATCTTTTAAAGCACCCGGCTGGTTGGCTAAAAACACACTGTATTGTTTTACAACGCGAATCGACATAGTTTTCTCCTGTTTGGGTACTGTAATACTCATTTACTTTCTTTTATTATAGCACACATTTCACGGTGGATTTTGCCGTTACTGGCCAACGTTTGCGCACCGAAGGTGTCCAGTTTTTTCCACGGGCGGCCCGCATAATCAGTTACTTTGCCGCCGGCTTCTTCCAAAATAAGTTTGCCCGCCGCAATATCCCACGGGTTTAAGCAGTCTTCCCAATATCCGTCAAATCTTCCGGCGGCTACCCAACACATATCCAGTGCGGCCGAACCTAGGCGGCGGATATCGTGGCAAGATAAAATAAATTTTTCAAATCGTTTGAGCAGTTTGGGCATGCGGTGGGCGCGTTCATACGGAAACCCGGTTACCAGTAGCGCATCTTCTACTTTTTTGACGGAAGATACGTGAATTTTTTTGCCGTTTAAGGTAGCCCCTTTCCCTTTGTATGCCAAAAACGTTTCGTCCATACAAACATCATACACACCGCCGAGCACAATTTCATTTTTGTGTGCCAGCGCCACCGAAACGGAAAAATGCGGCATCGTGTGTGCAAAATTGGTAGTGCCGTCAATCGGGTCAATGACCCAACGCCAGTTTGAACCGGTATTTTTAAGTCCGTTTTCTTCGGCTAAAAAATCATGTTGCGGGAAATTTTTTTCAATGAGTTTTAAGATGGCTTTTTGACAGGCTACGTCGGCCTTTGTCACTAAATTAGCGCGGCCCTTTAGGTCATAATTTACTTTGCCTAATTTTTTTCGCGCGACGTCCCCGGCGGCCTGTAAACATTGTTTTAAGACGGCAAATTCTCGTTTCATCAGAATTTCAAAACCTCGGCATTTTTAAGTTTATCTTCTAAAAACAACATGGCTTTACAATCGTCTTCATTGTACATGAGTACTTTTTGCAAGAGTTCTTCTTGCCCGGTTTTGAGCCATTGGGTAAAATAAACCATGCTGTCCATGGCCCCGCAATCATCTTGTCTCCAATGAAAGCCAAAGGCGGGTGCGGCGGCTTTAAGTGAAAAACTCGGCGCCGGCAAATAAAAAGCGTTATTTACCGATACTTTCAAATCATGGCACAAACTAACCAGCAGATTAAGTTTATCCGCATCCTCTTTATGCTCGGCGGCCAGTTTGCGCATTTTTTTTACTTCATATTCGGTCCAATGGTACAAAACAGTGTCTGCCGGCTCTTTAATATAGTCGTAAAACTGTTCGAAAATTTTGATTTCTTCTTGCGGGGTTTTGGCCACAAAAGAAACATATTTATTTTCTTCTTTATCCCAAATGCCGATTAAATATACAAAGGATATATTGTCTTTAGTGAATGTTTCGGTTGCTTCAAAATCAAAATATAAATTATGTTTTTTATCCGGCGGGGGAAAATGTCCGGCTTGGCGCAAAACGGGTTTATTATGCAAGTAAGCAAGAGCGTTATAATAGGCCTCAGTGGCATAAGGTTCTTCCAAAATGCTTTGTAGTTTGGGTAGGCCGGCTTTGGCTACATCGTCTGTGTTAAACATCCCGTAAATTTTTAAGCATTGGCGCATTTCCGTGCTTAAATGCGGCAACATTTGCAAATCTTTACTTTGGGCTACTACCTTATTGGCATAAATGCGCCACGGAGACGCGGCAGCCTTAGGCGGTTTGTGTGCCTCGGGTTTAACTTGTCCGTCTCTAATAGCGCGGAAATAAGCCAACTCGCGGGTGAGCCTTTCGGCATGTTCGGTGTAATCTACATCCACCGTTTTGCCTTTTAATTCCACCCGGGTATAGCGGGGGGTAAACTGTTGTATATCGGCCAAAATTAAATTAAGCAGCGAAACTTGCAAGGCATAATGTTCCTTAAGATCATGCGCACGTTTAAATTGTACAATGCGGTAATAATAATTGCCGAAAATACTTTTGCCGCCTTCGCACTTTTGCAATAAATTGATTGCGCCGTACACATTTTTAGGTAAATTCCATAAAGAAGCATTTACAATAGCCGGCTGCCCATCTGCCATGGCTTGCAAAGTGGCTTTGAAACGTTGCTCGTCGGAGGTGGCACTGATAAATACAACCCCCGGAAAATGTTGTTTGATCCATTCATCGCGGCTGTGGCGGTCGGTGCGGACTTTTAAATTTTCGTAACGGTTTTGCTCCACTACGGCCTCTTGCGGCGGGGCATGAAATCCACACCAAATACCAAACGGATCCTCTAGTAAAGAGAACATTTTGGAAGCATTAAAATCAGATTGGTCGGGTGTGCGTCCTTGAGAAAATTGAGCAAATAATGTATCGGCTAACGTTTCTGACATATATTATATTTTATCTATTTTAGAGAAGGGCTGCATAAAATATCGGAGAGATTGACCCGTATTTAAAAAAATATGATAAGATGTATATATGGGAAATATAATACTCATGCAATCTGTAGGGTTTGTAACTTGTTTCATTTTGCTGTTTTATTTCATAGCAAAATATCGCGCGGCTTTGTTGGCTGATACGGACGAAGCCTATGCGTTAGACGATGATTTGACCGTGATGACCGTAGCCAAACCGATTCCCGTATCTCGCAGAGATGCGTTGGAAGTGGCGCCTCGTATGCCGGCTTTGGAAGTGGCAGATTTGAAAGAACAAGTAAAAGAAATGCATTATCATTTCGAAGAATATAAACTGACCCAAGATAAAAACAATGCCGATTTGCAAAAACAATTAGCCCGCATGGAGCAACGGCTTTCCGTTTTTGAAAAAGAATATGTAACCAAATTGCAACCCACCTTGCTCAGTTTGATCGGAGAATTGGAAGGCATGAAAGTGGCCGAAAGCGGTGCTAAAGAAAATCCGCCGCAAGCCGCTGCCAAAGATACGCCCGCAAAAAAATAGATTTCATCCTAAGTGTAAATGCTTGCCCCCTGCCACCGGCAGGGGGTTCTCTTTATCTTGAAAAGATTTGACAAAGTGCGTTCTTTTTTAGAATAGTAATTAATAGTGCTTAAAAATATAACAGGAGAAAAGTATGAAAAAAGGTTTTACACTTATTGAACTACTGGTAGTTGTTTTAATTATCGGTATCTTGTCTGCTATTGCTTTGCCGCAATATACCAAAGCGGTAGAAAAAGCCCGCGCCGCGGAAGCCATGCAAATGCTTAAGTACATGCATAACCAAGGTGTGTTGTGTGAACTGGAACACGGCGCCGCATGGTGTTATGGGAAAAGTAATGAGGATGTCGGCATAGAACTTGGCAGCGGTTTTACTTGCGATTTTGATGGAGAGACCGAGCGTTGTTGTAATACCCATTGGTGTTATGATAATAATAGTCTGCCGGCTGGGTCTATGTGTGCTGGTGGCGATCCAACGTCTCCGATAGCAATGAGAGTTTCTTCTAAACCAGATGATGTGTTTAATGTTGATTCTATGTATGCTTTAGAATTTCAGGGTTGTGTTAGTTCTCGATCCGATTTTAATCAAATTGTATGCTACGTAAGTGATAAATGGTGTAAAATGTTCAAAGGGAACGGAAATCCTATTTAATTAAAACATCTGTCAAATTTGCAAAATCCCTGTGCAAAATGTGCGGGGATTTTGCAAAATAAGCCTTAAAATCACCCATTTTGCTCTTATTTTTACCAAAAACGACCTCAAAATTGCATTTTTTACTCTATTTCTACAAACAAATTTACCCTCGAATTTATATTGCTCTTTTATTAAAAACCCTATTTTCTAATAATTCTAATTAGATTTTGTCAAGCACTTTTTTAAAAAATGCTTGCTCTTTCTGCGCCCGTACGCGTAAATTTAATATAATATACACATAAGAGATTTTACGTATAAAACTCGGGAGATGACATGAATACGAAAACCAAAGAACCTATTGCCATTGTCGGTCTGGGTGCCATTATGCCGGGGGCACTAACCAAAGACGAGTTCTGGCAAAACATTCAATCTGGTAAATATTGTATTACCGAAGTTCCTAAGTCTTATTGGGATGCAGACCTCTACTACAGTCCCGATCATAAAGCCGAAGATAAACTCTATTCCAAAATCGGCGGCTTTATCCCAGCAACCTTTAAATTTGATTCTATTCGTTACCGTATCCCGCCTCAAATTGCCAAGCAAATGGACCCCATTCAACATTTAGCCATTGAAACCACGCGCATGGCACTCGAAGACAGCGGATATGACAAAAAGGAATTTGACCGCAACCGTTGTGCGGTCATTATCGGCAACTCCATGGGCGGTATGAAAAATGACAAGTCTAACTTGCGTTTGAACCGTCCGGTCTATTATGAAATTTTGAAAAACACTCCGACTTACCGGGCTTTATCTCCCGAAACCGGTAAGAAGTTAATTGACGAAATGGAAGACGGCGTGCGTGAACATTTTATGCCGGTAACCGAAGACTCTATGCCCGGTGAACTGGCAAATGTGATTGCCGGACGTATTGCCAATGTGTTTGATTTGCACGGTACCAACTTTACCGTAGATGCCGCGTGTGCCACCTCTTTGGCCGCGGTAGATCAAGCCGTCAATGGACTTCGCGAAGGTAATTTTGATATGGCCATCGTGGGCGGTGTAGATCAGATGATGGCTCCGGCTTCGTACATTAAATTCTGCAAAATTGGTGCCTTGTCTGAGCATGGCTCTTGCCCATTTGATGCCAAAGCCGACGGATTTGTCATGGCGGAAGGTGCCGGAACCGTTATTTTAAAACGTTTGTCTGATGCGGTAAAAGACGGAGACAAAGTATATGCCGTCATCCGCGCGATTGGGGCCTCTTCCGACGGTAAAGGGAAAGGTATTACCGCTCCTAACCCCAAAGGACAAAAAATTGCGGTAGAAAAAACTTTTGAACAATTAGATTATACCCCGGGGGATGTGGGCTTAATTGAAGCACATGGCACCAGCACCCGCGTAGGTGATGCGGTGGAACTCAATGCCTTGTACGAAATTTTTGCCCCGTATGCTAAACCCGGTACGATCGGACTGGGTAGCGTAAAGAGCCAAATCGGTCATGCCAAAGCGGCGGCCGGTATTGCCTCTTTAATCAAAACGACCATGGCCATTTACAATAAAGTATTGCCGCCGTCTGTCAATTTTGAAACGCCGAACCCGACGGTAGATTGGGCCACCAGTCCCTTCCGTGTTATTACCAAAGCAGAGCCTTGGAACACCGATAAAGTACGCCGCGCCAATGTGTCTGCTTTTGGTTTTGGCGGGACTAATTTCCATGTAGCCTTAGAAGAAATGAATGACGGACTTCTTCGTAAAGAAACCCCGCAAACACAAGCGGAGCAACCTATTTCCAACCCCGTAAAGGAGCAAACAACCATGAATGAAATTCAGTACAACTTGCTGGTACCCGGTGAGAAAATTCAAAGTGATATGCTTTCTTTTTCCGCCGACACTAAGCAAGAATTATTTAATGTGTTAGGAAAAGCCATTTTGGCTATTGAAAACGATCCTACCTATCTGCCTAAAATTTCGTATCAAAACCACATCCAAAGCCCGCATAAATTTGCGGTGGCCATTAATGTGGAAAATCCGGCCAAACTCAAAGAAAAAATTGAGTATTTTGTCAAAATTGCCGGCACGCAAGATGTTTGGGCACAAGAATCTTTGTACTTAAAAATGAAAGGCATTTATCCGTTTACTCCGAGCAATATTAAACCTAAAGTGTGTTTTATGTTTCCGGGGCAAGGCTCTCAATACGTCGATATGATGAAAGATTTGGCTTCCAAATATAAAGTAGTCATGGATACTTTTATGGAAGCGGACCGTCACTTAATGAACATTATCGGCGAAACCTTAACGGAAACTTTATGGAGTAAACCCGGTGAAACCAAAGAGCAACTCATTGAACGGGAAGCCGCCATTAAGAAAACCGAAATGACGCAACCGGCTATGCTCACAGCCGATATTGCTATGATGCGCTTATTATCTACCTTCGGTTTGAAACCCGACGTGGTAATGGGACACAGTTTAGGGGAATATGCCGCTGCGGTGGCTGCCGGTGTATTTGATTTTGAAAACGGTTTGAAGGCCGTTTGTACCCGCGGTAAAGTGATGTCGGAAATCCGCGTAGAAGATAACGGTAAGATGGCTTCTATTGCCGCTCCGACGGAAGTGGTAGAGCCGGAACTTAAACGCATTAGCGGTTATGTGGCCGTAGCCAATAAAAACTGCCCAACCCAAACCGTTATTGCCGGGGCCAGCAAATCTGTAGATGATGCTATTAAAATGTTTACCGATATGGGTATTCAAGCGGTGCAAATTCCGGTGTCTCACGCTTTCCACTCCGATGTGGTAAAACCGGCTATGCCGCAATACCGCGCTTTCTTAGATACCCTAGAATTTCATGCGCCGAAAATGCCGATTACCACCAACGTCACGGCAGAATTTTATCCCAGTGATCCGGAGCAAATTAAAGATTTACTTGTTACACAAATCTCTCATTCCGTGGAATGGATGAAACAATTGCGCACCACCTATGAATCGGGCGTGCGTTTGTTTGTGGAATGCGGTCCCAAACGGGTACTGGCGGCTTTAGCGGCCAATACTTTATCGGACAAAAAAGATATCAAAGTGCTTGCCTCTAACCATCCCAAAAAAGGCGGCATTGTGGAATTTAACGATTTGTTTGCCAACCTAACTTCTTCCGGTATCTTTATTGATTGGAAAGGAACGGATATTTTCGGCGATAATTCTACCTATAACCCGGCATTTGTAAATTGGGTCAATCCGCCTGCTACGCAAGCGGTGGCGGCTGAGAAAATAGTGGCTGACAAAAACAATACGCAATCTGATACACAACCTACGGCCAGTCAACCGATCAAAAATGTAGTAATTAGCGGTATTGCCGCGGGTGGTCCGGGCAGTTGGGATCGTGTTTTCCGTGAAGGGGTGTTGGATGAAATTTTGTCCGGACGCAATATGATTGAGCCTGTCCCGTCGGATATTCAACAAAAACAAATTGATAAACACGTGGAATTTGTGGTGAAATCACGCGACGGAAATCATCATTTCGAACGCTTAACATCTCCGACGCAAGCCATTAAATTATATGCCAAAAGCGGTGCGTTTGATGTAGAAAAAGAATTTGGTTTACCGGCTAAATGGGTGCGCTCCATGGATCGCAGTTTCCAATTGGCCATTGCGGCGGGTATGCTGGCCTTAAAAGACGCGGGCATTCCTTTGGTGCTTTACTACAAACCTACTTCCACCGGCGGATATTTACCGGATCGCTGGGGACTTCCGGCTGAAATGATTGATGAAACAGGGGTCATCTTTACCTCTGCTTTCCCGGTAGCCAACAGTATGATGGGAGATTTAACCAAACGCGTAACGGGGCTACTTAATAATAAAACCGCCAAAGAAGTACGCACTTTCTGTGAGACGTTAATCAGTCAAATTTCCGATCCGGCTTTAAAAGCGGAAATTGAAACTTGGTATCAAACCAACTTCAAAGAAAAAGAAATCGAACCGGAAGCATTTACTTCTGAATTTATTTTAAAGACCATTATCATTGCGCATTGTCATTTCTGCCAATGGATTCGCGCACGCGGACCGGCGCTTGCCATGAGTTCTGCTTGTGCCTCCACGGCTCAAGCAATAGCACTTGCGCAAGACTGGATCAAGTTAGGGCGTTGCAAACGCGTCATTGTAATCGGTGCGGATGATATTACCAACGATAATGTATCCGAATGGATTTTGACGGCGTTCTTAGCGTCCGGCGCGGCTACCACGGAAGGGGATGTGACTAAAGCGGCGTTGCCGTTTGACCGTCGGCGCAACGGTATGATTGTAGGTATGGGTGCTGTTTCTCTAGTAGTAGAAGATGAAGCAGAAACCGTTAAACGCGGCATGAAACCGTTAGCGCGCCTACTTTCTACGGAAATTGCCAATAGTGGCTTCCATGTGACCCGCTTAGATGTGGCCCATGTGGCGCAAGTGATGAATCGTTTGGTGGCAACTGCGGAAAAAACCTATGGCCTTAATCGCAGTGATATTGCCAAACAACTGGTTTTCATTTCTCATGAGACTTATACGCCGGCGCGCGGCGGCTCTGCCAGTGCCGAGGCATATGCTTTGAAATCTACCTTTGGCAAAGATGTCAGTTCCATCATTGTCAGCAATACCAAAGGTTTTACCGGACATTCGATGGGAGCGGGACTGGAAGATGTTATTGCGGTACGTTGTTTGAGTACCGGTTTGGTACCGCCGATTGCAAACTTCAAAGAAGCAGATCCGGAACTCCAAGGTATTACATTAAGTAAAGGCGGCCATTATAATTTCAAATATGCCTTACGTTTGGCTGCCGGCTTTGGCTCTCAAATCGGTATGACCTTACTTGAAAAAGTATGGCAAGTAGGAGAGCCGCGTGTGGCAGATGAAGCCAAACATACGGCTTGGCTGAAAACTATTTCCGGGCAAGAAAATCCGGCCTTGGAAGTGGTACAAAATACTTTGCGTATCAAAGACAATTACAAACATGGTGTAAAACCGTCTTTAGTCATGGAAGGTTCTCAAGCCTTTGTAGATAAAGTAAATGCAGTGCACATCCCGACGGAAACCCCGGTTGCGGCTCAAGTAACACCGGCCGTGCAACCCGCACCCGCGGCCGTTGCCCCGGCCCCGGTGGCCAAACCTGCGCCTGTGTCTAAACCGTTAGATGAAGCAACCGCAACCAAAGAAATTTTGGCTATTGTATCTGAAAAGACAGGCTATCCGGAAGATATGCTTGATCTTGATTTAGATATGGAAGCGGACCTTGGTATTGACACGGTCAAGCAAGCAGAACTGTTTGCGGTAATGCGTGAGAAATACGGCATTGCACAACAAGAAGGCGTACAACTAAAAGATTATCCGACCATTCGTTCTATTATCAAATATGCGGTAGCACACGCGAGCGGTCAAAGTGCTGCTCCCACGGCTCAACCGACGGTTACTCCGACCCCGGTGCAAGAAACTCCGGTTGTAAAACCTGCTCCGGTCGTTGCCCCTGCGCCCGTTGCAAAACCGGCGCCTGCAGTTGCGGCTAAACCGTTAGATGAAGGCACTGTAACCAAAGAAATTTTGGCTATTGTATCTGAAAAGACAGGCTATCCGGAAGATATGCTTGATCTTGATTTGGATATGGAAGCAGACCTTGGTATTGACACGGTCAAGCAAGCCGAACTCTTTGCGGTCATGCGTGAGAAATACGGCATTGCGCAACAAGAAGGCGTACAACTAAAAGATTATCCGACCATTCGTTCCATTATTAAGTACGCTATGGAACATTCCGGCGGTCAAAGTGCGGCTGCTGCCCCTGTGCAACCCGCGCCTACTCCGACCGTGCAACCCGCACCCGCGGCCGTTGCTCCGACGCCGGTTGCCCAACCTACGCCTGTGGTTAAACCCGCACCCGCGGCTGTGTCTAAATCGTTAGATGAGGCTACAGTTACTAAAGAAATTTTAAATATTGTGGCCGAAAAAACAGGCTATCCGGAAGATATGCTTGACTTAGATTTGGATATGGAAGCAGACCTCGGTATTGACACGGTCAAGCAAGCCGAACTCTTTGCGGTCATGCGTGAGAAATACGGCATTGCGCAACAAGAAGGTGTACAACTAAAAGATTATCCGACCATTCGTTCTATCATCAAGTATGCTATGGAACATTCCGGCGGTCAAAGTGCGGCTGCTGCCCCTGTGCAACCCATGCCTACTCCGACCGTGCAACCCGCACCCGCGGCCGTTGCTCCGGCCCCGGTTGCCCAACCCGCGCCTGTGGTTAAACCCGCACCCGCTCCGGCGGTAACGGCTACAAAAGCAGTTGCCTTGGACGAAGCCACTGTGACAAAAGAAATTGTAACCATGGTGGCGGAAAAAACGGGTTATCCGGAAGATATGCTTGACTTAGATTTGGATATGGAAGCGGACCTCGGTATTGATACGGTCAAGCAAGCCGAACTCTTTGCCGCGATGCGCGAACATTATGGTATTACTTCTCAGGAAGGCATACAACTTAAAGATTATCCGACCATTCGCCACTGTATTAATTTCGCTTTGGCGCAAGCCGGTAAATCAGCGGCTCCTGCTACGCAAACGGTTGCACAAGTTGCTCCTGCAGTAGAAAAACAACCGGAAATTGCGACGGCTGCGGTAGCGCAAACCCCGGTAAAAGAAACGGTTGCACCCGCCCCTGCAAACACCGAATTGCCGGTGCAAAAAGTAGCCACATTGCAAGAGGCTGTTCCGGCGGCAAAACCGGTGGAGAAACCGACTCCCGAAATGTTGGACACCAATCCGACCGGAGAAATTGCGAAAAATGTTTCCTTGGCGGAACGTCCGGAACCGGAAGGTTATGCGGGAGAACATTGCCATGAAAAGAAATTACGTTGCGTAACCGTGGTGGCTCCGGCCCCGCTTACCGAACGCACGGAACGGCACTTGTCTAAAGATAGAACGGTTTTGATTTTTGCGGACAATTCGCAACTTATCAAAGCCTATCAGGAAGAATTTAAAGAATTAGGTGTCAAAACACATGTATTCACGACACTCAAAACACGCAGTAAAAATACAACGATTGTAAATTGGGAATCTTACGAAGAAACAGAAAGTGCACTCAAAGAATATGCACAAGAAGATCCCAATATACAAGGTATCGTGTACTTATTGGGTGCCAATGTAAAGAAATTTGATAAGAAAGCCAGCCCGCACGACGGATTAACCAAGTATGTAATGCCTCTGTTTATTGCCTTGCGTGTCTTTGAAAAAGGTTTAAGCAATCGTGCAGATGCCGATACTTTCTTTGCGGTTAATACCAAAATTGACGGTACATTCGGCTATACTACTACCGAAGAATTTAACCCGATTACGGGTGCTTTGTGCGGGGGTACGACTTGTTTCCGTAAAGATGTATATGAACGCACGGGTGCCATTAGCAAACTAATGGATTTTGAACCGGCCGTCACGCCTGATGAAATGGCGCAACGCACCTTAGATGAAGTATTGCACGGAGATATGCGCCTGATGATCGGTACCCGCGGAGGGGAACGCTCCACCATCTTATCCGTACCGGTGCGTTTGGACCGCAGTCAAAAACATTTTGATTTAGCGGGTAAAACCATTATCTTTACCGGATCGGGCCGCGGTATCGGTGCGATGCTCAGCCAAAAAATAGCCGCTCAGTATCATAGCAAAATTATTGTTTTGGATATTATTGAAATTCAAGAGAAAACGACCTTGTGGGCTTCTATGAACGAGGCGGAACTGGCGGCTTTGAAAAAGCAAATTTGGGAAGATCTTAAAGCAGATCCGACCCAAAAAGCAACACCGGTTCTGTTGGAACGCGCCTTCGGTAAAGTGAAAGATTCTGTTACCTTGTATAAGAACTTGCAGAAATTGCGTGAGTTAGGCAGTGAAGTGGAATATTACCATTGTGACGTACTTAATAGTTCCATGGTCAAAGAAGTCTGCACCAAGATCAAAGCCAAAAACGGCCGTGTAGACGGTATGATTCACTTTGCTGGCTTAGAGCGCTCTAAACTGATTTACGATAAAGATCCGGCGGAATATTATCGTATCTTTGATGTAAAGGCCACCAGTTTTGCCAGTTTCTTGGCCAACAATATCGTTAAAGACGGCGGGTTCTTTGCTTTTGCCTCCTCTATTGCCGGTAAGTACGGCAATTTGGGACAAAGCGATTATGCCTCCGCCAACGATTATTTAGCCAAGTCCGCTTTCAGTTTAACCAATCAAGGTTATCGTGCGGTAGCCATTGCCATGAGTGCCTACAAAAATGTAGGTATGGGTGTGCGTGCCGGGGTGGAAAGTTTCTTGCGTGCTAACGGAGTAGATTTTGTTGATCCCGAAGACGGTATGCAGATTTTCTTAGATGAAATCGTATACGGTACAGTACCGGAAATTGTGTTGTCCGGTTCTTTGGGACGCCTAGATTGGGACGGACAATTGCGTTTGGATATGGACGAGATTGTGCCGCAATCTGGTGATAATACACCGCGCGGCGGCAGCAGCAGTAGCGGTGAAACAAGTGCCCCGAAAGTTGCCGCTAAACCCAAGACGCCCAAAACTTCCGCGGCCACTCCCGCAGCGGTGCAACCGGCCAAAGTAGCGGGCATTTCCGTACCTTCTGCTTTGCCCGATCCGCGCAAAGCCATTCATTTTCTGGGTCAAATTACTTCACAAAATCCGCAAGAAATTCATGCGGGCAAGGAATTTAATTTGGAATTAGATCCGTATTTGGCTGACCACGCCATCGAAGGTACGCCTTATGTGCCGGGTGTGATGGGCATTGAAACTTTTATGGAAACCGCTACGGCATTGGGCGGAAAAGTACCGCAAGGATTAAAAGATGTGCATTTTTACTTGCCGATTAAACTTTTGCGCAATCGTCCGCAGGCGGTACGTGTGATCGGAAAAAATGAAAACGGTGATATTGCTATGGAAATTGAATCTGATTTCTTAAATAGCAAAGGAATTAAAATGGGCAATACCCGTCGTCACTTTACGGCTCATGCTTTGCAAGAGGGGTTTGTGTCTACATTTAATGAAGTCAAACCGTTTATTCCCACCAATCTGAACATGGTGCCGCAAGTGAGCAAAGAGGAAATTTATCAAAAGTATTTCCACGGTCCCAGTTTTCAGGTATTGGGCGGTATCTTGAAGGCAGATGCGGAAAGTTCTTTAGCGGTGTATAATACTACCCCGCGCCCGCAATGGCCGGACGGTCAAAAAGTTTTGTTGGCTAACCCGATGCTGATTGAAGCGGCTTTCCAATGCTGCGGATTTCGGGATATGACCATTGAAAACAGAATGACTTTGCCGGATGCCATTAGTGAAGTGGCTATCTTCAAGCGTGATGTGCCGCCGGCTAAGTTGTACTTGTACGGCCGGTTTAAAGGCTTTACGGCAGATGGCAAGAGTTTGCATGATGCCTACGTGTTTGACGAGAACGGTACCTTGTGGGTAGAAGTGCACGGTTACCAAGCCATCGGACAATAATGTCAGTAGAAATTCAAGTAGTAGATTTATCGAGTCTGCCTTCCGGTGAAACTTTTTTAAGTGAGCGGGAACAAGTGTTTTTTAACACGTTAAAACTTCCCAAACGTCAAAAAGAGTGGTTGGGAGGCAGATTTGCTTTAAAGCAGTTACTGTCTAACCGATTAAAAAGATCTCTGCGTGAAATAGAAATTTTACCGCAAGAAAATAGTGGTAAACCGCTTGTGCAAGTGGGGGGAGACTCTTGCTCGGTAGCATTTAGCATTACGCACAGTAACGGGTATGCGGTGGCGGCTATTTGCGATAAGGCGCGTTATATCGGTATTGATTTGGAAAAAGTACAAAGCCGTATAGAGCGTTGGAAAAAAGATTTTTTCCATCCGTCTGAACTAACCGAAGAAGGTGATGAGTTTTTAACCGCTCTTTGGACGCAAAAAGAAGCCGCTACTAAACTATTGGGTACTGGGCTGACAATTGGCAGTTTTGATGTTCGTTGCATAGGGGGAAAAGTAACTTTTTTCAATCGTGCGCGGGGGGTTTACGAGCAGTTAGGTAGCCCCGAAATTACGTTGCAAACTTCCGCTTTGCTTCCCGGTTTTGAGTTTACCGTGGCAATTGGGAAATAGGTCAAAAAACACTTAACAACACAAAAAAACTACACTTTATTTAACCCTCTATTTTAGGGTGAAATTACTTGGGAGATTGTGAATATGAAAAAAGGTTTTACATTGATTGAATTGTTGGTAGTAGTTCTTATTATCGGCATACTCTCGGCCATTGCATTGCCGCAATATAATTTTGCGGTAGAAAAAGCGCGTGCTACGGAAGCGCTAACGGTTTTAGGGTCTGTGCGTCAGGCAGAAGAACTATATTATATGTCTAACGGTGCTTATACCAGTGATTTTGAGGCATTGGATATTCAAGTGCCCGAAAGCAAATATTGGGAATGGAAATTGTTCCCGAATAAAGCCATTGCGGCTTGGAGAAAGAACGTAGATGCCTCTAAAGAATATAGATTTTGGTTCCGTTTCGCCCATGCAACTGAAGAAAATGTAAGAAATACTGTCGTCTGCGGATATGATGACGACGCCGCGGCAGAATATGCCACGCGCATGTGCCGTGCATTGGGGGCTACGGAACGGGCCGATGAAGAAAAACCTCGTTGGTATTTGAAGCATTAATGCTTTTATTGTCTTTACTTGCGTTCATATTTAGTAAAATAGAAATATATACATTTGGAGGGCGCAAGTATGGAACTATTTGACAACCCCAGAGAAGATAAGAATCAAAAAATGGATGAGCCGACTCCTAAAAGTCTGCAAAAATTCCGTGAAATTGCCGCGCAAGCACTAGCCGGAGCGGGTGAAGAGAAAAACAAAGCCCAAAAGGCCAAAGGCAAATTTACCGCGCGCGAACGTATTTCCTACCTGTTAGACCAAGACAGTTTTTTTGAAATCAAAAGTTTAGTGGAAAGTAATTGCCACGACTTTGGTGTGGCAGACAAACACATCAAAGGCGACGGCGTTATTACGGGTTTTGGCCGTATCAATGGCCGTCCGGTGGCTATTTTTGCCCAAGATTTTCCGCAACTGGGCGGTTCACTGGGGTATGCCCACGCAACCAAAATTGCCGATATTATGGACAAAGCGTTGCAGGCTAAAATACCGGTAATCGGACTGCTTGACAGCGGCGGCGCACGTATTCAAGAGGGTGTGGAAAGTTTGAACGGTTACGGTGAAATTTTCTGGCGTAACGTCAAAGCATCCGGCAAAATTCCGCAAATTTCCGTCATATTAGGGCCTTGTGCGGGCGGTGCGGCGTATTCCCCGGCACTTACTGATTTTATTTTTATGGTAGAAGGTATCAGCCACATGTTTATCACGGGGCCGAGCGCTGTCAAAGCGGCTACCGGAGAAGATGTGGACATTGACACGTTGGGCGGCAGTGTGCCGCACAGTGAAAAAAGCGGTGTGTGCCATTTTATTGCCAAATCCGAGCAAGATTGTTTCCGCCAAGTGCGCGAACTGCTCAGTTTCTTGCCGCAAAATAATGAGGAACGTCCGCCCTCTGATACTAAGACCGACGTAACGGACCGTTCCGTAAAAGTATTGGAACGGGTTTGCGCGATGGATCCCAAAAAGGCTTTCCGTATCCAACACGTCATTTGGCGTTTGGCGGATAATTTCGGTTTCTTTGAAATTCACCAAAATTTTGCCAAAAATGTGGTTACCGGATTTATTCGGTTAGGGGGAGAAGTGGTCGGCGTAATTGCCAATAACCCCGCGCATTTGGGCGGTGCTTTGGACAGCGACGCCAGTGATAAGGCTGCGCGCTTTATCCGCTTCTTAAATGCCTTTAATATTCCTATTTTGACCTTAGTGGATACCGGTGGTTATTTGCCGGGTGTGGACCAAGAACACGGCGGTATTATCCGCCATGGGGCCAAACTGCTCTATGCCTATGCCGAAGCAACCGTGCCGAAGGTGACATTGGTTTTGCGCAAAGCATACGGCGGGGCCTATATTGCCATGGGTTCCAAATTTTTGCGCGGGGATTTGAACTTTGCTTTCCCCAGTGCGGAAATTGCCGTCATGGGACCGCGCGGGGCCGTAGAAATCTTATATTCGCGTGATTTGAAGAAAGAAACGGACGAGAAGAAAAAGGAAGAAATGAAAGAAAAACTTACCAAAGAATATTCCAATAAATTCGCTTCTCCGTATCAGGCCGCGCGTAACGGATCTATTGATGAAATCATTGAGCCGGCGCAAGCCCGTGCCAAGATTATCGGAGCGTTTAAGATTTTGCAGAGCAAACGCGACCCGAAGAAACACCCCAACACGGGTAATATTCCGCTGTAAAGTGGTTTTTTGTAAAAATAAAAACCCCCGAGTTAATCGGGGGTTTTTACTGGTAGATTTTATCTTCCGCTGCTCTTTATCATTTCGGCAATCTTTTCATTGAAACTGAATTTGCGGATCAGCATGTCAACGGGCAGTTGCATGCGGTAGCGCCAGTAATGCCGCGGATTAGCGGGAATATTAATGCGTTCGGCGTCCGGATCGGGCGCGCGCAAATTTTCGTCCATAGAGGTCCAATCTTGCCAGCCAATCATACAAAGCATAGACGGGCTCTTTAGGTGCATACACAAAATCTGCTCGCATACATCGGCAGAGGGTTCAGCGGGAGCCGTACCTTCGCGGTGTAATTGTTCGTTCCAAAACTTTTGCGTCAGTTCGGGGTTTTCCTTCCACCAACCGCGCAGCACAGACATATCATGCGTAGACGGTGTGGCTACCGATAAATAAGGATATTGTTCGGTTTGAGCAAAGGTTTGCCCGATTTGTTTGGGCATGCGCTGAATTTCCAAACTGAGCATTTGCAGTTGCTTCATTACTTCCGGTACACAATGCGGAATCATGCCCAAATCTTCGGCGCAGCAAAGCATAGGCGTAGTTTGCGTCAAGGCCGGTAATTTGGCTAAGGCTTGCTGTTTCCAAAACTCATCTTGACGATGGTAGAAATAGTCATTATACAGGTGCGTATATGCCACTTGTTGATCTTCGGGCAAGACCTTAAAAGCCGAGGTATCTAAGGCGCTGATGCGCGGATGATACAAGTGTGCTTGGCGATGATCCGTTACGAACAGTACGTTATTGCATAACTCATATAAACCGTCGCGCAATTTGAGTTCTTGTTCTTTGGTTTTTCCTTCAAATACTTTTTCAATTTTGCGTTGGGTATCATAAGAGTCATGTAACTGATACATGCCGTTAATATCCACCACGTATGTTTTGCGTACGGTATCGGCTTGCTCACCAAATACTTGTTCTAAAACTTCATCGGTAATAAACGGTTTTACATGTTCAGGTTTAAAATCAAAACCGAACCGGCGGATTTCTTCTTCCGAAAGAGGCAAGGCGGGGGAAAATTGTCCCAAAAGCCCTTGCACGGAATGCAACGGGATTTCCCAAATGCGGAAGAAACCTAACACGTGATCAATGCGATACGCATCAAAATAACGAGTCATGTGCGCAAAGCGGTGCTTCCACCATGCGTATCCGTCTTTAGCCATTTCATCCCAGTTGTAGGTAGGAAATCCCCAATTTTGCCCGGTAACGGAAAAATCGTCGGGCGGGGCTCCGGCTTGTGCGTTGAGATGGAACAGTTGCGGCGCAGACCATGCGTCCGCACTTAAAGGGGAAACTCCTATGGGGATATCTCCTTTTAAACCGACCCCTTTACTGCGTGCGTAGTTATGCGCTTGTAATAATTGTATGTGCAATACATATTGTACGTACAAATAGAAGTAGGCATTGGATCTTTCTTGCGAGGGGATGGTAAAGAATTTGCGCATGGCATTTTCCGAAAATTCACTGTATTTCGGCCAGGCATGCCAATCGGCAGTTTCATATTTGTCGCGCAATGCACTAAACATAGCGTATACAGCCAGCCAAAGAGAATTTTCTTCCCAAAAATCTAAGAAGGGTTTACTGCGCAGTACACTATCTCCTTCTTGCTCATAGGCCGCGCGCAATCGTTCCGTTTTTAGTTTCAAAACGGCTTCATAATCTACTTGCGGCAAAGCATTTAGTTTAGCGCGTTCTTTTTCAAATTTTTTATTTTTGCCGCTATCTGCTAAAGGCGGCAGGGCAGACATATCGGCATAAATCGGATGAAAGGCATACACGCTTACACTGTTATACGGGTAAGAATCTTGCCAAGTGCCCGTTAGAGAAGTATCATTGACCGGTAAGATTTGAACCATTTTTTGTCCGGTGGAAGCGGCCCAATCAATAAAGGCTTGTAAGGAGCCGAAGTCCCCGATGCCCCAATCTTTCTCCGTGCGGATAGAAAATACCGGAATAACGGTTCCCGCTGCGCGTATGGGTGTTAATTCAAAATGCGGGTCAAAACCGGTAGAAACTACCGTTTCACCTTCTTGCGGAAGGGTAATGGGGAATTGGCGGTTTCCGTTAAGTTCCCACAAGATAGACCCATCGGGATTTTTAATGATAAATTTATAGGATAATTCCGTTTTTAATTGGGAAGCATCCAAGCAGATTTTCCATTCATTGACGCCGGCCGGTACTAACGGAAGGGCATTTTCCACTTTCCAATTTCCTAAATAATCTCCTTCTCCGCAGAGGAACGGTTTTTGTCCGTCTGTCAGCCCCGGAATATGCACACGTAAAATCAAACTGGTCGGGTATTCTTCTAACGGTTGCGCGTTAATTTGCGGTGCAAAAGCGGTGCTGTAAAGCCAAGATTTTTCCGGCAAATCTTGCCACAAATCCAACAAACGATAGGTTTCTCGTTTTTCAGATAAAAACAGTAGGCGCGGAATAGCCGTCCATTCTTGCCGCACAATTTGCTCTGCGCGAACTACCTGATAGGCATAGGAAATGGTGTAGTTATCGGCGGGGACTTCTAAAGAGCCGGACCATAATTTATGATCGGCACTTTCCAAGTCTACCTGATGGCGGAGTACCTTTTGCGGTGTGTATAAAACCAAAACGGCGCGCAGACTTTCGTCTGCGCCCGTTTCGTAAGGAAGTTGAAAATAAATTTTCATAATTAAATTGCCTTCTTTATAGAAGTTTTATCCTGTACAAAGAAAGTAGCAATAGCGGCAATAAGTAAACTTACACCGCCAAGTCCGACTGCGGCTATCGTGCTGCCACCCAATACGTGTGTAAGGATCGGGCCGAAGAATAAGTTTACACAGATTTGCGGAATTACAATAAAGAAGTTAAATACACCCATGTAAAAACCCATTTTTTCGGCCGGCAAACTATTAGAGAGCAAGGCATACGGCATGGACAAAATACTGCTCCACGCAATACCGATACATACCATCGGGAAAATTAATCCCATCTTGGTAAAAGTAACTCCAAACAAGGTCAGTCCCAAAGAGCCCAGCCCGATTGCGCCGATTGTCAAACAAACAATATGTATGTGCTTGGCGGAGAATTTGGTAGTCAGCCATAGCAAGGCAAATGCAAAGCCGAAGGCCACCCCGTTATAAATACCGAAACAAGAACTTCCCCAGTTGGCGGCTTCTTCAAAAGCAGCGGTACCGGGTTCGGCATGGAAAACGCCGGAAGCAATACCGGGGGTGAAATACACCCACATAATCATAAAAGCGGCCCATGTGAAAAATTGCACCACCGCTAAGCGGCGCATGGTGGATGGCATGGTGGTAAAGGCACTCCACATTTCGGATAAAGTCTTGCTTAAACTGCCGCGTTGGCTTTGCAACTTTTTAAATTCTTCCATGTTTTGCGGCGGATATTCCGGAGTAGAAGCAATGGTAATATAAACCGCCGTAAACAACACAATAGCCCCGATAAAGAAGGAATATTTTATAGTATTGGGGATATGTCCGATAGAGGCTTCGGTGCTGACACCCAGTGAGGTCAAAATTTGCGGTAAGAAAGAAGCAATAACGGCACCGGCGCCGATCATAACACTTTGCATGGCATAGCCGGTTTTGCGTTGGTGTTCGGGCAAAATATCACCCACAAAAGCGCGGAACGGTTCCATACTCACGTTGACGGAAGTATCCAAAATCCATAAAGCAATGACGGCCATCCAAATAGCCGAGGCTTGCGGCATTAAGAACAAAGCGATTGTCGAAAAAATAGCCCCACCTAAAAAATACGGGCGGCGGCGGCCAAGTCTGCACCATGTGCGATCACTGAAATATCCGACGAGCGGTTGCACCAAAAGCCCGGTAACAGGAGCGGCTAACCACAAAAGTGCGATTTTAGATTCTTCCGCACCTAGGCGCATATAAATTGCGCTCATATTGTTCATTTGTAAAGCCCAACCAAACTGAATACCGAAAAACCCCAAACACATCAGCATAATTTGCTGAAAGTTCTTAGGTTCGTGAGAGTCTTGCATGATTTCCTCCGTTAAGATGAGAATATACTGATACTTTCATTATAAATCATTTTTTGCAAAACGCACCACTATTTTTACAAAATTGCTATGATATAGAAAAGATTTACTTAGGTGAATATTATGCCAACCGATTCTTTTGATACCATTAATGAATACTTTAAACATCTCGGCAAGATTACGCAAGATATAGACCGTGATGAAATGAACGCCTTGTGGAAAAAAATTAAAAAAGGAAACGCACAGGCCAAAAATCGCATGATGGAAATTAATTTGCGGCTTGTAATTCCCACGGCCAAGCGGTTTTATCGTCCGGGGATGGATTTGATGGATTTGATTGAAGAGGGCAATTTGGGACTCATGCAGGCTATTGAAAAATTTGAGCCAGCCAAGGGATATCGTTTTTCTACCTATGCGGTATATTGGATTGAACAATATATTCGCAAATATATAGAGGAACAATCCGGCTCTATTAAAATTCCTTCGCATGCGTGGGGCAATCTCAAGAAATGGTTTAAAGTTTGGAATGATTTAAAAGAAACCAACGGGCGTGATCCGTCTTTATCTGAAATGGCCAAAGAATTAAATTTAAGTGCACGCAAAGTAAAAGCCATTATGGATACCTTAAATGCGGCGGTGGGGGTGGAATCATTGACTTCCTTAGTCGGAGAAGAAGACGAGTTGACCTTGGAAGAGGTGCTCAGTGACGACGGAAAAGGCAACCCGCATGAAGCCATTTTGCGTACGGAAAATATCAATTTACTGCAAGAAAATTTAATGAAATTAAATGACCGTGACCGGGAAGTTTTATCCATGCGTTATGGACTGATTGACAATGAGCCTAAGACGTTAGGGGAAGTGGCGGATCATTTAGGTTTATCGCGTGAGCGGGTGCGGCAAATTGAAGAGCGTGCCGTGCGCATGATGCGTCAAGCCGCGCAAAAGGCCGGACTGCTTGAAATGCAGGAAGTAAACAAAAGAACGCGCAATTTACATTCCGGTATGCTTATGCAGCGACATGTCAAAACCAATATTTTGGGTGAGATAACGGATCAAGGTCCATATATCCGTGCATTGCAGCGTAAAGCGGTAAGACAAGCCAAATCAAAAAAAGTTCAAAAGAAAACGGCGGTTAAAAAACAAAAAGCCAAAACCAAAAAGAAAAAATCTGCTAAATAAGACTTCTGATAGGAATTTCATGAATAAAGCCTTTACTTTAATTGAACTGCTGGTAGTAGTGTTGATTATCGGTATATTGTCGGCCATTGCTTTGCCTCAATATGAAAAAGCGGTAGAAAAGAGCCGCGCGGCGGAAGGCGTTATGCTGACCCGTGCTATTTTGGATGCCCAACAACGCTACTATATGGCCAACGGCACCTATACCAAAGATTTAGAAGATTTAGATATTCAGATACCGGGAAGTGAGGGAAGTATTTCCGGAAATGCTTTGTCTGCGCAAAGTACTAAGTATTTTGATTGTGCGGCCGCTTCTTTAGGTACGGATACTTCTATTATCGCCTTTTGTCTTAGAAAAGAAAGTAAGGGTTATTATATTGTGGCGCATCAAGGACAATCTGCAAAAGTGCATTGCGGTTGGTGGTCCGGCAATACATCCGGTGAAAAATGGTGCAAAATATTAACCGGTAAAACAGGAGAAGGGGAAATTGCCTTTTAAATCCTAGAAAATGCCCCCGGCGGGAGTTGAACTCGCAACTTTCTCCTTAGGACGGAGCTACTCTATCCAATTGAGTTACGGGGGCGTTTGTTATATTTTACCAAGTTTGCACTTGCCTTCCAAATTTCTACTACAAAATCTCTCAGCAAAAAATTTCCGTATTCTTTATAATATAGAAAAGGGAGGAACTATGAAAAGTATAGAACTTTTTGCAATGCGCCGTTCACGTTATGAACTCACCAATAAAATCCCTATGACCGATAAAGAATTGGAAAGTTTATTAGGAGAAGTAATCAGACAAGCCCCGTCGGCTTTTAATATCCAAAGCGCGCGTGCGGTGGTGTTACTGGGGGAAAAACACGGTACTTTATGGCAAATTGTCCATGACAGTTTGCGTGCTATTATTCCGGCGGATAATTTTGGTCCGACCGCCGAAAAAATAAAATCTTTTGCGGCTGCGTACGGTACGATTTTATATTTTGATGATACACTATCCACACGCTCTTTACAAGGAAAGTATCCTGCCTATGCGGCTAATTTCCCGGTATGGGCCGAACAAGCCAACGGTATATTGCAATTTGCTATTTGGACCGCACTGGCGGAAGTAGGTATCGGAGCTTCTCTGCAGCACTACAATCCGTTGATTGATGAAGCGGTCAAAACAACGTTTAGTTTGCCTAACTCTTGGAAACTAATTGCGCAAATGCCCTTTGGTGTCTCAGTAGGGGAAGACACGGAAAAAACATTTCTTCCGCTGGCCGAACGTTTGCAAATACAAAAATAAAAGTAGTTTTTACCAAATAATAAAGCCCCTCTTGCGAGGGGCTTCTCAATTTGGTTTCCGGACTAGGCCACGCCTTCCGGTCATTTTTCTGACGGAAAATGCCTGCAGGCCGGGCTCGCGGTTTTTGCCTTTCGTGCTATGCACTCAAACAAAAACATCGCTGTGCCTTTCTCGTCCTAACGCACGCAAAGAGTTTGCGTGCTGTCCGGTCAAATAATAAAGCCCCTCTTGCGAGGGGCTTTAGATGGTTTCCGGACTAGGACTCGAACCTAGAATGACTGGACCAAAACCAGTAGTGATACCATTTCACCATCCGGAAATAAATCTCTTTACTTTGCTTCGGAATCTTGGTATTCCTCGGCTGCTTGCGCTGGTTGGGTAGTCGGATGTTTAGCAAGTTCGTCAGCGTAAGCCTTCAACACATTCTCTTCCAAGTATTGGCGGAATTCCTGTTTAATAGGGTGAACCATGTCCTTATGGGTGCCGTCGGGTAATTTGCGTGAAGGCATACATAGAAAGACACCTTTGGCCCCGGATACAATTTTCATATTGCGCACAACAAAACAGTCATCAAAGGTTACACTAGCAAAAGCCTTGAGGCGCTCTTCTCCCATTAAGTGGATCCGAATTTCTGTTATGTTCATCCGTGATTCCTCCGAACTGTACAACAAATACTTTTCGTCCCTGTTTATTGATTTTCCCTGCCAAATCTTCGGCGCGTTTCCGGTCTGTAGTTAAAGCAAAAACGGTAGAGCCGGAGCCGGACATCAGTGGATTTAAACCAAGGGCTGATAAGTCTTGCTTTACATCTCGTACGGAATAAACATACGGTAGGACAGCCTCTTCTAATCGATTAAAGAACAATGTTTGCCAATGGGTGAAGGGGAGTCCTTCTTTAACGTACCTTATTAGTATATCTAAATTTGAAAGGGTTGTCAATATTTTTTCTCGAGGAGGTAGTTGCAAACGGGCAAATACCCCTTTGGTGGGTACTGCCGTATCCGGATAAACGAGAATCGCCCACGGAAAAGGCCCTTTTGCGGGGATAGGCGTTAGTTTTTCGCCGATACCCTCTCCCTTTAGAAAAGTATCGGGATACAAAAATAACGGCACATCAGCTCCCAGACGGGTGGCGGTAGAGAGCAACTCAAACGGATTTCTATCAAATAATTGGCACAACGCACGCAAAACGGTCCCTGCGTCTGAAGACCCGCCACCGAGTCCCGCTCCCGTGGGGATATTTTTTTCTAAAGCAATATCTATTTGCAAAGGCATGTGAAAATAATCTTCAAATGCACGTACGGCACGAATAACTAAATTGTCATCGGTTGTAGTTAAACGGGCAGAAAAAGGACCGCTCATACGAAAAGTTATCTTTTCTTTTTCGGAGATCTCTGCTTGTATGTGTAATATATCGGCCAAAGACACTTTGGCAAACAATGTTGCCAGTTCGTGATAGCCGTTAGGTAATTTGCCGGTCACTTCTAAAAATAAGTTTACTTTCGCCGGTGCTTGCAAAGTGATTTGTTTCATAATTATCTCCGATCAATGGTTTTATTGTAGCAAATTGCGACTAGGCTCCGTCTATTTTTTATGCGTGTATAGAGTTTCAATTTGTTATAATGGGTAGTATGAAGAAATATATTTTTTTAAGCCTATTTTTAATTTGTTTTATCAGTACCGTAGGATCGGCAGAAATAGCCTCGTCCAAAGTAGTCGGTAATGCTACCATTGCACAACCGGCAGAGCCGTCTGCCACGGATGCAAATGCTCCGGTGGGGGTAGTGTCCAAGAGTACGTTGGTCACTCGGGTAGATTTGCAACTAAATGAAAATATCCTTCATTCCAATGTGCTGGATTACGGGCAACCGGCCGAATTGGAAGACGTGGCGGAAAAATGCCAAACCGATGGCCCGGATGAGTGTTTGGTACTTTATAAAGCCTATGAAAATGCCTCGCAAAAAGAAGTAGCGGCGGCGGCAAATTTAAACCTAGCCATTTTAAGTTTACACCGCGGGCAACTCAAACAGTCTTTGCAATATATAGACCATGCGGCCAAACTAATGCCGGAAGATCCGTTTGTGGAATTAACGCGCGGCTGGATTTTATTTGCAGACGGAAAATATAAGAAAGCACGCCAATCTTTTTCCGCTATGCTCTATCTAACCGCAGATTTTGAATATGCTTCCTCTGCCAAATTAGGTACGGCTTTGGCCTATTATTTTGAAGGAAATGCACAAGCCGCGGCTAAAGACTTCCAATATATCTATACCTCTAATCCGTATTTGATTTCTTTTGCGGCTTATATGATGGGGCGCATTGCTTCGGAGCAAAAAGATTCGCGCAAATTGGCCCCGGTATTTTTAGAGCAGTCCCTTAGCCATGACGGACGTCAATATCCCGCCTTGGAATTATTAGCATCCCTCTCAGAAAAGAATAAGCAAAAACCGTTGGCTTCTTTTCAATATTATTCCACGCTTTACGGGTTAGATTCAAGCCGCAAAGATGTGTACAAAAAATTAACCAAATATGCCGAAAAGATAAATAAAAAACCGGAAGATTATTTGTTTTATATCCGTCTGGATCAACCGATTGTGCAAGATTTGCAGGTTCCGGCGTCTGAGCCGGTGAATATGGCCTTATATGCAGACCGCTGGCAACAACCCGTTTCACTTAAACAGGTATCTATATTACCTTCGGGTATTATGACGGTGCAAGATGAAAAATTGGGAGAGGTATTAAAATCTCCTTCTTTTGTGACACGCATTTTGGCATTTAACGAAGAAACAAAAAGTATTGATATACAAGATGCGCGCGGCCATATTGAATTTTCTACGCGTCGTCCGTTTATATTAAAACCGGTTAAACCCGGCAAAACTATACTGGTAAAAGACGCCCAAGCAACCGATATTTTTGCGGCTGATCTTAGTGACAAAGAATTATTGGGTGCTTTGCAAGTAATACCGACCGAAAACGGAATCTTGCTGGTTAATCAAACCGAAGTGGAACAATTAATTCCGTCTTTACTTGCCACACAAGCCCAAGCCATCAAAGAACCGGCGGCTTTGCGTGCTTTGGCCGTTGTTTTCCGGGCGGCTTTGCAAGAGGCAATCAAGAAACCGACCGATAAACCCTATCATATTACGGACAATGATTTGTATTTCAAATTTAAAGGTATTAATTTAACGGTACAAGCACAAATTGATGCGGCTAAACAATCGCGCGGGTTTGAACTGTCTAATACTGAGTTGGGATACTACGCCGCATGCGGAACGGTGTCTTATGATAAAGAAGGCAATACTTCCCATGTTCCGCATTATACGTATTCTGCGGCCAATTTATCTAAATACATGTTGTCTAATCCTCCGGCTGATTTATACTCCGCTCCGGCGGACCCGACAAAGTGGTCGGCTATTAAATGGGTATATCTCTATGACGCAAAAGAAATAGAATCTCGTCTCAATGCACGTGCAAAATTTGGGAAATTGCGTGCTATGGAGCCGGTTTTATTATCCGAAAAGGGACGTATTTTGTCCATGCGTTTTACGGGTAGCAAAGGTGAATATACCGCCGCTAGTGAACAAGAAATTTTATACATATTAAGCGCCGAAACGCAACGTTCCGGATTCTTTGATTTCATCCCGATGTATAAGGGGAAAAATATCGTGCGGGTGTTAGTACGCGGTTATGATTCCGGTACCGGAGTGGGTTTGTGTGTGGCCGGGGCGGAAGGACTTGCCAAAGAAGGACGCGACTATCAGGGTATTATTAAATATTATTTCCCCAATGCTCGTATCTTAGATACCCGGACAGGAGAGTTGCACTGATGCCGAAAACTAAAATTTTATATTTGATAACGACCTTAGACCAAGGCGGTGCTCAAAACAGCGTACTTACCACTATGAAACGGTTGGACGGTCGCGAATTTGAAGCATATTTGGCGGCGGGAAAGGGCGGACGTCTAGACGGAAAAGTAAAGCGTGAATTTAAGAATGTAAATTTTATTTCGGCTTTGCGTCATGATGTGCGTCCGCGCTATTGTTTGTTAGACGGTTGGGCCATTGTGCAAATGGGACTTTTGATGCGCAAGATTAAACCCGATATCGTACATACCAATGCTCCCAAAGCGGGTATTTTAGGTCGCATCGCGGCCCGTATTTTTTGGCGCAAAGCAAAAGTGGTACACACCTTTCACGGTTTAGGTTTTGCCAAAGAACACGGGGAAAAACAATTTTCTTTCTTTGTAAAAACGGAAACTTTTTGTTCTTCCATGACAGATGCACTAGTGTTTGTCTCTAAGAAAAATGCCGCTGAAGCGGCACAACTAGGTATCGGCAAAAACGTACGCAGTGAAATTATTCGTGCCGGTATTGATTTTAATCGTAAATTGCCGGCCAATTTCAACCCGACCGTTAAAAAGACCTCTTTGAAAATTCCGGTTACCGGGCGGGTAGTACTGGCTATTGCCAATTTTAAACCGCTCAAAAATCCGATTCATTTTGTGTTGGCAGCCTATAAAGTGCTCAATAAAGTTAAGAATGTGTATTTTATTTATACGGGAGACGGCCCGCTTAAAGAAGCCGCTACCAATTTGGCCAAGCATTTAGGGATCGAAAAGCAACTTTTATTTCCGGGTTGGCGCGGAGATACGGATGAATTGTTGGCCATCAGTGATTTGTATGCCAGTACCTCGCTTAGAGAGGGCGTTCCTATGTCTATTTTAGAAGCACAAGCCCATCACGTGCCGGCCATTTGTTACGATGTGGACGGTATCAGTGAAGTAATCACTAGTAACCGCACCGGCTTTTTGGTTAAGCCCAATGATATCAGTGCTCTGGCCGAAAAAATGATAGCCTTGCTGCGCAATAATGCAATGCGCGAGCGCTTTAAACAAAACATAGAACGGCGCGATTTTGGAGAATTTACCGTGCCGGTTATGATTCGTCGCCAAGAGCAATTATACCGCTCTTTGGTCCCGCCGCAACGCAAAGGTCGTCGTCCGTTTTTTAAGCGGCGCAAAAAATATGCCAAACCTAAAAATCAGTCCACGGGGGAAAATGAGTAATGGATTACGCAATGAGTGAAATGGAGCAAAAAACCTTAACCGCCACGCGGGAGTTTGCGCAAAAGAAATTAAAACCCATGCGTGCGGAAATGGACGAAAAAGAAGAATTTTCCGAAAAAATATGTGAAGAGTTTCGTCAATCGGGAATGTTTGGCTTATGGCTGCCCCAAAAATACGGCGGACTGGGCGGGGGAATTACGTGCTTGGCAATGGCCTTTGAGGAATTTTCACGCGTGTGCGCGGGGCTGGCACTTACCCCGGGCACTTCTGCACTGGGGGCTATTCCCATGTTTTTGGCGGCCACCCCGCAGCAGAGGGAACGGTGGTGCTATGATTTGGCCAGCGGTAAAAAATTATGGGCTTTTGCCTTGACCGAACCGGAAGCGGGATCGGACGCAACCGCCTTGAAAACAACCGCTATTAGAGACGGTGATTTTTATGTAGTTAATGGTATAAAACACTTTATCTCTACCGGCAAAGAAGCCGATTTTTATACCGTAGCGGTCAATACCAACCCGGCCCGCGGTGCACGGGGTATTTCTTTACTGGTTATTGAAAAAGGAACTCCCGGTTTTTCCTTTGGTAAGAAAGAGAAAAAAATGGGAATCCGTACTAATCCCACGTATGAACTTGTTTTTGAAAATGTGCGTGTGCCGAAAGAAAATTTACTGGGTGCGGAAGGCCGCGGCTTATTATATGTACAGGAGACGTTAGATTATTCCCGCCCGGGGGTAGCCGCCCAAGCGGTAGGCATTGCACAGGGCGCTTTGGATGAAACGATCCCGTATATGCGCGCGCGCAAACAATTCGGACAGCCGATTATTACCTTTCAGGCACTGGCGCATAAGGTGGCGGAACTGGCGGCCAAAACGGAAGCCGGCCGGGCAATGGTCTACAATTTAACGCACCGCATAGATGCGGAATTTTTGCCGGCGGTCAAAGCAGCCCTTGAAAATAATACCGCAGTACATGATGAATTAAAGAAAATTAAAGGCGGCCGTTGGACCAAATACAGTGCCATGGCTAAACTTTTTTGTGCAGATACCGCCATGGAAGTAACCAATGAATGTGTTACTTTGTGCGGCGGGGTGGCTTATATGCGTGATTTCCCTTTGGAAAAATACATGCGTGATGCCAAAGTGACCCAAATTTATGAAGGCACCGTACATATTCAGAAAAATGAGATTGTTGCCGCACTAATGAAAGAATATGCCACCGGCGGTATTGGTGCAAGTGCTTCTACTACGCCCGTAAAAACATTAGAAGAATTATTGGCAGAATATCACAAAACGTCGGCGGACCGGTCCGGAAAAACGGATATTTCGCAAGCACAAGTGATTGTGGCCGGCGGTCGCGGTGTGGGTAAAAAGGAAGGCTTTGCCCTTTTGCAAAAATTAGCGGACTATTTGGGGGGCACAGTAGGTGCCACACGTCCGGCCGTAGATAGCGGTTGGATCGGCGCGGACCGCGAAATCGGCATATCCGGTAAAACGGTCAAACCTAAATTATATATTGCCTGCGGAATTTCCGGGCAGATACATCACACTGCCGGCATATCAAAAGCAGATATTATCGTGGCCATTAACAAAGATCCCGAGGCACCTATTATGAAGATGGCGCATTACGCCATTGTGGGAGATTTGTATGAAGTAATCCCGGGGCTGCTTAAAAATTGAATGAGTTATTTGTAATGAGAAATTAAAGAACCCTCTTAATAAACTAAGAGGGTTTTTTTAATGCTTTCTTACAATTTATTTTTGTGGTTTGCGTTCGGTGTGATGTACCAAAACTCCTTCTTGGTATTCCTCACTGTTAAGCAGTTGTCCCTCTTCCGAATAAGTCTTGCGGTATCCGTCTAGTTTGCCGTTTACATACGATTCTTCCAAAAATTTATTGCCGTTAGAGAAGAAACCGTAGCGTGCGCCTTCTAGTTGTCCGTTCGTATAATTTTCTTGATACCATAGACTACCGTCTTCGTAATAAATAAAGCGCACTCCGTCCAATTTACCTTTTTCAAAAGTTTCTTTAATGTTGATAGTTCCGTTGTTATACAAAGTTAGACGTTCACCTTGCAATTTGCCATCTTGATAAAAAGATTTTATACAAGGCTGCCCTGTCGGGAAAGAAGAGATCCATTCTCCGTCCAATTGACCGTTTTTGTAATTCGTTTGTACGGTAATGATACCGCGCGGGAAATAGGTAAAATATTGCGCGGGACCGTTTAATTTACCTTTTGTATAAATTTCACGGGAGAGTAACTGCCCCAGTTCATTGTAACGTAACAAACTGCCTTCCAATAAATTGTTTTGATATTCTGCATCTAAACGGATTTGTCCGTTTTCATCATATTCTTTTACAGGTCCGTCCGGAATTTCGCCCAATCGTTCCAGCGTAGTCCCGTCTGCAGATACGGTTTGTTCGGCTACTTCCTTTCCGTCCACGTAAAACGATTGTGTATTTTTATTAATCTTAACGATGGTGCCTTCATGTGAAGTTGAGGGGTTGGCTTGTATGAGTTGTAAATCACGAGCGGTAAAATCTTCCACATCAAGCAGGATGCCGTCTTTATATTGTTCGGTAAAAGTTACTTTATCATTGGTCAGATCGACCATGGCCAGTTGTCCGTCCAATTTACCGTTTTTATAGTGTTTAACGGTTTTGGTAGTAATCTTAATTTCGTTTACTTCCCCTTCGGGCAATACACCGGCCGTATGGACAATATTATTGTCTTTGTCCAAAAATTCGGTTGCCAACACGTGTATCTTTACATAGCAACGTTTGGTGGGTGTTACAATACAAAGTACTTTTTCATCGCAACTGGATTTATCATTCATAGCAAAAACCTCTCTTTTGTTAGTGTACTATATTTTTCGCGCGCGTATGTAAAAAATACTTGACATTAGCCTCTTTGCTTAGTAACCTGTTAATATAGGTATATTTCCGAAAGGGGGCAGCAGTATGAGTGAAGTGACGCTGACAGATGCAAATTTTGAACAAGAAGTATTGAAGGAAAAAGGAGTGGTACTGGTGGATTTTTGGGCACCGTGGTGTGGGCCGTGCCGTATGCTCGGGCCGGTGGTAGAGGAGTTGGCCAACGATTATGCAGGTAAAATAAAAGTCGGCAAACTTAATACGGACGAAGGCCCTCAAACAAGTGCTAAATATGCCATCACTTCCATTCCGACTTTAATTTTCTTTAAAGACGGACAAGTGGTAGCCCAAACCAACGGTTTGCAATCTAAAGCCGTTTTGGAAGAGAAAATTAATTCTTTGTTATAAAGGAGATGTCTATGAAAAAAATTGGAATAGGCTTTTTAATAGTTTTCTTATTTCCGTTACTTGGCATGGCTCAACAATGCACGGGAAGTTCTTGTTCTATGCCTACGGAACCTGTCATCACGAAGGATTACTCAGGGGCTTTATGGGCTCCGATACCCGATGATGTTAAATCAGACATACTTTCCGGATTAAAATTGGAGGTAAAAGGCTTAGTGATTGTTAAGTTCGGAGGAGAGTGGTGTGAGCCTTGCCGTATGCTGGAAAGCGCAATTAAGAATGACGCACGCTTGTCTAATTTGTGGGCCAAAGCAACGGTTTATAATTGGGATCCTATCAGAAGTACTGAGGAGAAAAAGAAATTAAGACAGTTGCCCGGGATCGAATTAACTTCTTTTCCTACGGTGGTATTTTTCAAAGATGGAGTATTACAAAAAGAAACGGTTTATAACATGGATACGAAATCTTTTGTACAACGTTTAATTACGTTGACGGAAGAATATTCAAATTAAATATTTCTTAAAAGCCCGCGCTATGTAGTGCGGGCTTTTCTTACCTTATGTCGGAACAATCACCCCAAACTTTTTATTTAATTGATGCGCACGGGTTTTTACACCGTAACTATCACGCTTTGCCCAAGTTATCTACTTCCGGAGGGTTGGAAGTAGGGGCTTTGTATGGTTTTGCGCGGTGGTTAAGCCGGCTTGTGCAAGAAAAGCATCCCACGTATGTAGCCGTGTGCTTTGATTCGAAAGGGGGGTGTGCCCGCCGCAAACGTTTATTATCTTCCTATAAGGCCAATCGTAAAAAACCCGATGACGCCTTAGTCATGCAATTAGGTTTGGCGCGCGATATGGTGCGTGATATGGGGTTTACGGTGGTGGCCCAAGAAGGCATAGAGGCCGATGATTTAATGGCTTTTTTGGCTCTGCAAGCACAAAAAATAAATGTTCCCAGTGTGCTAGTTACTTCCGATAAAGATGTATATCAATTTTTAAGTAATTTGATTTCGGTATGGCCTTCGGGCGGCAAAGATGGGATAAAAGGACCGGAAGCGGCTGTAGAGCGCTTTGGGGTAGAAAAAGATTTCCTACCAGATTATTTTTCTATTGTGGGGGATGCGTCGGATAATGTGCCCGGGGTAACGGGGGTTGGCCCGAAAACGACGATAGAGTTAATTAAAAATTTTGGCCATTTGGAAGATATTTTAAGGGCCGCACAAAATGATGACCCGCGCATGAAACCCACTTTGGCCAAAAAATTACGCGAACAAGAAGGCAGTGCTTTATTGTCTAAACAACTTGTTATTTTAGATCCGGAACTGGATATGCCTTTTTCGTTAGAAGATTACCGAGTACAAACGCCAGATGCAGCCCGTTTTTCCGCTATGTGCCAACGGTATGAATTTAAGAATTTAATGATGGGTTTCCCCGCGCAACAACCTACCACAGCGCAACCTCAAGGAACCGGATTATTTGCACAAAATGTGGGGCAGAATACTTCCTTAAAAGATATACTGGAGCAAGCCGAACAAGCCAAGGAAGTATTTTTATATTCGGAAGATGAACAATTTTTGTTTTCAGTCTCACCTGCACAGTATGCGTTGGTGCCTATTTCGGATATAGAGCCTTGGGAACTGGACCAACTGAAAAAAATCGTTTTTAATGATGCTATTTTCAAAATCGGTTATGATTTGAAATTTACGTTGCGTGAATTAGGGATCGTTTTGCAATCCCGCACCCCGAATTGTTTTGACGGGCGGTTGGCACGATATATGTTAGACCCTTCCGGTGATTTAAGTCCGGCAGGGGCTATCGCACATTATTTTTCCGCGCTTGTTAATCAAGAAGATACGGCAGAGCGTTTGGCTTTATATAACCGCTATATGTATCCCTTACGGGAAAAATTGGAAGCCGAACTAAAAGCCAAAGATATGTGGCAACTCTATCAGACATTGGAATTGCCGTTGATGACTGTACTAGCCGATATGGAACATACGGGGATGAAAATAGATCGTAAGTGGTTGGAAAGTTTTGATGTGCTGCTTGAACAAGACATGGAAAAACTGAAAGCCGCTATCGATCAAGTGGCCGGCGGCCCCATTAATATCCATTCCCCGCGGCAACTAGGACATCTTTTGTTTGAACAGTTAAATTTACCTCCCGTTAAGAAAACCAAAACCGGCTATTCCACCGATGAAGAAGTGCTACAACAAATTGCTTCCTTGCATCCGGTGGCCCAACAAATTTTAGATTTTCGTGCCAATGCCAAATTAAAAGGGACCTATGTAGATAATCTGCTTTTAATGGCAGATGAACATCAACGCGTACATTCTTATTTAGATCAAACCGGTACGGTGACGGGGCGTTTGTCCAGTTCGGCACCCAATTTGCAAAATATTCCGGTTCGCACCGAAAAAGGCCGTCAATTAAGACGCGCATTTTGTGCCGAAGAAGGAAATGTACTGTTAAGCATTGACTATTCACAAATTGACCTTCGTGTGCTGGCGCATGAAAGCCAAGATCCTGTCTTGGTACAGGCTTTTTTGGAAGGGGGAGATATTCATACTCAAACCGCGGCGCAGATTTTTGGTGTAATGCCGCTGATGGTAACCCCCGAAATGCGTACTGGCGCAAAAGCCGTAAATTTTGGTATTATTTATGGACAGGGTCCGTTGGGCCTCTCCCAAAGTCTAAACATTTCCATGCGGCAAGCCAAAGAATACATAGACAATTATTTCCACAATTTTCAAGGAGTACGTCGTTGGATTGATGAAAATATTGCTAGTGCGCGCCAAAACGGATATGTAAAGACAATGTTTGGACATATTCGGTATTTACCGGAGTTTAATATGGGAGTGGGCAGCATGACTTCTTTTGCCCAACGCGCCGCTATTAATACAATTGTACAAGGCGGATCAGCCGATATTATTAAAAAAGCCATGGTGGATGTATTCCGCTCTTTGCAAGGAACACCTGTTAAAATGATTATGCAGGTGCATGATGAACTGATTTTTGAAGTACCTGAAAAAGATTTAGAGCAATATGCCGCATCGATTAAAACGCAAATGCAAAATGCGGTTAAATTGCGCGTGCCGTTGGTAGCCAGTGCAAAAGCAGGGGCCAACTGGTATGAACTGAAAAAAATAATGTAGCCTTCCATGAATTTTAAAACCCGAAATACATTAACCGTTGGTTTAACCGGTGGAATTTTGTGTGGCAAAAGTACTGCGTTGCGGGCATGGCATCAAGCCAGCGCTTTTGTATTGTCCTGTGATGAATTGGTGCGTGAAATTTCCGCGCGGCCTTCAGTGCAGAAAAAGATACAAGTTTTGCTAGGTAGTACAGACCGTGCCGCGCAAGCGCGTCAAGTTTTTACGCAAACCCAAACCCGGCGGAAATTGGAGCAATTATTACATCCTTTAGTAGAAAAAGAAATTGCGTGCCGGTTAAAAAGCGCTAAGGCTTGTGTGCGGGTGATAGAAGTTCCTTTATTATTTGAAGCAGACTGGCAAGATAAATTTGATTTAACGATTGCCTTGGTCGCCCCGCAAAAAACACTTGCGGCTCGCGCTAAAAAACGCGGCCTTACGCAAACCGATTTGTTAAAGAGAAGAAAAGCACAGTTTTCGCAAGAGCAAAAAGCGGCTTTGGCGGATATTTGTATTATTAATGATCGTTCGACGAAAGAATTGGTTGTTAAAGTTGAAGCGTTACAGCACGCACTTAGTAAAATTTATAACGTAAAATAAGGAGTCAGCATGTCAGAAAAAATGCAGGAAAAAACAACTAAAACTACTGCTAAAGCGGAAACCAAAACCGAGAAAAAAGCAGAAGTTAAGGTAGATAAAGTTACCGAAACGAAACCGGAAACAAAACCGGAAGTAAAATCCGAAAACAAAACAGAATATAGACCCGTACGCACGGAGCAAAACCGCCCGTACCGTCCGCAACAGCGTCACGTGATGCAGAAAACGGGAAATGCTTCTGCGCCGTATGCACCGCAACCGCTCTCGCGCCAACCCAATGGGGCTAAACCCATGGACGCGCGCGAACTCAATAAACTGAGCATTGCCGAATTAACCAAACTGGCAATCAATTACAATATTGAAGATATTTCGGGGCTTCGCAAGGCGGCCTTAATCGGTAAAATCGTTGCTATTCAAGCCAAACAAAACGGTTCTGTGTATGGCGGCGGTGTGCTGGAAATTTTGCCGGACGGATTTGGATTTTTGCGTGCGGTGGAAAACAATTATTTAGCCGGACCGGAAGATATTTATGTGTCTCCTTCCCAAATTAAACGTTTCGGTTTGCGTAAAGGGGATACGATTGAAGGGTTGATCCGCCCGCCCAAAGAAGGGGAACGTTTTTTTGCTATGTTACAAGTACAAAAAGTAAACGGTTTAGATTCCACCAATATTTACAACCGTCCCTTATTTGAAAACTTGACTCCGCTGCATCCTACGGAACGTTTTACGTTAGAAATAGATAAAAATTCGTTGACTCAACGGGTCATTGATTTAATGTCCCCTATCGGTAAAGGACAGCGTGCCTTAATCGTGGCCGCTCCTAAAACGGGTAAAACGATGGTCATGCAAGCCATTGCCCATTCATTGGAAATCAATCATAAAGATGTGGTGCTAATGGTGCTTTTGATTGATGAACGTCCGGAAGAAGTAACCGATATGGCCCGCAGTGTAAAAGGGGAAGTGGTTGCTTCTACCTTTGATGAACCGGCCGAACGTCACGTACAAGTGGCCGAAATGGTAATAGAAAAAGCCAAACGCTTGGCCGAAATGGGCAAAGATGTAGTCATTTTGTTAGACTCCATTACCCGTTTAGCGCGTGCTTATAATACCGTAGCCCCGTCGTCAGGGCGTGTGCTTACCGGTGGTTTGGAAGCCACTTCTTTGCACAAACCCAAACGTTTTTTGGGTGCGGCGCGTAAATTGGAAGAAGGAGGTTCTCTAACCATTATTGCCAGCGCACTGGTGGAAACGGGTAGCCGTATGGACGAAGTAATTTTTGAAGAGTTTAAAGGAACGGGCAACAGTGAACTGTGCTTGGACCGCAAATTGTCCGAGCGCCGTATTTTCCCGGCGGTGGATATTAATCGCAGTTCTACGCGCAAGGAAAATCTGCTCTTGACCGAGGACGAACTTAATAAAATGTGGATCATCCGTAAAGTCTTAGCCCCGCTTAGCAGTGTGGATGCAATGACTTTACTGCTAGACAAGTTGTCTTCCACTAAGTCCAACAAAGACTTCTTAAAACAAATGGAAGTAAATGCGTTTTAAGTAATCTTTAAAATTGAAATACTCCGGCATTATATTGACGCCGGAGTATTTTTTGTTATACTAGAAGTATGAAGAAAGTGGGTATTATTTTCGGTTTATTATTATTTGCTTTACCGGGCATGGCGGTGGTGCGTATCGCGGGCAGTGATCCGTACGCCAACCGAGACCTTCAAAAGGAATTTTGGGCGGCTATTGAAGTAAATGATACGGAAAAAGTTAAAAAATTAATTAAACAAGATAAGTCCTTGGTTTTGGCCAAAAATTCAAAAGGGATGAGCGGATATTTGCGCGCGGTAGAGAAACATTATAGATCTATGGCGTGGCTGCTTGGTAAAAATTGGTCCCGCATTAATGAAGAAGGACCCCGAGGAACTGCTTTACACATGGCGGTAGAGGATAAAGATTTGGCCATGGTACAACTGGTTTTAAAGGTGGCTCAATTAGAGGATGACGAAACGATGGTTTCTTTAATTAACAAGCCCCGTTTAACGGTTCCTAGAAGTGCCAAATCTTATTCTAAAGCATTAGATACGCCCATGCATATTGCGGCGGAATTGTGTGATTTTGCTATTTATGAGTATTTGGCCGGTATGGGCGGCAAAACCGATAAATCCAACGGGGCTTTTGAAACGCCGGCGGCTATTTTGGCCACTTGTCCTCCGCCCGATAAAGAAAAGACGCCCTCAGATAATAAATCTGCAAATAAATAAGGGCTCGGCTTTGATTCTGCCTTAGACTACGATATAGCAAAATTATTGGGTGTGGAAGATGGATGTAGTTGTTGTTAATGCAAAAGAAAACTGCTTTTCATTTATCCTCTAATTTGGTACAATAATCAAGAAGGCATTTTTGCCTGACCCTTTTTTAGAGGAAATAATATGAAAGAGAAAATACATCCGAAATATGACTTTGTGGAAGTCACTTGTGCGTGCGGAAATAAATTTACGACGCGTTCCACTGCTAAAAATTTAAAGTTGGACATTTGTGCCGCTTGCCACCCGTTCTTTACCGGTAAACAAAAACTTTTGGATACCGAAGGTATGGTGGAAAAATTTAATAAACGCTTTGCTTCTACCTCCGGCAAAACGGTCACCCGCAAGCCGAAAACCGAAGTAAAAGCAAAAACCAAATTGGCCAGCAAAGCCGTACTTAAAAAAGCGGCCGCTGCTAAAAAAGCCCCCAAGGCAACTGCCCCGGCTAAGAAAGCAGCCAAAACCGAAGCCAAAGCCGCTAAATAGCGACGCAATTTGAAAAAACAGACTCTCATCCGGGGGTCTGTTTTTTTATTAGGGGAATTTATGGATACCGCAAAATATTTAGAAGAGTATAAAGCATTGGAACAAGAACTCATGAGCGGCAATTTATCTGCCAAAGAACTCATGGAGAAATCCAAACGCCATGCATTTTTAAAACCGATTATCGAAAAGGAAAACGAAATTAATTCCGTGCTGGCCGCTATAGAAGGGGACCGCGAAATTATCAAAGACGGCTCGGATAAAGAAATGGCGGCACTGGCGGCGGAAGAACTGAGTGAATTGGAAGCCAAATTGCCGCAATTGCAACAGGAACTGCGCGTACTGGTTATTCCGCCTGACCCAAATGACAGTAAAAGCATTTATTTGGAAATTCGGCCGGGCGCCGGGGGGGAAGAATCGGCCCTGTTTGCCGCGGAACTCTTGCGTGTATATCAACACTTCGCCGATGCAAAAGGTTGGAAAACCGAACTGTTGGAATATACTCCGACCGGACTGAAAGGTTGCAAATATGTGAGTATGTTTATTAAAGGGGAAGGGGCTTATTCATGGCTACGTGACGAGGCCGGAACGCACCGTGTACAACGGGTGCCCGATACGGAAACGTCCGGCCGCGTACATACTTCTACCGTTACGGTAGCCATTATGCCCGAAGCGGAAGATATTGATATTGAAATTAAACCCGAAGATTTGGAATTGGAAACCTGCCGCAGCGGAGGCGCAGGCGGTCAAAACGTAAATAAAGTAGAGACTGCGGTACGCATTATCCATAAACCGACCGGAGTGGTGGTGTCTTGCCGTGAAGAGCGCAGCCAAGGTAAAAACCGTGAAAAAGCCATGGCTATGCTCAAAGCAAAACTCTATCAAATCGAAGAAGAAAAACGCAATAAAGAAATTTATGATGCGCGCAAAAGCCAAGTGGGTACCGGCGACCGCAGTGAAAAAATCCGCACCTATAACTTTCCGCAAAGCCGCGTGACCGATCACCGCGTGGATAAAAACTATCATAATTTAACAGAAATTATGGAAGGAAATATCACGGAAATTTTGGAAGATTTACGCAAATTGCGCGTGGAAGAAAAACTTAAAAATTTACAGTTATAAGTATTGTAGAATAAGTGTATGAAGCAAATTCCTCAAGTCAAGGATTTACGTAATATTTTAATTTTACGTGCATTTGATTCGGTCAGTAAAGCGGTTGTTTCTTCTTGTGTGTACCGAGAAATGAAACGGGTCAATCCGTCTCTGCAAATTACGGTGGCTTGTTTTCATCATCCGTACGATTATTTACAACACAATCCTTATATAGATAGTGTAATTCGGCTCCCTCACGGAGGGATCGGGCTGTGGTCTAAAGCATTTCAACTGCGTGCGAAACATTTTGATTTGGTGCTGGATACTTCGGACAGAGCCGCCACCGATTGGAAATGGTTTAAGCGGTTTGTGGGCGGCTTACGTTTGCTGGATAGAGATACAAGCCCCGTGCAGCCGTTTGGTGCTCCGGATAAGCATGCGGCCGTCCATGAACAAGCAGTTTTAAAATTATTGGGCGTGCCCGATCCGGACGGCTCTTATGAATTAACTATTCCCAGCACAACCCGTCAAAAAACGGAAGATTGGTTAGCCTCCCAACATTTGTCTTCCTATATTTTGTTAAATTCCGGCGGTACCTCAAAAGACAGACAATTCCGTCCCAATGTACTGTATAAGATTGCTTGCATTTGTAAACAATGGGGCTATCCGTTTGTGCTGACAGTACCGAGTGAAGAAGCAAACCGCTGGCAACCGATATTTCAAGAAATGCCGGAAGTGCGAATTAAGATAGCCGATGACCAGTTTGAGCGGTTTGAACTAGTGCGCCGGGCCACTTTTATTATTACACCCGATACGTCGGCGGTCAGTATTGCCGATGCTTTTCAAAAGCCGCTTTTAATTTTTTACAATCACTTAACTTCCTATAACGCGCCGGATAATCCGAAGGCTTATATTTTAGAGACTGATCCGGCTAATATCAATCAGTTTGATTGGGATAAATTTACTGCTTTGGTAGAGAAGATAAAACCAACATTATGAGCCTATCTTCACGCGCCGTACTGGTAAGTAAAGCGGAACGGATTTTAACACAAGCCGGCACCCCGCAACCGCGTGCCGAAGCGGAATTTTTGTTGGCGGCGGCGCAAGGGGTACCCCGTACACGTATTATTGCGTTTGCCGATCAAGAAGTCGGCGCTGAGGAAGAAGAAGTTTTTTGGAAATTTGTTAAACAAAAAGAACAGGGCGTTCCGGTGGCTTATATTACGGGAGAAGCGGAATTTGGAGAACTGGTTTTGCACAGTGACCGGCGTGCTTTGGTGCCCCGTCCTGAGACGGAAGAATTAGCGCAATATTGTGCCGGTTTGTTTGAGCGCGGGGCCAACCCCGACATTTTAGATTTATGTACCGGAAGCGGTTGTATTGCTTTATATTTAGCGGCCAAATTTCCGCGGGCGCGTGTTGTGGGCGCGGATATCAGTCAAGAGGCTCTTTATCTTGCCGCGGAAAATGCGCGTTTAACCAAATTGCAAGATCATATTGTTTGGCGGCAAAGTGATTTATTTGCACAAATCGACGGTACATTTGATTTAATTGTTTCTAATCCGCCTTATATTCCAAGCGGTGATTTGCCCGGTCTAAGTGCGGAAGTACATCACGAGCCGAAACAGGCTTTAGATGGCGGAGAAGACGGATTGGATATTATCAGACAGATTGTTGCGGTGGCGGCCGATTATTTAAACTCCAAAGGCACGCTTGCTTTGGAAATCGGCGCGGGACAAGCCGACGCGGTGTGTAGTTTATTTGACGGTAACCGTTGGGACGGCGGGGTTAAAAAAGATTTTGCCGGGATAGAGCGTTTTGTATTTGCGCGTTTAAAAAATTAGGAGGAAACTATGGATCGTTTTTTAGTAGAAGGTGGAAGAAAATTAAAAGGAACTGTACAAATCAGCGGTTCAAAAAATGCTTGTTTACCTATTTTGGTGGCATCTTTACTTACCGATGACCCGTTTGTATTGCACCGAGTGCCCAATTTGCGCGATGTGCGTACAACGCTCAAAATTTTAACCGCACTTGGGAAACAAGTTAGTTTCCAAGACGGTACCGTAACGATAGCCGCAAACGGAAAATTGAAAAACAAATTGCCGTATGAACTGGTCAAACAAATGCGTGCCAGTTTTTGGGTGGCCGGGCCGTTACTGGCGCGGTTTAAAGCGGCTGAAATTCCGTTGCCGGGCGGTTGTGCTTTAGGAGCGCGTCCGGTGGATATTCACTTAAGGGGCTTTGAACGCTTAGGGGCCCGTTGTGTAATGGAAAAAGGAAACGTCTTGCTTTCTGCCAAGGCTTTACATCCGGCTAAAATTACGTTACGTTTCCCGAGTGTGGGAGCGACCCAAAATCTAATGATGTGTGCCTGTTTGATACCGGGAGAAACGATACTGGAAAACGTGGCCAAAGAGCCGGAAATTGATGATTTAGCGGCTGTTTTATCTAAAATGGGTGCGGTCGTTTTTGCAGATGGGAAAGGCCGTCTTGTGATACAAGGCAAATCACAACTACGTGGAATGGAACATACCGTAGTAGCAGACCGTATCGAGAGCGGAAGTTATATGTTGGCGGCGGCGGCTACTCGTTCGGATGTGCGGGTAGAAGGCTGCGTGCCGGAGCATAATTCTATCTTGCTTGATTACATGGAAGAAGCCGGAGTGCCGCTTGAAATCGGTCCCAATTATGTACATATTAAACCGTATGATACGCCTATTAAACCGCTACGTATTAAGACGGCGCCGTATCCCGGTTTTGCCACGGATTTGCAAGCACCTTGGATGACTTTTATGACGTTAGCAACCGGAGCGGCGGAAGTAGATGAAGATATTTTTGAAAACCGCTTTATGCATGCGCCGGAACTGGTGCGTATGGGAGCCGATATTACGACCGAAAAAAGTATTGCTCGTATCAACGGCGTAAAGAGTTTATCAGGCGCCCATGTAATGGCTTCTGATTTGCGGGGTGGGTTTGCCTTGCTGATTGCGGGTTTGTGTGCAAACGGTACGACGGAAATAGAACGTGTGTACCACATTGACCGCGGATATGAAAATCCGGAAGGAAAACTCAATGCATTAGGGGCCAAAGTAACCCGTTATAACCCGGATAAAGATGACTTTTAATGGCTTTTGCAACCGATTAATGCAACGTACCGGGCCTGCCTATGGCGCAGGCCCGGCGGGTTTTAAGCGGCTGATGAAGCGGTTGAGCAGTCCGCAAAATTCGTATCAAATTATTCACGTAGCGGGTACCAACGGCAAAGGAAGTGTGTGTTATTTAACCGCGCAAGTCTTGCAACAGGCCGGACACAAAACCGGACTTTTTATTTCACCGCATTTATGCAGTGTAACCGAACGGATTCAAATCAACGGAAAACCGATTTCTATATCTGATTTTAAGCGTATTTGCCAACGTGTACTGGATGCCGAAGAAGAAAAATTGAATTTTTTTGAAATTTTAACGGCAACGGCCTTTCTTTATTTCGCGGAAAAAAAGGTAACATGGGTTGTGTTGGAAACCGGACTGGGCGGACGAAAAGACCCCACCAATATATGCCGTCCGAGTGCTTGCGTAATTACTTCTATCGGTTTAGATCATTGCCAAATTTTAGGCAAAACATTGCAGAAAATCGCAGCGGAAAAAGCGGGTATTATAAAACCCGGCGTGCCGGTTTTTTGTCCGCCGTTTGCGCGGCCGGTTATGACGGTAATTCGGGAAACTTCCCGCGCCAAAAAAGCCCCGCTTTTTGTGATAAAAGAGGGGAGCCCATTATCTCTAAAAAATATTTGTTGGAGAACAAAACAAACAGTTTTGCAAAAAGACGGCCGATGCTGGAAATTAAATTTATTAGGGGAAAAACAGATACAAAATGCATGTTTGGTTTACCGTCTTTGCCGCAGGTTAAATATTTGCGAAACGGCTATTCGAAAAGGATTTGAAAATGTACAAATACCGGGGCGTTTTGAAATCATACAAAAAGAAGAAAAAACCATTATTTTAGACGGTGCGCATAATCCGCAAGCCCTAGCAAATTTACTTACTTTTCTGCAAAAAAGTCCGTGGAGAAAAAACCTAGCCGTTGTTTGTGGGTTTATGGCAGATAAAGATTATCCGGCCATGCTAAATTTACTAAGTAAAAGCGGTGCGGCCTTGTATATTACCGTGCCTAACGCAAAGCGAGCGGCTACACTCACGCAAGTAAAAAATGCCTTGCTGTCTAGCGTAAGAGCAACTTATTTTGGGTTTCCTTTGCAAGCCTTAGAGGCGGCATGGGAGCACTGCTCCGTCGTACTGGTTACCGGTTCTTTTTACTTGGTAAGTTCCGTTCGCACCGCGTTGCTACGCGCACGCGTCGCGCGTAGGCATTGACAGACGTCTCTTATTGTGATTTAATAATATATATTCTTTTTGACGGGGACAATATGGAAAAAAACAATCCAATGGAAAATACCAACGATATTTCGCGTTTTTTGGAAAAATATAATCAAGAAAATACTTCTGCCGATGCAACGGTTTCACCGGTATCGGCCAACGCTCAACCTTCTATTTCCACTACGGAGCGGCAGGAAAAATATAACCAGTCTTTTGAAAAATTAGAGAAGAAAGTATTGGAACTGGAAGAAAAATTTGCCGCTTCTTCGGCGCGCAGTGAAGTGGTATTGCAAGAACTGGTAAAAACCCGTCAAGCCATGGAAAAACAGCAAACCAAGGATGTCATTCTCTCCAATATCACAACGACCATTGAACAGTTAAAACAAAGTATTGAAACCCTGTCTCGTGCGCAACAAGTACAATCTTTGTCCGATATGACCCCTCCGGCTACCTCCGCAAACGGGGAATATGTGGCCATGTCTTATTACAAGCCGGACAATTATCGGGCTTCTCAGCAGGCTAAATTAAATGCCGCTCAGGCAGAAATAGCCCAAACCAAGTCGGAACTAGAAACAGAACGCGCCGCCAAAGAACAGTTGGCCTCCTCGGTACTTTATTTGAAAGCGGAACAAACCGAGAAGGACAAATTGATTTCTTCTTTAACGCAACAACAACAAGCGCAAGCGCAACATTTAGCCCATGAAAAGGAAGAGAATGCCGAAAAAGTGCGCATTATTTCCGCGCTGCAACAAAAGGCCTCGCAGTTAAAAGCGGTCAACGTAGCCTTGGACCGCGAAATCAAACGTGCGCAACAAGACCGTTTGGAAGCCTTGCGCAAATCTGCCGAACAGGCCAAAGAAATTTTATCTCTGCGCAGTGCTTTAACGGCGGCGGAAGAGCGTTTTAAATCTTTTGATTTCGAAGGGCGCATCATTTCCATCAAGCGGGAATATGAACAAAAAGTCAGCACCTTGGAAAATCAATTACAGGAAATTTCCGCTACTTGTATGAAACAAGTGGAAGAAATTGAAGCCTTGAAATCGGAAAATATCGAATTGCATAAGATTGCCGAAGAACGTGAACAATTGGCCGTTCTATACGATGCCAAAACACGGGAATTGGAAACCTTGCGTGCCGAGGCTACCCAATTACATGCGGAAGCGGAAAATCCGGCTCGCATGAATGCCTTAACGCAGCGGATGCAACATTTGCAACAGGAACATACGGTACTTTCAGAACAGTTAACCAAGGCGCAAGATATTTTGCAAGCGGTTACGGAAGAAAAAGATACATTGGAGAAAAACTTCAAAAACTTACTTGCCAAAATTGATGCCAACGATACCGCTATTAAGAATCTCAAAGAAAAGATTATTGTGCTGACGCAAGAAAACGAAACTTTGAAAAAACAACAAACGCCGAAGGCTCCGCAAGCCCCGGTATTGGTCCGTCAGCCGGCAGAAAAACCCTTGAAACAAGCAGAGGCAAAGGCTGCTCAGCCTTTACCGCCGGAGGATGCACCGGTTTCTTTGCAGAACACATTACACGCGGCGGTTAAAACATCGGCCGATTTGCCGGAAATCCGCGTAGCGGAGCGAGGAACACCGGTGGATGTGGAACTTGAAGATGATTTCTTGGAAAAAACGGATAGTTTCATCGGTCGTATGCGCTGGTCTATTTTCCGTGATGATAAATAATTACTGAGTTATAGCCATGAACGAATCTTATACCATTGCCGTTTTATACGGCGGAAAATCTACGGAACATGAGGTGTCTGTACACAGTGCCGCCACGGTATGTCGCACTTTGCAACGTAAATACCGTATTGTACCTATTTTGATCGATAAGGAAGGGAAATGGTTTTTGCAACAAACATGTTGTGAAAAAACTCCCTCTGATGTGCCGATAACCCCGGTTATATCCGATAAAGGCACTTTGTTTGTTCCTTGCAAAAACGAATATATCAAAATAGATGTCTTCTTTCCGGTACTGCACGGCACCAACGGTGAAGACGGAACCATGCAAGGGCTTTTGGAATGTTTGGAAGTCCCTTATGTGGGATGTGGAGTATTGGCTTCGGCCATGGGTATGGACAAAGAAATTTCTAAACTCATTGCCTTGCAAGCCGGTGTGCCTACGGTGCCTTATGTGAAACTGACGCGGGACGTCCCTTATGAAGAAGCCGCTTTAAAAGTATGGGCGGAAAAACAAGGATATCCCATTTTTGTTAAGCCGATTCGCTTGGGTTCTTCCGTCGGAGTTACAAAAGTCAAAGATGCTGCGCAACTTACGCAGGCTATAGCGTTTGCTTTTCGGTTTGATACGGATATTTTGATCGAAAAGGGTATTGATAACGCGCAAGAAGTGTTCTGCGGACTATTGGGGGAAGGTGCCAAAGTGCGTTCGTCTGAATGCGGGGAACTCAAATCTTTAGCCGGTGAATTTTTTGACTATGAGGCTAAATATATAACGGTGGGGGGGTGCGAAACGCGCGTTCCGGCAGTTTTGCCTGAGAAAACACGAGCCGATATCCGCCATTACAGTGAAGAAATTTTTAAGGTATTGCGCGGCAGCGGTTTAGCACGGGCAGATTTTTTAGTAGATAAAGAAGGAAAGGCTTGGTTCTCTGAAATTAATACTATTCCGGGTATGTCCGAAACCAGTTTATATCCGCAACTATTCGAAGCGGCGGGAATCGCTTATCCGGACGTGTTGGACGAACTGCTTGCTTTAGCCATAAAAACTTATCAGCGCAAACAAACGGTTTTGACGGAGCGGGTATAATGCACAAATTATGGGACCGTTTTTGTCAGTGGAATTTATTGCTGAAAATCATTTGGATTTTTTGTGTGCTGGGGGTATTGGTAAATAGTTGGCTGATTTGCCGCGATTTTACACATACCAAAATTTTACTGCATTTGCATTTGGGATTTTTTGTTTTATACGTCGGGCAAGTTGTTTTTATGCTGATGGATGAGCGGATGGTTTTTGTATTGTCTTTACTGCAAGCATTTATGGCATTGTGGACCAATTTGGATTTTACATTTGTACCGTTTTTGCGTATTATGGGGTATTTGACGTTTGTTGCACACGGTCCTTTTTCACTGGACCAAATGGAAGTGTATAAATATGTATTCGTGTCAATTTGTTTTACGTGCGAACTATTAAAAACGGCTCTTCTGTGGGCTTTACTGCCTGTATCTAAAAAGAAATAAAAGATTGGGAAAAATTTGAAAAAGACTTGACAAATCAAAAAAAAAAAAGCTAACATTTACTTAACCCCTTTGTTTAGGGCGAAATTAATTAGGAGGTAGTAATATATGAAAAAAGGTTTTACACTAATTGAATTATTAGTAGTTGTTTTAATCATCGGCATATTGTCTGCCATTGCCCTGCCGCAATATCAAAAGGCGGTGGAAAAAGCACGTTTTGCTGAAGTTAGATTACATATATCGGCATTAGAAAAAGCTATGGATATGTATATATTAGAGAATGGATGGCCTAGTGGCACTATTCAATTTTTAGGAAGTAATGGACAAAATGTTTTGGACATAGATCTCAAAAGTGTACTGCAAAATACACAATGGCCAACTACTAGTAGTTCTAAATATTATTACTATCAAGCTGATTGCGGGCTCTGTAATGATGATTTTGGGCCAGGTAATCATTGTTGCTTGTGGCAAGTACAAGCAAAGAATCTTCCCATGGAGCTATACGGACAACATTCTGACACTGAGAACAGATGGATTCGTCATGTCGATTATAGTAAAAGTAATTCTATCACCGGAAGTATTGGTTCGTCTTTGGAAGCGGAAGGATGGTCGCGTTACGGCTTCAACCATGATGACTAATTTCCGTATTTCTCAATAAATTCCGCTTTGAATTGTGCAAACGTGCCGTCAGTAATGGCGGCACGTATTCTTTCCATGGTACGAGTTAAAAAGCGGATATTGTGCATAGAAAGTAGCCGGTGACTGGTAAGTTCCCCACTGCGGAACAAATGGCTTAAATACGCGCGTGAGTAGTTGCGGCATGCCAAACAATCACAGCCACTATCCAAAGGTCGTTCATCGAGTCTAAAACAAGCATTTTTGATATTGAGCCGCCCTTCATCGGTCATTACAAGTCCGTTGCGTGCAACCCGCGTGGGCCATACGCAATCAAACATATCTACGCCGCGCTCTACGCAATTTAAAATTTCAACCGGTGTGCCAAGCCCCATAAAATAGCGGGGTTTCTCTTCAGGCAAATTCTCGGTAACCGCCAAAACAGATTCGTTCATTTGCTCCATCGTTTCACCCAAAGAAAGCCCGCCGATGCAATAGCCGTGTGTGGGCAGGCCGGCCATGGTTTGCGCGGCATCTTTACGCAAATCGGGGAAAATAGCCCCTTGAATAATACCAAACAAAAGCGAATTTCCGACGGTAAAAGAGCCGTCGGCATTTTGAGTAATATGTTGCTGCGGTACGGTTTTTTGGTATTGCGTGGCGGCACGGTTTGCCCAGCGTTTGGTTTGCTCAAGTGCCTCACGTGCTTCACGTTTAGAGGGGTTCTTGGCATGGATACATACATCTAACATGGTCCAGATGTCAGAGCCGATTTCGTTTTCAAATTCAATTACGTTTTCCGGCGTAAATAGATGTTTGCTCCCATCGTGGTGAGAGCGGAACAAAACACCTTCTTCACTAATTTTGCGAAATTGCGAAAGACTATAGACCTGAAAACCGCCCGAATCGGTCAAAATACTACCGTCCCATTTCATAAATTTATGCAGTCCTCCCAGTTGCTGCAGCGTTTTTGTTCCCGGGCGCAAATACAAATGATAGGTATTGGACAAAAGACACTCGGCATGGATATCGCGCAAATCGGCCGAGGTGAGTGCTTTGACACTGGCCTGTGTGGCTACCGGCATGAAAACGGGGGTTTTTACCGCTCCGTGCTTAGTATATAAAATGCCGGTGCGGGCTTTGCTGTGCGGGTCTTTAGTTAAAATACGAAAGGGGGCCTTCATTATAAAACTCCTTATAAAATCAGCATACTGTCACCAAACGAATAAAAGCGGTATTTTTTTTCTACGGCTTCACTGTAGGCACGGTATACAAAATCTTCCGTGGCAAAAGCGGTTACCATACACAAGGGCGTAGAATCGGGAAAGTGAAAATTGGTAATAAAACAGTCAATTGCTTTAAATTTATAACCCGGATAGATAAATAAATCCGTCCATTTTTTGCCGCTTTGCGTGATCCCGTTTTGCGTAAAACTTTCTAAAGTGCGGGTGCTGGTTGTGCCGACGGAAAAAATGCGTTTTTTTGCCGTGCGTGCGGCATTGATTATTTCTGCGGTTTGGGGCGGGATTTCGGCCAGTTCGGCAAGCATATGATGCTCTTGCGGCTCACCGCGAAGCGGCTTAAATGTACCCCAACCCACGTGCAAGGTAATGTAAACAATCTGCACGCCTTTATCTTTGATTTTTTGTAATAATTCTTCGGTAAAATGGAAACCGGCCGTCGGTGCTGCAATAGATCCCTCGTATTTAGCATATACGGTTTGATAACGCTCTTTATCGGTGGCCAAACTGGGATTAAGCCCTTCGTGTTTGCGTGCTTTTTCGATATACACCGGTAGCGGCATCAGCCCGTGTGCATGGCAATGAGGCAAAATATCCTCTTGATTAAATTCAATTAAAACCTCGTTGTTGGGCGTTTTACCTAACATTTTTCCCGTCAGACCGTCTCCGAAATCAAGTTCGGCATTTTCTTTGTAATCACGGGTCAAAGTGGTCCAAACGTGCGGATCTGCTTGCGGACGGACAAGCAAAATTTCTACTTTTCCGCCGGTCGATTTATGCGCAAAAAGTTTAGCGGGAAATACTTTGGTGTTATTTAATACTAACACATCACCGGGGTTAAAATATTCGTGTATATCGTGAAAAATACGGTGCTCGATTTGCTCACTGTCGCGATGTAAGACCATCAGATGCGAACTGTCGCGCGGGGTGGCGGGTTGTTTGGCAATTAACGGGTCAATGTTAAATTGTTTAAATCGTTCAAAAGCCATAAAACCTCAGCGCGTTGTTAAATCAGACGACGGGAAATAATTTTCTAAAATTTGTTTGTAGGTTTTGCCGTTTTCCGCCATACCTTTGGCCCCGTCTTGACACATGCCGATACCATGGCCGTAACCGTTCCCGGAAAAAGCAAAACCGCCTTTATCTTTGCCGATAGAATTTATTTTGCAACTTTTAAGCAGACTGGCTCCCACGGCTAAGCGGAATTTGGCGCAAGAAAGAACTTTGCTCCCTTTGGCGGTGGTGAATTGCAGCGTTACCGCACGTTTGGTTTTGGTACGTTCCTGTACTTTTATTTTGGTAACTGTGCCGGAGAGGCCGTTTTTATTGACAAAACTGTCAATAGATTTGCCGGGGATGGCGGCTTTCCAAGCGTAACTTTTGCTATGAGAATCAGTTTTGCAAGAGGCCCCTTGTAACGGTTTAATAGTGGATGCGGAACTGCCTGTCCAAATATGCGCATCATCCGTACCGCCGCCGCAATTAGCGTGATAATAGGTGTTAAATAATTCGCCTTTGTAAGTAAGTACTTGCCCGTGTGTGCCTTCTACGGCTTGGCGGACGCTGTCGTACACCTTGCCGGATCCTTTGTACATTTGACTGCGCACATCATTATATAAATCAAAATCGGCCTTGGCATTTTTAAGTTGCATATGAGTATAAGTTCGGGCCGCTACCGCTTGTGCTTTGAGGGCTTCCAACGGCCAAGAATAACTCATTTCATAAGGAAGTACGCCTAGTAAATAATCTTCCAAATCGATATATTCCACAATAGAAAAGGTAGTGCCGGCGGGAATTAAATGCAATTTGCCGATATAAGTATTTTTCTCAAAGGTGATTTTAACGTCAGCGGTCGGCTCAATAATTAGGGGTGTTTCTGCGGTTAATGCGCCAATCTGCAGTCTATCTTTGGCTACTAAATTAGCATGTAAAGTTTCGGGCTTGCTGACCTTGTATTTTTTGCCGCCTTCGGTATAGATATATACTTTGCCGGAGGTTTGAATTTTGGCGGATTTAAGGCCGTCTGCCAACTGTACCCGCACCGTTTGTTCGGCATGTGCACAAGCGGTTAATAAAAGAGGCACAATCAGTAGTAAAATCTTTTTCATTTAGAAAAGCATTCCTTTGTTTTGTTTTTTGCCTAAATGGTCATAGGCTTTTTTGGTGGCTACGCGGCCGCGCGGTGTGCGTGCGATAAACCCGGCTTTAATCAAATAAGGTTCAATGGCATCGGTTAACGTGTCTACCGCTTCCGATACCGCAATAGCCAAATTATCTACACCGACAGGGCCGCCGCCGAAGCGGTCAATGAGTGCTTCCAAAATGCGCTTATCTACACTGTCAAGTCCTTCTTCGTCAATGTCTAAAGAATTCATGGCCAAAACGGCAATTTCTTCCGTAATGATGCCTTGTCCTTTGACTTGTGCAAAATCGCGCGCGCGACGCAAAAGGCGGTTGGCAATACGCGGCGTACCGCGGGAACGTTTGGCCAGTTCGGTTAGTCCCGCACGGTCTGCGGCAATGTTTAATAGTTTAGCCGAACGCGCCAAAATATCGGTAATCTCTTTAATTTCGTAAAAACCTAAATTAAACACAATGCCAAAGCGGTCACGAAGTGGCCCGGTAAGAAGCCCCGAGCGGGTAGTTGCTCCGACGAGTGTAAATTTAGGAACGGCAAGTTTTACGGTAGTAGAGCCGGCGCCTTTGCCGGTGTTAATAAAGAAAGTGAAATCTTCCATAGCGGGGTATAAAGCCTCTTCCACCGCGGGATTTAGACGGTGAATTTCATCTACAAACAAAATGTCTCCGTCGGCAAGTTCCGTGGTCAACATAGCGGCCAAATCACCCGGGCGCGCCAGTACGGGGCCGGAAGTTACTTTGATATTTACACCCATTTCTTTGGCTAAGATATTTGCCAAAGTGGTTTTACCAAGTCCCGGAGGGGAATAAAACAAACAATGGTCTAATGCTTCCCCGCGGGTGCGGGCTGCTTCAATGAAAATGCGTAAATTTTCTTTGAGTTTATCTTGTCCGACAAATTCATCCAACGTGGTCGGGCGCAAAGCCGCTTCCAAACCGCTTTGTTCGTCGGTTAACTGATGTACATCTAAAATATCGTTTTGATTGTTCATTTTTTCAGTATCCGCAAGGCTTGTGGAATAATATTTTCAATTTTCTCATTGGGTTTTACACCGTTCTGATACAATTGTTCAATAGCACGTCGTGCTTCTGCCGCAGAAAAACCCAACGCCGTTAAAGCCTCCAGTACCTCGCTCATATAAGGGGCTTCGTCAAGTACCTGAATCTTGGCTTGACCCTGTATGGCAATCGCGTCCATCTTATCCTTAAGTGAATTAATTAATTTTTCGGCGGTTTTGGAAGTAAAACCGAAAATGCCCGTTAAAATTTTCGGGTCACGTTTAATAATTGCATTATGAAAATCTGCCACGGAGCGCAAAGCCTTGTTAAGTAAATCTAATGCTTTTTTGGCGCCGGTATTTGGAATAGCGGTTTTGAATAAAGTCCACAATTCTTTATCTTCTTTGGATATAAAACCATAAAGCATTGTGCCGTCGTAGGGAGAAATAGACTCGGCAATATATAATGTCACTTCGCGCCCGGCTTGCAGTTCGCTTAGGTTGTTTTTAGTCATATTGACTTCATAGCCCACACCGCCGCATAGGACGATTAGGCTTTCTTCTTTTATTTCCAAAATAGTTCCCTGTAAATATGCAATCATATAAGTATTCTAGCAAATATCGCGCGTGCGTACGGGTTTGTTTTATATTTTTTAGGATATGGAGCCATAAAATTTGTACACTGTTTAAAAGGAGACAATTATGAATAAAGCATTTACCTTAATTGAATTATTGGTGGTGGTGTTAATTATAGGCATACTGTCTGCCATTGCCTTGCCGCAATATACAAAAGCGGTAGGAAAAGCACGAGTTACGGATGCGGTGATTACTATGAAATCACTGATGGATGCTGAGGAAATATATCACATGGCTAACGGAGATTTTACCTCTGATTTGTCGGAATTGGATATCACTATACCGACTAGCGGTAATTACACCTATAAATGCCACGAGACTCCGTTTAGCGGTGCTTGCGGAGCGGTACCGCAAAAAGAGGGGTTGCCCGTACTAGAATTTTATCCGACGAATAGTTCCAGTATATATGCGGGAAAACGTTGGTGTCAGGCGTATGATGTTACCATGAGTGCGGCGGGTAAAGCAAAAGCGGTGGAAATCTGCAAAACATTCGGTCCGCAAGATACGTCTATTACGCATGCGGAATATCATTTGGTACAATAATACATAGCACACGTTGAATTTACTTAGGAGAGTTTCTTGTGAATAAAGCCTTTACTCTTGGCAGACTAGTGGTAGTTATCTTGATTGTTGGCGTCTTGTTCGTGTTTGGTTTGTCACAATACCAAAAAATGGTGGGGAAAGCCCGCGTGGCGGAAACGAAAGCCAATTTGGATCGGCTAGACGAAGAGGGCATTCTGCATTATTTGGAAACGGGACGCGCCCCCACGGAGGAAGATGTGTCCTATTTTGCAAGAAACTTTGCCAATGCAGCAGATTGGGAATACGGAATGGATGAGTGTTGTGCATCACTTAACGGGGACATCGGTTGTTCGTGGTATGCGACCTATAAAAAAGACGGTTTAACCGAAATCCACTATTCCGATTCCGATTATAACAGAACTTGCGGAGATGCGGCTGTTTTTATCGGATATTATTGCGTGAAAGGATCTGAAGGCGGGAAGGCGGGAGATTGCGAACAGTTCGGATTTTCTATCACGTCAGACAATGAAATTTATTACGAAACTTTCTAATCATTTCCCGAACTTTTTTAATTGGGCGGCTTTGGCCGCCTTTATTTTTTCCAAAAATGCGGCTTGTACATGTATTTGGCGTGCCAGCGGGGCGGTTTTGTGATGGCAAATGGCAATAGCCACCGCATCGGCCACGTCGTCCGGTTCGGGCTTTTTATCTAAATTCAAGGTCAGTTGTACCATGCGTTGTACTTGCTTTTTATCGGCGGTGCCGGTGCCGCATAAAATCATTTTTACGCGTTTAGGGGGGTAAAAAGTGATTGCTTTGCCGGCTTGTTCGCAAGCCAAAATAATCACGCCGCGTGTCATAACGGTATTAGCCATGGTAACGGCGCGTTTTAAGAAAAAGTTTTGCTCCATGGCTACTTGATCGGGTTGATAAGTTTTCAAAATTTGTTGCAACTCATTATATATATAGTGCAAACGTTGCGGCAACTGTTGCCCGGCGGCGGTGTGAATCAAACCGCACGCAATGAGTGAGAGGGAATTTCGTTCACCGCGGCGCACAATGGCCCAACCGGTGCGGTCCAGTCCGGGGTCAATACCGAGCGTAATAGAGGAGTTGGTAGCCATAGTGTTTTTAAAAAACCGCCCGGTTCCTTACGGTCGCGGGCGGCAGTTGTTTAGTTAAAACTTATTTGTCTAATTTTGCCATAATATCGTCGGGGATATTATAGTTAGAATAGACGTTTTTGGTATCATCGTGGTCGTCTAATTCTTCAATCATATTGAGTAAAGATTCGGCCACGTGTTCATCGGTGATATTTACTTCCGTATCGGGCAGCATGGTAATTTCCGCCGATTCCGGAGTAATGCCTTTGTCTTCAATGGCTTTTTTCACCGCGTCAAAGGTAGCATCGGGAGCAGTGATCACCTCATAGGCTTCACCTTCGCTGCGCACATCTTCCGCGCCGGCTTCCAACGCTAAATTCATCAAATCATCTTCTCCGATGGCATCTTTTGCTACCACAATGACGCCTTTGCTCTTAAACATATAAGATACACAACCGGAAGTGCCGATAGAACCGCCGCGGCTGGTAAAAATTTTGCGAATTTCGGCAAAGGTGCGGTTTTTATTATCCGTGGTGCATTCTACGATTACAGCCGTAGAGCCCGGGCCGTATCCTTCATAAGTGATTTCTTCGTAAGATACACCCGGCAATTGCCCGGTACCTTTCATGATAGCACGTTTGACATTGTCTAACGGCATGTTGGCTGCGCGGGCATCATCCATGGCTTTGCGCAAGCGGGGGTTTTGATCCGGATTGCCACCGCTCATTTTGGCGGCAATGGTGATTTCTCTTAAAATTTTGGTAAATACTTTACCTTTCTTTGCATCAACGAGGGCCTTTTTGTGTTTAATACCGGCCCAGTGTGAGTGTCCACCCATAAATTGCTCCTTACTGCAAGATTAGATACTTTATTTTAGCAAATTTTATCAGAGAAATACATCTTAAAAAAAATACTTGACGAATAAAAAAAAATTTATGTACAATGTACCCATCACACACTTGCCCCGTTAGCTCAACTGGATAGAGTACCGGTCTTCGGAACCGGTGGTTCGGGTTCGAATCCCGCACGGGGCATGGGAGTAAATTTAATAGGTGTGCAAAACAAGAAAGGAGAAGGGTATGAAGAAAACATTAGGTATGGTCGTAGAAGACTTCTTGGCCAAAAACAAAAGAAAACAATATACGGCACATGAAATTGCAGAAGGTATTATGAAAGTAGAAACCGAATTCTGCGCCCGGAAAATGCAAAAGACCGGTAAAACAGAAAAAATACTTTTATTCCAATTAATGTCTGAAATCGCCGGACAATATCCTAAATTGCTTGCTTTTAACATTGGCAGAACGGAATTTAAACCGTTTAAATATTTCTATAAAGTCAGAGCCAAAAAATTCGGCAGATATGTCAATAGAACTCCTGCTAAACCGGCTGCCAAACCCGCTGCCAAAAAGGCAGTTGCCAAAGCGACGGTTAAAAAAGCAGTTGCTAAAAAAGCAGTACGCAAAGCCGCTAAGAAATAATAGTTATTATTAACTTATACTGCTTATCTGTTTTGAGCAAGTTTTATTTGCTTTAAATGGGTAAGCAGTTTTTTTAAATAACGTATTAGATGGGAAATAGTGTATATTAATTATCCTTTTGATGTAACTAAAAAATATTACTTGCGTACTAAAGAAAATATTGCTTTTCTTTTGTACGATTTTATGGTATAAATATTCCTATGAGATCCATTAAATTAACTGATCAGGTTGTTTGCCCGGATGGGTGTGAAGCCTTTGAAGCGGATCGTTGGACATTTATTAATGCCCAACAGGACCCCGAATTGAAAGAAGCCATTTTGGGTGGGGAACTGAATTTATTTTGTTGTCCGCAATGCCATAGTTTTTTCTATGGAGACAGTGATTTGATTTATTTAGATGAGGAAGCGGAATTATTGGTCTTTGCTTTTTCGGAGAAAAACCGTAACCAACGTAAAAAATTGGAAGAAAAAATGAAGCATGACTATAGTTTGCTTAAAGATACGTTGTTTAAACAGGTCCGATTGGATGTAGGGCCTATGTATGTGTTTGGCCTAGAGGAGTTAAAAACTTTACTTCTTAAAGAACAAGCACGTATTGAAGAGTCGCAAGCGATAGCAGCCGCTGCGGCCGCTTTGGGGATGCCGGTAGCACGGTTGGTACCTCAGTGGGCGCGGGAAAACGATTTCCCTTTATATACGGCGGCTGGGACGGATGAAACGGCGAAAACCTTTGCCGATTCCGCCCGCAAGGTGCTTCAGGAGGGATTAAAAAGTCCGCTCTTAAAACACTTTGCCGATCAAATGCAGGGGGATGGCGCACAAGCGCCCAAAGTGTATTATGAACATACCGAGAAAACACAAAGAAGTCTTAAAAACCATCGGCCAGTACGCCGATAAGTTGGGATATAAAGCCTGGGTAGTAGGGGGAGCCGTCCGTGATTTTTATTTGGGACGCGATACCAAGGACTTAGATCTCACTTTTGAAGGTTCTCCGGAATCGGTAGCGAATTTTTGTATCCGCAATTGGGGAGGTGAAAAACGTAAATTCTCCCAATTCAACACCTACCGGGTATCTTTGGAAAACGGTTTAAAATTGGATTTGGTGCAAGCGCGTAAAGAATTTTATGCGCGGCCGGGTGCTTTGCCGGAAGTTACCTTTTCTACCATCAAAGATGATTTATTCCGCCGTGATTTTACCGCCAATGCGTGGGCGGTCAGTATTGCTCCTAAAACATTCGGTAAATCCTATGACCCTTTCGGTGCGCAAAAAGCCATTGATGAGGGAGTCTTGAAAATCTTACACGACAAGAGTTTTTCCGACGATCCGACTCGTTTGTTCCGTGCGATTCGTTTTGCCGGACGGTTTGGGTGGAAATTAGATAGAAAGACCGGGCTTTTACTGCAAGATGCGGTGCGGGAAGAATATCCGTTTGTATTGTCACGCGAGCGGATACGGCAAGAATTTGTCAAGATTTTAGAAGAAAAAAATGTACGCGAAATTTTTGATCTGTTGGAATATTATGAACTAATGCCGTTCATTTATCCGGGACTCAAATGGAGTGACGAAATAGCCAAAGGAAAAAGTGTGGCCGCCAAACTGGGCATTTGTGCCTGTTTGCTTAAAGATAGCGGGGCGGAATTTTTGATAAGTTTACATCTACCTAAAGAACTTACCCACGAATTATTGGGTGCGCTGGCGGTATATGAAAGCCAAAAATCACCGCAGACGGCTTTAACCTCTTTGCAAGAAAGTATCATCCGTGCTATGTGCCCGGGCATTAAACGCACTGCGTTAGAGCCTTGCTTTATTAAAGGGCGTGATTTGCGGGAAATGGGTATCAGCGGGCGGAAAATTTCCGCTACTATGGACCATTTCGGTAAATTACAATGGGCCGGCCGTATCGGCAATAAAGAACAAGCACTCAGTTTGTTAAAGTAGTGGTGAATATATATTGAAAACCCCCGTTTATAGCGGGGGTTTTTTGATTAATCAAACCGTTTGACGCGTAGGTGGCAATAAGGTTCCGTTCCTTTGCGCACGTAGTAATTTTGGTGATAATCTTCGGCCGGCCAAAAAGTTTGTAAAGGCAATACTTGCGTGGCCACCCGGTAACCTTTGCTTTGTAATAGAGCAATTAATTTTTGCGCAATTTGTTTTTGCGTAGAATCAGCATAAAAAACAGCGGAGCGGTATTGACTACCGATATCGGGTCCTTGCCCGTCTGTCTGCGTAAAATCGTGGATTTCAAAAAACAGTTTGGCTAAACTTTCATAATCGGTTTGGGCGGGGTCATACGTTACGCAGACCGCTTCAAAATGTCCGGTTTTTCCACTGCGTACTTGCTCATAAGTGGGATTATCCACGCTGCCGCCCGTGTATCCGCTTGTTACGTCCAGCACCCCGGGGGTGTTTTGCATAAGATGTTCCACTCCCCAGAAACAACCTCCGGCAAATACGGCTTGTTTAGTAATTGATGTTTTCATAATAGGTAATTATAGTGATTATGCGCGAAATCGGTTAAATAAGATTATATAGACATAAAAATCCCCGCTTCAGCGGGGATTTTGTGTTTAATTTTACAGAGAATAACTATTGTCCTCTACATAATCGGCTTGTTCAATACTTTCCACCAAGGCTTCACCGGAAGGATCATATTCGTCTGTGCCGCGGAATACGGCGCATAACTTTTCATCATTTTCCCTGTGTTCTTCTCCGGCGACGCATAATAATTTTTTCTCATTATCCGAATAAAATTGGGCCAGTTTGTAACTGTATTTGCCGCTGTTGACACGTTGTGCGACTACACCGGAATCGGGAGAAGAAATACCGTACAGCGTGACTTTATATCCGCTGTTTGTACAATTGCCATCGGTAGGTTGTACGGGGTCTCGGGTGCAATATACACTGGAATTAGCATATTGCGCTTGTTCTTGTCCGCGTTTGGCAATATCCAAAACCCGCCAATAACGGGCATACCGTCCCGAACTCATACGGTAGCGTTGCTGAGAAAGTATTACCGTTCCCAACCATAATTCAGCCTCAGATATCCGGTTTTGCTCTATAGACAAAACATAGGTGGATAAGGCAACAGCAGATAAAATAGCAATAATCAATACCACTACAACCATTTCCATGATTGTAAATGCTTTTTTACATGCGATCTTACATTTCTTCATATTTACTATTTAAATATCCTATTTTGTAATTAAATTTTGACACTACTATTCTAGTTTAGCAGTAATGAAAGCGGTAAATCAAGCGTTTTTTAGATGTTTTTGGCCAGTAATATAAATAAACCCAAAAACACCAAGCATAATAATAGTTTGGTAGCGCCTAAATGTTTCTTGAGGAAATTATTAAAGGTTTTAGACTCATAGCCGGCCATTGCCAACGCAAAAATGGCAATTAACGGCATAATAAACATCACATTATAAAGTAGTAAATAAAGCGTGGCTTTCATGCGGAAAGAAGGGTCTTGCATAATAAGCACTACCGTAGGTAAATAAACTTGCCCGGTACAAACCGCTTCCACTAAAGAGACGCAAAAGCCCACTCCCAGTGCCGCCACGGTAAGCCGCCATGTGCTATCGTGTTTATCACGCAAGAAAAAGTGCATAATTTTGTGCGTGAGAGTTTTAAGACTGGTGGGCAACTGCAAAAGCATTTTTTCGGATTTTCCGGTTTTGCGGTAAATGTAAAAATCGTAAACAGCCAAGACGAAAAAGAGCAAACATAAGACCGCTGTTAAAATATAAAAAGATTTTATAACCCAATAAAAACCTTTCAAAGCATACAAAAACCGGAATAACCCTAGGCCAATAAGTATATAAGCAATAAATACGGCCACGCAATAAGCCGAGCCCACAATTAAAATTTCGCGGCGGGTATATTTATAGACGGTTAGGAAAGATACGAAAAATACAATTACCGCAAACGCACACGGATTAATTCCGTCTATGAGCCCGGCTCCGATAATTGCCCAAAAAGTGATTTTGGAAAAGGCGGCTTTTGTATCTTCTACCGGTGCGGCAATTTTGGTTTCTTGCCCAAGCAAACGGGCTTTTTCGATAGCATTTTCCGCATAGGTTTTTATTTCATGCGGATATCCTACCATATAGGTATCCCCTACAATAGCCGTCGGAAAAGCGGCCGGTTTACCGAATTGTTTGGCCGTTTGTTGTAAGCGTAGGTTATTATTATCTTTTGAAATGTCGTAGATGGTAAAATCTACGGTGTCTTTATATTTTTCTTGCAGAACGGGTAAATATTCATTTTCAAAATGCTTGCAGTGCACACAGGTAGGGCTGACAAAAATAGCCATTTCCACTTTTTGGGCAGATTGTGCCTGTAACACTAGCGCACATCCGCATAATAGGGCGGTGAGTAAAAACTTTCTCATCTTAAAAACTTCCTTTAATAAAATCGGAAATGCCGTCCATGATCATGTTTACGGACATTAACACCAAGATCATACCGGATAAACGTTCAATAGCCACTAGCCCGCGTTTACCCAAAAATTTACTGATAGGGAAGGATAACGCCAGTACCGCAGAATTGAAAACGGAAGCTACCAGTACCGCAGACAAGGTTACCATTTTGTTAGGATGCTGGGCAGATAAAATCATAATCATAGAAAGCACTGCCGGGCCCGCCACCAGCGGAATAGCCAATGGAACAATAAACGGCTCTTCATCACGCGGGTCAGAAGTGGGCTCCGTATCATTACCGAAAACTAATTTGGCGGAGATGATAAACAAAATGAGCCCTCCGGCAATACTCATGGAAAAAGAGTGAATATCAAAGGCGCGCAGAAACCATCCGCCCATAAACAGGAAGATAAGCATAATAACTACCGCAATGGCCAGTTCGCGAAAGAGTACTACTTTGCGACGTTCGGGGGATACTTTTTTAAGCGCGGAAATGAACAACGGAATATTGCCGAAAGGGTCCATAATCAAACATAAAGTGATAATAGAAGAAATAAATTGTTCCATAACTGACTCCCGGTCCGCAAGGGACCTAATGAGTATATTATAGCATTTTGATAGGTATCCTGCCCGACGCATCTACTGTCTGAGGGGCAAGTGATTTGCTACAATAATACTATGATGAAATGGCGTCAAAATCAGATTTATAAAATGGTGAAATGGTTTTTGTTGTCCTCTATGATAGGCATTGTCGTGGGGATGGTGGATGCCGTGTTTTTAAAAATGTTGGACCATACCATTACTTGGCGAAACCACTTTCCGCTTTATTTTATCGGTTTACCTTTTGTCCTTTATTTGGTATATCTACTTGCACGGCGGGTATCTGCTCGCAATGCCGATTACTCTACCGATGACGTGATTGACAAAATTAATGCGTATCAACCGGTTAGTTTTATTTCGGCGGTAAAAGCCTTAGGGCTTTCTTTACTCACGATCGGAGCGGGGGGATCGGCCGGTAAAGAGGCTCCGGGCGCAGATGCCGGAGCGGGCATTTCTTCTTGCTTAGCACAATTATTCAGAATGAGCCCCGAAGATAGGCACAAATTGATGATTTGCGGGGTAAGCGCGGGATTTGCTGGCGTGTTTGGCGTACCTATATCGGGTGCACTTTTTGGATTAGAAGTATTATGGGTGGGACATATTTTCTATGAAGTTATGTTCCCGGCGCTCATTGCCGGAATTACGTCCTTTCAAGTAACCACTTATTTAGGGGTTAATTATATTTATCACCCGATGCATTTTGAACCGGTAATTGCCGAGCAATTTTTCTTGAAAGTAGTGGTGGCGGGTGTCTTGTTTGGTTTAGTAGCCATTGTTTTTGCCGAAATATTAAAACTGATGAAAGTAGTATTTCGGTATATTGCCGTTAAGACCTCTCCGTTTTGGCGTAGTTTTATCGGGGGAGTCTTTTTGGTGTTGGTCGGCTTGTTTATTTCTCCTATGTATTTGGGGCTTGGCATGGAAGGATTTAACGGTGTATTGGCCGGAGGGGAGTTGGCCAGTCCGCTCGGATTTTTGATTAAAACTCTTACTACCGCCGTTACCTTTGCCGCCGGAGGAGTAGGGGGGCTGATTACACCTATTTTCTTTATCGGGGCTCAGGCCGGAGCGGCGATGGCGGGTTGGCTGGGAACAGACCCTTCCACCATGGCTGCTTTGGGGCTGGTGGCCGTTTTGGCCGGTGCGGCAAATACTCCGTTGGCGGCCAGTATTATGGCCATTGAACTATTCGGTGCTGAAATTGCCCCGTATGCCACGGTGGCTTGTGTAATTAGTTTTCTGATAACGGGGCGTAACAGTATTTATCCGAGCCAACGTATTTCTTTTGATAAACAAAGTGACCAACAAATTAATGACCCTCGCCATGGACGGCGCATGTCGGGACGGAAAGGCTTGGTGTTAAAGACATTCAAAGATATGTCACGCCATTTAATTCCTAACCCAAAAGGTTTTGATAATCAAAAAGACAAATGAAAAACCCCGCCGAAAGCGGGGTTTTTAAAATCAGATTGACTAAGGTAACAAATATGCGTTGGCCGGAGTTTTTACATAACTGGTGGCGGCACTTTGTGTGTAATCTAAAGTTCCGCCCATACTTTTGCATACTTGGTTTGCTGCTTTATTGTTTTGTTCGGCCCAACATTCACGCCGACCGGGATAAGTAGCATGATGATCTAAATATACTACATATTGCAGTTGGGTGTTGTTGCCATATCCATCCGTCCAAACGCCGGCCACAATATCGTGCGTGGCACTGGTATTTTTTCCGCTGCTGTAAAAATTCATAAAAAAGTCTCTGCAAAAAATAACATCTCCGTGTGCATCGGTGGGGGTACAACCGCTGATTTCGTTAATATCAAAACCCGTCAAATCATTGGTGGGATAACTTCCGTTAGTTAAATAATACAGTTCCGCAGATTCTTTAATAGTGGCCACGGCGGGCATAACGGTTGCCAGTTTTGCTTTCAAGACGGCCACTTTATATTGCGGCAGCGCAATGGCAGACAAAATGCCGATAATTAAAACTACTACCAGTAGTTCAATGAGTGTAAAACCTTTTTTCATACTTATTTCTCTCGGATAAATTTATTTTTAATCTCTAAAATCGGTTTCTTCCGCTTCCAAATGACGGGCAAATTCAGCCCATTGGTCGCGGCTGGCATCTAACTTTAAAATAAGCCCCGTATCGGAATATTCCGTAAAAGGTTTATCTGCCAAAATATTTTGGTCGAGTTTTATTTCCATACAAAACATCGTTTGACCGGGCAGTTCGCCGCGGCAGGCACAACCGATGGCATTTTTCGGTGCAAAGAAAATAGATACTTTGGGTTCAAGCATAATCCAGTTGTCCGGCGTGCCAGAGGATAGCACTTGCAAAATAAAAGTAGATAAATGATTGGATTGGGCATCCTTTAAAGCCACGAATTTTTCGGCAAATTCATCGGTAAAAAGGGGTACGTCTTTGAAATACAAGCCGATTTCGTATTCTACGCAAGGCTCCGAATTGCCGCTTTCAAACCAGCGGGAAATAGGAGTAATATCCAAATCTAAACCGTTTTTTCCGTAGGTGATGTGTGCCATAAGTTCCTCTCATTTATAATAAATATCTTTTTTGGTTTCGTCGGTGGTTTCTTTTCCGCAAACTGCCTCTAAAATTGCAAATCCGAAATCGATGGCCGCCGCGGCGCTTTTGCCTGTAATAATCTGCCCGTCCGCTACGGCATAGTCGTCACAATAAGTACCGCCGAAATCTTCGTTCATTGCGGTAAAACAGGTGTATTTTTTGCCTTTGAGTAGGCCCAAATGTCCTAAAATAGTGGGGCTTGCACAAATTGCGCAAACATATTTTCCACGTGCATAAAAGTCGCGCAATAGGGCTAATACGTGGGCATTATCTTTAAGTTCATTATATTGCGGCCCGCCCGGCAAAATAATAGCGGCGTAATTGTCATCTTTAAAATCAGCAAACGGTTTTAATTTGCTGCAATATAACCCAAACCGCCCGGTGGCTTGCTCCCCGCGCAAACTGTATACATCCACGTCCAGTCCGCCGCGGCGTAATATAGCAAATGAGCCAACGGTTTCCACTTCCTCAAATCCATTCGTAACGATCATGCAAACTTTCATTGGGCTGCCCCCTTATAATTTTTAATAATGACGCCGGCCAGTATAGGATAAATACATAATAAAATAATTTTACCGCTCACGGTATCGTGCATTAAATGATTGGTCAGCAAAACAAGTACCGCCAAAATGCCCAGCAGTGTCAATTTTTTATATTGATAGGGTAGCGGATAGTTTTTGTGCGTGAAGATAAAAAGTGCCACGGCCATCGAAAAATAACTGGCGGCAACGGCCCATCCCGCCCCTAAAATACCTAAATGAGGTACAAGCAGTAAGTTGGTGGAAATGCTGGTTAGGGCTCCCAGTAATGTAATCCACACCAAAACACGGGTGCGTTTTGTAATGACGGGGCCAACCATAAAATTGATATACAAGCCGTAAAAGAAATATCCCAGTAAAACCGGTGCAATAACGGATAGTCCGCCCCAATACTGCGGGGCAATTAAATGGAAATGTCCGAAGATATTGCTTTGAATAAGTGGCGGCATTAGTAAGGTTAGTCCCAGTAAAACCCACAAAGAAAATGCCACAAAAAATGTGAGCACGCGCGCAAACAAAGGGCGTGCATTTTTGTCTTTGGCATGGGCTAAAAAGAAAGGCCGCCATGCTTGGTCAAACATAGACACAATGAGCATCATAAATACGCCGATTTTGAAATTGGCTTGATAAATGCCCACGGAAGATAAGCCTACTAAATGTACCAAAATCGGTTTGTCTATTACGCTGACTAGCAAACTGGCCAGCCCCGACGGTACAAAAGGCCAAGCAAAAGTCAGCATTTGCTTATGTAAAGTTTTATTGTACGGGACAAAACCGCCTTTTAATTCTTCCCACACCACGGGAGATAATAGAAGTAGGGACATCAGCGAAGCAAAAATATTGGCCCAAAAAATGGAAGCCACTCCCTTTTTAAGTACGGCAATAAAGAACACGTTTCCCAGCACATTAACGACGATAGAAGCCGTACGCACTCCCGCAAAGTACCATGCGCGGCGCTGCAAGCGCAATTTGGTAAAAGGAATCATATTGAGCATATCCAGCAGCAGTATCCAAATTGCTAAATGCAGTAGTTGTATATGATCTGCGCCGATACCGCTGATAACGGCCAGCGGTTTGGCAAAAAGGAACATCAGCAGCCCAAGTATCGAGCCGTAGCAAAGCAGTCCGTAAAAACAATGTTGGAAAACTTCTCTTTTTTGTTCGCTTTCACTGGCAAAGCGTAAATAACTTTGATCCATGCCGAATAGGAAAATGACATTGAGCAGCGCAATCAACGCAAACAGGGTGGCTACAACTCCGTAATCCGAAGTTACCAAATAATAAGTATAAAACGGAACAAGACAAAAATTGAGCAGGCGCGCCACTACGGTAGACGTGCCATAAATTAAAGTTTCTTTTCCTAAACGGACAATATCATTTGCCATATCATGAAAAAGCCCCGCGGCCGTCCGCGGGGCGGCTTATTTTACAGTTTGGGTAAAATGGCTTCGAGTAAGTCTTTAAATTTACCCTCAATTTTTTTAGTTTCGGCAATCGTTTGGGCGTGAGACAAGGCCTCTTTGGCCAGTCCGCAGCCTAAATTGGTTACCCAAGTCAGTCCCAGCACTTGAATGCCGCATTGGCGCGCGGTTAATACCTCCGGCACTACGCTCATACCGACCACGGTTGCCCCTAATTTTTGAAACGCTCTAATTTCGGACGGCGTTTCGAAATTCGGTCCGGTTACCGCGATATAAGCCCCTTCTTTGGCTTTGATTTTGAGTTTTTTGCACGCGTCTAAGGCAACCTTGCGCAAAGGTTTTGCATAGGCCTCGGACAAATCAAAAAACATGGGGCCAAACTCAGGTTCGTGATTGCCGATTAGCGGGTTATTGCACATAAAATTAATGTGGTCGTTCAGTACGCACAAAGAACCCGGCGTTAATTTAAGATCTAAAGACCCTACCGCGGCCGACACAATTAATTTTTGCACGCCCAGTTTGTACAAAGTGCGAATAGAAATGGCCAAATTTTTCATCGGATGCCCTTCGTAATAGTGAAAGCGGCCTTGCATGACAACTATTTTTTTGCCTTTGTAAACTCCGAAAATTAAATTGCCGCTATGTCCGGGTACGGTACTGCGCAAAAACCCGGGGATGTCGGCATATTTCAAGACTACTTTTTTGGCAAGCGGGGGAACAGAACCGGCCAGTCCCGATCCGGTAATCAGTGCAATTTCCGGTTTGAAATTTTTGGTTTTTTTATTGATATAGGCAATGGCTTTTTTTACTTGTTCCAGTTGTGTCATACGTCCTCCGTTAAAAAGTGTTCTGCTGCGCAAAGAAGGCTTGTTCAATATGTTCTATCTTTCCCGGCAACAGGCATACTACATCAAATCTTATATTATCAAATTTCGGCGCATTTTCCTTGAGATAACATTGTGCGGTTAAAATAATTTTATGTTGCTTGGCACGCGTAACGGCCGCGATCGGGCCGCCAAAGGCATTACTGGCGCGCTTTTTTACTTCCACAAAAACAAGGGTTTTTTTATCGGTGGCAATGATGTCAATTTCCCCGCAGGGTTTGCGGTAATTGCGCGCTAAAATGCGGTATCCTTTTTGGGTCAGATACCGGCATGCACTGTCTTCACCTTGGTTTCCGCTTTGTAATGTGTTCATGAGAATAAAGAGGGGGTAAGTAAATCGCGTATCGGGCCGAAGGTTTTGCGGTGTTCCGGGCACGGGCCTAACTGACGTACTGCCGCCAAATGCTTGGCAGTTCCGTAACCTTTATGTGCGGCAAAACCATAGCCGGGGTATAAGGTATCTAAGGTATCCATATACCGGTCCCGCAATACTTTAGCCACAATGCTGGCGGCGGCAATGTTAAGAGATTTAGCATCACCGTCTATTACGGGTTGTTGGGAAAGGGGGAAATCTTTAATGGCGTGCGGCCCGTCCACCAAAGCAAAAGCGCGGGGCAACGAATAAAATTTTTGAGCGGCGCGGCGCATGGCCAGAAAGGTAGCCTGTAAGATGTTTAATTTATCTATTTCCGCGGCCGAAGCAAAACCGACCCCGTGCATTACACCAACTTCTTGTATGCGTGCAAAGATTTTTTCGCGTTTGGCGGCGGATAATTTTTTACTGTCATTAACATCTTCAAAATAGGGATACTGATTAGGCGCAATGAAGCACGCACACGCCACCACCGGCCCCGCCAGCGGTCCGCGGCCGGCTTCATCAATGCCAAATAAAATGGACGTTTGTTTTTCCAGTGCCATTTTTTTATCAAAATCAAGTAAGTTATTCATGGCTTTTCCTTTGTTTTATTGTATCAATTTTCAGACGAGAAGGGGGGAAAACTTGAAAAAAAGACTTGACAAACGCAGTTTTTTTTTTTTTTACAATAGTAATAATAATATGCTACAGTAAAATGAAAAGGAGGAAAGTATGAAAAAAGGTTTTACCTTAATTGAACTACTGGTAGTCGTGTTAATTATCGGTATCTTATCTGCCATTGCACTGCCGCAATATAATAAGGCAGTTACCAAAGCACGCTTTGCGGAAGTATTACCTAACTTAAAAGCCATCGGGGAAGCACAGCAAGTATGTACCTTAGAAAAAGGGAGTGCTTGTAGTTTTAATGAAATGGCTATAACTCCACCGGGAGAATTTAGAGGGGACAGTGAGTATGATACTTATACCGAAAATTTTGATTATATGGCCGGTGGTATTGATGTAAATGGTAATGCTATGTGGGGATATGCGCTATATCTAAAAGAAGATGTTTGTATTTGTTATTTGCAAACTGGGGAATTTGTCTTTAGTCAAGATGATACCGGCAGTTGTTTTGGTGCACCGACCATTAATTATGCCACTATTTTACCTATTCGCGAAGTACCTTACGACGAATGTGGTTGTTGCTGATACCAACCATAAAAAAGCCCGGGCTATCAACCCGGGCTTTTTCTTACCTATAAATCTTATTTTTCTATTTTAATACCTTTGAACGCGCGGTACAAAACCGCCAAGAGCCCAAAGATTACATAGGAAGACATTACAATAAATACAATGTCTTGCGGAAAGCGAATCAGCAGTACCACCAAACACACCAAAAACATAATAGACCAAACATTCATTTTGTGGTGGCGTTTAGACTTAAAGGCGGCATAAGGAACGGTAGAAACCATTAAGAAAGCCATTACAATCATAGCAAACGCCACAATATTGTAAATGTAAGGCAAATATACCGTCATAATTTGCAAATTATGGCCGTTGCTGGTGTGTTGCATAATGCTATAGGAAATAGCAAAGGAAGCCAAAATGGCCGCCGGAGCCGGTACGGGTAAGCCGGAGAAATACTTTTTGGAACTTTCACCCGCCAGTGCCATGGTGTTAAATTTGGCCAAGCGCAAAATACCAAAACACGCATATACGCAGGCAATGGGTGCTCCCCACGTGGAATAGCGTTGCAATACCATAAAATACATCAACATGGCCGGAGCCGTGCAGAAAGAAACCGCATCGGCCAAGGAGTCCATTTCAATACCGAAATTGCTTTCCGTGCCTAACATGCGGGCCACACGTCCGTCAAACATATCAAATACCGCGGCAAATAAAATCAGCCAGCCGGCTTTACCGTAATTGCCATGGGCGGCACTTAAAATGGAAAAGAATCCGCAGGCCAAATTACCCAATGTAAACAAAGAAGGCGCTGCAACTGCGCCTGTTTTTTTAAGTTTAGAAACGGTTGTAACAGATTGTTCTTCGCTCATAAGTCCTCTATTTCCACAAAGCCAAAACGGTATTGCCGCCTTCTACTTTTTGTCCTTCTTTTACCACAATACGTACTTTGTCTTTCGGCAAATAGACCGCCACTTGGCTGCCAAAACGAATCAGTCCGATTAAATGCCCTTGTTTAATTTCCTGTCCAGGAGTAACCCAACATTCAATACGGCGGGCAATTGCTCCGGTGATTTGTTCCACGTGGGCAAAACGGCTTTGATCGTTTTGTGTAAAAAATTGCATCAAATTGCGTTCGTTTTCTTTGGCGGCCTCGGGTTTATCGGCAAACATAAACTGACCTTTGTGATAAAAGATTTCGCCGATTTTGCCGGTAATGGGGGCACGCTGCACGTGTACATTAAACACGGACATAAAAATACGAATTACTACGGAATTGGGGTCATCTTCGGTCTTAATGCTTAAAACGGTGCCGTCTGCCGGACAGGCAATTTCATCTTCGGCAAATTGTACATTGCGTTTGGGAATACGGAAGAAAAAAGCACAAAAACAGGCAATCAGTAAGAAGATAGCCCCTACAATACGAAGTCCGAAAAATAGGAAAATTACTGCGACGAGCAGAGCAATAGAGAAAAAACGTAATCCGGTGGAATGTACGGTAAAAATCCAACCAAACATATTGGCTAATGTTCTTTTGAAATCTTCTAACATAACACTCCTTACTGCGGTAAAAAAAGAGTGGGCAGGGGGGGACTCGAACCCCCACGGCCTTGCGGCCATCAGATTTTAAGTCTGACGCGTCTACCAATTCCGCCACCAGCC
>CADBRU010000030.1 GCA_902797165.1 uncultured Elusimicrobium sp.
GGCGGAGAGGGAGGGATTCGAACCCTCGAAGCCTTGCGGCTTACAGGTTTTCGAGACCTGCTGTTTCGACCACTCACACACCTCTCCGTGGATACCTATATTATACCAAACTTATATAATACACCTAAACACTAATAAAAAAACTCCGTTCGGATAGAACGGAGTTTTTGACAGGATCAATATTTATTTTTGCTGAAGTCTTTGGATAATGGCTTTACATATTTCATTATCTTGCGGTTCGCAAGTGCGGGATAATTTACCTTCCCTATTCATAACCGTAACCAAAGTGTAGGCAAACATCCCTTGCGTCGGTGTTTCATCATTGGCACGTTGGGCTTTAATGACAAAAGGTTGCGGGTACTGCCCTTGTGCGCTGAATAAAAATTGATTTGCCTTAAAAGTACGTTTCTGATTGTCAATAAAAGTGCCCTGTACTTGAATATCCAATTGACCGAAATTTTGCGGCCATTGACCGGTTTCCAGTAAGTGTCTTTCGGCGGAATAAGCAATTTCACCCATTAGTTTATAAGACTCCGCGGCGCGTATTTTTTCTACGGAAAATAAATACTGAGGTAAAGCAATAGCAGCCACAAGACCTAGCATTAAAATAAAACCGAGTAAGGGTGCCACCAGACCAACAAGCCATACCCAAAACGGCGGGTTTGTCGGACGCGGGTCACCCGTGGGAGACGGTTCATTTGAAACTACCAAACATCCGGTAACCATATCGTGCAGACATTGGCGTTTTTTTGTCCAAATACACATTAAGTACCCAATAAAAAAGGTAATATTACTTAACCATTTGGCTACATTTCGACCTAAAGCACGCCAAAAAGAGACTCGATTTCCTTGCAAATCCGTAACTTTAATACCCACACATTTCTTACCGGGTGTGGCCTGCCAAGAAGAAGATTCAAAATAGGCACAATAGACAAAACCAAATATGGACAAAATCAGTTTTGCTAAGGACTCCGGCAAAAGAAGTGTCAAAGGAATGGCCAATATAAACATCACAATAAACATCACAATAGCATCTATAAAAGATGCGGCGGAACGTCTGATAAAACCTGCGTACATAGGTTATTCTCCTTTTTGATTTAAGATAATTTATATTACTATATTTTGATAGATAGTTGAAAACTCAAAATAGTACAATAGTAAAAAAGTGTAGAGAGGTTTTTATGTCACAATGTTCACACGATTGTAAAACTTGTTCCCAAAATTGCGGGGAGCGCAAAGAGCCGCAAAGTTTTTTGGAAAAATTAAATCCGCATGCCCGTGTTAAAAAAGTAATTGCCGTTTGCAGCGGCAAAGGTGGCGTAGGTAAATCAATGGTGACGGCTTTGTTAGCCTCCGCCGCACAGAAGAAAGGTTTGCGCGCGGGTGTGTTGGATGCAGACATTACAGGCCCCTCTATTCCCAAAATGTTTGGCGTACATGAGCGCGCAGTGGGGGATCAAAGCGGGGTGTATCCCGTGCAAACTGCGGGCGGCGTGCAACTGATGTCACTTAATTTACTTTTAGAAAATGAAAATGACCCGGTTATTTGGCGCGGGCCGATTATTACGGGAACGGTTAAGCAATTTTGGACCGAAGTGATTTGGGAGGATGTAGATATTTTGTTTGTAGATATGCCGCCGGGAACGGGGGATGTTACCTTAACCGTTTTCCAAAGTTTGCCGATAGACGGTATTGTGTTTGTCACCTCTCCGCAGGAACTGGTCGGGCTCATTGTAGAAAAAGCGGTCAAAATGGCCAAAATGATGAACTTGCCCATTACCGCACTCATTGAAAATATGAGTTATTTCAAGTGCATGGCTTGCGGCAAAGAGCATGAAATCTTTGGCAAGAGCCGTGTGGCGCAAACCGCCAAACAATATCAAATTGCCGCTACCGCACGTTTGCCTTTAAGCCCGGATATTGCCGCAGCGGCAGATAGGGGCGGTGTAGAGGGGTTGCACCTCAAACAATTAGACGAAGTCTTAAACGCCATAGAGCAGATAGAAAAATAATTAATATTTTTCTGAGTGGAAGCAGTGCATTAAATGCTACAATAAATATAGAAAGGAAGTATCAGGTATGTCAGATTTAACACTTAGTAAACGCGCGCAGACCATTGGGGATTCTCCCACTTTAAAAATTAATGCCTTGGCACGTGCTTTGAAAAAAGAAGGAAAACCGCTTATTCATTTAGGTGGGGGGGAACCTGTTTTTCCGGCACCGCAAGCCGCGGTAGATGCGATTATTGCCAAAGCACAAACGCGCAAAATCAAATATACTCCGTCATCGGGCACACCGGAACTTAAAGCTGCAGTTGCGCAATATACACAAACCTATTACGGACGTACACCTGCCCCGGAAAATATTTTAATTTCCGCGGGTGCAAAACAAGTTTTATTTAATTTTCTGCTGGCTACCGTAGGACCGGGTGATGAAGTGGTATTTTCCGCTCCGTATTGGGTCAGTTATCCGGAAATGGTCAAACTGGCCGGCGGCACGCCGGTAGTGGTACGCCCCGCCAGAGGATTGCAAATTACATTGGCGGAACTGTCTGCCGCTATTACGGATAAGACTAAAGCCATCTTGCTTAATAGTCCCAATAATCCGTCGGGCTTGATCTTTGATGAAGCGTTTATCAAGGGTGTGGTGGAACTGGCGGAAAAGAAAAACATTTTCTTATTTATGGATGATATTTATCATCAACTCGTTTTTGACGGTAACAAATGTCCTAATCCGTGCGCTTTTAGCCGTAATGGTCAAAATTTGGTCATCGGAAACGGTGTTTCCAAATTATATGGACTAACGGGGCTGCGTATCGGATGGGGGGTATCGGAGAATAAAGCCTTAATCAGTGCAATGGGTCGTATGCAGGCGCAAAGCACCTCGTGCAACAGTGATGTGTCTGAAGTGGCGGCAACGGCTGCTTTGCTGGGAGATCAAAATTGTATTAAGGAACTTTGTTCTTTACTGGAGCAGAATAGAAATGTACTGGTGGCGGAATTGCAAAAAATTCCACACGTAACGGTCCACAAACCGCAAGGCACTTTCTACTGCTTTGCCGATTTTAGCCGCTATCATGCAGATTCGCAATTACTCGCGCAGTATTTGCTAGAAAAAGCGTTAGTGGCTGTAGTACCGGGGAAAGCCTTTGGCATGGACGGATACTTACGCATTAGTTTTTGTGCGGATCAAGAAAGTATTGTCCAAGGAGTCCAACGGATTGCCGTGGCACTAAAAAATCTATTATAAAAGGAACATTAAAGTTATGAATACAAAAAATGCAACACCGGATTTTTACAAACCGGATTACGGGCTGGAACATTCCGGCCTAACTACTACCAAGACGGTGTATTGGAACTATTCCACGCCGGCTTTGTATGAAGAAGCCATCAAGCGCAAAGAAGGAAACGTGGTATATGGCGGACCTTTCTGCGTCAGCACCGGCAAACATACCGGCCGTAGCCCCAATGACCGCTTTTTCGTTAAAACCAAAGATGTAGAAGGCAAATTGTGGTTTAGCAAAGGTAATGTAGGTATTGACGAAAAATACTGGGATATCATTTTTGAAAAAGCCAAAAAATATGCCGCTGACAAGGAACTTTTTGTACGGGATGCCTATGTGGGATCTAGCGAAGAATCCCGCCTAAAAGTGCGTGCGATTACGGAATGTGCATGGACGAACTTGTTTGTCAAAAATATGTTCATTGAACCGGCTAAAGAAGAACTCAAATCTTTTGTACCGCAATTTACTTTGATCTGCTTGCCGCGTATGAAAGTAGATCCGAAAACCGACGGTACCAATTCCGAAACGGTCATTGTAACCAACTTTGCCAAAAAGACCGTTTTAGTAATCGGTAGTGAATACGGCGGTGAAAATAAAAAATCTTTATTTACCGTTATGAATTACCTCTTGCCGCAAAAAGGCATTATGACTATGCACTGCTCCGCTAACGTGGGCAGTAAAGGCGACAGTGCCATTTTCTTCGGTTTGTCCGGTACCGGTAAAACCACTTTGTCTGCCGATGTTTCCCGCGGACTTATCGGGGATGATGAACACGGTTGGGATAACAGCGGTGTGTTTAACTTCGAAGGTGGCTGCTATGCTAAAGTCATCCGCTTAAGCCAAGAAGCCGAACCGCAAATTTATTCCACCACGCAACGTTTCGGTACTGTACTGGAAAACGTTGTATTTAACCCGGAAACGGGTAAACTAGATTTAGATGATGATACCTTGACGGAAAATACCCGCGCTTGCTATCCGCTGAACTTTATCAGCAATTCCGTACCTACCAAACGCGCCGGTCATCCGAAAAATATCATTTTCTTAACGTGCGATGCGTTCGGTGTTATGCCGCCGATTTCCAAACTCAGCCCGGATCAAGCGTTATATCACTTCATCAGTGGTTATACCGCCAAAGTGGCCGGTACGGAAAAAGGTGTCAAAGAGCCGACCAGCACTTTCTCTACTTGCTTCGGTGCTCCGTTTATGCCCTTGCATCCGGATACCTATGCGCAACTGCTCAAGAAGAAAATTCAAGAGCATAATGTAGATTGCTGGCTCGTTAATACCGGTTGGATCGGTGGTCCGTACGGTATTGGCAAACGTATCAGCATTAAATATACACGCGCTTTGTTGAATGCTGCTTTGGATGGCAAACTTGCTAAAGTAAACTTTATCACAGACCCGGTGTTCGGTTTCCAAATTCCGACCGAATGTGAAGGCGTACCGTCTGAAATCTTGAACCCCATTAACTTGTGGGAAGATAAAGAAGCCTACATGGCTAAATATGAAGCATTAGCCAAAGCCTTTATTGAAAACTTCAAGAAATACGAAGACGGAGTATCTAAAGAAGTATTAGCCGCAGCCCCGAAAGTAAAAGTGGCTGCCTAAGTATTTGACGGGGTCTATATTGCGCTATAGACCCCATATATACTAAAATAATCTAAACATTAATAATAGAAACAGGAGATTTATTATGGCAAAAGCAAATGCAAAATTTATGGCCCCTTTAACCCCGAGTGACAATTTAGCCGCTGTAGTGGGCAATAACCCTCTTCCGAGAACAGAAATTGTAAAAAAGATGTGGGATTACATTAAAAAGAACGGTTTACAAGACAAAACCAATAAACGCATGATCAATTCCGATGCTAAATTGGCTGCTATCTTTGAAGGTAAAAACCAAATCAGCATGTTCGAAATGAGCAAATACATTTCCAAAAACGTGAAATAAGTATTTTGTTTATCCAATAAAACCCCCGCAAAAGCGGGGGTTTTGGTTTATTTAATTTATCTAAAAACCTGCAGTCTTACAGTTATGGGTAGCAGTTTTATTAGAAGTATCAGTACAATCAATAGAACCATCATCTAGTAACGACAGAAAATATGGATAGTGCTCTATATCTCCGTTAATTACACGATTAGCAAAAATATCGTCAGTATCTAAAATACCATATTGCCAATCTTTTGTATTGACGCAATTTGTATCTATACAAGAACTATCGTCTAAGAGTAGTTCTCCGGGTAATTCAATCGTGAGATTTTGTGCAATATCACTAGTGCATTGGTCTGAACTTGCCCCAAATTCTAATCTGCAAAGTTGAATATTTTCATACAATGCTTTAAGCATAATTTTGGCCTCGGATACGCGCGATTTTTCCACCGCCTTAGTATATTGCGGCAGGGCAATAGCAGAAAGTATGCCGATAATCAATACTACTACGAGTAATTCGATTAGTGTGAAACCTTTTTTCATATACTAAACCTCCTTTCTAAATTTATACAACATTTATACAACTAAGTAAATTGTTTGGTTAAGTATTTTTGAGATCTATTTTTTTCTAGACCCTCTTTGGGCCGCTATGCCCGGTAGTAGCGTTAAGAAAGAGAGTGGGCATTTTTTACTTGCATAGCCTAAATAAAAATTTTATACTTTTAATATGAGAATCATAGCCATTGTTATTCTAGTCAGTACACTTTTATTGGTGTTTTGGTGGATGCGTTACGGAAAACGCAGACATCGTATCTCACTAATGAAAGGTCGTAAAGAATTATACCGCAAATTAGATCATCAGGCCCGCGGCGGGGATGAGAAGGCTATGTACCGCATTGCCCAACTTTTCTACAAAGAAAGAGACGAAAAATATTTTCCGACCATTTACAAATGGGTGCAAATTTTGGCTGCTTTGGAAAAAGACCCGGCCGTATGGATGGAACTGGGGGACTTGTTGTTTTTCGGCTACGGTACCGATAAAGATTTAAAACGGGCGCTGAGCAGTTATGAGCAAGCCTTAAGTTTTGATATTGCGGCCCCTAACAATGCCAAACTGTCTTTAGAAGCGCATAATTACGTGGAGCAACAAATTATTTTACTACGCAAGCAAGTAGGTAGTTCAGATAATTAATTTTTTTGCTTTCCGAACGTTTTGAAAATTGCTAATATAGTATGACTGTTTGTATTTTCCGAGGAGGTTGTATGCTTAAAAAATATGTATTACCGGTAATTGTTTGTTTGTGCGGGGTGTCTTTGGCACAAGCGCAAATTCAGCAAATTCGCGATGTTTTACCCAATGACAAAGTGACATCTTTAGAAATAAATCCCTCTATGGATGTGTTGGACGATAATGACGGGGTTTCCCTTTCTAAAATGACCATGAAAGGTTATTATAAATTTGCTCCGGATATGACCGCCGGTATTGAAGTACCGTTGGCGCGTTTTGAATCTCCGGTTGAGAGCAAAGACGGTTTGGGCGATACCACGGTGTCTCTTAATTTTGGGCGTTATAATGAAGGGGAAACATGGTCTTACGGCGCGGTGGCGGAAGGTATTTTGCCCACAGCCACCTCTAGAGCGCTGGGTGCCGGAAAATTGCAATTTAATCCCTCCGTGTACGGCGTTTATCAGGCAAATGAGAATTGGTTTATGGCGGCGGGGTATAAACAATATTGGTCCGTGGTCGGAGATCATGCGCGCGATAATATCAATTATGCCCGTCTGCGTTTTGTGGTGGCCTATTTGTCTGATACCAATTGGTGGGCTATGATTGATCCGCGCTATTACATTGACTATGACAATAAAGGCCAAGCCAAATTCCAACCGGAATTTGAGGTCGGTACAATGATTAACGAAGGAACGGCTGTTTACTTGCGCGGCGGCGGCAAAATGGGTGGCAATATGCCCGGTGCCGATTGGACCGTTAGCATGGGTTTTAAAATATTGTATTTATAAATTCTTAAGGAAAAAAGAACATCCCGATATATTGTATCGGGATGTTTTTATTGTGCAGGAGATAGATTTTTATTCCTTCTAGATGTCGGTTTCGGATAGCCAAACCAAATGGCCAGTAGTGCTCCTACGCCAAGCAAATACGGATAATACAAATATTTCATAATGGCAAGGGGGGATAAACCCGCTAGTCCCGCCGCCATTAACAGTTGCGCTCCGTACGGAATAATTCCTTGCACAAAGCAAGAGAAAATATCCAGCAAACTGGCGGAGCGTTTGGCGGGAATTTTAAAGCGTGTGGCAATTTCTTTGGCTATCGGTCCGGCCATAATGAGCGCAATAGTATTATTGGCAGTACATAGATTAGCCAAACTGACCAGTCCGGCAATAGATAATTCCGCACCGCGTACGGAGTGCGTGTGTTTTGTCATTTTCTCAATAATCCACGCAAAACCGCCGTTTAAGCGTATCATTTCGAGCATACCGCCCGCAAGTAAGGTAACCACAATTAATTCACTCATACCGTTAATACCCGTTCCCATCGCACCGGTCCAGCCCCATACATCAAAATCGTGTGTAATAAGTCCGATTGCGCCTGCCAATATTGTACCGCTGACCAGTACTAACATTACATTGACTCCGCATAAAGCCGCCACAAATACCGCTAAATACGGCAATACATGCAGCCAATTAACCGGTCCGATTTCATAAGCAATATTGGTATGCGTGCCGATAAAGAAATAAATAAAAGCGGTCAGTAGTGCAAAAGGCCACACAATGTGCAAATTGGTGCGGAATTTGTCTTTCATGCGGCAACCCTGTGTGCGGGTAGCCACGATAGTTGTATCGGAAATAAAGGATAAATTATCGCCAAACATAGCCCCGCTGATAACGGCCGCTACCATAAGGGCGGGAGCAAAACCCGTTTTATCGGCAATGCCGGAAGCAATCGGTGCCAGTGCGACAATTGTGCCGACGGAAGTTCCCATAGAAACGGAAATAAAACAAGCGGCTAAAAATAAACCCGGTACAATTAGATTTTCAGGCAGCAGCCATAAGGTTAAATTAACCGTACTGCTCACGGCCCCCATGGCTTTGGTGGTTTGTGCGAATGCCCCGGCCAAAATAAAAATAAGGGCCATGAGCATAATATTGGGGTTTGCCGGTCCTTTGCAAAATTGCTCAATACGCTCTTGGAGCGTTCCGCGGCTGATAGCCACCGCTACCATGCACCCCAGCACAAAAGCCACGGTAATCGGCATTTTATAAAAATCTCCGGCTATTACCGAAATCACTACATAAGCAATTAAAAAGACGCCCAGCGGCAGTAAAGCCCATAAATGGGGGGAAATATTGTCATCTTGCATAGATATTTATTATATAAATTCCGCTATCTCGTCGGAAAGTGATTTTATTTGTCTCTCTCCGTAAAAATCATATAATATAATTATGCGATATATTCTATTTATATTAGTTTTATTTATTTCATACACTGTTTGTGCTATGCCGATTGATAGCATTACGGCGGACACTTCGCGCATGTCTGAGGAGGTACTCAAAAAGCATTTTGATTTGAAAGAAGGAGAGGAATTTTCCGAACAAAAATATGAACATGCCAAACAAGATTTGGAGAAATTAGGTATTTTCCGTACGCTTGAATTTGTGTATAAAGAGAAAAAAGACGGAGTGGATATTCACATTAAAGCAGATGACCGCACCTATGTAATACCTATGCTATTTGGACTAAGCGGGAACAAACACTCTTTCGGTGCATCGGTGGAGGCCAGAAATTTATTTAAACAGGCAGAAAGCGCCGGTTTGTTTGTCGGCGGCGGACGTGACGGATTTAATACGCACGGGAATTTGGTTTTGGGCAAGCATAGTTTTTATATCGCCTATGAGCATATCAATTTTACTCAACGCTTTTACACGAACGGTTGGATGAGTAATAAAGGTATTTTTTCTTCGGCAGATGATAAAAATAAATATGCGGACACTTTGCAAGGAGAAGTGCATGGGCGGCAAGATGATTTCACAGTTTCATATTCGTACCAAATTTCAAATTTATGGAATGTTTCTGTCACGCCGCGGTATGAATATTATGAGTATCAAGATCACGTGTTAGACAGTGGTAAACACTCACACATTTCTTTCGGGCTCGGTTATACAGACGGAATATCCGCCGCAATGAATATGGATAAACTGGCCGGTGTGGAATATAAGCATAAAGCCGATATCCTGCGTGATTTACCGCGGGTAAAAACAGGGAAACTGGCAGAAGTTTCTTATACATTTGGTGACAAATGGACCGGCAGTGATTATGCTATTTCCAAAATTTCTATAAGCGGTGTTTATTTGTGGGAACTGAAAATGCGTCATACTCTAGCATTTTTTGCCAAAGCGGAGCGTGCTTTTACGGCGCCGTTTAGTAATCAAATTGAGTCGTCTGACTTATTGTTTGGATTGGGAATTTATGATCGGGAACAACGCGGCAAAGATGGGGTATCGGGCGGTATTAGTTTTACTTACTATCTGATGCGTAACGAAACAGGGCTTTTTAGTGTGACTCCTTTTTATGAGCAAGCCTATATTTCGTCGGGCGGGTCTGCCTATGCACCGCATAGCGGAATAGGGGGAACGGTGGCTTTTAGGTGGTGGCGTATTCCGTTGCCGATCAGTATGAATTTTACACATAACTTAAACGACGGCAATCAGCATGTCGGTTGCAAAGTAGGCGGAAAATTTTGACAAGATAAATTTGCCTATGGTTAAAATTTCGATTTTTAGTATACTAATAGTAGCGGTACAAGTGTTTTGAAATGAAACTATTTGTACTTAAAGTGCCGCTTTTACAGGTAAGCGGTAGGGAGAGCGTTATGAAACAAGCATTTACATTGATTGAATTGTTAGTGGTAGTATTAATTATCGGCATATTGTCTGCCATTGCCTTGCCGCAATATACCAAGGCCGTCGAAAAAGCGCGTCTAGCCGAAGCATTGCAAAATATATCTGCTGTGCAGAAAGGGATTGATATGTACCTATTAGAGAATGGGTATCCATCTTCCGGAAGTGTAAACTTTATAGGTAGTGAACGTGATTACGAACTGGATATTGATATTATATCATCCCTGAATTGCAATGAAAGTAGTGAATGTGCCAATAAGAACTTTGAATATAGTGCTCATTGCAATACAGTATTGTGCGCCATATATGTTTGTCGTGATGAACATCAATATGGACGATGTGAAGATTCTGCGTATCAATTAAATATTAAAAAACAAAAAGGATCAGATGTTTGGACGAAAGAATGTCAATATAATACAGGAAAAGAATATCTTTGCAAAGGATTGGAACCACAAGGATTTACAAGAACAACGTGTTAAATTTGAGAGGGAATTATGAAACAAGCGTTTACATTGATTGAACTGTTAGTAGTAGTGTTAATTATCGGCATATTGTCTGCCATTGCCTTGCCGCAATATACCAAGGCCGTTGAAAAAGCACGCGCTAGCGAAGCGGTGATGAATATGTCCAATTTGCAGAAAGGGGTTGATATGTATTTATTGGAGAATGGATATCCTAGTTCCACTAAAAATTTTCTTAAGAATAATCCTGATGCCACACTAGATATTGATATTACACAAGGGCTGACTTGTAACGACACTGCTTGTAGTAATAGATATTTCCAATATGATGCATCTTGTGGGGCTTACGGTTGTTCTATTCATGCTTACTGTTTTCATCAGTCGGGGAGTGATAATGAGTATGCGTATTGGCTATACATGCATAAATCTAAAAGTACTGATACATGGGATGCAAAAGAATGTATTTATGATGAACCCAAAGAATATATTTGTAAGGGCTTGGAATCACAAGGGTATGAAAGATCCTCGTGTTGTTAGTTTAGTATAATTTAAATACACATTATCGGGGCGGCAGTGAAACACAAGCCGCCCGTTTTTATAGGACTATGAAACGTAATTTAATTATTATCGGACTTGGACCGCATGCACAAGCGTGCCAGTATTACTTTTTGGAAACGATGTACCGCAAGGGGATGCCTATTCGTGTGCGGCTTTTGGTGGAGTTGCAAGACCGTGCGGAGGATGTGGAAAATTTCTTGCAAAATAAAAGTTTGCAACCGGATCAACTTTTCGGCTTGCCGGTAGAAGACCGCAACAGCCCTACTATTCATCCGAAATTATTGGAATTTTTGGAAAAAATCAAACATACGGTAGACGGAGTGCTTGTTTGTACCGAGCCGAAAGCGCATAAAAAATATATTTTGTGGGCTTTGCAAAATAATATAGATGTTCTCTCCGATAAACCGCTTACAGCCCCTCTTATTAACGAGCAAGGCTTTGAACAGGTTTGGCAAGATTATCAGGATATTGAAACGGCTTTATCTAAATCCAAAGCGCGGCTTTGTTTGCTAACCAATAAGCGCGTGCATAAAGCCTATCAGGAAGTATATAATCAAGTGCGTGATTTTGTTACACAGTATCAAATGCCTATTACGCAAATTGAAATGTCCGAGGGGGGCGGCGTGTGGGCATTTCCGACGGAATTTGAATCTCGTGAAAATCATCCGTATAAATATGGTTATGGGGTGCTACTACATACCGGATTTCACTATGTAGATTTGGTGTTGCACTATCAATCTATTAACCATCTAATCGGACTACAGGAAGATAAAATCAATGTGCATGCCTTCGGCAGCACGCCCTATGATGCCGTACATCAAATTTCGCAAAAAGTATATGAGAAAATGTTTCCCAAAGAAAATTTTTCGTCCGTTTTTGCTTCTTTACCGTTAGAAAAATATAAACAATACGGTATCGTAGATTTATTATCCACTTTGCAATTTGAAAAAGACGGTGCGGTTATTACACAAGCCACATTAAATATGTTGCAAAATACCTTGTCTTCTCGTTGCAAAAGTCAAACGCCGCAGAACCCTTATTTGCAATTGGGCCGTTTAACGCAGAACTATATCAGTGTGTCTTGCGGGCCGCTGTTTAATGTGAAATTGTCTTTCTTTCAGCCGGATAAAGTGCCCGACGGAACATATGATACGTATATAGTGGAAACTTTGCGCAATACGGCGCTAGTGGGGGGAAAATCATACGAGCGTAAAGAATTTGAAGACAAAATTCTTATTACGCCCACGCAATATAATTCTTTAAACATGTCTTCCAAATTCTATATTTTAGATCAGTGGATGAACGATACCTGCCAAGAGACGGATTTTTCTCTACACAAACGTTCTGCATGGCTGACCACACGTTTGTTTGAAGAAATTTTTACCCGTCGTGAAGAGCGGTGGGGGAAAAGTAGAAAGTAGCAACTTTTTGAATTTTTCAAGCGTTTTCTGTTTTTTGTATAATAAATTATCGTCGTAATGCGCCCGTAGTTCAATGGATAGAGCGTCAGCCTCCGGAGCTGGAGATATGGGTTCGACTCCCATCGGGCGTAAAAATAAAAATGCTATAAATAGTATTTTTATTTTTGCTCCGAAGCAAGCAAACTGCTTTGCTTGCGGCGGGAGTCGAAGACCGGAGCGATGTTTTTGTTTGAGTGTTCACCGGTGAACACAAAAGGCAAAAACCGCGAGGTCCGGCCCGGAAGAAATTTTCGTCAGGGAATTTACTGTAGGGGGACTCCCATCGGGCGTAAGATTTCAAAAGCCACTGCCAAAGCAGGGGTTTTTTAAATAGACTTTTACAGTCTTATTAAAAAATGTTAAAATAATTAGGTAGTAAAAATTTGATTTCGATTTCCGCGCCCATAGCTCAATGGATAGAGTGTCAGCCTGCGGAGCTGAAGATACAAGTTCGATTCCTGTTGGGCGCAAGACCTTAA
>CADBRU010000031.1 GCA_902797165.1 uncultured Elusimicrobium sp.
CTACATGAAAACCAACACCTACAGCAAAATGTTCAGCGGTTTGGACGTATCTCCGACTGAAATTGCAACCGGTGTATTCTGCACCAAGGGCGGTACCGTTGCCGGTAAAACTGCTGCAACCGATTGTACCACCAACGGTTTTGCCATCGTATTGGATCAAACCAATACCGCTTCTGACAAGATGAACTTAGGTGCTGCTGTAGCCCATCGTGTAGGTAGCAATGAATACAAATATCAATTGAAACGTTTGTATCAAGATAACCGTGTTACCTGTACCGCTACTACGGATGCTGACAAAGTAATCTGCGCCGAATACTGCGGCTTAGATTCTATGCCCAGCGGTAATGCTTGCTGCAACGGAGCTTCTGGTTCAGCTGCTAATGCTGCTTGCGCTTTATAAACTAATTAATATTGGTTTAAACACCCCGCCTAAGACGGGGTGTTTTTTTGTAAAATACATACATGAAGTATCGGTATTTATGGATTTGCTTTTTACTTATTTTAATAGACTTGCCAAGCGCATGGGCTATTTTTCCGTTTGATTTAAGCAAAAAGGAAATTAAAACCGACTATTCTCAAACCGTATGGGACCGTATTATGCTGGAGCAATCTAGGTCAGATATGCGGCGGGGGATGGGGGAAATGTCCGTGGCCGGATATCAAGCGGCGGCCAATTCTTTTGCCAAGGCCATTATCAAAAATCCTAAAGACAGTTTGCCTCACTTTTTATATGGCGCTTCCTTATATTGGAGCGGCAAAGTAGATGATGCCATGAGCGAGTACCGCGAAGGCTTACGTCTGGAGCCCCGCAGTGCGATGGGATATCAGTTATTAGGTATTGCATGGGGGTGGAAAGGGAATATTTCTCAAGCACAAGAGAATTTTTTGCATGCGGTACAACTGGACCCCAATAAGGCAGATTCGCACATGAATTTGGGTTCTACTTATATGGTAGAACAAAAGTTTGATAAGGCTTTAGATTCTTTCCGCAAAGCGGTGGAACTTGCCCCGCGCCAAGCGTTGTTTCATTATCAGTTGGCCACGTTGTATGATTTTATGGGGCGGGATAATCAGGCGGAAGAATCGTATAAAAAAGCCTTGAAATATTTTGCCGGATATGAAGATGCCCAACTGGCATTGGCGGCCTTGTATGAGAAACAGGACCGTATAGAAGACGCCTTGAAATTTTATAAAAAAGCGGTCCACACCAAACCCGGTGACTACGTGGCGCGTTTGCGTTATGCTTATTTACTTTTGCGGCAAGGGCAAACGGAAAAAGCACGGGAAGTATTGGAAGCGGCTTTTTCCATTGTGCGGTTTAAAGATGACGGCCTTGCTTTAAATGCGGTGTATCGCACCAGCGGACACAACGCGCAAGATTTCCAAAAACAAATCGAACAATTTAAAAACAATTTACTTAAAGTACCTTCCGCCAAAGATATTCAAGTGGAAGTTACACTGGAATATAACCCGAAAGCAAAAGAGGAAGAAAGTGCTTCTCCCAAAAGTAAATTTGAGGAAGCCTATCAAACCTTGCGCGCCGAACAAGCGGCCGATTACGGAGCAACCGCCATGTCTTTTCAACGCAGTTTTGTATTAAACGCCGCCGATGAAAAAGAACGGACCGCGCAAGTGGAACAGTTAGTGCAGGAATTAGCGCAAGCGGTTACTGCCGGCGGGGAAAAATATGATGTCAATATGACTTTACAAGGCCGCACCATGGATTTTAATTCACCTAATGCCTTGACGCAAAACCGTACTACCGCTCCCAAAGCGGTATATGATCCGCGCATTGTTGGTAATGATATGGGACTTTGGGTAATGGGCAAAACGTGGGTGCGTTACGTGGAAGATATTTCCGCAGATCTGCAAGAAGAAATTTTAAACGGCGGAAATGAAAATTATTTGCTTTTGCAAGGTCTTGCCGCTTTACTGAGCGGCCAAAGCGGCCAAGCCAAAGAGGCTTTCTTGTCGGCGCAAGCCAAAAATGCAAAAGATGTCTTGCCACTGCTAGGGCTGGGGACGGCCGCGGTTATAGACGGAAATGATGAACAGGCCGCTACGTATTACCGTCAGGCTTTACAAATTGTTCCCGGTAACAAAACCGCCAAGAAAAATCTAAAAGTATTGGAGCCGTAATGCAAAAGTATGGGCAGCATTTTTTAACCAGTGAGCGTGTAATTGACGGCATTGTGGCCGCCGTTGCGCCGGGTGCAGCGTCTGTACTGGAGATCGGGCCGGGGCGCGGTGCTCTGACGGAAAAATTACTGGCTAAAAATTTTGTCCATTTTACGGCAGTAGAAATTGACCCCGAAATGCAAACTTATTTGGAAACGCATTTTCCGGCGATAAAAGGACATATTGTCTGCGCTGATTTTTTGCAATTTGATTTGAAAACCTTGCCGCAAGAGCCTACTTTTATCGTCAGTAATTTGCCCTATATTGATGCAGCGGATATTTTAAATAAGGTGCTCAGTTGGTCCTATTTTGCCGGTGCGGTATTTATGTTTCAAAAGGAACAAGCCCAACGCATTTTAGCCCACGCCGGCCAAGAGGGATACGGCCCGATTTCTATCTTAACGCAAGTGCGCGCATGCCCGAAGTTACTGCTCAAAGTAGGCAAAGCGTGTTTTAACCCGCCGCCTAAAGTAGAAAGTGCGGTACTGACCTTTGAAAAAATACCTTGGAAAGTGCCTGCGTCAGCGTATGCACAGTTTGAGAGGTTTATAAAAGCATGTTTTTTACACCGCCGGAAAACTTTGTTTAATTCGCTCAGTTTATGCGGCTATGCAAAAGAAAAAGTACAAACGGTCTTGGCGGGCGCGGGTTTAGCACCTACCGTTCGTGCGGAAGATGTTTCCTTGGAGCAATTTCTTCAATTATTTTCACTTATAGGGCAGTAAGTCCGGCTTTAATTTCTAAAATTTGTTCACGTGGATCAAAGGGTTTAACTTCCGTTAAGTTAAGCCCCTTTATAGCGGCTTGTATTAGAGCGGCAGGGTTTGTTTCCGTCGGCGCGTAATGCCGCCCGGCAGAGAGTATGGCTTGCAGCGGTACAAGGCCCACCAGTTCGCAGCCGGTTGCTTTAAGCCCCAGCGCGGCGGCCTCTTGTTTACATGTTTCAAATACCAAGGATAGCGGTGCTTGGTGAAAATCGGTAATATTACACGAAACTTGCGCCCGTTTAAAATTATCCATATACCACCCGATGGCTTTTACACCCGTAAGCCCACCGCTGCTTTGCCGGATTTTGGCGGCAATTAATTTTGCAGATCTTTCATCGCGGGTACTAAGATTAATATTAAAAGCAATTAAAAAATTGCGCGCACCGATAACGCAAGCCCCGGTTTTTGCTACGTGCGTGGAAAATTGATTTGGCCCAAAATCAGGCGGCAAAATTTGCAACTTTTCGGCTAAGTTTTCATATTCCCCGCGGCGGATATCGGCTAAATTTCGGCATGTGTTGCGCGTGGCGGCCGCCTCATATAAATAAACCGGGATGTGTAATTCTTCTCCTACTTGTTTTCCGAGTTGCCCGGCCAGTTGGGCTGTTTCTTGCAAAGAAATATTTTGCAGCGGAACAAGCGGACACACATCCACCGCACCCAAACGCGGATGCGTGCCGTGTTGACTGCGCATATCTATTAACTGCGTGACTTGTTTAATAAAAAGAAATAAAGCATCGGTAACGGCTTTTGGGGCGCCTATCAATGTAAAAACCGTACGGTTTGCAGACGGGTTTGCATCTATGCCCAGCAGCCGTACACCGCGGCAAGCACGCAATACATCAGCCAATTTTTCTAAAGTGGCGGTATTTTGGCCTTCGGATATATTGGGGACGGCTTCTATCAGTTGCATATTAGTAATATACAAAAATTTGTGCTGAGTTAAACAAGTTATGCTATAATAATCTTAGATACTTATTAAGTTTAAGTATCCGATATTTAAGAAAGGAAGTAAATAGTAAAATGGCAAAAGGAAAAGTGAAGTGGTTTAACGACCAAAAAGGTTATGGTTTTATTACGCCCGAAGACGGTTCTAAAGATCTCTTTGTGCATTACCAAGAAATTCAGGGTGATGGTTTTAAGACCTTAGCCGAAGGCCAAGAAGTAGAATTCGAAATTGTCGAATCTGAAAAAGGCCCGAAAGCCGTAAAAGTCGTTAAAAAATAAATTTTTATTTTTTTAGACTTTTTAGACCCGCACCTCAGGGTGCGGGTTTTTTAGTGAGCAAATACTATGTCAGAGCAAAAAACAATACAACAAGGTTCCGTAAAAGAATTGTGGCTGCTTTCCTATCCGCTGATTATTACTATGGGAGCGCAAGTAGTCATGCAATTTGTGGACCGTATGTTTTTGGCATGGCACAGCCATGAGGCATTGGCGGCTTGTGTGCCGGGGGGAATTTTGGCCATGACCTTTGGTTCTCTATTTGTGGGAACGGCCGGTTATACCGGTGTATTTATCTCACAATATCAAGCCCGCAAAAAATATGCCTCCGTCACTATTTCTTTGTGGCAAGGGGTTTGGCTTGCGCTGATTTCTTCCTGCCTTTTAGCCTCATTGACCCCGGTGGGAAACGCTTTGATTCGATTTTTTAATCACGGGGTGCAAGTGGTGCCTTTGGAAATAAAATACTTTACTATTTTAAATTTGTTTAGCGGTTTTGCAATTTTAGGCAATGTGCTGGCCAGTTTTTTCAGCGGCAGAGGGGAAACAAAAATTCCGATGTGGGTGGCCTTGTGCGGCAATATTATTAATGTGATATTAGATTATGGCCTTATTTTCGGCAAATGGGGCTTGCCGGAAATGGGAATTGTCGGGGCCGCTTGGGCAACGGTGATCGGCGGTATCAGTATGGTTATATTATTTACGTTGCTGCTTATTTACCGTCCTATTTGCAAGAAATACAAAATTGGCAAACTGGTAGGGTTTTACCAACCTGTATTTTTACGTTTGCTACGGTTTGGCGTGCCAAACGGTTTTGGGTTTTTAATGGACGTGGTATCTTTTACGCTTTTTACATTTATGGTTGGGCATATTGATGTGATTTCTTTGCAAGCCAGTAATATTATTATGTCTATGCAACCGGTGGTATTTATGGTCATTTTGGGGCTTGGCACCGGTATACAAATTTTGGTCAGCAAATACCAAGGTTTACGTCGGACAGATTTGAGTGTGAGTGTGGTTAAAAGTGCATGCAAATTAGGTTATACCTATGCCGGTTTGGTGGCCCTATTATATTTTTGCTTTCCGCAATTTTTCGTCGGGCTTTTTATTACTCCCGGCTCAACGGATGCCGCACTGATTACGGCCAAGGCTTTGCCTTTAATCAAACTGGTTAGTTTCTTTGTCCTCGGAGATGCAACCTATCTTATTTTCGGGGAATCTATACGCGGAGCGGGGGATACCCGGTTTTATATGTTTGTGATGTTGTTTTGCGCGTGGGGGCTCTTAATTCCGGGGACGTGGCTGCTGGTTTATAAAATGCACGCTAGTATATTCACGGTATGGAGTTGGCTAACTTTCTATGCGTGGCTGACGGCTGTTTTCATGTTGGTGCGTTTTCTGCGCGGCAAGTGGAAAAAAATCTTGGTTACGGGAAATTAAAATTATTTTTATTTAAAAGTTTTTTGGTATACTTTGTTTAAGGGATATACCCTTAAGGAGAAAATATGTACAAAAATAAAAGAGGCTTTACGTTAATTGAGTTATTGGTTGTAGTGTTGATTATTGGTATTTTGTCAGCCATTGCTTTGCCTCAATATACCAAAGCAGTAGAAAAGACACGCCTGTCGGAGGCTACTCAAAATGTAGCCCATTTGCAACAGGCAATAGATATTTATCTGTTAGCCAATGGATATCCAACAAACACTGTATCTTTTCTAGGAACTGCATCCAATGGAAAAGATTTATTGGATATCGATGTTACGACAGGGATGGAGTGTTTTTCAGGATATTGTAAAATTCAAAATTTTAATTATTCTTCATTCTGCAATTCCAGTACGTGTCACATTACTGTAGATCACGGTGATTATGATTTATTTGTATGGAAAGATAAGGGAGCAGAATGGAAAAAAGGTTGCGATTATACGGAGGAAAAAGAATATCTTTGTATGGGATTAGAATCGCAAGGGTATTTCCGGGCTGCTTGCTAGTATATTTAAGGCAGTTGCAGCAGTTGCTTAATTATATTTTCGTGAAAGCGCAGCAAACTTTCGTCTTTACCGGCTAAATTATTGGCCATTAATACAAAAGCAATCAAATTTCCGTCGCGGTCTTTTACGTAGCCCGCGGCGGTTTTTACACTGTCAATCGTGCCGCCTTTGAGGTGTACTTGGTCAACGCGTTTTTGAGGTTTTAAGAAACGGCGTAAAACTAACAGATCTCCGCGGTCGTCCGGCGTGGCTAATGAATTGTAATAGTCCTTAAAATACGGGCTATTACTCATAAAAATTAAGGTATTAAGTAATACTTGCGGTGTGAGCAAATTATCGCGCGCCAAGCCGCTTCCGTCATATAAAACGGTGTCACTTTTGCCGGCAATCTTATTTTTCTGCAAGAAATTTTGCAGTTGCATCAGTCCATTGTCCAAACTACCCTTTTGTCCGGCGGCTAAAGCCAGTTGTCTAAGCAGCATATCGGCATACAAATTAAAACTGCGTTTATTGACAATGAGTACAATATCTTTAAGTTTGGGGGAATAATAAGTATGCAATAAAGTCATTTGCTTATAGTCGGGGCTTTGTGTAACAGTCTGCGCCGCTCCGTCTACGGGAATATCTTTGTCTTGTAATACCTGACGTAGCATATGCATCGTAAAAAGGGCCGGATCGGGCAAAGCGCCTTTAATGGTAAAACCCGTTTTATTGGTCGGAATTGTACCGAAAATTTTGAGGTCATATTGCCCCGGCGCGCCAAAGACATAGGCATTGTCTTTTTTAGATTTCCCATCGGTAGTTACAAAACTTTGTAATTTTAAATCAGGTATTTGCGGCACGGTATAGGCCACTTCTGCCGGGTGGTTGGCAATCGGCTGCGGTTTGAAATGAATTTCAAATAAATTATCGTTAAAAGATAAGGCACTGGCGGGCGCGGCAAAATAATTGCCCATATTTTCCCAATTTACTTTAGGTGCAATGGAAGGCCCTTCGAAGGCGGAAATGTCTGCATAAATAGAGCCCTTAATGTGCCGGATGCCGGCCTTTTCAATGGCTTTGGCCCATGTGTTTAGCACAGTTTCCGCTTTTTCTGCGCCCACGACCCGTGTAGAACCTAAGGTAGGGTCTGCACCACCTTGAATATATAAATCTCCGTTTAGCACACCATTAGCGTCGGGCGTGGCGGAAGCATACAGTTTGGTTTCAAAACGATGATCCGGCCCAAAGGTTTCCAAAGCGGCCGCGGTGGTTAATAGTTTTAAGGTACTGGCCGGGGTTAGGCGGGTTTTAGCATTGTACGTAAAGAGAGGGGTTGAACTATCTTGCGTATAAGCGGCTACACCGCCCCATATAGCACCCGATAATACAGGGAGTTGTTGTTTTTCTTCAATAAAAGATTGTAGGGGCTGGGCTAGTGCGGTTACAAAACTGCTCAGTAGGCCCGCCAGTAGAAAAAATTTTTTCATATTGATATTTCTTAGGGCCACGGATACCATTTATCCCGGTCGCGTATATTAACGAGCAATGCCGTAACGAGTAATACGCTGGCATTAATGGCCTGAGGAGCATCTACATCTGCTATAAAACGATTAAATATACTGCGTGTATTGGTGATAGCGCCAAAAGCGGTTCCGTCCGTATTCTGCAAAGTGTAACTGGCACGTAAAAATCCCCACAAATGGCCGGTAAATTTGCGCATCAAAGCCATCCATTTGCTTTGTTCTTTCACTTGGAAAAGCGGTTGTTTTTGCTGATCGGATGCTTTCCATGTATGTAACAAAGAAAAACGGACGCGCTCTAACCAAATGATTTGTTTGGTCTCGATGAAACAAACGGCGTATTGTTCGCGCAGTAAAGGAATGCCTTTTTGTATGATGCGAACTACTTTTTGTCCTTTTTGATTGTAGACCAGCAGATTTTTTCCGACGAATTGACTCCATAGAAAACCGCACAAAAATACTAATACTCCAAGCGGAATAATTAAAGCACAAGCGGAATAACAAGTGTTAAACGTATAAGCAGACCAAGAGGTCAAACCGGTTTTTTGCAGTAAACTCAGTAGAGCAAGCAAAATCAAATTTCCCAAAATAATCAAAATGCCGGAAAACATAAATAGACTATCCCAACGGCTGATCAGTGATAAAAAGACATGACCTTGGTTATCTTGCGCCCGGTAAATAAGAGATGGGGTCCCGTAGCGTCTTCGGAAATAAATGGGATAAGGAGACGTAGGTTCGGCCTCTTTACGCAGTTTGCGCGGCAAGACCCAAACCCGCACTATAAGGGCACCTATCTGCAAAAGCACATAAAGGACCAATAAGAGAATTATCAAGTCAAACCCGACGCCCATTTTTTGTATATAACTGGGCATGTCCGGGTTAACCAAAGAGGTCCATAAATGAAATTTACGAGAGAGCCGCTTTTTAAGTGTGACCGTATGTTTGGAAGTGTTTGTTTTGAGGGTTTCCAGTACCGGTATTTCGGCCTCTGCCTCTTGCACGTCGGGTAAAGTTTCAATATCGTAAGCCTTTGTGCTGTTTACATCCAATTCCAACGAAGTAGGCCCTTCGGGTACGTGGGCGGCCTGATTGGCTTGGTTAGCCGGAGCAATAAAGGAGAAAATCAAATCGGCCTGCGCGTATGATAAATCTTTGGCCAAAATGGAGTAACCTTGATTGCCTATCCAAAAATAACCGGCACTGAAATCATTTTTGGGAGTAAAGAAACTGATATAAAATAAACTTTCACCGGTGGCAAAATCCATCCGTTTAATGTCTTCACCCGTATAGGAATTTCCGACAACTTGCATATTTTTACTTTTCACGGTGGCTAAGTCGGCCTGTGTCTTTTTCTCTGCACAGGTTTCGGAGGCACAATTGGGAATTTTTTTAATATCGATGCGGGCTGTATCTTTAACAATAGATAAAACGGATCCTTCGGCCGGCTTGCGTGCAAATTGCCATCCGTTGGGTAATTCTAAGGAGACTTTGCCGTCCGTAGACGTAAATACAGCCGCAAATAAATTGGCTGTTAAAAATAAACAAAATAGTAATGAATAATATTTTTTCATATCAAATTTGTCGTAAATACAACACTTTTTATTATATATATTTCTGGCATTTGGAGCAAACCTGTTTTAAGAGATAATCTCCTTGCTAGCCAAGTGACAAAAGTGATATCATATAAACACGGTTATAATATTGTATCAAAGGAGATTTACTCATGAATTTGCAAGAAAGATCTTTAGCAAAGATTAACATGTTAACTCAACTGATGGCAGCAGATGGTTTAGATGGCATGATTATTACACATCCGTTGGACCAATATTATTTATGCGGTGCTTTTATTCTGCCCAAAGAAGCCATTTATTTAGTACATCCCAAAGGAGTCACTTGTATTACGCGTAAGTTGTATATTGATACACTGCTTAAAACCCATCCCTTTATGGAGTATGTCGGTCAGGACCATGAAAGAGCGCAAAAAATGGCCGAAGTCATTGCTGAAAAAGGGCTTAAACATGTGGGGTTTGATGCCCAGCAAGAAGATTATTATAATGGAAAATTTTTTAAAGAACAAGGCTATGTAGAAGCAAAAAGTTATATCCGTCAATTACGCTTTGTCAAAGACGAATATGATATTGAAATTATACGGGAAAGTTGCCGCATTGCTTATAATGCATACGAACAAGTGTTGCCTTTATTCAAAGAAGGCGTTACGGAACTGGAAATGTGTGCCGCTTTGGAACATTCCATGCGTTTGCAAGGAGCAAGCCATCCTTCTTTCCAAACCATGGTTGCTTTCGGAGACGGAACGGGAGACGTACACCACGAATCAACAAATCGCAAATTAAAATTTAATGAAGCCATTATGATCGATTTTGGTTGTGTGTATAAAGGGTATTGTTCGGATATGACCCGCAGTTGGTGGTACGGGGACAAGGAGCCGGAAGAATACAAGAAAATTTGGTCTTTAGTAAATACCGCATGGAAAGCGGGCATCGCAGCCGAGAAACCGGGTATCAGCGGCCGGGATGTAGATTCGGTAGCCCGTAAAATTATTACCGACGCCGGATACGGAGAATATTTTAACCATCGTTTAGGGCACGGCGTGGGAATGGAAATTCACGAAGAACCCTGCAATGACCAAAATAACCCCAATCCTTTGCAAAAAGGAAACGTAATTACAGTAGAGCCGGGTATTTATCTACCGGGTAAATTCGGTGTGCGTTTGGAAGAAACCACGGTAATTACAGATACTGGAGCGGAAATTTTAACCCGTAAATAATTATGAACAACGCAGTGATACAACGAATCAAAGATTTTCAAAAATTCTTGAAAAAAGCACAACTTAGTGGCTATGTTGCTTTGTCGGCTACGGAACTGCGCTATTTTACAGGGATCTATCACTTGGATAAAGGAGAGGTGGTTTTATTAATCACTTCCAAGCAAGTGTATGCTTTTACGAAAAAACTTTTGGCTTTAGAGTTAAAACAATTCTCTTTTCTGAAAACGAAAATAGCCAAGGGTGACATGCTGGGGGATGCGTTAGATTTTGCTCGAAAAACACATCTTTTACACGTGGCTTTTAATCCGTCCGTTGTAGATTTTGTGGAGGGCGAAAAGTTAGTAAAAGCGGGTTTGAGCCGCTTAAACGGCGCAGTGGAAGATTTACGCACCTGTAAATATACAGACGAGACAGAACGTATTAAAAAAGCATGTCAAATTGCTGCTTCGGCCTTTGCGGAAGTTAAACCGCAAATCAAAACCGGAATGAGTGAAGAAGATGTGCGTATACTAATTGCTACCGCTATGACCAAACACGGAGCACACAGTATTCCCTTTAACATTGTATCTTTCGGTGAGAATTGTGCCGATTGCCATCATATGCCTTCGGCTAAACGCAAATTAAAAAAGAATGATGCTGTTTTGATGGATTTCGGCTGCTACTATCAGGGGTATTGCTCGGATATGACCCGCAGTTGGTGGCATGGAGACAAAGAACCGGCTGAGTATACCAAAATTTGGCATTTAGTACATATGGCCAAAGAATCTGCAGTGAAACGATTACAAGAAAACACCCCGCTGGCCGAAATTGATAAAACTGCCCGTGATGTCATAGAAGATGCTGGATACGGGGAATATTTTATTCATACGACCGGGCATGGCATTGGTTTACATGTTCATGAATCTCCGATATTACGTAAAAACGGTATCGGAACTTTAGAAGAAAATAATGTGGTCACCGTAGAGCCGGGCATTTATTTGCCGGGTAAATATGGGGTTCGATTGGAAGATAGTTATTTGGTGACAAAAAAGGGCGCCAAAAATTTGACAGAAAAATAATAGCGCGTTGCGCTACGTGAGGTAAATTATGATTAACACCACCCAATTCCACGACGGACTTATTTTTGAAGATGAGAACGGACAAATTGTAGAAATTATTGAGTTCCAACATCACCGCAAAAGCCAAGCCCGTGCTGTGGTGCGCGTAAAACTACGCAATATTCATACCGGTTCTTTGATTGAAACGGCTTACCGCCCCGAAGATAAATTTAAAGAAGTGGAAGTGGAAAAACGTCCTTTCACTTACTTGTATGACGAAGGGGACATGGCTGTTTTTATGAATAGTGAAAACTATGAGCAAGTTTCCGTACCTATAGAGAAACTCAAGGACCAGAAAAAATATTTAAAAGACAATATGGAAACTATCGGGATCTATATTAACGGAGAACTGTTGAATATGGAACTCCCTATTAAAGTGCCTTTAACCATTGCTTCCACCGTTCCGGGTGTAAAAGGAGATACAGTTGCCAATATGACCAAAGTGGCCACCTTGGAGACTGGAGCCGAAATTAAAGTGCCGCTTTTTATTAACGAAGGCGATAAAATTTTGGTAGATACCCGCACGGGTGCTTATGTGGAACGTGTGGTAGAGCCGAAATAATGTTTTGGTATCAGCGCACATTGGGTGTATTACTTGCGTGTGTATTAGCCGTTCCGGTGTGCGCTTTTACTTTTTCGTACGGAAGTTTGTTGGAAGTTAAAGATATAGAGCAAAAAAACGGAGTGTTGCTATTGCCCCTGACCGGTAAGAAATATACCAATGTAAAAGTATTATCCAAAACGGTATATGATTTTTTACAAGAGTGCAGCATAGATTGTACTTATCCGGTCTTAGAAAAAGATTTTAGTATTATAGAAAGTCGGGTGGCAGCCAATCGGCCGAATATGTTAATTGCTACCGTACAGTTTAACCAAGATATATTACTGACGGTGTTGGCTTTCAAAGAGCGGCAGAAGATAACTATCAAATTTCCGGCTGTGGTAAGTTTTAAAGATAAAGAATTACAAGCGCAGGTGCAAAAAGCCGTTTTGGAAGTAGCCCAAAAAAATTTATGAAATGTATTTGTGAAAATGGGACAGTCCTGGCCGAAGACGTTGAACAGGCTACCTCTTTTTTGAAACGCTTAAAGGGGCTGATGTTGCGCAAATCTATGCAACCCGGTGCGGCTATGTTACTCAAGCCTTGCCCGCAAATACATACTTGTTTTATGCGTTTTGCATTAGATGTATTGTTTTTAGACAAAAACGGTACTATACTATATGTAATGGAAAATTTGAAACCGTGGCGCATGAGTCCGATTATTTACCATGCATCACAAACTTTAGAAATGCCGGCAGGCACCTTGCAGGGCCGTGTGAAAAAAGGTGATAAAGTCCGGTTTGAATAGAGGGAAATTATGAATTATAAAAAGATTTTAGGAATATTTTTATTTTTTGTTTTAAACGTGTTACCTTTGCAAGCGCATAATATTTGGGATGATTTTTCCAAATATGCTGCGCCGACCAACGTGCGGGCATTTGCCAAAGATGTGGGCGGCTTAATCGGCTCGGGTACTTATACAACGGGGCGCGTGCTCGGATGGGGCGGTTTTCAAATCGGCCCGCGCGGTACCATGATTTTTAAGATGAGCAAAGGGGAAAATGACTCCAATGCCACCGCTTTGGGAGACCGCAACGAAGTGGGTGCGGTGTTTTATCCGTGGTTACAAGCCGATATCGGTATGCCTTTCCGTCTAGACGGTTTTATTCGGGCCAGCAGTTACCAAGGTATGACAATTGCCGGAGGTGGACTGCGGTGGGGTATTACCAGCCCTAATGAAATGTTAGGTTCCTTGCAACCGATGCTTGTGGTGTCGGCCCACAGTGCCAGTGCGCGTGATTTTTCCGCTTCTCATTACAATGCCAGTTTGGTACTTTCCATGAAGTTTAAATACTTTGTGCCGTACGTCGGTGGCGGGGTGGACTATACCAATTTGCATATTTTGCAAGCCGATTTAGCCCCGGCCTTAGAGGGCACTACCGAATACGTTACCACGGCCCGCGCAACGGCAGGGTTAAATTTTAAATTGCCGTTCTACATTGATCTAAGCATGGCAGCCAACTACGCCTATTACGGGCTAGGTGCGGAAGCCTCCGTCTCGGTACGGTTCTAGTTAATTCTACACAAAAAAGCCACCTTTAAAAAGGTGGCTTTTTTATTTTATAAATATTTATTTCAGTGGTGCTAGGGTGCGTTTGTAACCGTCGGTTTTGACCACTTTGGCTTTGAAAATGTGACCTACTTTGACCGGGCGGGTAAACGTAACTTGACCGTCTATATCCGGCGCATCCTTATAGGTGCGGCCAAAGGTCGGCCCGTCGGCAATGGCCTCTACAATACTTCCGCGCAAACGTTTATTAATGCGGTCAATGACGCGGCTTTGCATTTCTTCTAAACGCAGGCGCCGCTCGTGTTTAATTTTCTGCGCAATTTGTTTAGGCATATCATGTGCTGTTGTACCGGGCTCGCGGAAATATTCAAACACGCCCATATTGTCAAATTCGTAATCGTTTACAAATTGCAAAAGTTCCTTAAAATCTGCTTCCGTTTCGCCCGGAAAGCCCACAATAAAGTTGGTGCGCAAAGAAATGTCCGGCACATGCTTTTTAAGCATGTCTAAGGTGCGGCGTATTTGCGCGGCATCACAATGGCGGTTCATGCGTTTAAGCACGGGATCAGCAATGTGTTGCAGCGGAATATCAATATAGTGAAAAATGCGCGGCGTAGAGGCTATCAAACGCGCCAGTTCCTCCGTTACGCGGTGCGGATAGCCGTACATAATGCGCAGCCGCTTAATAGCGCAGTTTTTAAGCAGTTTTTCCAGCAATTTAACCAGTTGAGGGCGGCCGTATAAATCTTGTCCGTAAGAGGTGGTATCTTGCGCAATTAACGAAATTTCTTTGACTCCGTTTTGTGCCATCAAATCGGCTTCGCGCAAAATATCTTCCATGGGTTTAGAACGGTATGGCCCGCGTAAAAAAGGGATCGTACAATAGGCGCAGCGGTTATTACATCCGTCGGCCACTTTCAAATACGCGGTATGCGGCGCGGTTAAACTCATTTTATATTCGGGCAAATATAAACTTTTGGGAAGGGGGGAGAGCAAACTGCCGTTTTTTTGCAGCGTTTTTTCAATTTTCTCTTGGTCAGCAATGGAAAAGAATAAATCCACATCGGGAAATTTTTGAGTAAGTTTCTCTTTATAACGCTCGACTAAGCAACCCGTCACCGCTACTTTTTGAATACGGCCCTGTTTTTTAAGTTTCAGTGCGCTGCGGATTTCATTTTCCGCTTCTTCTACGGCGGAGGCAATAAAGCCGCACGTATTAATAATCAGCACATCGGCTCCGTCGGGGTCTAATAGAAGTTGATGACCTTTGGCCAGTAGCCGTGCGGTAAATTCTTCGCTATTGGTTAAATTTTTAGGGCAACCCAAACTGACAAGTGAAAATTTCATTTTTATACCGCTAAATCTTCGCGTTTGACGTGTTCTTTTTCTTTTTCCAGTTCGTCTGCGTCACGTTTGAGTAGTGCCATACCAAAGGTAATTACACCCACGCGGCCGACGATCATCATTACAATAATAATCACTTTTCCTAAGAAACTCAATTGCGCTGTTGCTCCTACACTTAAACCGCCGGTACTGAGCACCGCTACACTTTCCGCTACGATATCAAAGAAAGGCAGATTTTCGGTCCAAGTGAGCAAAAAGAGCGTGATAAAGAACATCATAGAATAGAAAATAAAAGTAGAATTTGCCATGTACAAACGGTGCAGCGGAATTTGCCGCCCTAAGAATGTAATGTTTTTGCGCCCGAATAAATGGCTTGATACCGTGGCAATCAAACACGTAAAGGTGGTTGTCTTGAGTCCGCCGCCCGTACCAGACGGGGAACCGCCTATGGTCATTAGGGCCATAATGATGAGTAGTGAACACGGTGCCAAGGTAGTAGCCGGAATAATGTTAAATCCGGCAGTAGTCATAGAGGTAATGGATACAAATAAAGCCGTTGCGGGGGTTAAACCCGGGTTAGTCAGTAAGATGATAAAACTGCCCAAAAGTAAAATCGTTAAGGTAGATAAAATGATAATTTTGGTAGTATAAGAAATTTCTTGTGTGCGGCGGAAAATGCGGTTGAAAATGTCGGTTACCACAATAAAACCCATACCGCCCGCTAAAGACAAAAGCGAAATGACAATGTTAATGGTTTTGCTCTCCTGAAAAGAGGCCAGCCCGTCGGGAAATAAAGAAAATCCGGCCGTACAAAAAGCAGACACACTATGGAAAATACCGTACCAAATCGCATTAAAGAAAGTAAATCCGTGACGGATAAAATAGTTGGCTAAAAAGCCCGCGCCGATTAATTCCATTACAAAAGTAAAAATAATGACCGCATGCAAAAAATCATTGAGCCGTACCGTGCGGGGCAATGCAAATTCCGTATTTAATACTTCGGTATGGCGGTGGCGCAAGCGGCGGGAGAAAGAGAGATAAATAAAGGAGGACATTGTCATATACCCGATGCCGCCCACCTGAATAAACAAGAGTACCACCAGTTTACCGAAAAAAGTATAAGACTCGGCAAAATTGACGCTGGTCATGCCCGAGGTGCTGGCGGCAGCCGCGGCGGTGAGTAAATTATCCATCAGCGGAATATGCACCGTGGTCATAAAAGGCATAGACAGGGCAATCCATGCTACAAATGTATAAAGGAGCATGGCTTGCAACATGTTTTGGTGCGGAGATAAATGTAAGACAAATAAAGTATATTTGCGCAACGTCTGCCGCACAAAGTCACGTACGTTTCTATACCAACGAAATAAAACAAAATCTTTCCACATACTTCTATTGTAGCAATTTAGCGGGCATAATAAACCCCCGGTCGGCACCGGGGGGTTGTTAATCGTCGGTAATGGTTATTTCAATGTCCGGATTTAAACTCTTGTGAACCGGGCAATGTTTAGCTGCTTGTATACAGCGTGTGCGCATATCTTCGGGTGTGCCGGGCGGTAAAGTGATATGTAGTTGAATGGATTTTAAGCCCTGTGCATTGGGTAGCCATTCTGCATGGGCCGTTAATTGAATGCCGTCCATCTTTTGGTGAAACTGTTGCGCTACGGCACCGATCATCGTTAATGTGCACGCCCCCAAAGCCGCCACCAGCATATCGCCCGGTGTGACGTTCTGCCCTTTGTTATCGTGGGCGGTATGTAAAATATCTGCTATGCCATCTTTACTAATTTCTACGTGGGTATCTGCGGAATATTTACAATGAATCATTTTACTCCTCCTGTATAAGTGTGTGTATAGTGTAATTTTTTTATTGCGCCAAAACAAGCTAAAAAATTTATTAGATTTTTGCAATAATTGGAATTTTTTTGTGTTTTATAGGTGTGCAAGGAGGTAATAGTATGAAAAAGAAAATATGTGTGTTGGCTTTAGTGGCAATGGGTTGCACCTGCGGGTGCACTGCCACATTGCATCCGGACGGTACGCTACAAACGCATTATTACGTTCCGGTGGTTACAGAACCGGCGGTGGTAGTGGAAACTTCTCCGGTAGTGGTGGTGAAAACCCATCATCCTGTAACTCGTCCGTTTGCGCCTTTGCTGGTTTCTTATCGTTCTCCTGCGCCGCATCCGGCTCCGCTTAAAAGACCGGTCGTCAAGCCGGAGCATCATAAGATTGTCCCGTCTCCCTTAAAACCTGCACAACCATCCAATCATCATGCGGGGCATTCGGGCAAACAAGGAAACAAACATGTAAGCAGTCATGTAAGTAATCACGGAGGAGGGAATAATCATTCCGGCGGCCACGGAAATGGAAACAGTCATGGTGGAGGTGGTGGGCACGGCGGACATAAGTAAATCCTTCATGTAGTATGGTAGGACGTAAAACACCCCCGAAAAGTCGGGGGTGTTTTAAATGGCTCGCCCTGAAGGACTCGAACCTTCAACCTACCGGTTAACAGCCGGTCGCTCCACCATTGAGCTAAGGGCGAATAAA
>CADBRU010000032.1 GCA_902797165.1 uncultured Elusimicrobium sp.
CTCCATACGCACCGCGGCAAGCATTTGCTCCGCTTCAGTGGTTTTGCGCGTTTCCAATACGCGGGTAAACTTCGGTATGGCCACACCGGCCAATACCGCCAGAACCACCACTACCACCAGTAGTTCCGCTAAGGTAAATCCTATTTTATGAAAAGTTCTCACAATACATCTCCTATCAGAATATAAACTACCCTATGGATTTATACATCCTAATCCTAACTTTCAGTATAGTACAAAACATACAAAAAATCAAGAGGACCCACCATATATTTTGTATGGGGCTTTCTATAAAGGCAAAGAATCGGGGTATTTATTTCATAGACTTTTTTAAGTCGCGGATTTCTTTTTTCCAACGTTTCTTGGCCAGTTTAAAACGGCGTTTGGCTTCTCCGCTTAAAATTTCTTCTACCCGTTGAGCCTTTACTTGTTCCAAATTGGCTTGACGCTCTTGCAATTTGCGTTCCCATTGAGATAAATTCTCTTTTTCTGCCGCAATGCGCTCTTGCATCCAAGCCATACTTTCATCGGTTGCCTCAGAAACAATTTGCTCAATTTGTGCTTTGATGGCGGCTTTTTGTTCAGTACTTGCTTTACGGTATTGTTTTACCAAACGGCTGATTTGTTTGCTGCGCTTTTTAGCCAATTTGCGCTGTGCTTTATCCGGACGAATCATAAAAGATAAAGGCCGTCCGCTAGCGGAAGGTTGCGATGTCTGCTCGGCTTGCAAAGCCAAAGGTACAAATAAAAACAAAGTACAAATAATTATGTATATTTTCTTCATTTTATTTCTCCACAGATCCGTCTTTTACGCCGGCCTCGGCAAATCCGCGCGCACGCAATTTACAGGAATCACAATGGCCGCAAGGGGTGTCCCCTCCGTTATAGCAACTCCAAGTTAATTCAAAGGGTACTCCCAGTTTAGCCCCCAGTTTAACAATATCGGTTTTACTTAAATGCATCAACGGAGCCAATACTTCCAATCCGTGCTGTACTCCGCGTTTTGTACCTAAATTAATGGCTTTACCCACCGTTTCAAAGAAAGCGGGAGTACAATCCGGATAACCCGAAAAATCAATTGCATTGGGGCCCGCCACAATGGCATCGGCACTGACCGCATCGGCCAGTGAAGCCGCCACGGATAAAAAGATTAAATTGCGTCCCGGTACGTAGGTAGAAGGAATTTGTCCGCTAGTGATATCTGCTAAGGATTGGTCGGGAATTACTTGGTCTTTGCCTACCAAAGAACTGGTAGATAACCAAGGAAAATTTAAAGCCACGCTATGTTGTTTAACACCCAATTTACTGGCAATTTGTTGTGCGGCTTGTACCTCACGGGCATGTCTTTGTCCGTACGAAACCGTCAAAGTTTCGCAGGTATAACCTTTGTCTAATGCCCAATATAAACAGGTAGTACTATCTAGGCCACCCGAAAACAAAACAATTGCTTTTTTAGAGGTCATATTAAAAACTCACGCTATTATTTAAGGCGCCTTCTACTTCAAATTTACGCATGGCCTCTTTGTCCGCATCCGTCAGATTATCACCGTATTTAATGGCATACATAATTAGCGTTACGGTCGGATTGGGTGAATTGTCTTCTGCACTGTTATACTGCCCCAGCAGCATAGCATCGGCCCCTTTGGACGCTACGAATTTGCGGCCTTTTTGCACGCCGCGTTTAAGAACTTCGCGGTCTTGTTGTAAATTTTTAATACGCAGTAACCCCAAGTTACCGTACGGGCGTGTAATGTCGTTCTTGTCCGTAAAAATTTCTACTTCCTCGGCTGATTTTTTAGCCGGAAATTCAGGCCCTATGGGGATCCAATCCAAATTGCTTTGATTTAACGTTGCACAGGCTGCTAACCCGACGCAACTTACCAAAATCCATGCTATTTTTTTCATAGTTCTCTCCTAATTTTTAGATGCTAATTGGCCGCACGCCGCACTGATATCGTTGCCCATACTTTTGCGAATCGTTACGCCTATTCCCATGGCTTTTAGGGCATCTGCCATTTCTTGCACGATACAATCTTCGGTTTTATTGCCGCGGCCCAAATTACACGCAATTAAATTTACGTGTAACAAATAACTAAATTTACTGTCGCGTATCCATTTGCCTAACTTGCGGATATGCTCCGGGCGGTTATTGACGCCCTCAATTACGGCATATTCCAAAAATACTTGCCGCCCGGTAAGGGCCAAATATTCATCTAATGCCAGGCGCAAATCGTCCAAGTCATAGCGCCGATTGACCGGCATCAATTTAGTCCGCTCGTCATTATCGGCATTATGTAAGGATATTGCCAAATTGACTTGCGGTAAATCGGTGGCCAGTTTATGCAGTTTATCTGCAATACCCGACGTAGAAATAGAAATATGCCGCGCCCCGATATTTAAAAAATCGGGATTGGTCAAATTTTGTACTGCTTTAACTACATTAAGGTAGTTGACCAAAGGCTCCCCCATTCCCATAAATACCACATGAGAAATACGGTCCCCTATTTTTTCCTTTTTGACATATTGAAACCAAAATAAAACTTGGTCCGCTATTTCTTCATCCGTCAAATCTCGCTTAAAACCCATTTTGCCCGTACTGCAAAAACTGCAATGCATGGCACAACCCACTTGCGTAGAAACACATACGCTCCATCCGTCATGCGGTTTTAAAAGCACCGTTTCAATGAGCAGCCCGTCTTTGAGTTTCAAAAGGGCTTTTGCCACACGGTCCTCTTTTGAAAATACCATTTTTTTGACGGTAAAACTTAAAATAGGGCGCTCTTTGTCCAGTTGTTCGCGCAAAGCAACCGGCAAGGCCGTGGCCTCTTGCCAAGTGGTAATGCCGTTTTTATAAACCGCATCTTTGACTTGCGAAATACGGTAATTGGGCAGCCCGGCGGCTTTGATAAACTCTTTAATATATTCAAAATTCATAGGATAAACCTAATTACTCAGATTAATTTATTCTATCATTTTTGAGTTTATGCAAATTATAAAAATCGAATTTACACACTATCTGAAAAAAGTTCTATAAAAAAAGTGAAAAATTTTTTCCGTTTTAGTATAATATTTGCACCTATGAGCGAAGATATTAAATTTAGTACATCCGGTTTCCGTGCTGTAATTGCCGACGGAATGACTGCACAAAATGTGCAACGTTTAGCATTTGGGATTTCCAACCACGTATTGGAACATCCTTTCTATGGTTTTGAAGGTACAGGGTATCAAAAACATTGCCAACAATTAGGCAAGAAGAATAAAAAACCGCTTATTATTATCGGATATGATACCCGCTTTTTAGCCAAACAATTTGCCTATATAGCGGCCAATGCCTTTTTGGCCAGCGGCATCAGTGTCAAAATGTCCGATGAGCCGCTTCCTACTCCGGCCGTCGAATGGAACGTACTCAAAGAAGGTGCTGTTGGCGGTGTAATTATTACCGGCAGTGAAGCCAATTATCATGTTTGCGGCCTTAAATGGGTAACTTATTACGGTGGAATTGCCAACAATGAAATTGTGGAAGATATCGAAAAACGAACGCCCGCCGAAAATGCCCAAATTTTAAAAACTTCTTCTATTGAATTTGATCATTTAAATTCAGCCGTCGTGCCTACCAATGCTCTTAAAAAAGAGTATATGGCACATATGGAAAAGTTGCTTGATAGCAAAGCGCTCAAAAAAGCAAAACTTAAAATTGCACTCGATCCGTTATTCGGCACGGCCCAACATTATTTCCGGCAAGCCCTTGAAAAACACGGCGTGACCGTAGAAGCCATCCATGAAGGACGTGATGTTTTATTCGGCGGTAAAACGCCCAATGCCGGTCCGGTCAGTTTGCAAGATTTACGCAAACTGGTGGTGGGTAAAAAAATGCATTTGGGTATTGCCTGCAACCCTGATTGCGATAAATTTGGCATTATTGATTCTGACGGAGAATGGGTATCTCCCAATGAAATTGCCCCCATGTTGCTGCACCACTTGGTTAAAAATAAAAAACTCAAAGGCCGCGTCGTACGCAGTGTAATATCTTCTACTTTGTTTGACCAAGTAGCCAAATTGCATGGGCTGATGCTGCGGGAAACTCCCGTCGGATTTAAATATATTACCGAACTGATGACCACCGGACAATATATCATGGGCATGGAAGAATCTGGCGGTATTGCCATGGCTAATCACATCCCGGACAAAGACGGCTTACTGGCTTGTTTCCTCACGATTGATATGCTAGCCGTAGAACGTAAAACGCTCAAGCAATTACGCAAAGATTTTTATAAAAAATACCGTCCCATGTATGCTCAAAAAGTCAGTATCCCCAAAACGGAAACCGAAATTAACCGCATTATGGAACGGTTGGATATCAAACCCCCGCTTAGTATCCTCAAGACTTCTGTGTGGCGTATCGATTCAATGGACGGTTTTAAGTTTATCCTAAAGGGCGGCAGTTGGTTAGCCATACGTCCTTCCAGTACCGAACATCTGATTCGTATGTATGCCGAAGCGCCGGACGCCGAATTACCGACGGCTTTGATTAAAGAAGGCAAAAAAATCATCGAAAACATTATTTAAGGGGGAACCTATGGCAACAATCAAAAAAATTACCGGGCGGGAAGTATTAGACTCGCGCGGATTTCCTACTGTGGCAGCGGATGTACTGCTCAGTGACGGTTCTATAGGTAGCGCTATGGTGCCCAGCGGTGCCAGTACCGGATCACACGAGGCTTTAGAACTGCGCGACGGAGGAACACGCTATCATGGAAAAGGCGTATTAAAAGCAGTTGCCAATGTTAATAAAATCGCCAAAAAATTAATAGGAATTGAAGCAGAAGACATCCGACTAATTGATGACACTATACTTGCTTTAGACGGTACGGAGAATAAAACCAAACTCGGTGCCAATGCGACGCTTGCCGTTTCTATGGCAGTTTTGCGCGCCGGCGCACAAAGCGCCAAACGCCCCTTATACGAACATATCCGATTTTGCTACGGTCTGCAATCAAAAATCTACTTGCTGCCTACCCCTATGCTTAATATCATTAACGGCGGTAAACATGCAGATTCGGGACTGGATGTACAAGAATTTATGATTGTACCGCTCAAAACCAAAACTTTTTCGCAAGCCATGCAAGCCGCCGCGGAAACATATCACACTTTAAAAGATATTCTTAAAAAAGCCGGACAGGTAATTGCCGTAGGAGACGAGGGCGGTTTTGCACCCAAAATTGCCAAACATGAAGAAGTACTGAAAACCTTAGTTACCGCTTGCAAAAAAGCCGGCCATAGTTCTATGGCTATTGCGATGGATTGCGCTGCCAGTGAGTTTTATAAAAAAGGCAAATATTATTTTGAGAAAAAAGATTATACCGCACCGCAAATGACTGAAATTTATGCCGGTTGGTGCAAGAAATTTCCGATTGTTTCTATAGAAGATCCCTTGCAAGAAGACGATTGGACCGGTTGGCAGCAAATCACGCGCACCTTAGGCAAAAAAATACGATTGGTAGGAGATGATTTATTCGTTACCAATCCGCACCGATTACAAATGGGAATTGCACAAAAAGCGGCCAATGCCATTTTGATCAAATTAAATCAGATCGGTACAGTATCGGAAACTATAGACGTGATTTTGCAAGCACAAAAGGCCCACTATGCGTGCATTATTTCACACCGCTCCGGAGAAACGGAAGATACTTTTATTGCCGATTTGGCAGTAGCCACCAACGCCGGCGCTATTAAAACCGGAGCCCCGGCACGCGCCGAACGTACCGCTAAGTATAATCGGCTTTTGCAAATTGAACATGAATTAGGTAAAAAAGCCTCCTACGCCCAAGATAAGGCTTTTAGAAAATAATAAAGATGAAAGATTTATTAATTAAAAATCGCAAATTATTGTTATGGCTTTTGTTGGCCGTGATACTTTTTTGCATATTTTTAGGAAATAATTTCCTGAATTTGATAGACAATAAACGCGAACAAGGACGTTTGACCAAACACAGTGTGCAACTGGACAAAGAATATGAGGAGTTACAAACTCAATTGCAACTTTTAAAAGATCAAGATCCGGTCTATATCGAAAAAGTAGCGCGCGTAGAATATAATATGTCCGCCCCCGACGAAATAGAATATCGCTTTGAAACAAAATAATATGCAAATAGACGTCTTAGAACTGGGCCCGATGGCCAATTGTACTTACTTAATCAGCCAAGGAAAAGAGGCGCTGCTGATTGATCCGGCTTGGGATATGAATTATATTGAACATACCCTTGCGCAAAAAGGACTCGTTTTGCAAGCCGTACTTTTTACACACGGGCATTTTGATCATGTAAAAGATTGCGAATCTTTATTACGCGCACATCAGTTACGTGCTTATATTGAACAAAACGATGTACTGCTTAGTGGTTTGCCGCAAGATGTTTTACAACCGTATAGCGGTGAGCAAGACCTACAAATCGGACCTTTTTCTTTGCATATTATTCCGACCCCGGGGCATACGGCCGGCGGCGTTTGCATACAAATAGAAGATGCCCTTTTTACGGGAGATACCCTTTTCCCGGGTGCGTGCGGACGGGTAGATTTGCCCTCCTCCGACCCGCGCGCCATGCGAAAAAGTTTATTACTTCTTTCTAAATTGCCGGCAGATACCCGTATTTTTGCCGGACATAGTTACGGCGGACGTTGCTCTTCCACTATAGAAGAAGAAAAACTAAATAATCCTTTTATGCGCAGTGCCATAAAAGATGAAAAGGTGATTTTCTAATGCATCCCACTTTATTTCACATCGGATCTTTTGAAATGGCCAGTTACGGGCTGATGATGGCGCTTGCCTATTTGATACCCACTTGGTATTTATACCGCCGCTTGCATTATATTAAACTGGATAAAGACACCTTCTTTAATATTATTTTTATTGCGTTTATCAGTGCCTTAATCGGATCTAAATTGCTCTATATAATCGTTTCATGGGGCGAAATGGGTAGTACATTTACGGAAAGACTCGTCTTTGCTTTGCAAAATTTCCGTTACGGCTTTGTGTTTTTTGGCGGAGCCATTGTGGCTATTGCGACACTACTTTATTATCTCAAAAAGAAAAATTTGCCCGTTTTGAAAATTGCCGATTTCTATATTGTGGCCTTACCGCTTGGGCATGCAATCGGCCGCATCGGTTGCTTTTTAGCCGGTTGCTGCCACGGCCGCCCGACGGATATGCCGTGGGGTATTGCGTTTACCGATCCGCATAGTTTGGTAGCCCCTCAATTTTTAGGCGTACCTTTGCATCCTACCCAACTTTATGAAGTGGGACTTAATTTAGTGCTATTTTTTGTTTTGCAATATTGCTATAAAAAGCAACACCGCCCCGGCACCATTTTGGCGCTCTATATAATCGGTTATGCGTTTTTACGTTTCTTTATTGAATTTTTCCGCGGGGACTTTCGCGGCGGATTTTTACTTGGCATGTCCCCTTCCCAATGCATTGCACTGGCTACGGCTGCCGTTGCTGCAACGGCTCTTTATTTTTTGAAAAAGGACACCTCCCATGCCGAATAAACAAACTTACACTTTCAGTGGATATTCACGTCGTTTAGACGTATTTGTGACGGATCAATTACCTGATTTTTCCCGCTCCATTATTCAAAAAATGATTAAAGACGGCAAAATTACCGTCAACGGGAAAAAAGTAAAACCATCTTGGCCGCTGGAAGAGGGAGATGAAATTGTAGTACAAATGCCAGATGTGGCCGCGCAAAAAAACAAGTTGGCAGATTTAATTATTGCCGACGGAAAAGATTATTTTGTTATCAACAAACCCGCCGGCATGCTCGTACATCCGCAAAGCCCCATTTGGGAAACAAATCCCGACGCCGTTTTTGCCCTAGAAGAAACCTTGGTATCTTTGGTACTGTCTAATCCGCCGAAAGGTGTTGATAAAAATACCCCCCGCGCCGGATTGGTACATCGTCTCGACCGTGAAACAAGCGGGGTGATGTTACTGGCCAAAAACGAAGAATTTCAAAATGCAATGACCGAAATGTTTGCCAATCGCGAAGTACACAAAATCTATCATTCCATTGCATGCGGGGAAGTACCTGATGACACCGGGCGTATCGAAGTGCCTATCGGCCGGGTAGCCGGCGGAAAAATTAAGGCTTCGGATGTTGGCCGCGAAGCCATTACCGAATATAAGGTATTACAACGTAAAAACGGATTTACTTATATTGAATTATATCCGCGTACCGGGCGCACTAATCAGTTGCGCGTACATTTAAGTTGGCTGGGATATCCTGTGTTGGGAGATTGGTTATATAAAGGGGCAACGGCAGACCGCTTGATGTTACACGCCCGCAAACTGGAATTTAAGCATCCGTTTACCGGACGGAAACTGCAATTTGAAGCACCCGTTCCGGCTGATTTTGAGGCTGCATGGAAACGCGTGAGTGGTAGCAAATAAATTACAAGGCGTACCGCTTAATATTGTCCGAATCCGTCTCCGTATAAGTTCCCCCTAAAGAAACACAAAGCCCGGGTACTTTAATACCTTCCGCTTCGGAACAGGTTGCCGATCCCGCAAAACTGAAATTAATCCAAAATCCATCTACTTTGTCTGCATACAAACTGACAAAACTTTCATATAAAAACCCGTGACTGTGCGTGCAAGTAAGCGTCCCTAAAACGCCCGTACCCGAACCGCTATATTCCGACATGGTGCAAGGATATCCGATATCTAGGTCATCAAGGCTGGTTGCGTAGGTGCCGTTAGCCATTTTATAGATTTGCTGCGCTTTTACAATACTGCGGCCTAACAGCAATACTTCCGCCACGCGCGATTTTGCCACCGCTTTGGTGTATTGCGGCAAAGCAATGGCCGATAAAATACCGATGATTAAGACAACCACCAACAATTCGATTAAGGTGAAGGCTTTTTTCATAAAATACTCCCTTTATTTATTTTACTTATGAAAATACTATACCAAAAAAACCCGCCTATTACTAGGCGGGTTTTCAGATCTAAAAAGACTTATTTTGCTTTTTTAGCGGCGGCTTTTTTAACAGTTTTTTTAGCCGGGGCTTTTTTAGCGGTTTCTTTTTTAGCACCTTTGTTGACGGCTTTGGCTAAGCGAGATTTCTTGCGGGCGGCCGTTTTCCAGTGAATGGTTTTCTTTTTAGCAGCCTTATCAATGCTGGAAGCCGCTTTTTTCAAATCTTCAGCCTTCAAAGAGGATAGCACTTGTTTGGTGGCTACGCGCACTTTTTTCATCAAGCCTTTATTTTGAGAAGTTCTTTTCTCAGTTTGTCTTTGCGCTTTCAAAGCGCCGGTGTGTCTACCAGTTTTAAGTTTTGCCATTTTTATCTTCCTTACGAGAAATTTCTCTTGTAAATATTATACTCTATTTCAAACCCGCTCAGCAAGCACGTTTTCCCCCTTGCCGCCCATAAATGCTACAATACGCCTATGGACCCGCGAATTGAACTTTTGCCCAAAAAACCCGGTGTGTATATTATGCGTTCTAGGCAAGGAACGGTGATTTATGTCGGCAAAGCCAAAAACTTGGCCGACCGGGTCAAGCAATATTTCCAAGACAGTAATCTCTATTCGCGCGGGTGGAAATTGCCCAGTTTACTGCCGCTGATTTGGAAAATCGATTATGTAACCACCGCCTCGGAGCGCGATGCACTGGTATTGGAAGAAAAACTCATTAAAAAATATATGCCGTTTTTTAATTCCATGGGCAAAGACGGCAAACGCTATCCATACTTAAAACTGTCCATGGGAGAAGATTTCCCCCGTCTTTCTATCGCGCGCAAGAAATTACCGGGTAAAGATTTATATTTCGGGCCTTATCCCAAATCAAGTATTGTAAAAAGTTTAATGCGCTTTTTATGGAAGAGCAAATACGCGCCGCTGCGCCCGTGCAAATGGAGTTTTTCACGCACGCGCGCTTTGCCCAAAGGGCGCGTAAACAGTTGTATTTATTTTCATACCGGTTTATGTCCGGCCCCTTGCGCGGGTAAAATATCCTATCAAGATTACCGCGAAATTGCCAAACGAATGGCACTGTTTTTAGACGGAGATTTTACGGAAATTACCCAACAAATTACCGCCCAAATGAAAACTGCTTCTGCGGATATGCAATATGAACAGGCCGCCATTTTTCGCAATTTTCTGCAAGCGCTTGAACACATGCGCGAGCGCGTAATTGTGGGGCAATATAAAGACGAAAAAATCATAGAGGCCATTGAAAATTCAGACAAATTAAAACGCTTGGCGCACATTGTGGGTCTGACCCGTTTGCCCGCACACATTGAAGCGTTTGACAATTCGCATTTATTCGGGCGCGAGGCTGTGGGATGTATGGTATGTTATATTAATGGAGAGAAAAACCACGAGCATTACCGAAGATTTAAAATTAAATCTAAACTCCCCGCGCGCGGCGGAAGTGATTTCACCATGATGCAAGAGAGCGTTTTTAGACGGCTTAGGCAAATTAAGCGCGACCCTACGCAAAAGCCCGATTTGTTTTTACTTGACGGCGGAAAGGCACAAATTACCGCCGCGCTTAATGCTTGTGATAAAGCCGGACTGTATATCCCTATGATTTCACTGGCGGAAACGCACGAAGGTATTTACGTACCCGGGCAAGAGGATAGCATTAAACTGCCGCTAGGGGATCCGGCGCTTAATTTACTCATGGAAATACGCGACGAAGTGCACCGTTTTGCCATTACTTATCACCGCAAACTGCGCAGTAAAGCCGCGCTATCTAATGAGGGACATAAAAAATAGGTCTAAAAAACACTTGACAAGCCTAAAAAAAAAAAAAACTACACTTTACTTAGCCCCCATTTTGGGTGAAATTATTTAGGAGGTTGTAAATATGAAAAAAGGTTTTACACTAATTGAACTACTGGTAGTAGTTTTAATTATCGGCATATTGTCTGCCATTGCCTTACCGCAATATACAAAAGCGGTAGAAAAGAGTCGTGTTGCTGAGGCTAGAATTGTATTAAATGCAATTGCTAAAAACAGAAAATTATGTGAATTAGAAGTCAATTATGATGTATGTTGGGGTGGTAATAATGGAGCAGATACATTAACTAATCATCTAACAATTGATCTGCCGGGTGAAATCATTACCGATGAAGCAGATTGCCTTGGCGTAGATGCTCCTTGTGTTATCACTAAGAATTGGGTATATAGTATGGTGGATGGATATGATGTCTTTGCTTACCGTCTGAAAAACGGGAATATAGATACTTATCGTTTGTATTTAAATGATGATGATTCTGTACAATGTGAATCTCCAGGGACGGAAGAAGACTATTGTAAAATGATTGGATCTTGTGATACATGTATTCTAAATTAGATAAACTCCTCAGACTTATACCTGAGATTGATTGTGAGCAGTAGTTACAAAAAAACCGCAACTGTAAGTTGCGGTTTTTATATGCAAATGAATAATCAAAACCCGTTTTATTTAAACGAACTTTGACCGGTTTTTTGTTGCAAATATCCCTTTAAGCCTGACGGATCACTGGAGTGCAACATAGCCTCTTGGAAGGTGATTTTCTTTTGCAAGTACAAATCACCCAAGGTTTGGTTCATGGTGACCATACCTTGTCCCACGCTGGTTTGCATGGTACTCATAATCTGCTCGGCTTTAGCATCGCGGATTAAGTTGCGCACGGCGGAGTTGGCAATCAACACTTCGGCCGCCATGACACGTTTTCCGTCCGTGCCTTGCAACAACTGCTGAGAAATAATGGCTTCCAACACGAAGGACAACTGCGTACGCACCTGCGGCTGTTGGTTAGCCGGGAACACGTCAATGATACGGTTGATAGATTGAATGGCGTCGTTGGTGTGCAAGGTAGCAAACACCAAGTGACCGGTTTCGGCCAAGGTCAAACACGCTTCAATGGTTTCAATATCGCGCAACTCGCCTACCAGAATGATGTCCGGGTCTTCGCGCAAGAAGTGTTTCAATGCCGCTTGGAAGGATTTGGTATCTGCGCCTACTTCACGCTGATTGACTACGCTGCGTTTGTGTTGGTGCACGAATTCGATCGGGTCTTCTACCGTAATAATGTGGTTACTTTCGTGGGTATTAAGGTAGTTGATCATACTGGCCAGAGAGGTAGATTTACCGGAACCGGTAGCCCCTGTTACCAGCACCAAACCTTTGTCTAATTTCATCAAATTATACACAACCATCGGCAAGCCCAATTCTTCGAAACTCTTAAATTCATTGGGAATGGAACGCAAAGCCGCCGCCACACAACCTTTTTGTTTGTACACGTTTACACGCAAACGACCTAAACTTTTGATACCGAATGAAAAGTCAGATTCCAACGTTTCTTCGAATTGTTGTTTTTGATCATCGGTCATGATGGAATAAATTAAACGTTGCGCCACCTCCGGCGTTAAGGCCTCATATTGTCCCAATTGATACAATTTACCTTGAATACGCAACACCGGCGGTACGCCGACCGTTAAGTGGATATCGGACGCATTATTTTTCTTCATGATTTGAAACAAATCATCCATAATAATGGTTTTATATTTAGATTGTTCTTCCGGTTTGGTTGGTATATTTTCTGCCATAAACCCTCTCTTTGAAAATTATGAATTTATTTTTCCCACTAAATCTAGTGTAATATTATTGAGCGCGCCCGTCAATTTCTTTTTTACGGTGTCCACCTGAAATACATATACAATGGGCTCTTTACGCGCTTTTACTAAACGATAACGCACGACGTACGAATTGCGGTGCAAAGGCTCTGCCGCCCACATATAGGCATAGCCCGATGCAATTTCTTGCGCATATCGTTTAGCAAGATATTGCTCCACAGTACCTCTTTCTTCATCCAGTACATAATGTTTCACAATGTTCTGTGCTAATTCTTCTGAGGAAATCGATTCTGTCGGCGCCGTAGTTTGCACAGCCGGCATTAAAGGTGTTTTTTCCGGCATGGTTACCGGCCTGGCAACGGTCTCTGCTTTATCAGGTGTTGTTTTCTCTTCTTCCTCGTGATGTGAAACAGCAGAAACCAAAACGCCTAACGATAACACCAAAGCCACTACTCCCCCCACAAACATCACGTACCATTTTTTGGAAACGGGAGGTTTCGAAGGGGCAATCACCCGCGCTGACGAGGAAGAAATTGGCTCTGAAATATCTTTCGTTTCTTTTTTGGCAACATGAGGGACATCCGTTTGCAAAACGGGCATTTGTTGCTCCGCTTGATTAGGCAGTACCGGCATTTGCGCGGCTTGTGCAGACTCTTTAGCATTTATTTCTTTAGATAAAGAAGCCGCAGTTTGCGCGTCTAATGCTTCCGCCGAAACCGTAGGAACGGATTCACCCGCACTTGCGGGCTTGGCGGCTGCGGCCGTCGGAGCCACGAACTCATCAAACGGATCTTTTTCCGCTGCTACGGGTTTCTCCATTAAGTGCGGATCCGTTTTGGCAAATTGTTTTTCAAGTACGCGCGCCAAATCCAAATCGGAATTGGTCTTATCGGGAATGCCTAAAATATTTCCCAAATCCCCTTCGCGCATGGTGTTGAAATATTCTTCAATCGGATTTTCTTGCGAAACCGTTTTTTCTTCTACTACCAAAGGTTCCGCCGGTTTTTCGATTCGGCTGGTTATCGGCTCTGCGGGGCGCCCGGACAAAGCGGCACTTGCTTTATCAATTTCGGATTGCTGCAATTGGTCTAAAGGGATGGTCAGTAAAGTTTCGGCCGCCTTTTCAACCATTTTTTCTTCTTGAAAATTAAATTCTTCGTATAAATAAGCCTCTTTCCAATAGGTCCCCTCTGCCGTATGTTCTTCCGGACAGATCAAACTGTGCGGACCAAACCCCCTCCGGGCTAAGAGTTCACTCGCCAGAAAAGGTCCTATTATATCTCCGCAATCTAAGAGGCAATATTTAGTCATTATTTACAGTAATTAAGCGCGTTTTGCAAACGTTTGAGTACAGTATCTTTCCCCATATACTCTAACATTTTAAACAAAGTCGGTCCATGGGTACGGCCCGATACGGCTACCCGCAACGGATGAAACACTTGTCCGGCTTTATAGCCGTTGGCCTTTGCAAAGCCGCGGGCAGCGGTTTCCAAATTCACATCTGTAAAATCGGCCAATTCTCCGTACGTCTTAATCATCCCTTCCAGCACAGCCTTGGCTTCCGGTTTGCCAAATACTTTTTCAATGGCTTCTTGTTCAAATACCGGATCTTCAAAAAAGAAACGAATCAAATCAGGAATTTCCGTTAAGAGTTTATATTTTTCTTGCTCCAGTCCCACAATACCTTCTAATTGTGCGCGGGATACTTTTCTCACATCGATACCCGCTTTTTCAATAAAAGGCAGTGCATAATCGGTCAGCACGGCAAGCGGCGTTTGGCGGATATATTCGCCGTTCATCCAGTTTAATTTTTCCGGATCCATCACTGCCGGACTGGGCTGACAACCGGAAATATCAAATTTTTCTTCTAGTTCTCCCGGAGCAAAAATTTGCTGGGAATCTGAAGTGGCCCATCCAAGCAAAGCCAAATAATTCTTTAAGGCTTCCGGCAAATAACCCATATTTCTAAATTCCACCACATTGGTCGCACCGTGACGTTTAGAAAGTTTCTTACCGTCGGGGCCGTGAATCATGGAGAGGTGCGCAAAAATAGGCTCTTTCCAGCCCAAGGCACGATACAACTGTATCTGCGAAGGAGTATTGGAAATATGGTCATCTCCGCGAATTACATGCGTCATGCGCATTAAATGGTCATCTACCACAACTGCAAAGTTGTAGGTAGGATAGCCGCTTGTTTTTTGAATCACCAAATCATATAAATCTTTGCTTGCAAATTTAACATGACCCCGAATTAAGTCATCCCACTCCACATCTCCTTCCGTAGGCATGCGGAAACGGATCACATATTTGCGACCTTGTGCTTCCAATTCTTTTTGTTGCTCGGGCGTTAAATCACGGCATTTACCGCTATATTTGGGTGGGCGGTGTTCGGCCAAGCATTTTTGACGATTTTCTTCCAGTTCTTCTTCCGTGCAGTAGCATTTATAGGCTTTGCCTTCTGCAATTAATTGGTCAATGTATTTTTTGTAAATGCCCTGATCGGCACGAATGGCTTGATAATACGGAGCATCGGGACCTTTATTCGTACCGTCCGGCATGGGGCCTTCGTCCCAATTGAGTTTCATCCATTGCATACCTTCAAAAATAGCATCAGTAGAGGCTTGGGTGCTGCGTTCTTCATCCGTATCTTCGATACGAAGTAGAAAAGTACCTTTGTTTTTCTTGGCAAATAAATAATTAAACAAAGCAGTGCGTACACCGCCGATATGTAAAAATCCCGTTGGAGACGGAGCAAAACGAACTCTGACAGTCATGTAATAATTCCTCTTAGTTAAAATATTCTATAAATATATTATACTTTTTATGCAAAATTTTTTAAAATAGAAAAGTAACTTTTAATCGGCTTTATAAAAGGATAAATTTCTATGGGATTGTTTTTTCTGATAGTTAGTTTGATTTTCCTCACCATGCATATTATAGTGGGGGCGTGGTTTTATTTCATTTTTCCGTCGATCGGATGGAAAATTTCTATAGTTATATTTCCCCTTCTTTGTACGGCGCTGATGTGTTTTGCCATGACCTACACCCGCACCCATTGGGGGACGATTGACAGTTTGGTTTACTACATTACCTATATTTGGTCCGGGCTTATTTTTATTTTCTCTTTCCTCGTTATAATTTTGGCACTTATGCAAGCCCTTTGTGCCCTGGCGCACTGGCACATATTTCCGCTGCTTAAATGGGGCAGTTTGATTTTATTTGCCGCGGTAACCTTCTTATCTATTTGGGGCGGCTTTAGCCAACCTAAAATTAAACATATTAACCTATCTATTCCCGAAGCCCCACATCTAACCGTTGCGATTATTTCCGATACGCATTTGGGCATAGGGGTTTCGCAAATCCGTTTACAAAAGGCTCTTGACCGTATTCAAGCGGTACAACCGGATTTGGTTTTATTTCTGGGAGATATTTTCGAGTACGGTCCGAACCGCGAGCAATATGCGCAACGAATTGCGCAACTCTCCACGCCACTGGGCAGTTACGGGGTGTTGGGGAATCATGAATATTATGTCGGACTGCAAAATTCGATTGATTTTTTCAAGCAAGCCGGTATAGAACTGTTGCAAAATCAATTTGTTACGTTACCTAACGGACTACAAATTATCGGCATTAATGACATTAAAACAACCGCACTCACCGCCGAGCAGTTGAATGAATTACTTACAAAAACCGATGAGCATTCCCCGCGTATTTTATTAAGTCATCAGCCGCTGCTGACCGATATAGCCGCCAAACACCAAATTGCGCTTATGTTAAGCGGGCACACACATAATGGGCAGATATTCCCCTTTAATCTTTTGGTAAAATTAGTATATCCGTATGTATATGGGTTATATCAAATCGGGCCGCAATCGCATTTATATGTAACCTCCGGTATGTTTTATTGGGGAATGCCTTTGCGTTTATTTGCTCCGGCGGAAATACCTATTTTGCATATTAATTAATATGATCAAAAAGTTTTTTATATTCGTGTGTTTAGTAACTCTTTGCAGCGGGTGGATTGCCGCGCAACCGCAAAATAAACCGGCTGTGGTAATGCGCAATTCTGCCGCGCAAGCAGACGCGCCCGCAACAAAGACGCCACTTCCTCCCGTTCGTTTTGAAGATTTATCTGCCGATGAGCAACTGGGACAAACCCTCTCTTTAGCCGTGGATATAGACAGTGCGGAAATTTTCCGCCCCGCCATTGAAAGCGGCATGGTAGGTAGTATTTTGATTCAATGGGGTAACTATTCCATTAAACAAACAAAAGCCCTCATTAACAAATTGCAAAGTTGGGCTGCCAAAAGTCCGCATAAAATTCCGCTCTTAATTTCCATTGACTACGAGGGCGGTACGGTATATACACCGATTACACTGGGTTTTGACTATTTACCTACTAACATGATGTTATCTGCTGCGGGAAGTGAAAATTTTGCCGCCACCTTTGCTTATTTATCCGGTTTGGAACTCAAACGCAACGGTATTCACATGAATTTTTCACCGGTACTCGATGTCAACAGCAACCCCAATAATCCGATTATCGGCGTACGCTCTTTCGGCTCTGACCCCAGTAATGTAACCAAAATGGGTATTGCTATTATGAACGGATTTAAGGCCGCCGGCATTATCAGTGTGGTCAAACACTTTCCGGGCCATGGAGACACTTCCGAAGATTCACACTATCAGGTGCCTGTGGTAAAAGCCACCGATCAGGAATTGCGCCGCATTCACATTTCTCCGTTTGCTAATGCCATTGATTTCGGAGCACAGGGCGTCATGTCCAATCACGTGATTTATCCGGCACTGGATAACAAAAATATTGCTTCTTTCTCCAAACCGATTTTGCAAGATTTACTGCGCCATCAATTGGGTTTTAAAGGACTTATTGTGACCGATAGTTTGGACATGAAAGGGGCCACTACTTTTTGCACTATCCCTAACTGCGCCATACGCGCTTTGCTGGCCGGCTCTGACTTAATTTTACTGGGCAGATTTGTAAAGCCTAAACGCACTTTTGAGCAGATTAGTGATCAGATGAAAAAAGATCCGGCTTTGCGGGAGCGCGTGAAAGAATCGGCCCAAAAAATCTTCGAATTAAAACAAAAATTAGGGCTGCTGGATAACTCCACGGAAGATATTCCTCCGGTAGAAAAGGCCTACTTATCACAATTGGAAGAAATCAGCCGCCACGCGGTTACCTTGGTGCGGGACCGCGCCAATTTATTACCTTTTACCCCTACGGTTGCTTCCGGCAAAAAGCCTACTTTGTGTGCGGTATTTTTTGCGCCGGCACGCTTTGCCGATCAGTTAATGCCTTTTACCAAACCCTTCTTAGAAAAAGGCTGGAATGTGCGTAGTTACAATGCCGCTTTAACTCCCAAAGCCATTGATGCTACCCGTGCCAAAGAATGTGCCAACGGAGCCGATTTACTGGTGGTAACCAGTTTGCAATGGGCCGATAAAACCAATATAAATCAGAAGAACACCATCTACAGTTTATTTGAAGAACATCCTAAGAATGTATTCATTTCCACGATGAGTCCGTACGATATTCCCAATTATCCTAATGCCAATACCGTACTGGCTACCTACGGCCTAAACAAGTATGTACTAGAAGCAGCGGCCGATATCATTTTAGGCAATCAGAAAGCCCTTGGCAGATTACCGGTTCAACTCCCCAAAGAAATGACGGAATAATTAATAGGTCCAAGAAGTGTAATTATAATCCGTATTAGGCGTAGCGGTAGTTAGGCCGGTTTCGGCTTTACAAATTTGATTTTGAATAGAAGAAAGATCCGTACTGCGTGCCACACATTCTCTACGATTACCGCCATGTAAAAAATAGATATCATATTCCATTTTAGCGGCAGCATTAGCACATGTAATAGCTACTTTGCTGGAAGTATTACAATAACCCCAATCAAAATACCGATAGACTCTGTTCTCTGTGGTTGTTTCCGATGTGTAGGCCGGAGTATCGATATCCAACTCATCAAAATTATTCGTATATTCATTATTTGCCAAATAATACCGCTCTTCTGCATCGGCAATCGCACGCGTGAGTATTTTCAAACTGCCGTAACGGCTTCTGGTTACTGCCTTTTGATATTGCGGCAATGCCACTGCCGATAAAATACCGATAATCAATACAACTACTAGCAGTTCAATTAACGTAAATGCTTTATTCATAATCATCTCCTTTTTAATTTTTTCTGCGACCTATCACAATTATTTTCACCTTATTTATAAAAACACACAAGGAAGAATAAAAAATATTTTATTTTTTATGTTTTGCACTCCAAAACTCATATACAGCGGGTAAAACGGAAATAATGATAATGCCCACAATAACATAGTGGAAATGCGTTTTCATAATAGGCAAATCAGCAAACCAATACCCACCGCCTACAAAAAGCGCCACCCATAATGCTGCACCGATGATGTTGTACGAAAGGAAATGCCAATAAGTCATTTTGCCAATTCCCGCCACAAACGGAGCAAAAGTGCGTATAATCGGGATAAAACGCGCTAAAATAATGGTTTTTCCCCCATATTTCTCATAAAAAGCATGTGCGCGGTGCAAATGTTCTTGATTGAGTAGCCAACTATCCTTTCGTGTAAATACTTTGGGGCCTAACCATTTACCTATTTCATAATTGGCAGAATCTCCCAATACTGCCGCCGCGAATATAATAGGTACTAATACCCATAAATTGATCGGGCTTTCTGCTCTGGAGGCCAATGCCCCCGCCGCAAACAGTAAAGAATCTCCGGGTAAAAAAGGAGTTACTACCAGCCCTGTTTCGCAAAATATAACTAGAAATAACAAGGCATATAACCATGGGCCGAGTGTTCCCGCCCAAGCATTTAAATAAATGTCCAAATGTAGAAAAACATCCCAAATTTGTGCTAATAATTCCATAAAGGGTATTTTATAAAAACTATGTGAATAGTGTCTAAAAAATAAAAGCCGCCCACGACAAGACGGCTTTTAAATTTACTGAAACCTACTATTTTAAAATACCGGATTCATATCCCACGGGTTGATTATTCCGTGTAATACTCTGGCCTTGGCTGCCATTTCCGATTCTTCCGCTTCCAGCGCTTCCAAATAAGGCTCAGCCACTAATCCACCCAATTCTTCTGCACTAAGTTCAGTTGCTTGCAAAGTACCTGTATACACACCCATTTGATTGAGTTTTTCAGCATCTCTTATAACAAGAGGCATATAATTGGGGTTTACAAAATTTACCAGTTGTTGTACAGCGTCTTGGTGCTCGAAATTATTTGCTTCTTCGGCAATTTGGGCAATAATTTCAGATTTCGGAGTAAACGACACATTGGCGGCATTGGCTTTCGGCATCGACAAGAACGTCAAAGCGGCATATATTCCCAAACCGATCAATGCACCGATAACCACCCGGGTACCAATTTTTTTAGCACGTTCTGCGCCTTGTTTGGCTATAGCCTTACCGGTTATTTCTACGTTATCTTTCCCGACTAACTTTATACCCAATGCTTCTCCATGATCAAACAGTATAACAACACGTTTTAGCATTTGTTCGCTATATCTACGAGATTTTTTGGTCATAGTATTTCGAATCCCTTCCAAAATACGTCTAATATCACTGGAATAGAGATGGTAAAGTTCTTCGGTGCTTCTATACCCGGCAAAAAATTCATCGTTAGACAAGGCCACCATATGAGACAAATCGGTTATGTTAATAGCAGATCCTTTTTTGATCACTTGTCCGTCCACTTTAATCGTTTGCCATGGAACTGCAAAATGTTGCACCTGCTCAATTGATTTATACATATCTTTGCCTAAATCTTCGGCTACTTGATATTTTTTGGCAAATTGCTGTGCATTTAAAATATAACTTTCTCCCTCCGGAGTGGTAATAATTCTTTCTCCTCTATTGGCCAAACGGTCTATATAACTCTCTCTTCCTTTGTGAGACAAAACGCTTTCCCCACCTTTGGCTTTGACAGCATGCACATACGCATATTGCGAGAAAGCATCTTTTTTAGAAAAGTGTTTCATTTGAACAAAGGCTTTTAATTCTTCTTTGGTAAAACTGGGGGCTTGTTGCAGTATTTGAGTTGCAGATAAATCACTGCGTATATAGCCGGATACTAATTCATATCCTGTTCCGGTAACTTCATTGAGTCCAATTAAACTTCCTTTGCTCAAAACACGTTCCGAGCCGTTTGCATTACGAATCAAAACATCTTTTTTGAGTTCGAATAAATACCGATTCTCCTTTTTTAATTGATACCAGTCTAATATGCCACGATCGTATTCCTTCCAAAAATCATTAATGCTCACAACTTCTCTTTGCCCGTCCCATTTCAAGATATAACAATCTCCGGTTTTCAGATCACCGAAATTTTCAATATGGACCGGCTTATCAATTAAAACCATTTGGCGGGGTTCCGGGGTGTATAATTGCGGAGAACCTAAAAAGGTAGTTCCGCCTCTGGAAACCAAATCTTCAAAAGTTTGAAACACCGGAGTGACCCCCGTTGATTGGGCAAAAACTTCACCCGGTAGATAAGACGTTAACATCAAGACCGACAGCAACACACTCAGCATTTTTTTCATACTAATTTCACGCTCCTAGCAAGCAAAAAGATTCATTTCTTATATATAGTCTATGTATTTTGAATCAAAACCGCGAGGGTCTTTGGACCTATTTGCAAGGGTAAAAAGGACCTAGATTTTTTTGTGCTTACGACGATCTATAAAACAAAAAGCGGAAAAGAACAAACTCTTTTCCGCTTTTAACTGATTTTCGCAGATTAATTAATCTCTTTCCAATCTTCCCAAACGGCTTTGGGCTTTACCCGCATATTTGTCCGTTGGATAATGGATAATAATTCGTTTATATAATTCGATGGCTTTGGGTTGCTTTTCTTGTTTTTCATAAGCAATAGCCGCTTCATACATAAACTTCGGAGCCTGATGTGTTTGCGGATAGGCAAGTAAAATCTTCTCCAAGGCTGCCGTTTCCAAAGCGGGTTCTTTTAAGCGGCGGTTGGCCACTTCCGCTGCTTGGCTGAGCATAGCCACATAACTTGCTTCGGCGGAAGATACCGTCTCTGCCCCTTGTAATAAGGTGTTATAAGCCGCGCGGTATTGTTTGGTTTTAGCAAAAACATCGGCTTTGCCTTGCCATGCTTCCGCAACGGTAGGCTGCCCCGCCAGTTCTTTAATTGCCTTATCATAATAGGCTAAAGCAGACTCATATTCTTTGCGGTTTTCTTGCATCATAGCCAAATGTTTATATACAGTTCCGCGTTCGGCAGAATCCGGATATTGTTTGAGCACTTGCTCATACAAATTAGCGGCCATTTCATATTCTTTTAAATTACTGGCATACACGTCGGCCGTCATACGCAAACTGGCGGCTTTGTAAACAGTACCGGGGTATAGTTCATATACTTTTTGATATTCCAAAACTGCCGCTAAGAAATTATTGTTTTGCCTGTGCCAGTCCCCATACATAAGTAGTATCTTATCCGTTTGCGTATATTGCGGATATTGCTCAAAAAAATCTTCAAACAAAGCACATACGGGCTCATAAATATCCTCTAATTGACTGCGTACCAAACTAATCAGCAAGGTTGCTTTGCGGCCATCTAAGGCTTCAATACCGGAAGTGTCCACCGCCAATAATTTCAAAGCCTCTGCTTTTTGTCCGCGATTTAACTTATCCATAATGGTTTCAATGTGACTGGACAATAAAGAAATATCTTGCGTCGACGGGAAATAGAAACGGACCTGATAAACCGCCAGTAGGGCCTGTGCATATTCTTGGGCACGCAAATGGTAATCGGCCTGCATCAAAAGTGCGGTTTTAATTTCCGGGGAAGTTTCGTTAGTACGCACCCAAGATGCCACATCCCGCGCCAGCGCGGAGGCAAACATACGGTCTTGTTTGGCATTTCTGCCTTGCGTAACGGCTTGACGTTGATAATAAGAAAGCATAGCATCATTGGCCGCAAAAAGAGGCAAGGCAAATATTGTTAATAGAGCGATTGCAACTGTTTTTTTCATTTTTTCTCCTATCTGTAATTGGTAAATTGCAAATCCAGTCCGAAATCTTTTTCGCGCAGTAAGGCTTGTGTGGCTTGCAATTCATCTTTGGATTTGGAAGATACACGTAATTGGTCCCCTTGAATAGAGGCCGCCACTTTGAGTTTGGCATCTTTGATCATTTTGGAAATTTCTTTGGCTTTATCGGAAGGGATACCCTGTTGAATTTTAATACTTTGTTTGGCATTTCCGCCCAGAGCCGCTTCTACTTTGCCTTGGGTTAAATTTTTAAGCGCTACTCCGCGTTTGGCTAGACGCGTAAACAATACATCCCGCAAAGCCCCCACCTTATATTCATCACTGGAGCGCAAATTCAATTCATTGTCTTTTTCATTTAGTTCGATACTGGAGTTCGTGCCTTTAAAGTCATAGCGGTTGGCTATTTCTTTACCGGCCGCGCTGACTGCTTCTGCAATAACGTTCAAATCTACTTTGCTCACCACATCAAAACTGTAATCTGCCATATTTCCTCCTATCCTCTGTTTTAGGATAACTATTACACATATTATATATTTTTTGTACAATGGCTTTAGCGGCAAGTGTCTTTTTTAGGAGCGTTTGCCGAAATCTATTAAGGAGAAAAGCAGTACGGGCGGTAGGTGCGTCCACTATCATTATGAACATCAAAATACGTCTGACTATCATGAATTTCCTGCAATTTGCCTTATGGGGTGCGTATTTGACTTCCATGGGCATTTTTTTGGCGGGAGCGGGATTCGGTGATAAAATCGGTTGGTTCTATGCGACACAAGGTTTTGTGTCTATTTTTATGCCGGCTATTATCGGCATTGTGGCAGACCGCTGGATACCGGCACAAAAATTGTTAGGCTTATGCCATTTTATTGCGGCCGTATTTATGGCGGGAGCCGCTTATTTCGGCTCACAAGCCCATATCAGTTTTGCCAGTTTATTTACTTGCTACACCATTAGCGTAGCCTTTTATATGCCCACGATTGCTTTATCCAACTCCGTGGCTTATACTACCTTACGCCAACAAAATTTGGACACCGTCAAAGTATTTCCCCCGATTCGTGTCTTTGGTACGGTAGGTTTTATTATTGCCATGTGGATTACCAACTTTACCGGTTTCCAAAGCAGTTACATGCAATGGTATTTCTCCGCATTTTTAGGACTTATTTTGGCAGTTTATTGCTTTACTTTGCCGCACTGCCCCACTTGCGCAACCGAAGCCAAATCTTTGGCAGAGGCGTTGGGACTCAAAGCATTTGCCCTGTTCAAGCAGAAAAAGATGGCTATTTTCTTCATCTTCTCTATGCTGCTGGGTATGTCTTTGCAAATCACCAATGGTTTTGCCGGACCGTTTATTAACGGGTTTAATGATTTGATGGGTTATACCGGTTCTTGGGGGGCTAACAATGCTACGGCTTTGGTGTCCTTATCCCAAATTTCCGAAACCTTGTGTATTTTATTAATTCCATTCTTCTTAAAACGCTACGGTATCAAGAAAGTTATGCTTATCAGTATGCTTGCATGGACCTTGCGTTTTGGTTTTTTGGGCTTAGGAAATCCGACCACCGCGGTAGGTATTTTACTCTTAATTGCCTCTATGATTGTATACGGGGTGGCGTTTGATTTCTTTAACATTTCCGGTTCTTTGTATGTGGACCAAGAAACCGATGCCTCCATCCGCTCCAGCGCACAGGGTGTGTTTATGTTAATGACTAACGGATTCGGAGCGGCCATTGGGTCACTGGCGGCACAAAAAGTAATTAACATTTTTGTATACGCCCACACCAATCCGGCTTTGAAAATCAACGGAGTTTACCCGGCCGACTTGTCTCAAACGATTATGCACGGGTGGAGCACTTCTTGGTTTATCTTTGCGGGATTCTCACTAGTAGTGGCTATCTTGTTCTCTATTATGTTTAAATACGAACACAAACCGCAAGCCAATTAGTTTTCAATTCACAAAAAACCCCCGCTGATTTCAGCGGGGGTTTTTAGCATCAATACGGATCTTCATCGTAATAATAATATCCCATTGATTCGTATGCTTTACAGATATAAGTCCCTTCCTTAGTCCAGTTGGTAAAACAAGTATGATACCAACCTCCTACATTTTCCGCATCACCCCAAGGAGTCTTGGTAATATAGAAAACATATTGTTGATTACCATTCATTCTTCTTATTACTTCTATCCAACCTCCCGTTGAATTAAATCTAGGACGATAGGAGAAATATTTCGTTTTATAATAGTTTCCGTCCCACTCCCCACCGGACAAATCTACGGAAGTTACATCTTTAAAATCAATACCGGCAGTAGGTGTATTTGCAAGCATATACAAATCCATCTGCTGTTTAATCATATTGATATTAACCATGGCTTCCGCGGCACGGGATTTCTCTACCGCCTTAGTATATTGCGGCAAGGCTATTGCCGACAAAATACCGATAATTAATACTACTACCAATAGTTCAATCAACGTAAATGCGTTTTTCATAATTTTCCTCCTTCATAATGGCCCTACACTAATATTTTAATGATAAAAAACCATTTTTCCAGTCCTTTTGAGGGTTTTGGCATAGATAAAAACCCCGCTATAATTAGCGGGGGTCTTGTCTTTATCTCTACTTGTTATTTAAAATAATAATTGTTATCTGAAAGTTTTACAGCTCCTGCCTCTTTACACGCATCATAATCGTTCTCATCAGGACTACAGTAAAAATATCCTTCCAGCGTAAATTCGTTATCATATTCGCTTCCGCCGCCGCAAACGTCATAATTTTTTCCATTGCGAGAGGCGCAAATAAATATACAGTTAGCCGAATTCTGAGGAGGATAAGAAACACAAACATTACTTTCATCAAGAAAATATGTAAAATTTTTCGTTACACAACGTGTTTGATTATTTGTTGTAGTACATTCACCCGGTACCGTGATATCCAATTCTTCAAAATTATCTGTTGGAGTACCATTTGCCAAACCATACACAGACTCTGCGTTTAAAATGCTTTTCACCACCAGTTTTGCCTCTGCAATACGGCTTTTCTCTACGGCCTTAGTATATTGCGGCAAGGCTATTGCCGATAAAATACCGATAATGAGTACTACCACTAATAATTCAATTAGCGTAAATGCTTTTTTCATAATTCTCTCCTTTTATTTGATTTGTCATCCCGGACATGGATCCGGGATCCAGTTTTTATTAAGGTTGTTTTTCCTATTAACGGCCTAGATTGCGGGTCCACGCCCGCAATGACGCGCAAAAGGATAATGCTCTTACAACTACTATTACAACTACTATTCTTAAAAAAAAAAAACTGCGCTTGTCAAGTCTTTTTTGAAAATTTTTAAAATTATACCAATTTGCACACCTAAAATCCGTTAAATCTTTCCTTTGGCCCGCAAACTGTAGTGCCGCCCTTTACCCACAATAATATGGTCATGCATCGCAATACCCAACACCGCGGCGGCGCGGATAATTTCTTTGGTAAGGGCAATATCATCTGCTGACGGAGTAGGATCTCCCGACGGATGATTATGCACTAAAATAATTGCGGCCGCTTTAGCCGCCAAAGCACGCTCTACAATTTTGCGCGGAGAAATACTGACGCGGTCTAATGTACCCGAAGAAATAATCTCCGTCCCGATAACCGTATTGCGCACGGACAAATAAATAAGTTCCACGCATTCGTCACTTTGTCCCGCCAAAGAAGCATTACAATAGGCAAGCACTTCTTGCGGGGTACGGATGGCGGGTTTTTCTTTGACTTCTTCTAACGAATATTTCTTAAATACCGCGCGAATAAGTTTTAAAAATTGTGCGCTGTTCTCCCCCATGCCCGGCACTTGGCAAAGTTCCGCCACCGGAGCATCCAACACCGCAGATAAATTACCGAATTTTTTAATCAGAGCCCACGCAAGCGGCTTAGTGTCCCGACGGGCAATACAATAAGTCAACAATAGTTCCAACGTTTCATGATCTAAAAAATGGTCCAGCCCGCCCGCGGCAAATTTATCACGGATCCGTTGGCGGTGTCCCACATAAGAAGGTTTATCTTGCGTGCGCATAATTTAATTATATGTTTTTTTGGCAGTATTTTTAATGGTAGAATACTAGAAAGATATTTTAAGGAGTAGGTATGAATTTAAAATTAATCGTAATCGGGGGCGGGCCCGCCGGATATCCCGCTGCTTTAACCGCCGCCAAATTAGGCGCACAGGTAACTTTAATTGAAAAAGAACATTTAGGCGGTGTATGTTTGCATTGCGGATGTATCCCTTCCAAATCTTTATTAGATGCCGCGCACCGCTTTGAAATCATGCGTGATTTAAGCCGCTTTTGCGAGCAAGAAGTAGCAAAACCCGCTTTATCTTGGTCCAAAATACAGGCGCGCCAAAAAACCGTTACGCAAAAATTAACGCTGGGCATTGCCTCTCTTTTACGCCAAGCCAAAGTAAATGTAATTACGGGCAGCGCAGAGTTTATAGACGCCCGCCACTTAAATATACACACTGCCGCCGGTGACCAAACTCTTGAATTTGACAAGGTTATTATTGCCGCCGGATCAAAGGCTTTTGTTCCCCCTCCGTTTGATACATTGCCCGACTATGTGTATGACAACAGTACCGTTTTTAACATGGCACAATTGCCCCGCTCTATTGCCATTATCGGCGGCGGAGCCATCGGGTGTGAATTTGCTACGCTGATGTCCGGTTTTGGCGTGGAAGTTAAACTCATTGAAATGCAAAGCCGCTTACTGCCCAATATGGACGAAAGTCTATCGCGCATTTTGCAGAAAAGTTTGCAAAAACGCGGCGTACAATTATTACTTGGGCAACAAGTAGTTGCCGCGCAAGCGCAAGACGGTCAAGCGGTTTTGGAACTTAAAGACGGGACCAAAATAACCGTAGATAAAGTATTGGCGGCTATCGGCAGAACGTGTGATTTAACGCAACTTCACCCCGAAAATGCCGGGCTGATTTGGACGCGCAAAGGCTTGCAACAAGTCAACCCTAAAACGCTGCAAATTACCGAAAATATTTATGCCGCCGGAGACGTAACCGGACTGTCTTTACTGGCACATGCCGGCACGCGGCAAGGCATCGTGGCCGCGCAAAATGCATGCGGACAATCTGCCACGTACAATAATGATTTAATTCCCAATGCCGTTTACACTTCACCCGAACTGGCGGGCATCGGACTAACCAAAGCGCAAGCCGAAGCACAGGGCATGGCGGTAAAAACCTATAAATCTTTCTTACTGGCCAATGGCCGCGCGCAAACCATGGACGAAACGGACGGTTTTATGGAAATTATCAGTGACGCCGCAAGCGGCAAATTATTAGGTGCTTCTTTAGCCGCGCCGCATGCGTCTGAAATGATTTCTATTTTGACCGTTGCACTGCAAGCCGGCATGACGGTAGAACAACTTAAACAAGTAGTTTTCCCACATCCGACATTAAGTGAAGCCATCGGCGAGGCACTTGCCAAATGAAACGAAATATTTCCATTGTCTTAGTTCGTCCGCGCGACCCCAATAATATCGGTGCGGCGGCGCGGGCAATGGCAAATTTTGGGTTGTCTGATTTGCGGGTAGTAGAACCTTATGAACCGTCTTGGCGTGCGGCAGTCAGCGCGGTGGGTGCGGCCGACATTATGCAAAAAGCGCGTTTATTTGATACATTGCCGCAAGCACTGGCCGATTGCACCGTTACCGTTGCCACCACTGCACTAAAAAACCGCCGCTTAAATGAAACTATTGTGGCTTTACCCGATTTTGTGGAATGGATAGATAAGCAACCCGCGGGGAAAATGGCCATTGTGTTTGGTAATGAAAAGACTGGACTAGCCAATGAAGATATTGAACTGTGCCACGCGGCCATGCACATTCCCACTACTGCCAAACAACCGTCTATTAATTTAGCGCAAGCGGTTATTTTAACTTGCTATGAACTCGCGCGCAACCAAGTGCCGCCGCACGGCAAAAGTGCACTCAAAGCCGCTACCTTTGTGCAAACCGAAATTGTGGTGGAAGAGTTGGATAAACTCATGCAAGCGGCGGACTTTCGGCAAGATTATACCGCCGCGCAGCGCAAAACGCTCATCCGCAAATTTTTCCAACGCGGCAGTTTATCCAAAGACGATTTATTTTTCCTCAAAAAATTTGCCACCAAATTAAATGGAAAATTAAAGAAATAAAAATTCCCGCCAAACGACGGGAATTTTTATATTTCTTCTAATTTTTACTCGAATGAATAATTTTCTATATTCAATTTAAGGGCATAATGGTAGAATCTCCCGCTTGAACAAGTAGCATATTACTATTACTATTGTAAAAAAAAAAAAACTGGGTTTGTCAAGTCTTTTTTGGGCCTATTTTTCAAAACACTTACGCGCGCGAATATGTTACAATATACCCAACACAGGAGCCGGCATGCCACCTAATATATTCGTTATCAACCCGGGATCCACTTCTGACGATATTGGTTACTATCGGGGAAATGAAACAGTTTTTGAGGTAACAGTCCGTTACTCTCAAGCCGACTTAGCCCCTTACGAAGGCAAAAACGTTATCGAACAACTTCCGCTGCATACAAAAGTTATTCTAGATTATTTAAAAAATCATAATGTACCCCTAGAAGAAATAGATGCCGTAATCGGCCGCGGCGGGTTTATCCGCTCGGTAGAAGGCGGTGTGTATGAAGTAAATGACCAAATGATTTCGGATTTAGAAACCGGACGTTACGGTGGCATACACGCGTGTAATCTAGGCGGCATTTTGGCGCGGGAAATTGCCAAGTTGGCCCATTGCCCCGCATTTATTGCTAATCCGGTTGTCATTGATGAAATGCAACCCATCGCACGCTATAGCGGCATGCCCGGCAACCCGCGTTTATCTATTTTTCATGCCTTGAGTCAAAAACGTGTGGCTACACTTATTGCCGAAAAAATGGGCCGTACCTACGAAGATGTAAATTGCATTGTAGCCCATGGCGGCGGCGGTGCTTCCGTCGGCGCACACCGCAAAGGAAAAGTAATTGACGTTAGCCACGGATACGAAGGCGACGGTATTATGACCCCGCAACGCAGCGGCTCGGTGCCTTGCCGCAAATTGGTAGAGATGTGCTTTTCCGGCAAATATACACAGGATGAAATACGCCTCATGCTGCGCGGCAAAGGCGGCCTGGTGGCCTATACCGGCACCTACGATATTAAAGCATTAGAAGAATTTATCAAAACCGGCAAGAAAGCAAAAGATTCCCCCATTTTTTGCACGCAGGCACAGGCCAAAGAAGCCCTAGATGCTATGATTTACCGCATGGCCAAAGAAATCGGTGCAATGGCAGTGGTGCTGGAAGGAAAAGTAGATTTTATCGCCTTAACGGGCGGACAGATGTACAGTAAATATATCCCGCAAGAAATCGGGCGGCAGGTAGGTTGGATCGCGCCGATTTATGTATTTCCGGGAAGTGAAGAAAAAGATGCTTTGCGTGACGCAGCGCGCCGCGCACTGGAAAACCCCTCTATAATAAAACATTATTCATAAGGAGCAAAAACAATGAAGTTTAAGAGTTTTGAAGACCTGATTAATCAGGTAAAAGGAAAATCAAACCGCGTCGTAGTACCCGGCGCCAATAATGCCGAAGCCTTGCAGGCTATCAAAATGGCAGATGATAACGGACTTATCTCCCACGGTATTTTAATCGGTCCGATCGCGCAAGTCAAAGAAATGGTCAAAGCAGCCGGTCTGCCGGAAGCCAAATTCGAATTTATTGACTGCGAAGATGTACCCACCATGTGCAAACTAGCCGTAGATCAAATTTTAGCCGGAAAAGGTGATTTCTTAATTAAAGGTTTAGTGGATACCAAGTATTACATGAAAGCCATTTTAAATAAAGAAGCACACCTCGTGCCGGAAGGGGCTTTGCTCTCTCACTTTGTTTTGTACAGCACCCCCAAATATCCCAAACCGTTTGCGGTTACCGATAGCGCCGTAGTCATTGCGCCAACGTTGGAACAAAAAGCCAAAATCATCCAAAACGCAGTCAATACGTTCCACAAATTGGGACTGGAATGCCCCAAAGTGGCTTGTGTATGCCCGGTAGAAAAAGTAAATGAAAAAATCCCCAGCACGGTAGATGCCGCCACCCTAGCGCAAATGAACGCGGAAGGCAAAATCACCGGTTGTGTGGTAGAAGGTCCGTATGATTTCTACATCTCTATGTCTGCCCAACGCGCCGCGGAAAAAGGCATTACCGGCAAACAAGTAGCCGGCAATGCAGATTTACTAATGTTGCCCGATTTGGACGCTGCCAATCCGCTTTACAAAGCCTTGGCTTTCTTCGGTGAGAAAATGGAAGCCGCCGCTATTTTGGTCGGGCCGAAAATTCCGGTCATCTTGCCGTCTCGCGCAGATGATCCGAAAGTCAAACTCAATGCTATTGCATTGTGCTCTTTCTTAAAAGATCAAAAATAAACCTAAATCAGACGGCCGGACTTGCTCCGGCCGTCATAAGGCTTTATGCGTAAAAAACTGATTGACTTTATTAATCACCATTACCGCCGGTATCATGATGTGTTATTTTATTTGTTTACATTAACCATCATTTTAGTTGCCGCCTGTAGTGCGGTACATATTACTAAAGAGAAAAATCAGCAAGAATTTTTAAATTCGCAAACCAAACAAGTAAATACCGTCGACTATACGGTGGAACAACGGCCGATTTATGTGGCCTTGCAAGAATCGGGTTTTCCCAAACAACAAGTCGTGGCTATTGTGGAAAAATTAAACTCCGTGGCCGATACGCGCAAATTACAAAATTCCGATTCTTACACCATTTCCACTACGGCAGACGGACAGTTTGCCATGTTGCTTTTGCACCGCGGGCTTTCCCATTATTACGTGGCGGAAGTGGGCGGTCAATTAATTGCCGGCATTTCAGATACGGAAGTTAAAACACGTGTGCGCAGCAGTGCCGGAAAGATTAAAGATTCACTCTTTCAATCTATGCTTAAAGACGGCATCAAACCTGCGCTGGTAATTGATTTAACGGATGCTTTTTCTTGGAATATCGACTTTAACACAGAAACGCGTAACGGAGATGAATTTGCCGCCGTTTGGGAAGAGGACTACACCGAAGACGGCACAATTACCGGACAAGACTTAATAGCCGCCCTGTACAAAGGCAGTGTGACCGGTGAAAATTACGCCTTTTATTATGAAGATGAATTTTTTGACCAAACCGGAAAAGTTAATAAAAAGATGTTCTTAAAGTCCCCCATCAGTTTCCGCGGGGTACGTATTTCTTCTCGGTTTAACCCTAGACGCATGCATCCTATTTTGCGTATTCCCCGGCCTCATTTGGGCATTGATTATGCCGCTCCCGTAGGCACCCCTGTCCAAACGGTGGCCGACGGAGTAATTACCTTTGTGGGTACCAAAGGCGGCTTTGGAAAATATATTGAAATCAAGCACGCAAACAATTATATTACCTCGTACGGACATTTAAGCCGCTATGCCGCCAAAGTCAAAAAAGGGGTCAAAGTAAAACAGGGAGAAACCATTGGTTACGTCGGCTCAACCGGACTTTCTACCGGGCCGCACTTAGATTTCCGCATCAAAGACCATAATAAATTTGTAGACTTTTTAAAGATGAAAAATCGCAGTTCCGCGCTGCGCTCTATTCCCGAAAGTCAGCGTGAAGATTTTGAAGAAATAAAAGCATTGTACTTACAAGCCTTAAATGAAGCAGTAGAAAAATCAAGCGGGGAGAAAACCCCCTCTCAACCTCAGGAGTCTGTATGAAAAAACGTATTGCTTTAACCGGCGGTCCCAACGGCGGAAAAACAACAGCCTTATCCATTCTCAAAGAAACTTTCGGCAGTAAAATCGAACTCGTGCCGGAAGCGGCCACCCTTATTTTCAGCGGCGGTTTTCCGCGCAAGGACGGCAGCCGCGCCCACGTGGAAGCAGCGCAGCGTATTATTTTTTACACCACCCAGCAACTGGAAGATTTGGCCCTAAAAACTTCCCCGGCCGATTTAATTATTTGTGACCGCGGAACTGTAGATGCCGCAGTGTATTGGCCGGACGGTTATGAGGCTTTTTTTGAACACATGGGAACTACACTTGATAAAGAACTGTCACGCTATGATGCGGTCATTCACTTGTCCCCCCCGCTCACGGCCGAATTTTATCAATCTACCAATGTGCGTACGGAAAGTTTGGAAGAAGCCGCCGCCATTGACCGTAAAATTATGAAAATTTGGGAGCGGCATCCGCACCGCATGGTATTGCCTTCTATGGACCATTTTTTCCAAAAAGCGGGCATTATCAAAGATTTTATTGAAACATTACTTCCCCAACAGGAGGAAAAATAATGAGCAAAAAGAAAATCGTTCTTACCGGAGGGCCCAGCGGCGGTAAAACCACGGCGCTTTCCATCTTGAAAGAAACCTTTGGCAGTAAAATTGAACTGGTACAAGAAGCGGCCACGCTGATCTACAGCGGCGGTTTCCCGCGCAAAGACGGCAGTGCCGCCCATGTGGAAGCGGCGCAGCGCATTATCTTTTATTCCGTGCATCAACTGGAGCACTTGGCCGAAGTTACCAGTAATGCCGAAGTGATTATTTGTGACCGCGGCTCTATTGACGGGGCTGTGTATTGGCCGTACGGACCGGAAGATTTCTTCAAAGCCATGGGCAGCACTTTAGAGGCGGAACTGGCACGCTATGACGCCGTAATTCACTTATCCCCCCCGCCTAAAAAAGATTTTTACCAATCCAGCAATGTGCGCACCGAAACATTGGAACAAGCCCTGGAAGTGGACGCGAAAATCTTAAAAATTTGGGAAAAACACCCCAACCGTATTGTAGTGCCGGGTAAAGACCACTATTTTGAAAAAGCGGAAATCATTAAAGATTTCGTGGAGAAATTTATTAAGTAAGGAGTAGACGCATGTGGAACCCATTTAAACGAAAAACCGCTCCCGCAGCGGCGGAAAAGCCCGCGGCAGCAGAGCAACCTAAACCGGAGCAAACCGAGGTTAAAAAGACCAAAGAATCTATTGAAGAGCGCATTGACCGCGAATTAGATTCCCTGCCCGGTATTATTAAAAACAAACTTAAAGACCCGCAAGTCAAACAGCGTTTTATTGACATTGCCAAGCGTATGGAAAAAGACGGAGTGGACTTTAAGAGTTTGCGCCAAATGAAAAAATGGATGAAGGAACACGAGGCAGAACTCAAAGCCGAGCAAGCCACCGGCATTCCCAAAGTGGAAACGGTGGTGCACGAAGGGCCGCGTATCGGGCGAAATGACCCTTGTCCGTGCGGAAGCGGCAAAAAATACAAAAAATGCTGCGGTAAAGATCTGTAATAAAAATCCCCGAATTTTTCGGGGATTTTTATTGTCGGAAAAATTTATCAAAATTTTACTTCAAATAAGGTGTAATGGCTTTTTCCACTTTAGCCGCAATCATTTTGTATCCGGCGGCATTGGGATGTACTTGATCAGACATTAATTCACGTTTGCCCATAATGCCATCCAAAATGCCCGGCACAAAAACCGCCCCTTTCTGACGGGCAAGTTTTTTATAGGCTTTGCTGTATTTACCCATTACATAATTGCCGCCCGTATCTACCAACACAGCCACCGCTCCAGCGGCTTGTACGGCATCTATCATTTTTTCTATGGCTTCTAAAGTACTGTTAAAAGCCACTCCCCGCATAAAATCATTGCCGCCAAATTCAATCAGCACCATATAAGGATGATAATCTAAAGCGGTTTTAACCCGTTGCTTTGCGTTGACTGCGGTGTCTCCGTTCAGCCCCATATTTATTACACTGCGATTTAGTGATTTCTCCAGCAAAGCCGGATAACTTCCTTCAGCGGGGGCTCCTTTTCCGTAACTTAAACTATCCCCCAACACCACAATAGCATGGTTTGCATTGCCGACGTTCTTTACTTCATATTTACTATCGGGCCATACATACCATACTAAACCTAAAATCAATACAAAAATAATAATCTTTTTCATATTCGTATTGTAGCAAAAAGTAATTTCGGTTGAGAAAACATTTGCTTTTTGCGTTCTTTCTGCTACAATAAAGGTATGAGCAAAAAAATTACTTCTTCTCAAATTAAACTTTTGGCAGAGGCTGCCGCCAAAGCCAAAAAATATTCGTATTCTCCGTATTCACATTTTAAGGTGGGTGCGGCCGTTTTAACTGCAGAGGGAAAAATCTATAGCGGTACGAATATAGAAAATTCTTCCTACGGTTTAACCGTTTGTGCCGAACGTAATGCCATGTTTAAAGCGGTTACGGAGGGACACCGCCATTTTGTGGCACTTGCCGTCTGCACTGACCCGTTGACCGGCCAAGATTTCGGTACTCCGTGTGGGGCTTGCCGCCAAGTAATGACCGAATTTATGGACCAAGATGCTGCTATTATTTTGGTAGCGCAAACAAAAAAGGGAGCCTTGAAAACCGATAAAAAAACGTTGGCAGATTTTATGCCTTATCCGTTTCCTAAAATATATGAATAAAGAAAGCATTTATAAAGGTTTACCTGCCGTCATTTTGGAAAATGACCGATTGGCGCTGACTTTTTTGCCCACTTACGGTTGCAAATTGGCCAGTTTAATCAAAAAAGATACCGGACGCGAATTTTTATTTCAAAGTCCACTTGATAAACTGACCCCGCCCCCTTACGGAGCGGCCTTTTCCGCTTATGACTCCAGCGGTTTTGATGAGGTATTTCCTTCTATTGATGCTTGCCCGTATCCGTTTGGCAAACATGCACACATCCCTATTCCGGACCATGGTGAAATTTGGGCCTTACCTTGGAAACACACCTTGCACAAGGACGGCTTAGGTATTACAGCCGAAGCCCAAAGCCCGATTTTACCTTATAAATTTATCCGCGAACTGACATTACAGGGACCGGAAATTCGTATGCATTATACGGTGGAAAATTTGGATCATGAGCCGCTGGAATTTATTTGGACGCCGCATTGTTTGCTGGCTTGCTCTACCGCTACCGTACTGGTTATGCCCGAAAAATTAAAAGAAATTATGACGGTAGAACATTCGACCCGCACCTTAGGCCCGTGGGGCTCGCGGCATACTTATCCTATCACTACTTCGGTAGACGGAAAACAGATAGATATGTCGCGCACGCAACCCATCACCGATAAATCGTGCGAAAAATTTTATTTTACCACTCCCAACAAAGCCGGTTGGTGCGGTATCAAACACACCGATAACGCTGATACCTTGACTTACCGCTATGACGCTGACAAAGTGCCTTATTTGGCGATATGGAAAACGCAAGGCGGTTACCGGGGTGATTATAATATTGCTTTAGAGCCTTGTACCGGTGAGTGGGACGATTTGTATGTAGCGCACAAGATCCGCCGCGCGGCTGTTTGCCCGCCTAACGGAAAATATGAATGGAATTTTACCATGATTGCCGGACAGGAGAAATAAATTATGAACACACAAGAACTTAAACAAGAATTTGCAAAAATTTTTAAAAACCAAACCGCCCCCCGCGTCTTTGCTTCTCCGGGGCGCGTAAATTTAATCGGGGAACACACCGACTATAACGGCGGACATGTGTTTCCGTGTGCGTTGTCCTTTAATACATACGTCGTCATTGCCCCGCGCGCCGATAAAAAAGTACGTTTATACTCTGCCAATTTTGAAAAACTGGGCATCATAGAAACCGATTTAACCCACATTCACTACGATAAAAGCCAAAACTGGGCTAATTATCCGCTCGGTGTATTATCCGTACTACTCAAACGCGAATATCCGATTAAAAACGGTTTTGATATGCTCTTTTGGGGTGATATTCCGCAAGGGGCGGGGCTTTCTTCTTCGGCCTCTATCGAACTGGTTACCGCAACCGCGCTTAATACCGTTTTTGATTTACGTATCCCGATGTTTGAACTGACTAAAATCGGTCAAGAAGCCGAAAATAAATTTGTCGGTATGAATTGCGGCATTATGGACCAATTTGCCTCCGGCATGGGCAAGCAAAATCATGCTATTTTGCTCGATTGCAATACCTTATATTATCAATACGCGCCGCTCAAATTAAACGGTGTATCCATTTTATTATGCAACACCAACAAACCGCACAACCTCATTGAATCCAAGTACAATGAACGCCGCGCCCAGAGTGAACAGGCACTAGCAGATTTACAAAAGAAACTCAAAATCAATGCTTTGGGGGAACTTACCGAAGAAGAATTTGATAAAAATGCCGCTTTGGTAATAGATCCTGTTTGCCGCAAGCGCGCCAAACATGCCGTCTATGAAAACCAACGCACTTTACGGGCGGTCAAAGCCTTGCAAGCCAATGACTTAGAGGCCTTTGGCAAACTGATGAATGCTTCCCATGTTTCTTTGCGTGACGATTATGAAGTTACCGGTAAAGAACTCGACTCCATGGCAGAGGCGGCATGGAAACAACCCGGCGTAATCGGCGCACGTATGACGGGAGGCGGCTTTGGCGGGTGCGTAGTGGCACTGGTAAAAAATGATGCCATTGAAAATTTTAAAAAGAATGTAGCCGCTTTATATACTGCCGCCACCGGTTATACACCTGATTTTTATATTGCACAAGCCGGAGACGGTGCCCGCGAAATTAAGGAATAAATATGGCTGATATTTATACACACATTGACCGATTAATTGCCTACGGACTTGCACAAGGGCTCATCGAGCCGCAAGATAAAACGTGGGCCGTTAATGAAATTTTAGACGTACTGCATTTAAGTGATTATAAACCTTCGGGCGCAAAGGCCAAAAAGGTCAAACACGCCGCCGAACTTTTACAACCGATTTGCGATTGGGCAGCCAAACAGGGTCTTATTACCCCCGATACCGTCACTCAGCGTGATTTATTTGATACGCGGCTAATGAATATATTTGCCGCGCGTCCGTCGGAAGTAATCAGTGAATTTGCCGTTTTGTATAAAACCCAAAACCCTCAGGCCGCTACGGATAAATTTTATCACGATGCCCGTGCCTTAAATTATATTCGCACGGACCGCGTGGCCAAAAATATCGCGTGGAAAGCCCATACTCCCTACGGAGATTTAGACATTACAATTAATATGTCTAAGCCGGAAAAAGATCCCAAAGATATTGCCGCCGCTTTGCAAGTTAAATCTTCCGGTTACCCCAAATGCCTTTTGTGCAAGGAAAATGAAGGATATGCCGGGCACGCGGCTCATCCGGCGCGGCAAAATATCCGTTTAATTCCGCTTGATTTACTCAAAGACGGACGTCCGTGGTATTTGCAATATTCGCCGTATGTATATTACAATGAACATTGCATTTTTCTATCTCCTGCGCATGAGCCCATGAAACTCACGCAAAAAAGTTTTGCGCGGCTACTGAGTTTCGTAGAGGTACTGCCGCATTATTTTATCGGGTCCAATGCCGATTTGCCCATCGTGGGTGGCTCTATTTTAACCCATGACCATTTTCAGGGCGGCCGCTACACTTTTGCCATGGAAAAAGCGCCCGTAGAACGCACTTTTAAACTCAAAAAATTCCCGCGCGTTAAAGCCGGCATTGTGCGTTGGCCGATGAGTGTTATCCGTCTAACAGGCAGTAAAAAAGATTTAATTTCAGCGGCCGATTATATTCTTAAAAAATGGCGCACCTACAGTGACCCCGCAGCCGACATTCATGCTTTCTCGGGCAAAACGCCGCATAATACCATTACCCCTATTGCCCGTCGGCGCGGCAAACTATTTGAAATAGATTTGGTCTTGCGCAATAACCGCACCACCGCGCGAAATCCTCTCGGTATTTTCCATCCGCACGACGAAGTGCATCATATTAAAAAAGAAAATATCGGTCTGATTGAAGTAATGGGACTGGCGGTGCTGCCCGCACGCCTAGCAGGGGAATTGTCTGCTTTGGAGCCCCTCCTTATTAAGCGCAATATCCGCGCCATAGAAAAAGATCCTGTCCTAAACAAGCATGCCGCATGGGCCAAAGAGTTACTGGCACATTATACATTTACCGCTAAAAACGCCAAGCAAATATTGCGTAAAGAAGTGGGAAATGTGTTTGCTACGGTGCTGGAACATGCGGGTGTGTATAAACGCACTCCAAAAGGGCAAAAAGCGTTTGAAAAATTCTTAAAAAATCTATAAAAATTAAGTATTTTTTATAGATTTTGTATTTTGTATAAAAAATAGAACAAAATATAGAACATTTTATGCTATAATATAGAATATGAAACAATTACACCCAAAACAAATCGAACTTTTGGAACTACTTAAAAACAATATTTCCGATCCGCTAACCCTGCAAGAATTGGCGGAGCGTTTAGGGGTGGCCAGCAAAAGCGTGGCTTTCCATCACCTTAAGCAACTGGAAAAAAAGGGTTACTTAAAGCGTAACCCCGACAACCCGCGTGATTATATTTTGCTTAAAGATCCGGAACGCAATGTGGTGTATTTACCCATGTACGGACAAGCCAAATGCGGCCCGGAAGGGACGCTGCTCTCCGGCAGACCTACCCGTGTGGTACCAGTGGACCCCAGTATGATTTATTTTCCGGCGTGTAAAGGTTTTATGGTGGAAGCCAAAGGTGATTCTATGGAAAATGTGATTGCCCCGCGCGATTGGCTAATTGTGGAGAAAAACTGCTGCCCGCGCCAGCGCGACATTGTGGTATGCGTCAACCAAGGGGAAGTAATGGTCAAACGCTTTAACCAAGACGGACAAAATATCATTTTGGAATCTCAAAACAAAAAATACTCCCCCATCATTGCCGATAAATACAGTTTTCATGTAGAAGGCATTGTGCGAAGTATCATTAAACGCAACTTCTAAACCCTTTCCCGGTTTATCTCCCGGGATAATAAGACTACCAAAAACCCCGAGGTTATTTCCTCGGGGCTTTTTTATTTCTTCTTGGGTTGTTTCTTTAGAAATTCATGCAGTTTATCTAAAGTCTCTCGGCTAACGGTATGCTCCATTTTACACGCGTCAATATCGGCGGTTTTGGGTCTTACACCCAGTACATCTGTCAAAAAAGAACTTAAAATTATGTGCCGTGCTTTTACGTCTTGCGCCATGCGGCGGCCTTTGGCGGTTAATTTTACACCCTGATAGGGCTCGTGCTTGAGATACCCTTTTTCTGCCAGTATCCGCAAAGCACCTGTTACACTGGGGGTTTTTACGCCAAGCAAATCACGCACGTCCGTTACACGTGTTATTCCGTCTTTATTTTCCGCCACCATAATGGCTTCCAAATAATCTTCCATATTTGAACTTAATTTGGGCATAAGTCCCCCTTTGTAAGTTTTCCTAACTTTTATCATAACATATTAAACCGTACTTTGAACAACGATTTTCTGCTTGCAAGTCGCTTAATTGTTGCTATAATAAAGGAAAGAACTGGAGGCACTATGAACACACAACAATATGTAGCCGGATTCCTCGACCGCGTGGTCCAACGTGACCCCGCCCAAAAAGTTTTCCAACAAGCCGTCAAAGAAGTAGTGGGCAGTTTAACCCCTGTTTTAGAGCAACATCCAAAATATATACAAGAAAAAATTTTAGACCGTATTGTAGAGCCGGAGCGCATTATCAGTTTCCGTGTGCCGTGGCGTGACGATAAAGGTGAAATTCACGTCAACCGCGGCTTTCGCATCCAATACAACAGCGCGCTCGGCCCCTATAAGGGCGGCATCCGCTTTCATGAAACGGTTACGGCTGATTCCCTTAAATTTTTGGCCTTTGAGCAAACTTTCAAAAACTCCTTAACCACCTTGCCGCTCGGCGGCGGAAAGGGAGGATCTGATTTTGATACCCGCGGCAAAAGCGATACCGAAGTAATGCGTTTTTGCCATTCGTTTATTGATGAATTGTATCATCACATTGGCTATCACACCGATATTCCCGCCGGAGACTTAGGTTGCGGCGCACGCGAAATCGGCTATATGTTCGGCCAATACAAAAAACTTACCAACGATTTCACCGGTGCTTTTACCGGCAAGAAACCCAATTGGGGTGGCAGCCTTTTGCGTCCGCAAGCAACCGGTTACGGTGTGGCTTATTTTGCACAAGACATGCTGGCTACCCGCGAGGATAGTTTGAAAGGTAAAACCGCCATTGTGTCCGGCGCCGGCAACGTAGGTATTTATGCAATTGAAAAATTAACCCAACTGGGGGCTAAGGTCGTCGGTTGTATGGATTATGACGGCAGCATTTATGATAAAGACGGCATAGACGCTGACAAATTGGCTTTCTTAAAAGATTTGGTATTTGTCCGCCGCGGCAGTTTAAAAGAATATGTGCAAAAATTCCCCAAAGCACAGTTCCGCCCCGGCAAAAAAACATGGGATATCCCCTGCCAGATTGCTTGTCCGACCGCGTGCGAAAACGAACTACACACCGAGGACGCCAAAACGCTTGTTAAAAACGGATGCATTTGTTTAACGGAAGGATCCAATATGCCTTGCACCCCGGGTGCGATTGACGTTTTCCAACAAGCGGGCATTTTATATTCCCCCGGCAAAGCCTCCAACGCAGGCGGTGTGGCCGTATCCGGACTTGAAATGACACAAAACAGTATGCGTATTTATTGGAGTGCCGAAGAAGTGGACCAATATTTACAAAAAATTATGCACAGTATCCATAACAATTGTCTCTCTGCCGCCGCGCAATTTGGCATGAAAGGCAATTATATGGCCGGAGCCAACATTGCGGGCTTTATTAAAGTAGCCGATGCAATGATTGACCAAGGACTTGTCTAATCTACTTTTTGCACTGACAAAAACAGCCGCCGATAAAATTCGGCGGCTGATTTGCGTGTAAAAAAACAATATTATTTCTTTTCGGGATAAAGTTTATCAATAATGACCGCAATAGCCCCATCTCCCGTCACATTGCAAGCGGTGCCGAAACTATCCATGGCTATATAAAGCGCAATCATTAGCCCGAGCATCTGCTCATTAAAGCCGAGCATTTTTTGAAGTACACCCAAGGCCGCCATAATTGCACCGCCCGGCACGCCCGGCCCGGCCACGATTGAGATACCCAGCATACAAATAAATCCGGCAAATTGCAAAAAATCAACTTGCGCTCCGGTCATAAGTAAAATAGCCAATGCACAGGCCGTAATTTTAATGGTACTGCCCGACATATGAATATTGGCACATAAAGGCACCGTAAAGCCGGCCACCCCTTCACGCACTCCCAATTTTTGCACTTGCTTATAGGTTACCGGAATTGTGGCCGCCGACGAAGAAGTCCCCAATGCCGTAAAATAAGCCGGCAGCATGGTGCGCAACATTTTGAGCGGATTTTTCTTGACAAAGGTACTGGCAATTAAAAATTGAATTAGTAACATCACCACCGTTAATATAAATAGCAGCACAATAATTTTGGCAAATACTTCCAGCACCGCTACCACTTGTCCGCTAATAGTCATCCCCATAAAAATACCGAAAATATAGATAGGCAACAAAGGAATAATCACTTTGGAAATTACTTTGTGGATAATTTCGCGAAATTCAAACATTACTTTTTTAAGAGTCGGACTATCCGTAAAAGCCATTCCAAGCCCCAGCACAAACGCCAGCGCCAGCGCCGTAATTACGTCGAACATAGGGGCTATTTTCAAAGTAAAATAAGCCGCTAATTCTTGCGGGGCTTCAAATACCGCCAGTGACCCCACCGGATGCAAAATATGCGGATAAATCAACGTGGCTGACCCATATGCAAAAAATCCGGCAAATAATGTAAAACCATAAGCAAGCACTACGGTGGCCAGTAACATTTTCCCCGCTTCGCGGCCCAGTTCGGAAATACCCGGGGCAATCAGTCCCAAAATAATCAGCGGAACGGCAAAGCCCAAAAATTGCCCGAACAAATCATTAAATGTAATGAAAATGCGCGCCAGCCACACCGGAAAAATCATTCCGCACGCAATACCCAAAACAATGGCCGTAATAATATAAGGCAGCAGCCCCCATTTCACCGGGAAAATATGCACTTTCCTTTTCAAAATCGACATAATAAACTCCTCGTAATGAATCTTTTTATATTTTACCTTTTACCTACGAGCCTTGACTATATATTTCCTCTGCGCCTCTTGGTTTGCTACAATAGATATATGAAGGTAATTATTAATATTGACGGTGGCAGCCGCGGAAATCCCGGGCCGGGTGCTTCTGCCTATGTGATTAAAAACACAGACGGTAAAATTTTGGCGCAAGAAGGTTATTTTATGGCGCACTGCACCAATAACCAAGCCGAATATACCGCGCTACGTTTGGCACTGATTAAGTCGGCAGAACTTAAAGCAACCGAACTGGAAATTATTTCCGATTCCTTGCTGCTGGTCAAACAATATACCGGTGAATATAAAATTAAAAATGCGGATTTGGCCGCACGCATGATGGAAATAAGACAATTAGCAAAACCTTTTACTATTCAGATCCGCCACGTGCTAAGACATCTTAATAAAGAGCCGGACGCTTTGGCCAATAAAGCCATGGATTTAAAACAATCAATCGGGTTTAACCCCATTGAAAACTTAACTCCGTTTGTACCGCCTACGCCAACTAAACAGACTGACAACATTGTCAACGGCGTAGAGGTTAAACCGGTACAACGAAAAAACAATCAAAAACAAATAGAGCAACCGTCTTTATTTGACTGACAATTTGACGGTCCAGAGAACCGCTCATTCGTGAGAGGAACTTCCGGACTCCATAGGGTAGCGCGCCACTCGAAAGGGTGGAGCGGGTAAGGTAAAACTTACTCAGATGGAAAGTGCCACAGAAAACAAACCGCCTTCGGGCAAGGGTGAAAAGGTGCGGTAAGAGCGCACCGCGCACAAAGCAATGCGTGCGGCTAGGCAAACCCCGCGCGGAGCAAGGCCAAGCCGGTTCATAGGTGTCCCGCCTTCGTAACCAAGTAGGCCGCTTAGAGTAATGGTTCTCACGGGCGCAAGTCCGACAGAATCTGGGGTATGGACCGTCAACTAAAGATATAGCAAATAAAAACCCCCGGCACAACCGGGGGTTTTAATGTATCATTAATTATCACTGAGACTGGAATTGCCACCCTTGCCCCTCGTAATAGTGGCAAATATATAAATGTAAGGCATTATCCGGTTTGCTTTCATCATCTCCGGATACCGCACAAGTACCTAAACTGTTCCATTGTCCAGTGCCAGTGGTACCTGTAAATTTATAATTATCTTGACCGGAAGTTTTACGAACAGCATCAAAACGGCAACCATATCGATCACAATAATATTTGTATTTCCAATTGGCGGTAACATACTCATTACTATCATTCCATGCGCCGCCGCTCAATTCTCCAATGTCAATCATTTTTTTACCTTCCACTTTGGTCGCGGGCAATTGGCCGTTGGCTTCCATATAAGCGGAAATATTGTCTTTCATTAATTTTATATTTACCATGGCTTCTGCGGTTTTTGCACGCTCAACCGTACGACGGTATTGCGGCAAGGCTACTGCGGACAAAATACCGATAATTAATACCACAACTAACAGTTCAATTAAAGTAAAACCTTTTTTCATATTGCCTCCTTTTAAAATAGTATATCAAAAATTTTTGATATCCTATAATTATATTACCAAATTGCTATAATAAAGTATGCAATATTCTCAATTTCCCGACGAACAAATCGAAATCACGGATGAGTTTAAACACGCGCTTGAACTGCTGGAAATGCCCCCCGAGCGCGCACCTATGATTTTAATTACCGGCAAAGCCGGCACCGGGAAAACCACTTTGCTTAAATTTTTTGCTCGGAATACTTCCAAAAATGCCATTGTGCTGGCCACCACCGGCATAGCGGCAGTCAATGTGCGTGGGCAGACGGTACATTCGTTTTTCCATTTGCAACCGGGCAATTTACTGGACGTAGAAGCACTTAAAAAACTCCCCCGCCGCACGGTAGAAGCCATAGACAGTATTATTGTTGATGAGGCATCTATGTTGCGGGCCGATTTGCTGGATGCCATGGATCATATTTTGCGCATCTCCACTAAAACCGATACTCCTTTCGGCGGCAAGCAAATTATTTTATTTGGGGATTTGTTTCAACTTCCTCCCGTCGAAGAGCAACCCGGTGACGGACTGTTTGATTTGTTTCATGCGCGATATCAAAGTCCGTATTTTTTTGATGCCAAAGTATTGCAAGAAACGCATTTGGAAGTTTTTGAACTTAAGCGTATTTTCCGTCAGCAAGATGACCGCGGTTTTGCGCTGCTGCTTAATAAAATTCGTGAAAATACCATTACGCAACCCGCCCTTAATGCGTGGCTCAATAAACGCATTGACCCGCGCGAACCGACGGACACCGATAACACCATTATCTTATCCCCCACCAATGCCGGCGCTACGTGGAGAAATCACGCACATTTGGCTAAACTGCCCGGGGAAGAATTTGTTTATGAGGCGCTGGTGGACGAAACTTTCAAAAAGAAAAACGTGCAAGCCGAAACCACCCTGCGCCTTAAAAAAGGGGCCAAAATAATGATGCTTACCAATCACAAAGATCACTATTGGGTCAATGGGGATATCGGCACCGTGCATGATTTAACTCAAGACAGTATTCAAGTGGAAATCAAAGGTTGTGTCTATCAGGTAGATCCGTATGTATGGGAAGATATCCGCTACGAATTTAACCCACTCAGTCAAAAATTAGAACCCAAAGTAAACGGTTTTTTCAAACAATACCCACTTAAACTGGCGTGGGCCATTACTATACACAAAAGCCAAGGGCTCACATTTGACAGTATTTATTTGGATATCGGCAACGGTGCTTTTGCTCCGGGGCAAACCTATGTGGCTTTAAGCCGCTGCCGCACCTTGCAAGGCGTCAAACTCAAAAAACCGATTACTATGCGTGATATCAAATGTGATGGGCGCGTGGTACAGTTTTTCAAAAATGAATTTTTACAATAAAAAAGAGCCAAAATATAATTTTGGCTCTTTTGTATTTCCGTAAAATACTTTAATTGGAGCGTTTTCTGCTACGCCTTTCGGTCCACTTATCTACGCCCGTTTGAACCAGTACATAGAACAGCGGAATTAAGAATAAACCAGCCATTGTGCCCACTAACATACCGTAAAATACAGGCACACCCAAGGCACGGCGGCTGGCCGCCCCGGCACCCGTAGCAAACACCATTGGCAGCATACCCAAAATAAAGGTAAAAGCGGTCATCAGCACCGGGCGGAACCGTTGCGTTAAACCGTCCAAAGCCGCTTCTTCTACAGTAGCACCGTGGGCTTTTTCATCTTTGGCAAATTCCACAATTAAAATAGCGTTTTTGGCCGCCAAACCAATCAGCAGTACAAGCCCCAACTGAGCATAAATACTCAGTGACAGTCCGGTAATCCACAAACCAACTAAACCGCCCAGCACCGCCGCCACTACTGACATTAATACGGAAATCGGAATAGTCATACTTTCGTATTGAGCCACTAAGAATAAGTAAGCAAACAAGATAGCCAGCAAAATCAGCACATTGATTTGCCCTTTGTTTTTCTTTTCCTGATAACTCATACTACTCCACTCATAACCATATTCGGCCGGTAAACTTTTGAGTAATTCTTCCGTCACTTTCATGGCTTCACCGGTACTGGAACCGGGGGCCGGAGAAGCATTGATAGTAGCCGCCGGATACTGATTGTAACGGGCAATTTGACGCGGAGACAATACATAGCGCTGGCTTACCAAAGTACCCAGCGGAACGAGGTCACCCAGTGCATTAGGCACATACATTTTATTGATGTTTTCCGGTGTCAAACGGTACCGCCAATCAGACTGTAAGATAACTTTATTTACTTGCGTACCGAAGTTTACATCTGACACGTAGGCCGAACCTAAATAACTCTCCAAAATAGAGAATATATTCGATACCGGCACTTTCATGGCTTCTGCTTTGGCACGGTCTACATCCAAATAAATGTTCGGCGTATCCGCCTTAAAAGGCGTATATGCCAGTTGCATAGACGGATCCATCATCATGCGATAGGCCATAGCCGCCGTTGTGGCTGCCAACTTGGTATAATCAAAGTCATTTAATGCTTGGATACGCAAATCAAGTCCGCCCGAAGTACCTAACCCCGGGATGGAGGGCATTTCGATAAAGCGGACAGATGCTTCCGGAATTTGGCTAAATCGCATATTATATTTGTTCACCAAAGTAGATTGTTTGAGTGCTTCTTCTTTTCGGTCGTTCCAGTGTTTTAAACGGATAAAACCAACGGCCACGTTTTCTCCGCCGCCGGACATTAAACTGTATCCGACAATGGTAGCCACGTGCCGCACGGCCGGATCTTGGCGCAGAACAGGCACAATTTGGTCCACCACCGCTTGTGTGCGTGCAAAAGAAGCCCCTTCCGGCAGTTGCACATCAAAAACGACAATGCCTTGGTCTTCCGTCGGAATAAAAGACGTACTCGAAAAACGTAAGAACAATATGTTTGCCAACACAATGACCACAAACAAAAGGGCAATAATTGCTAACTTGCGGGCAACCGATTTAACCATATTTTTATAACCGCGTGCGCTGCGTTCCACCGTTAAATTGAACCAGCGCAAAATGCCGATTTTGGTTTCCGGAATAGGTTTTAGCATCGTCGCACAAATAGCCGGAGACAAAGACAAAGCATTAAGCGTAGAGAAACATACCGCGGTAGAAATCGTTACCGCGAACTGACGATAAATTTCTCCCGTAATACCACCCAAAAAGGTAATCGGCACGAAAATGGCCAAAAGAACTAATGTGGTAGCAATCAAAGCACCGGAAAGTTCCCCCATGGCCTGTGTAGTAGCATCGATAGGTGGTTGATTTTCTTTATTCATTAAATAAATGACACGTTCTACCACACAAATGGCGTCATCTACCACTAACCCGATTGCCAGTACTAACGCAAACAACGTAAACATATTGATGGAATAACCCATCGCCAGCATAACCGCAAACGTACCCAGCAGTGAAACAGGAATCGTTGCCGCCGGTACCAAGGTAGCGCGCCAATCTTGCAAAAACACATAACAAACGATTACCACCAAAATAAACGTGATTAATAGCGTAAAGGCCACTTCTTCAATAGATGCATAAATAAAATCGGTCGCATCAATATTAAAGTCATAAGTCAAATCTTCCGGAAAAAATTCCGCCAAGCGTTTCATTTCCGCCTTGACTTCTTTCATGGTTTCAATTGCGTTAGCGCCGGAAGAAAGGTTAATCATCATCGGAACTGTTTCTTGCTGATTAAAAGAAGCGGAGAAACTATAATTTTCTTTTCCTTCTTCCACTTTGGCAATTTCGTTTAGATGTACTAAACCGCCTTGTTCATCGGTACGGACAATGATGTTTCCAAATTCTTCGGCACTATTTAGACGACCTTGTGTTTGTAAGGTATATACGTTAATTACTTCCCCTTCATGCGGACGCGCACCGATTTTACCTAGTGAAGGCTGGTAGTTTTGGCTGGCAATGGCAGATTTGACTTCTGCCACCGTCATATTCATAGCAGCCATTTTGTCGGCATCTAACCATACACGCATACTCTTGGCCGCACCGAATACTTGCGCTTCACCCACACCGGTTAAACGGCTGATATTTTTAACTACGTTATTATTCAGATAATCACTGATATCCAGCGTGGAAAGGGTTTTATTGGGAGAAGTAAAAACAAGCAACCCCAAAATATTAGACGATCGGCGGAATACATTGACCCCGATACGCGTTACTTCGGTCGGTAAACGAGGGCTCACTTGTGCCACGCGGTTTTGCACTTTAACCTGCGCTATGTCAGGATCGGTCCCCGTTTCAAAAGTCACCGTAAGCATGTAGGAGCCATCCGATGAAGTGGAATTCATATATAACATATCTTCCACCCCGTTTACTTGGGCTTCTAACGGAATACCTACGGTTTTGGCAATGGTTTCGGCACTGGCACCGGGGTAATTGGCCATTACCACAATTTCCGGCGGTGTAATTTCAGGATACAAAGCAATCGGCAAAGTATTTAAAGCAATAATACCCGCCAAACAAAGCACCAGTGAAATAACTAAAGCAAAACGCGGTCTGCGAATAAAGAAATTAGAAAACATAAACTACTCGGCCTCCTGAGTTTGCGGCGCAGTTTGAGCCGACGGAGCCGTTTGTTCGCTGACGGTTACTTTTTGACCGTTTTGTAATTTTTGCTGGCCGGTAATTACCACACGGTCACCTTCCGTAAGTCCGCTAACTACCACATAGTTAGTACCTACGCTATCACCGATAGTAATGTATTTTTGTATCACGGTACCATCTCCGTTTACGGTCATAACAAACTGACCGTTTGCATCTTGAGAAAGGGCTGATTGCGGAATCAAAATCATGGGGCGCAATTTATCTAAACTGACCGTTACATTCACGTAGTTTCCGGGAATTAATTTATTTTCTCCGTTGGCGGCTTGCGCATAAACAGCCATGGTGGCGGTTTGGGCATTGATTTCATTATCCGAAAATACTTTAGCAGACGGCAAATCAATAGTATCTCCGTTCGGCAAAACCACTTGAATATCCGGCTGCATATTGGTTAATTGGTCCATACCGGACAAACGTTCTTTATCGGTAATAGAAAACACCACGCGCACCGGATCCATTTGAATCACGCGTGCCAAACGGCTTGCCGCCGCATTGGTATAATTGCCTTTCGTCATCAAGGCCTTTCCGATATAACCGCTGATCGGAGAGCGTACTTCGGTATATTCCAAATTAAGTTTTGCCAAATCTAAACTGGCTTGAGCGGCTTTCACATTGGCTTGGGCATTGGCATAACTACTTTCAGCCACTTCTAAATCGGCTTGAGAAAGCATTTTTTCCTTATACAAAGAAAGTTCGCGTTTGTAATTGCTGGCCAGTTGTTTTTCACTGGCTTTGGCCTTTTCCAAATCGGCTTCGGCGGCAGTTACTGCGGCTTTGTAGCGGCTTTGGTCAATCACAAATAATACATCTCCTTCATTGACTAAAGAGCCTTCTTCAAATAAAACTTGATCAATATAACCCGATACTTGCGGGATAACGTCGGAGGCATTAATGGCTTCCACTTTTGCTATAAAATTTTTGCCGATAGCCACGGGACGTTTTTCTACGGTTTTGGTAAGCACGGAAGCGGCGCCGCCCGCTCCGTAACCCATTTGGGCTTGACCCGAAAATTTGCCCTTGATAAAAAACCCCAACCCGGCGCCCAGTAAGAATACCAGCGCGTATATACTCCAACTTAATATTTTTTGTTTGTTTATTTTCATAGTTTTATTTCCCGATACTTCTATATAAATTAGATTTGCTTAACAATACACTGTAAAAAGCGTTAATTTTATTTTGGCGTGCATCGGCCAATTGTGCCACCGCGCTGAGCAAGTTTAAAATATCCCCTTTACCCAGTTCATAATAGCGGAAGGCCACACGGTGGTTTTCTTCCGCACTTTCCAAAACGGTTTCACTGATTTCATAAGAACGCATAGCGGTTTTGTAATTTTGATAGGCTTGCCAAACTTCATTTTCTATTTGTAATTTTAAACTTTCCGTATTATGCTGTTGCTGCTCATAAGCATAAGAGGCCTGTTGTATTTGATAGGCATTTGAAAAACCCGCAAACAACGGCATCGTTACCAACAATCCCGCACTGTTATTGGTTAAATACGGAGAACTGTGTTTCCAATTGTCGCTATACGCCACGGCGGCATTGGCACTGATACGCGGCAATATACTGGTTTTGGTTACCGTTACATCAGACTTGGCAGCCGCTTGGACACGCTCTTGGGCGCGCATTTCCGGACGGTTTTCTAAAGCAGTCTCCATCAAATGTTTCACATCATCATTTTCAATGGATATGGTGTCTTCGGTATAAACCGGTTTAGCCAGTTGCACGTCACTATCGGGAGGCAAATTGACTAAAACCGCCAACGCACCTTTATTTTGTTTGATTTGGTTTTCTGCAAGCACTACTTGCAAAACCGCTTGTTCATAGCGGGTTTTGGCTTGCAGTTTATCGCTCAAAGAAACCATACCCAATTTATAGCGTTTTTCCGCTTCTTCGTAAGAATGTTTATAAGTCTCCAAACTGGCCTGCGAACTAACTAAACTTTCTTGTGAAGCCAATAAATTCAAATAAGCCGTTTGTACCGTTAGGACCATTTGTTGCACGGAGGCATCATATCCGTAACGGGCCGCCTCCACATAGGCACGCGCACTATTGACACGCGCTTCGCGTCCGCCGAAATCAAACAGTAGCCAAGAGGCTTCTGCTTTGGCGGCATAGGGTTCCCCTTGCACATAATTGCCATGCTCTATTTTTTCACCCGTAATATTGCCGGTAGCGGTTACGTTTACCATAGGTAAATATTCCGAACGGGACATTCCTAATCCCGATTCACTTGCCTTTACCCCCATATAACTGGCACTCAAAGACGGGTTGGTACATAAGACGATTTGCACAAAATCATCGAGTGTAAGTTCTTGTTTTTGTATATCTTTATCGATACATCCTTGCGGGGCACGTATTTTATGTGCTCCCAGCGGGTCAAAAGCCGCCGCCGGTAAAGATAAACACACAAGCGCTACTAATGTAATATATTTTTTCATCATTTCTTTTCCTTATTGTATAGATCTAAAATGGCACGCGTATTGTTCCAAACCAATTCTTTAATTTGGTCGCATAACTGCGGTGTGTACTTTTTTAATTTTAATTGATGACACACGGCAAAACGCATAAAATCGGATTGATGCCCTTGGCTGAAAATCGTATGACATAACAAAATAAGTTCCGCCGACCCTACCTTTAACCCCGTTAAATGGGATACCAGTCCGTACCACGTATCACGAAAGCGGCTGGTTTGATTAAGCAGCGTCTCCCGAAACGTGCGGGAATCTTCCAGTTCCGCATACGTAAAAATACGCTCCAGCAATATATTTTTGCGCGAAAAACTCATATCCAAAAAACGGTTTATCATTTGTTTCAAACTATCTAATGCCTGCTCGCGCGAAAGGGCACTGATCTCTTGAGGAAGCACCATTTCTTTCATCATTTCCGCGCGGATTTGCCCGGTCAAATAGGCTACCGTAGCCAAATACAAACCGTTTTTGCCCCCAAAATAATATTGCACGGCAGACAAATTGGCCCCGGCGCGCTGTACAATGTCACGCACCGACGTACCGGTATATCCTTTTTGGGCAAATAATTTGGCAGCCGTTTTGAGTAGTTTTTCGCGTGTGTCTTTCATAATCTCTTTATTTATTATATCAAAACAGGAGCACAAATTCAAACAAACGTTTGAATTTTTTCAGATTTCTTTTCAAAAAAAGATTTGACAAGCCTAAAAAAAAAAAACTACACTTTACTTATCCCCCCATTTTGGGTAAAATAACTTAGGAGGTTGTAAATATGAAAAAAGGTTTTACTTTAATTGAACTGCTGGTAGTAGTTTTAATTATCGGCATTTTGTCTGCTATTGCACTGCCGCAATATGAAAAAGCAGTAGAAAAAAGTCGTTCCAGAGAAGCCATACTAACCCTAAATGCCATGTGGAAAAATATGCAATTATGTTTTTTGGAAACATCTAATGATTATTCAACGTGTGCCGACACTTTACATGAACGTTTACCCATCGAAATAGGTGAAATAAAATTAAACCAATCAAAATGCGACAATTATCCCTGTGTTATAAATAAACACTGGCTTTATGAGTTTGCCGGAGGTCCCATATACGCCTATCGCATGCTAGATGATAACACCTCTCATGCTCCATATTATTTAGAGTTAACTGAAGATGGAAATATTATATGTTATAACGGAGATGACAGTGAAGACAACCCCTGCAAAGGCATAATGGGGACTTGCGATGCTTGCGCTCTGTAAAAATATCTTCACTACTAACTTTTTGTTGTTAAACAATTAGATTTCGTTTTGGGCAAGTATATCTTTGAGCACTTTGGCAGATGCCTGCAGACGCTTGGTTTCATCAGCATTTAACTTAAGCGGCACCAATGTCTCCACTCCCTCAGACCCCACTATGGCGGGCATACTTAGGGCAATACCCTCAATACCATACATGCCGTGCATCATAGAAGATACGGGCAAAATAGAGCGCTCATTACGCACGATGGCTTCGCAAATACGTTTAACCGCCACCGCAATTCCGTAATAGGTGGCTTTCTTTTTGGCAATGATTTCATACGCACTGTTTTTCACGCGCTCGGCAATGGCAGCGGTGGCTTTATCGTGCTCAAAGTGTCCGCGCATTTCACAAAAATCGTCCAGTTTAATGCCCGACACATTAGCCGCACTAAACGCGGCAATTTCACTATCCCCGTGCTCACCGATAATAAACGCGTGCACACCGCGGCTATCTACGTTTAAGTGATTTCCGATTTCATATTTTAAGCGCGCGGTATCGAGCACTGTGCCCGAGCCAATTACCCGGTTTTCGGGCAGGCCGCTGAGTTTCACCGCTACCGTCGTTAAAATATCCACCGGATTAGATACGATTAGTAAAATTCCCTTAAAATCACGCTTTTTAATTTCCGGAATAATGGACTTATAAATGGAAATGTTTTTCTTGACTAAATCAAGCCGCGTTTCACCGGGTTTTTGCGCCGCACCCGCGGTAATAATAATGACGGAAGCGTTTTTTATATCGTCGTACGTACCCGCGTAAATTTTCATAGGTTTGGCAAACGCTACGCCGTGGCTGATGTCTAAAGCCTCCCCCTCCGCTTTGGCTTTATCGGCATCAATAAGCACCATTTCACTAAACAGTCCGCTTTGCATTAAACTAAAAGCCGAAGCAGAGCCCACAAAACCGCACCCCACAACTACTACTTTCTTAAAATTCACACAGTTTTCACAATTTCCGCGCATAATTCCTCCTTATCTTTATATATGATACCAAAAGCCGCGCCCGCCACCAAATGTACATTTTGATTAGATTTGCTATTATATTGATATGACAAAAGGTGAACAAGCAAAAGAATTATTTGTAAACGGACACAATTGTGCACAGGCTGTTTTGTGCGCTTATAAAGATCAACTCGGCTTAACCGAGGAGCAAGCCATTGCCATGGCGGCTTGCTTCGGCGGCGGGCTAGGCGGCCAGCGCGAAGTATGCGGAGCGGTTAGTGCCATGTGCATGGTACTTTCCTTAAAGTACGCACCCAAAGACCCCAAAGACCACGCGGCAAAAGCGGCTTTCTACAAGAAAATACAAGAAGTGTGTAATCGTTTCAAACAAGAAAACGGCTCTATCATCTGCCGCGAACTGCTAGGACTTACTACCAATCAACCGCAAGCCCCACAACCGCGCACCGACGCCTATTATCACAAGCGCCCTTGTGCAGACAAAGTAAAAAGTGCCGCAGAAATTTTAGAAAAATATTTGGAAGAAATAAAATGAAAAAGGCTCCCGCGGGAGCCTTTTTTATAAGAGATTTACAGATATATTTTAACCCAATCGGATAAAGTAGCCTCCGATACGCTTGCATCAAAGCGTTGCCCGCTTCTTACTACTGCATTTGGGGCAAGTGCTTGTATGTTTTTCGGAGCGTCACCCAGTCCGCTACCACCGGAGGTGGCAAACGGCACAATCATTTTACCGCTAAAATCAGCCGATTCCATAAACGTATCAATAATACTCGGCTCGCGATACCACCAAATCGGAAATCCGATAAACACTACTTCATAAGACGTTAAATCAGGTACTTTTTCAGCCAATGCGGGACGACAAGCGCGATCTTGCATTTCCACACTGCTGCGGCTTTTTTTATTACTCCAATCCAAATCAGCATTGGTATAAGGCTTTTGCGGACAAATTTCAAAAACAGCAGCGTCTGCCACTTTGGCTAGCCGTTTTCCTACTGCGGCTGTTACCCCACCGGCACTAAAATATGCTACGATTGCTTTTTTCATAAACCCTCCTTAATACAATGCCTATTAATATTTAACAATTCAAAGAAACCTAAGTCAAGTAATTTTGAAAAACAATTCTAATTTGATATAATATATATACTTACCGACGAAACCTTTTGGAGAGGTGGCCGAGCGGTTTAAGGCACAGTCCTGGAAAGACTGCATACGGGAAACCGTATCGAGAGTTCGAATCTCTCCCTC
>CADBRU010000033.1 GCA_902797165.1 uncultured Elusimicrobium sp.
CAAAGGGTTTGAATTTGTCAACGAAATCACCCAAGGCCGCATTCCCAAAGAATATATCCCGGCTATTGAAAAAGGTTGCCGCGAAGCATTGGACTCCGGTGCCATTGCGGGCTACCCCTTAGTGGATATTAAAGTAGCGGTGTACGACGGATCCTTCCACGAGGTAGACTCCTCCGAAATGGCCTTTAAGATTGCCGCTTCTATGGCACTTAAAGACGGTGCGAAGAAAGCCAACCCGATTATCTTGGAGCCGATTATGAAAGTAGAAGTCGTCGCTCCGGAAGCCAACCTCGGTGATATTATTGGGGACCTCAGTTCCCGCCGTGGTCAAATCGGAGAAATGGGTGTACGCGGAAACGTCCGCTACGTAAAGGCGGAAGTGCCGCTGGCCGAAATGTTCGGCTATGCGACCAACGTACGCTCCTTGTCTCAAGGTCGCGCCTCTTTCACGATGGAGCCGAGCCACTATGCCGAAGTACCGGGCAACGTAGCCAAGGCTATCATTGAAAAGAGAACCGCTGCTAAAGTGGCATAAAACAGTTGTGCATTTAAAAAACCCCGCTCAAACGAGCGGGGTTTTTATTACATACATATTAAATAATTTCTTTGGTGGGCAGTCCTTTCAAATCGGCATTGCTATCGCGCACGGGTTTCAAGGCGGCTACCGCAGTAAGGTGTACGGCCAGTACAATTTCTTTGCCTTTTTTGCCTAGGGCCTCACGTACGGACGCAAGCGTTTGTCCGGTAGCCAAAATATCATCAATGTAAATAAAATGGTCATGCTTGGCTAGAAGGTCGCCGTCCATTTCCATATTGTAGGTGGAGTATTCGTTCGTGATGCGGAACGAATAGGGGTTGCTCGGAATTTTACCGTTTTTGCGGATGAGCAGCAGTGGCAATTTCAAGCGGTCCGCCACCGGCGCGCTGAAAATAAACCCGCGTGATTCGGGGGTGATGATAGCCGCTTTGGCCAGTTTGTCTGCGGGCAGATTATTTTTAACCGTTTCGCAAAACTTTTCAATAACAGCTGTGAAATGTTTGGGGGTAGCCAACATTCCGTTAATATCAATAAAATTAACCCCTTTAATCGGGTAATCTTTTACAATGGTCAGTCCGTAATCAGTTGACATAAATTTCCTTTCAAATAACCACTATGTTTAATTTTCTTCTTGTTTGTTTCCTACGCTTGCCAGTAGATTTATAATTTCCGGTAAGTTTTTATCTTGTGCCAAATCAAAAGCGGTTTTCCCTGCTTTATTCTTAATATGCAAATCAATGCCGGGTTGCTCCAAAAGCAGTTTTACAATATCGGTGTATCCGTTCCACACCGCCACATGCAAAGGTGTATTGCCGTTTTCTGCATACGGGGTATTTAGTTGCGTCGGATCCGCGGCCAGTGCTGCGCGGGTAGATTCCAATTTCCCGGATAGCACCGCTTCCAGTAAAGGTGTAATTGCCATATTGATGATAGATTTTTGCAACGGTGTAGTGGCTGATTTTTCGGTAGGTTGTTTCTTGTTTTTGCGTACAAAATACAAAAGACTAATGCATTGGTAAATAAAGCCGACAACACCACATAATGCTAATACGAACAAGGGTATAGTAACAATAAACCCTACCCCCACGCAAGTAGGACATTCTTTTCCGAGAAAAAGCAAAACTGCAGTACTAACCGCGGCTACAACAAAGTCAACGATTAATAAAATTCGTTTTGTTCTAATTACTTTATTATAATTTTCCATAATATCAATCGCCCTATTTTTCCTCTTTACAACAAACCTCAATTATTATACAATATAATTAAGCGAATTTAGGCTGTGTTTTACGTGCCCTGGTGAACGCACTAAAAAACCTAGCCAAACGAGCCCCTAATTTGGTACAATGTAAAAAGTATCAAAGTAGGATAAAGGCAAAAATTCCTAGACTGGTCCGTCGGAGAACGATGGGCGCAGTGTGGGATTTTCTGCCGATAAATTTTTTTAGAAAAAAGAACCTTAAGGAAACTAAAATGGCAGAAAAAACTGAAAAGAAAGCAAAAATTCTCAGCCAAGAAAGAATCCGCATTAAATTGCGCTCTTACGACCATCGTATGCTCGACACAAGCGTTGCCCGCATCGTGGAAACCGCGCAAAAAACCGGTGCTATCGTTGCCGGTCCGGTTCTTCTTCCGGTACGCATCAAGAAGTACACCGTACTTCGCTCTCCGCATACCGATAAGAAATCCCGGGAGCAGTTTGAAATGCGCATTCACAAACGGTTGATTGATCTAAAAAGCCCCACCTCTAAAACTGTGGACGAACTGATGAAACTCGATTTGCCCGCGGGTGTAGATGTGGCCATTAAAAGCAACTAATAAAGGAAAACAATAAGTATGGCAGAAGAAAACAAAAATGCTGCTGGTGCCCAAGAGGCAACACCCGTTGCTGAAGCGGCCAAAGCAGAAACTGTCAAAGAAGCACCGGCTACGTTACGTTTTGTAATCGGTGAGAAAGTGGGCATGACCCAACTCTTTGATGAAAAAGGCAATCTGCATGGTGTGTCCGTAGTAAAAGCAGGCCCCTGCAAGATTGTACGTGTCAGAACCCAAGAAAAAGACGGCTACAACGCTGTCTGTATTGGTTTTGGCGAAGTGAAAGAAAGCAAATTAAATAAGCCCGAACTCGGCTATTTCAAAAAAGCCAACACGACCCCGGTCCGCCACTTAAAAGAACATCGCGTGGCAGACGTCAACGGTTTTGAAATCGGTCAAGTCATTTCACTCGAGAAAATTTTTAAACCCGGCGACTATGTTGACGTGCAGGGTAGCATTAAAGGCCACGGTTTTGCCGGCGGTATGAAACGCCACGGCTTTGCCGGTCAACCCGCTACGCACGGTCAATCTGACAGAGCGCGTGCACCAGGCGGTTTAGCCTCTCGCCGCTCTTTGGGTAAAGTACTTTCCGGTCAACGC